>NZ_JBQKED010000014.1:0-66786 GCF_052121495.1 Faecalimonas sp. LCP19S3_D12 | reverse complement strand
CGTGATTTGTAGTATACCGAGTTCCCTACAAGAAGAATTATAAAGAAAAAATAAGCTCAGGGAAACATTTTCATTACGTTTTGTGCCTGAGCGAAGCGAAAGGAATGGATATAACAATGAACAAATTTATTGATCCGGTAATTGTGCCGAAAAAGAAGCTTTATACAGGAGTAGAAATTCCGTGCATTGGAATGGGAACATTTGGATCTGACCGTGTTAGTCCCAAAGAAGTATCGGATGCGGTTTTAGGTGCGATTGACTGTGGATATCGCCTGTTTGACTGTGCAGCTTGTTATGGAAACGAAGATCAGATTGGACAAGTGTTTCAGAAAGCATTTGATGAAAGAATTGTGGAGCGAAAAGATTTGTTTGTAATGTCAAAAGTATGGAATGATATGCATAGAGATGTAGAAAAAGCATGTCTCAAAAGTATATCGGATTTAAAATGTGATTATCTTGACATGTATTTTATTCATTGGCCATTTCCAAATTATCATGCACCAGGATGTGATGTTGATTCAAGAAATCCAGATTCAAAACCCTTTAGTGTAGAAGAATTTATGGATACATATCGTCAGTGTGAGGAATTGGTAGAGAAAGGTATAATTAAGCATATAGGAATTTCTAATATGACGATTCCTAAAATGGATGCAGTCTTGCCGCTGATGAAAATCAAACCAGCAGCGGCAGAGATTGAGATGCATCCGACATTTCAGCAAAGAGAGATTCAAGAATATTTGGAGATGCGCAATATCCTGCCAATCGGATATATGCCAATTGGTTCGCCAAGAAGACCAGAGAGAGATATTATGGAAGAAGATATCTCGGATTTGGAGATGTTGGAAATACAGACGATTGCAAAGGCACATGATGTGCATCCAGCAATTGTTGCACTGAAATGGGCACATCAAAATGGGCAGGTGCCGATTCCATTTTCAGTACACAATTATGCTGCAAATTTAAAATGTATGACAGAAGATCCGCTGTCCGACGAAGAGATGGCAATAATGTCAACTTTGGAGCGTGGAAACAGATTAGTTAAAGGTCATGTGTTTTTGTGGGAAAATGCAAAGGACTGGCATGACCTTTGGGATGAAGATGGTTTGATTACAGCTGAATAATAGTGTAAAGTGAGTGGAAAATATATTCCCGCAGAGATTGAAACATTGTGCTATTCAATCTTTGTGGGAATAATTTTATACTGCTTTCTGTTTGGGTTCAAAAAATGCAAATTGGATAGATGATTTGATAAAAAGAAAAAGATAACCTATAAGAAGATGAGTCTGTTATAGGATATTTTATTTACCAACATCTAAGAGAAAGAAAGAATCATTAAATACGGCAAAATAAAAGCAAGATATCTTATAATAAATTGGATTTATTGCCGATGTTGTGGTATACTTATAACGATAGATTTGTGACTGGAAAAGTGATCGCATGAAGAATGTGAGGTAAGCTATGCTTGAAAATAAATTAGGTATTACAGATTCTACAGAATTAGCAAGAATGGAAGAAAAAATCAGTAAGCAAAAAGCTCTTGAAATGTTTGAAAGTGGCTTTTTTGAGACATTAGAACCAGGGACTTATCAAAGTCTTGCGATGATTCATCAATATCTTTTTGATGAGATTTATGATTTTTCCGGTAAATTACGAAAGGTCAATATTTCAAAAGGAAATTTTAGATTTGCTCCGCTGATGTATTTGGAAGCAGCGTTACAGAGTATAGACAAAATGCCACAGTCAACTTTTGATGAAATTGTCGAAAAATATGTAGAAATGAATGTGGCGCATCCGTTCCGAGAGGGAAATGGGAGAAGCACGAGGATATGGCTTGATCTGATGTTAAAAAAAGAAATAGGATATGTGGTTGACTGGAGCAAGGTGGATAAAGAGGATTATCTGCTTGCCATGGAACGAAGCCCTATCAAAGATATCGAAATAAAGTTTCTTCTGAAAAATGCCCTTACGGACAATGTAAATGATCGAAAAATTTATATGAAAGGAATCGATCACAGTTATTACTATGAAGGTTATTATGTGTTTAAGACGGAAGATTTGACAGATACAAAGGTGTAAATTGATTTAGCGTTAGATAAGCGGAGGAATATGGATGCAGTATGTTTCAGTTGCCGAAATGGCAGAGAAATGGAATATATCGGAACGCAGTGTACGAAATTACTGTGCTCATAATCGTGTAGAAGGAGCATTTATTACCGGTAAGACGTGGAACATTCCGGAAAATGCAGAAAAACCGGAGCGTACTAATAAGAAGAGAGAAAAACAGAGAACCTTGCTGGATATTCTGCAGGAGGAAAGGAAAGCAGATTATTCCGGTGGTATTTATCATAAAACTCAGATTGAGTTGACTTATCATTCCAATCGCATGGAAGGCAGCCGTCTGACTCACGACCAGACTAGATATATTTTTGAAACCAATACCATCGGTGTAGAAAAAGAAGTGTTGAATGTGGATGATGTGATTGAAACGGCAAATCATTTTTGTTGTATTGATATGATCATTGACAACGCAAAGGCAGCATTGACGGAGAAATTGCTCAAAGAGCTTCATTTAATCCTGAAAAATGGAACCAGCGATTCCAGAAAAGATTGGTTTGCTGTTGGCGATTATAAAAAGATGCCGAATGAAGTCGGCGGTATGGATACTGCACTTCCGGAAGAAGTTGTCGATAAAATGAAAGCCTTGTTGGCAGAGTATAACAGAAAAGAAGAAAAGACTTTTGAGGATATTTTGAATTTTCATGTGAAGCTTGAGCGTATCCATCCGTTCCAGGACGGCAATGGCCGTGTGGGAAGACTGATTATGTTTAAGGAATGTCTGAAATATAATATCGTTCCATTTATCATCGAGGATAATCTGAAAATGTTCTATTATCGTGGATTGAAAGAATGGGATAATGAGAAAGGGTATCTGACAGATATTTGTCTGAGAGCACAGGAGAAATATAATGGGTATTTGGAGTATTTGAGGATTGCGTATTAAGTAGGAAAAGAGGTGTGGCTATGTCAGCGGACAAAAACTGGCAATTTGAGCTGGAAGAATATATCAAACAGGGCGAGCCTGGTCAAATCGAAAAAAGTGAAGCTTGGCAGACTGCAATCGGATTGCAGGCGATAGACGGCTTGCAAACATCTGCCTATCTGCTTGATACAGCTAAGGAACATATTGAAGGAAAAATCAGTATTGATGAAGTTCAAAAACGTATTCAGAGTTATTATGAACAGCGTGCTGATCGTACCCAAACTGAGAATGATACTGAGGAAGCAGATATTGTATCTGCAAGAATTACAAAATTGTTGGGAGAGAAAGCATTTCAATTTTCGCCAATTGAATGGCTGACCATCCATCGCAGATTGTTTGAAGATGTGTTTTCTCATGCCGGTCAAATTAGGCAGTATAATATTACGAAGAAAGAATGGGTGCTGAAAGGCGATACGGTCACCTATGCATCATGGAACAGTATTAAAGAGACACTTAACTATGACTTTACAACAGAAAAGCAGTTCTCTTATGAGGGGCTGTCTGTGGAAGAATCTGTAAAACACTTGGCAAAGTTTGCTTCGGGTATTTGGCAGATTCATCCGTTCTGTGAAGGTAATACAAGAGCAACGGCAGTTTTCATGATTAAGTATATGAAAACATTCGGATTCAAAGTGAATAACGATGTTTTTGAGAAAAATTCCTGGTATTTCCGTAACGCCTTGGTGAGGGCAAATTATAATAATTTACAGAATGGCGTTCATGTAACGACAAAGTTCTTGGAAATGTTCTTCAGTAATTTGCTTCTGGGGACGGAATATGAGCTGAAGAACCGATATATGCATGTGGATTATGCAGATACTGAAAAGTTCCAAAGTCTCAATTTGACACTTTAGAATACACTTTAGAGGAATTGGCAGTCTTGGAGCTGATTGATAAAAATCCGTTCATGAAGCAAAAAGAACTGGCTGCAGAAACCGGAAAATCTCCTTTACGGATACGAATGATGAAGAAGGTAACTAAGCAAAAAGATATAGCCATCTACTGGTTAGAAAATGAAAATCCCTTCTTCTTAATTTGTCCTTGACAAGGGGTACACTTTAAAGTATTTGAAAAAATATGCACCGCATATGATCATTGGAACAGGTGGAATAGGGGTTGGTGTGGCCATTTCTCAACCAGGTAAAATGGAGAGAGCAAAAACGTTATTTGGTGTTCAGACCATGTTTTATACTTAAAGGTTAAATTTATGGAAGGATGTGTTAAAGTGAGTTTATACTCAGAAGTAAAAGAAATAGTTAGTGATGTACAAAAATTCGGAAAGGACAATATAGAGGTCAAAAAGATTGTAGACTTATTAAAAATAGTATCGTTCTTAATAGTTTGTGCAACTTTTATAGTACAATATTGGAAATTTATGTTTGGTATTAAAGTGGAAATACTCCCAACATTTCCAATATTTTTGAATCAGTTTCTTGCTGAATATACATATGTAATTTTCGTGGGATTAATTGTTTATAAAGTTGTAGGATATACAATCTTAAGATATTTGGTAATCAGTGTGGAAATCAATTCTAATATGAAATTATTTCCTGTTCTTAATACGGTAGAAGATATTTTTGAAATAGGTACATTGTCCATTTTGTTATTAAAGTTAGTCAATAATTTGCTTTTATGTATTCATGGGATAGATGTAATAAAAAGTGCAGATAAAAAAATATATATCATATATTTAATATGTTGTTTTTACTTGTTTGTTAATTGGTTATATATAAAAAATAAAAATTATTGGTATTTTGCTGATATTAAATATACACCGTTTTTTGATTGTAATGGCAAGAGGATTGCTCAGAATGATAGTGTCATATATTATGGGAGATTATATAGTTTATATTTACTAGATGTGGAAGAATGTTCAGTATTTATAGAAGAAAAAGGAGAATGCAGAAAAAAGGAATGGTATTTATCAAAATCTAATAGTGGAATAATTCGTAAAGAAATTTCATTAGAAGATGCTGTCCGAGATGAGAAAGGAAAAATTAAAGTTTATGAGTATTGGATGGGAGAAAAAGGAAAATTATGATATATAAGCAGTTAGCCTGGTGTAGTATGGAGCGAAAGCAATGACTGCTTTTGCACTTCCCCAGTATCTAACAGGGGGCACTATTTCACAAAAGACACGTCAAAAATTTATATTGTCACACTTTGACGATGTTCAAAAAGAAATGAAAGAAGTCTGTAATTGGTAAGTTGTAAAGTTGTAAAAAGCCTTTAAATACAAGGAAATACGACAATTTAGGGAGATATAAGAACATGATAAAGGTACTTTTCATCTGCCACGGCAATATCTGCCGTTCTACCATGTCCCAATTTGTATTTCAAGACATGGTCAACAAGCAAGGTCTCACAGACCAATTTTACATCGATTCCGCGGCAACAAGCCGTGAGGAGATCAACGGTCCGCATTACGGAACGGTGAACAAGATGCGGGAAGTGGGGATTCCGGTTCTTCCACACAGGGCGGTTCAAATGACGAAAAAAGATTACAAGGAGTATGATTATCTGATCGGGATGGATGAGGCAAACATTCGCAACATGACAAGAATTGCGGGTGGAGACCCGGAAGGAAAGATTCATATGCTTCTTGATTTTGGCAGGGAGCCAAGGGCAATCGCAGATCCGTGGTATACCGGGAATTTCGATGTGACATATCGGGATGTGAAAGAAGGATGCGAGGCATTGCTCGATTATATAAAGCAACATGATTTATAAGCATAATTTTAGTCTCCTCCCAGACGGAACGAAAAATTCCGGCCGGGAGGAGTTTTGCTGATTTAAATTTATTTTTCGTCTTTACATTTGCAGTCGCAAGCGCAGGAATGTGGCTTTTTGTCACAGTCTTCTAAAATCGGTTTGATCAGATCTAATTTTGACTTCAGGACCATTTCTAAATTTGTGATTTTTTCCACCATATTTTCTACGGATTGATTTACTTCGATCAAATCTTTATGGCTGCAATGTTCCATTGAGATGGCTTTTTGCAGTTTTTCACCCTCTGCATTTAAAATATGCGAGATTGCGGTTTCCTCCAATGCGATAGATTGTAACAGGGAAGTGGCGGCACAACATTTGCTGATATCTGTGCATTCGATTTTTGGCATACTCATGTCTGAATTCCTCTTTCGTTTTTTACTATTATATTCATAAACAGGCGATGTGTGATTTCAGAAATTGACGCAGACTGAAAAATCCTTTATGATATTTTCAGAGAATAAATGAGGAGTGTTGAAAATGAACATATTGAATATAGAACATGTCAGTAAAATATTTGGTGAAAAGACGATTTTTGATGATGTCTCTTTTGGAATTCAAGAGGGGGATAAAATTGGGATTATTGGAATCAATGGTACCGGGAAAACGACTCTGCTGCGTATGATTGCAGGTGTGGAGGAGCCGGATGAGGGACAGATTGTAAAGCAGAATGGGATTCGCCTCGCGTATCTTCCGCAGCATCCGGTGTTTCCAAAAGATGCAACGGTTTTGTCGTATGCGTTTGACGGCATAGCGGAAAATGACTGGACATTGAAAAGTGAGGTGAAGAGTGCGCTCAACAAACTTGGAATCACGGACCATGATATGAAGATAGAGCATCTTTCGGGAGGACAGAAGAAAAAGGTGGCGCTTGCGAAAACGCTGACATCTTCGTTTGAGATTTTGTTGTTGGACGAGCCGACCAACCATTTGGACAGTGAGATGATTTCCTGGCTGGAAGATTATCTAAAGAGATATAAAGGTGTTGTGATCATGGTGACACATGACCGTTATTTTTTGGACAAGGTGACCAATCGGATTTTGGAGATCAGCCGTGGAAAGTTATATGGATATGAGGCGAATTACTCGAAGTTTTTGGAAATGAAGGCAGAGCGTGAGGAGATGGAGCTTGCGTCAGAGAGGAAACGCCAAAGTGTGCTTAGAATGGAACTTGAGTGGGCAAAACGTGGATGTCGTGCGAGAACGACGAAGCAGAGAGCGAGACTGGAACGTCTGGAAGCGCTGAAAAACGGGAAAGCTCCGGAGACAGATCGTTTGGCAGAGATTGATTCTGTGGAAACGAGAATGGGAAAGAAGACGATTGAGCTCCACCATGTCAGTAAGAGCTACGGGGAGCGAAAGTTGATTGACGATTTTGATTATATTGTATTGAAGAATCAGAATCTTGGAATTGTAGGACCAAATGGCTGTGGCAAATCGACGCTGTTAAAAATGATCGCGGGACTTGTTGAGCCGGATGAGGGAACGATTGAGATTGGTGAGACGATTCGAATCGGTTATTTTGCACAGGAACTTCCGGAAATGAATACGAGCCAGAGGGTGATTGATTTTGTGAAAGATATCGCCGAGTATATTCCGACGAAAGATGGAAGAATTACAGCTTCGCAGATGTTGGAGCGGTTTTTATTTACGCCGGATATGCAGTATGCGCCAATTGAAAAATTATCGGGCGGTGAAAAGAAGAGACTTTATCTGTTAAGTGTCCTGCAGGCTGCGCCTAACGTGCTTATATTCGATGAGGCGAACAATGATATTGATATTCCGACAATGACAATTTTAGAGGACTATCTGAACTCGTTTCAGGGAATTGTGATCACGGTATCGCATGACCGCTATTTTTTGGATAACGTGGTGGACCGCATTTTTGAATTTGATGGAAATGGACATTTGCAGCAGTACGAGGGCGGATACACGGATTACATAGAGGCGAAGCAGAAGCGGGAAGTGCCAAAAGAGGAAGTGAAGACGAAAAAGAGTACCGGGAAAAATGATTGGAAACAGAATCGTCCGACAAAGTTGAAATTTTCATATATGGAGCAGAAGGAGTTTGAGACAATTGATGAAGATATTGCCAAGCTGGAGGAAAAACTCGAAAAGCTGGATGCGGATATGATGGCGAATGCAACGAACTCTGCGAAACTTTCTGAACTTACTTTAGAAAAAGAGCTCGCAGAAAAACAGCTGGAAGAAAAGATGGAACGGTGGGTTTATCTGAATGATCTGGCAGAGCGCATTACAGCGCAGTAAAAAGTTAAAGTGACATTTAGAAAAAGTATTGACAAATAGGTTTCTAGTTGATAATATATAAAAACAGAACGCACTCTGTTTTTTAAAAATAAGAAAGTAGAGGGATGTTATGAGGAAACAAGTATTTTCATTATTGGTAAATAACAATGCGGGATTGTTAAGTCGCGTTGCCGGATTATTCAGCAGACGAGGATACAGTATTGACAGTATCACAGCAGGAATTACAACGGATGAACGGTTTACAAGACTTACGGTTGTTGCAAGCGGGGATGAGTTGATTTTGTCTCAGATTGAGAAGCAGCTTCGCAAATTGGAAGATGTCGTTGATATTAAGATTTTGGCGGATGGAGAGTCGGTTTGCAGGGAGCTTATTATGGTCAAAGTGATGGCAGATGCATCTGAGAGAGCAGAGATTATTTCTGTTGCTGATATTTTCAAAGCGAAGATTGTCGATGTGGAGAGAGAGTCGTTGATGCTTGAGATGACAGGAAATCAGTCGAAAGTAGAGGCTTTTTTGAATCTCCTGCAGGGATATGAGATTTTAGAGCTTGCAAGAACAGGAATCACAGCCTTGTCAAGAGGGTCAAAAGGTATCAAAGTAATTGATGATTAACGTAGAAAGCTAGGGGCAAAGGTCCTTAACTATATATTCATGAGAAGGGTTTAGGAGGTAACAGCTATGGCAAAAATTTATTATCAGGAAGATTGTAACTTATCATTATTAGAAGGAAAGACAATTGCGGTAATCGGTTACGGAAGTCAGGGACATGCGCATGCATTGAACGCAAAAGAATCCGGATGCAATGTCATTATCGGTCTTTACGAAGGCAGCAAATCATGGAAAAAAGCAGAAGAACAAGGATTTGAGGTATACACAGCGGCAGAGGCAGCAAAAAAAGCCGATATTATTATGATTTTGATCAATGATGAAAAGCAGGCTGCATTATACAAAAACGATATTGAACCAAACCTTGAAGAAGGAAATATGTTAATGTTCGCACACGGATTTAACATTCATTTTGGATGTATCGTACCTCCAAAGAATGTAGATGTTACAATGGTAGCGCCAAAGGGACCTGGTCACACAGTAAGAAGCGAATATCAAGTAGGAAAAGGTGTTCCTTGTCTTGTGGCAGTAGAACAGGATGCGACAGGAAAAGCACAGGATATCGCACTTGCATATGCACTTGCAATCGGTGGAGCAAGAGCAGGTGTGCTTGAGACAACATTCCGTACAGAGACAGAGACAGACCTTTTCGGTGAGCAGGCAGTACTTTGTGGTGGCGTTTGTGCATTGATGCAGGCAGGGTATGAGACATTGGTAGAAGCAGGATATGATCCAAGAAATGCTTACTTCGAATGTATCCACGAGATGAAATTAATCGTAGACTTGATTTACCAGAGTGGATTTGCCGGAATGAGATACTCTATCTCAAACACAGCAGAATACGGTGATTACATTACAGGACCAAAGATCATCACAGAAGATACAAAGAAAGCAATGAAGAAAATCTTATCAGATATTCAAGATGGTACATTTGCAAAAGACTTCTTATTAGATATGTCATCAGCAGGAAGCCAGGTACACTTCAAAGCAATGAGAAAACTTGCAGCAGAACATCCATCAGAAATTGTCGGAGAAGAAATCCGTAAATTATACAGCTGGAGCGACGAGGATAAATTGATCAATAACTAGTCGTTATAATGAAAAGTAGGTAGATGCATTAAATGCACTACCTACTTTTTATGTGCAGTATATTGGGTGATGCTTTTCCAAATCTCTACAAGTTTCTCCAGTGAATAGACTGCGTTTGCGGGACTTGTGGATGGCAGTTTTATTGCGTCCATATTTGTCTGACTTTTGCAGTATTTTTCATAAAGCTGGAATGCGGCGTTGCCGTTTGTATAAATCTGCTCGATATGGGAGACAGACAAGATTCGATTCAGATCATTGGGAACGACGTTTTTGATGCTGCTGTCGCTGGAACCTTTGATCTCGCAGGAAGCAATCACATCCCACACTGCGATCTGATTGGTCAGAAGGAAAGGCTTTTTCTCCTCGATTGTCTTTGGAACCTCACAGTTAAAGACCTGTGCGAGCACCTTCCAAAAACGATTTTGGGGGTGATTGTAGAAGAAGTGTCCTTCTCGTGACTTTACAGAGGGGAAAGAGCCGAGAATCAATATTTTTGAGTCCTTATTAAAAATCGGTTCGATTTCGTGAAAAACAGTGTTCATAAAAAACTCCTTCACTCAGATTTTTGTGACTTTGTACCTGGCTGAACTGTTGCTAAAAAAAGACAACCATATGACGGTATGGTTGTCTTATAATATATTTCCTAATAAAAATTAAGCAATTCCGTTAACAGCTTTTGTTAAACGAGAAACTTTTCTAGCACAAGTATTTTTGTGGTAAACACCTTTGCTTCCAGCCATGTTGATCTCTTTGATAGCAGCTTTTAATGCTTCAACAGCAACAGCCTGATCTTTTGCTTCAACAGCAGCATCTACTTTTTTAATAGAAGTCTTTACTCTTGATTTAATTGCTTTATTTCTAGCAGCTTTTGTTTCGTTTACTAAAATTCTTTTTTTTGCAGATTTAATGTTAGCCAATCTGAACACCTCCAATATATGTGATATAAAATTCATCTTTTGTTCAGCAGACCCGGACACGGAACGTTCTACTGAAACATACTCATTCATTGTAAAATAACTATTGTGGCTTGTCAATACATAATTCTCTTTTTTTTTGTGAAAACTAAAAAATAAAGTTACAAGGAGAAGTTGAGATGTTGGAAAAGTATAGTATTCATACAGATTTAGCATTGGAGGAAAAAGAGCGATTTGAATCGGATCATGTGGAAGTTCAGGGAGTTATCTTGGAAGAGGAGTATGACAAAGAGCGGGAGATACGAATCACGAAAGTAAAGATTGAGACGGAAAAAGGGGCTCGCGCGATGGGGAAACCTGTCGGCACATATATTACGATGGAAGCACCGAATATGGCCGTCCCAGACGAGGAATATCACAGGGAAATTTCAGAAGAACTGGCAAAATATATCAAAGAGCTCATAAAAATCGAAAAAGAGGACTATGTTGTATTGGTGGCAGGTCTTGGAAACCGTCAGGTGACACCGGATGCATTAGGACCACATGTAGTGGATAATCTGGCAATTACAAGACATATTGTAAAGGAGTATGGTAAATACGCAATGGGGGAAGATGCTGTGCACATGACAAGTGCAATCGTTCCAGGGGTTATGGCGCAGACCGGTATGGAGACATTAGAGATCATCAAAGGGATTGTAAAAGAGACAAAGCCGGATTTGGTTATTGCAGTGGATGCGCTTGCCGCAAGGAACAGCAAGAGACTGAATCGAACCATTCAGATTGCAGATACGGGAATTAATCCGGGCTCCGGTGTTGGGAATCACAGAAACGGAATTACAGAAGAGACAATCGGGGTTCCGGTCATTGCCATTGGTGTGCCGACGGTTGTAGATGCAGCTACAATTGTCAATGACACGATGGAAAATTTGATTGCGGCACTGGAGACATCCGAGACACTAAAAGGTGTGGGGGTCGTTTTGCAGGGATATAATGCGACGGAGAAATATGAACTGATAAAAGAACTGATCTCTCCGCATTTAAATGGAATGTTTGTGACACCGAAAGATATTGATGAGACAATCAAACGAATCGGATATACGATTTCTGAGGGATTAAATATTTTGTTTTCGGAGAGGACATGCTCATAATTATCAAAAAAGCAACATATATTGTTAAAGCTCTAAAGATTCTGTTAGGAGAGAAATATGAGAAAAAATAGGAGTTTAGCAATATTGTCGGGCAGTTTGATCTTTTGTCTTGGCATATATATATTATTTCAAGGTGGAACGCAGATTACGGAAGAATGGAAGGGGAGTCTGCGGGAAAATCTTGTGAGAATGACAGAAAGGTCTTTTATGCCAGGACTTTTCTATGCGGAAAAAGAAGAAAAGACAGATTGGAATACATGGATTGCAAAAAAAGCGATGCAGATGATTCCCCTTGGAAGTTATGTGGAAGGAAAAGGAACTTATGAATCTGAAATTGAAGATACTGCGACCTATGAAATGATCATGGCAAGGCAGGCGGCAGATGAAAATGAGGTGGACGAGAATGGGAATCTGATCAACGGGGACGGAAGTCACGCAGAAAAAGATGCCAAGGAAGTGAAAACAGAACCGGTGACTGTATCGATAGATCAGCTGCGGGATTTTAACTATCTGGTGAGCCATTATTATACGGTGGACAGCACAACGATGATCGGGCAGGAGCAGTTAAATGTGGATGAGCTTCTCGCAAAAGATATGCATATTGACACAAGTGGGGAAGGACCCAAAGTACTTATCTTTCATACTCACTCGCAGGAGACTTTTGTGGATTCTGTGGAGGGAGATGTCGGCACCAGTATCGTCGGGATGGGAGCATATTTGTCAGAGCTTTTGAATGCGAAGGGAATTTCCACCATCCATCATGACGGCGTGTATGATTTGATCGACGGGAAATTAGACCGAAGTAAAGCGTATGAATTTTCGGAAGTGGGAGTCAGAAAAATATTGGAAGAAAATCCAAGTATTGAGGTTGTGATTGATCTGCATCGTGATGGGGTCGGCAATGATACACATCTGGTGACGGAGGCAAATGGAAAACAGGCAGCAAAGATCATGTTTTTCAATGGGCTTAGCAGAACAAAGGCGAATGGAGATATCGCATATCTTCCGAATCCTTATATTCAGGATAACCTGTCGTTTTCTTTGCAGATGCAGCTTGCCTCAGAGAGTATGTATCCGGGATTTGCAAGGAAAATCTATCTGAAAGGGTACCGTTACAGTCTCCACATGATGCCAAAATCCCTTTTGATCGAGGCAGGTGCCCAGACAAACACCGTGGAGGAAATGCGAAATGCGATGGAGCTGTTGTCAGACGTTTTAACAAAAGTCATCGCAGGGTAGAAGAATTTATTTGAAACGAACCTTTGTTTGTGTTATGATGGGTGCAGTATGAAAAAGAGAGGACTTTAAGTAAATGGCGAAACAAAATACATATGATGCAGATAGTATTTCTATATTAGAAGGACTGGAAGCGGTCAGAAAAAGACCGGGAATGTATATTGGAAGTGTGTCTACAAAGGGGCTCAATCATTTGATCTATGAGATTGTGGACAATGCGGTAGATGAACATCTTGCGGGGTACTGTGACAAGATTCAGGTCATACTGGAAAAAGATGGCTCTGCAACGGTGATCGACAATGGGCGAGGTGTCCCTGTCGGGATGCACCAAAAAGGGGTATCCGCAGCACGTATTGTATATACGACACTTCACGCAGGCGGAAAATTTGATGATACAGCTTATAAGACAAGTGGCGGGCTGCACGGGGTTGGCTCTTCGGTTGTAAATGCACTTTCTATTTATATGGATGTCAAGATCAGCAGGGAAGGTGCAATTCATCACGACCGATACGAGCGGGGGATTCCGGTTGTAGAGCTTGAAAACGGGTTGCTTCCGGTTATTGGAAAGACGAGAAAAACGGGTACAGAAGTGAATTTCCTGCCGGACGACACGATTTTTGAGAAGACGAGATTCAAGGCGGAGGAAGTAAAAAGCCGTCTCCATGAGACTGCGTATCTGAATCCGAATCTGACGATTATTTTTGAGGACAGACGCGGAGCGCAGACAGAACATATTGAATATCATGAGGAAGACGGAATCCTTGGATTTATCCGTGATCTGAATCAGAAAAAAGAGGCGATACATGATCCGATTTATTTTAAGGGAGAATCAGAAGGAATCGAAGTGGAAGTTGTATTCCAGTATGTGAATGAGTTCCATGAGAATGTACTCGGATTTTGTAATAATATTTACAATGCAGAGGGCGGAACGCATTTGACGGGATTTAAGACGACGTTTACGACGGCGATGAACCAGTACGCGAGAGAACTTGGCATTTTAAAAGAGAAGGACAGCAATTTTACAGGAGCAGATATCCGCAACGGAATGACGGCGATTGTTTCAATCAAGCATCCGGATCCGCGTTTTGAAGGGCAGACGAAGACAAAGCTTGACAATCCAGATGCATCAAAGGCGACCGGAAAGGTGACCGGAGAGGAGATCGTGCGCTATTTTGACCGGAATCTGGATACGCTTAAAAAAGTAATCAGCTGTGCGGAGAAGGCCGCAAAAATCCGTAAGACGGAGGAGAAGGCAAAGACGAATCTGTTGACGAAGCAGAAATATTCGTTTGACAGCAATGGAAAGCTTGCAAACTGTGAGAGCAGAGATGCAAACAAATGCGAGATTTTTATCGTGGAGGGAGATTCTGCGGGAGGTTCCGCAAAGACGGCGAGAGACCGCTCTTATCAGGCAATTCTGCCAATCCGCGGAAAGATTTTGAACGTGGAAAAAGCAAGTATCGATAAGGTACTTGCCAATGCGGAGATCAAGACGATGATCAATGCCTTTGGCTGTGGATTTTCGGAAGGGTATGGTAATGATTTCGACATCACCAAACTCCGCTATAACAAGATTATTATTATGGCTGATGCGGACGTGGATGGCGCTCACATTTCTACATTATTATTGACATTGTTCTATCGGTTTATGCCGGAATTGATTTTTGAAGGACATGTCTATATTGCGATGCCTCCGCTTTACAAGGCGATGCCGAAAAAAGGGGAAGAGGAATATCTGTACGATGACAAAGCACTGGAGCGCTATCGCAAACGTCAGAAAGGACCATTTACGCTGCAAAGATACAAAGGTCTTGGTGAGATGGATGCAGACCAGTTGTGGGAGACAACGCTGAATCCGGAGACGAGAATGCTAAAGCTTGTCGAGATTGAAGATGCGAGAATGGCATCTTCCGTGACGGAGATGCTGATGGGAAGTGAAGTGCCTCCGAGACGTGCGTTTATTTATGAAAATGCGACAGAAGCAGAGTTAGATATATAGGAGGCAACAAAAGATGCAGGATTCACAAATTATAAGAACCGAATATTCGGATATCATGAAAAAATCATATATCGATTATGCGATGAGTGTCATTGTGGCAAGAGCGTTGCCGGATGTCAGAGATGGTCTGAAACCGGTGCAGAGAAGAACACTTTACGATATGCATGAGTTAGGTATCCGCTATGATAAACCATATCGAAAATGCGCGCGTATCGTCGGGGATACGATGGGTAAATACCACCCGCATGGAGACAGTTCCATCTACGAATCGCTGGTCGTAATGGCGCAGGAATTCAAAAAAGGAATGATTCTTGTGGACGGACATGGAAACTTCGGCTCTATCGAGGGAGACGGCGCTGCTGCGATGCGTTACACGGAGGCTCGTCTTGCAAAACTGACACAGGAGGTATTTCTTGCAGACTTGGATAAAGGAGTTGTGGACTTTGCTCCGAACTTTGACGAGACAGAAAAAGAGCCGGAGGTGCTTCCGGTTCGTATTCCAAATCTTTTGGTGAATGGTGCAGAGGGAATCGCGGTCGGAATGGCGACAAGTATTCCGACACACAATTTAGGCGAAGTGATCGATGCGGTGAAAGCATATATGAAAAACAGTGAGATCACGACAAAGCAGTTGATGAAACATATCAAAGGACCGGATTTTCCGACGGGCGGTATCGTAGTCAACAAAGACGATCTTTTGAACATTTATGAGACGGGAGCCGGAAAGATTAAGATTCGCGGAAAAGTGGAAGTGGAGGAATTGAAAGGCGGAAAGAAACGTCTTGTGATTTCAGAAATTCCTTACACAATGATCGGTGCAGGAATCGGAAAATTTTTAAACGATGTGGCGTCCCTTGTGGAGAGCAAAAAGACGAATGACATCACAGATATCTCCAATCAGTCATCCAAAGAAGGAATTCGGATTGTGCTGGAACTTCGAAAAGATGCAGATGTGGAAAACTTAAAGAACATGCTTTACAAAAAGACTCGTCTGGAAGATACATTTGGAGTGAATATGCTTGCCGTTGCCAATGGGAAACCAGAGACGATGGGACTGAAATCAGTTATCGAGCATCATGTAGATTTCCAGTTTGACATTGCGACGAGAAAATACAAGACACTGCTTGCAAAAGAGTTGGATAAAAAAGAGATTCAGGAGGGTTTGATCAAGGCATGTGATGTCATTGATTTGATTATTGAAATTTTGCGTGGCAGCAAGTCGATCAAAGAGGCAAAAGCATGTCTGACGGACGGTGTCACAGAGAATATCAAATTCAAGTCCAATATTTCAAAGAAAATGGCTTCGATGCTTCGATTTACGGAGCGGCAGGCAACAGCTATTTTAGAGATGCGCCTGTACAAACTGATCGGGTTAGAGATTGAAGCATTGCAGGCGGAACATGAGCAGACGCTCAAAAATATTGTCCGCTATGAAGATATTTTGAACAATTACGATTCAATGGCGCAAGTTATTATAGAAGATCTAGATGTAATCAAGAAAGCATATGCAAGAAAACGACGGACGGTTGTTGAAAATGCAGAAGAAGCAGTGTTTGAAGAAAAGAAGATCGAAGAGCAGGAAGTTGTATTTTTGATGGATCGTTTTGGATATGCAAGAACGGTGGATATGTCGACCTATGAAAGAAACAGGGAAGCGGCAGACTCGGAGAACAAATATGTGGTTTCTTGCATCAATACTGGAAAAATCTGTCTGTTTACGAATGCAGGAAAGATGCATCAGGTAAAGGTGCCTGATATTCCATATGGAAAATTCAGGGATAAAGGAACTCCGATTGATAATTTGAGTAATTATAACAGCACCGAAGAACAGATTGTGTTTGTATGTGACGAGGGAAGTCTCTCTATGGCAAAGCTGTTGTTTGCGACAAAACAAGGTATGTTAAAGCAGGTGGATGGAAGTGAATTTCAGGTGGCAAAACGAACCATCGCAGCGACAAAGCTTTTAGAAGAGGATGAAGTGATCTGCGTACAGGTTGTGACAGATGGACAAAGCGTTGTGCTTCAGACAATGAATGGATATTTTCTGAGGTTTGCGTCGACAGAGGTGCCGGAAAAGAAAAAAGGTGCCGTCGGAGTTCGTGGAATCAAACTGCAGAAAAAAGATGAACTGGAACAGGTATATCTGCTTGAAGAAGGAGTTGAGCAAAAGGTTCTATATAAAGAAAAAGAAGTGACATTGAACCGTCTGAAACTGGCAAGACGGGATGGAATCGGAACAAAACGATAACCCTGAAATGAGAAATTTTGAAAATACCCTTGCATTTATTGAGAATGAGTGCTATAGTGTATGATAGTTACATAAGAAATCGGCAGAAGAGTGGACGTAATGTTCACTCTTATTTGTTGGTATAAGAAAGGAAGGTTGACAGTGTCTAAAAGAGAAGTATACGAACAAAAAACAGAAGAACTTCTATTACCAATCGTTGAAAGCAATGGATTTGAGTTGGTGGACGTTGAGTATGTAAAAGAGGGAGGAAACTGGTATCTTCGGGCATATATTGATAAACCGGGAGGAATTTCGGTAGACGATTGTGAAGTGGTAAGCAGAGCGTTTTCAGATATTCTGGATGAGAAAGACTATATCGAAGATACGTATATCTTTGAAGTGAGTTCTCCGGGACTTGGAAGACCTTTGAAGAAAGAAAAAGACTTTGCAAGAAGTATCGGAGAAGAAGTGGAGATCCGTACTTACCGTGCGATTGACAGACAGAAAGAATTTATCGGGATTCTAAAAGAATACGATCAGGATACCGTGACGATTGAATATGAAGATGAGACAACAAAGACATTTGAACGAAGTGAGATTGCTTTGATTCGTTTGGCATTGGATTTTTAAATCAGGAGGAAAGAAAAAATGAACACAGAATTATTAGAAGCGTTGACAATTCTTGAGCAGGAAAAGGATATCAGTAAAGAGACTTTATTAGATGCAATTGAGAATTCTCTGATTAACGCATGTAAAAATCATTTTGGAAAAGCAGATAACATCAAAGTAGTGATGAATCGTGAGACTTGTGACTACTCTGTATTTGCGGAAAAGACAGTTGTAGAAGAAGTGGAAGACGATGTGATGGAGATTAGCCTTGCAAATGCAAAGATGATCGACTCTAAATTTGAGCTTGGCGATATTGTTCAGATTCCGGTGGAATCAAAGGAATTTGGGCGTATTGCAACACAGAATGCAAAGAACTTAATTCTTCAGAAAATTCGTGAAGAAGAAAGAAAAGTTGTATATGATCAGTATTTTGAAAAAGAGAAAGATATCGTGACTGGTATCGTGCAGCGTTATGTTGGCAAGAATGTAAGTATTAACCTTGGAAAAGCAGATGCAATGCTGACTGAGAATGAGCAGGTAAAAGGTGAAGTGTTTAAACCTACAGAACGTATCAAACTCTATATCGTAGAAGTGAAAAACACAACAAAAGGACCAAAGATTTTAGTTTCTCGTACACATCCGGAACTGGTAAAACGTCTGTTTGAGTCTGAGGTTGCAGAAGTAAAAGAAGGCATTGTTGAGATTAAGAGTATCTCAAGAGAAGCCGGTTCTCGTACAAAGATTGCAGTGTGGTCAAATGACCCGGATGTAGATCCGGTTGGAGCATGTGTAGGCATGAACGGTGCGAGAGTCAATGCGATCGTAAGTGAACTTCGCGGAGAAAAGATTGACATCATCAACTGGAGTGAGAATCCTGCAATCTTGATCGAGAATGCTCTTAGCCCGGCAAAAGTCATCTCTGTAATGGCTGATCCGGATGAAAAGACAGCAAGTGTAATTGTGCCGGATTATCAGTTGTCACTTGCAATCGGAAAAGAAGGACAGAATGCCAGACTGGCTGCACGTCTGACAGGATACAAGATTGATATCAAGAGCGAGACACAGGCGATTGAAGCTGGTGAACTGCCGGAAAATTATATGAATCTTTCCACAGAAGTATCTGAGGAAGCAGATGAAGAGATACCAGATGAATTAGTGTAGTCAGGAGTGATTTGTTGAGTAATAACAAAAAGGTTCCTATGCGAAAATGTGTAGGATGTCAAGAGATGAAAAGTAAAAAAGAAATGATGCGTGTTTTAAAAACTTCAGAAGATACATTTGAACTGGATGCGACAGGAAAGAAAAATGGGCGCGGAGCATATCTTTGTTTTTCAAAAGAATGTTTTGAAAAAGCGGTGAAAAACAAAGGGTTAGAGCGATCTTTTAAGCAGGCAATTCCAAAAGAAGTTTATGAAAAACTGGAAAAGGAGATGAATGCGCTTGAAATCGAGTAAAGCATTATCGTTAGTCAGTCTTGCCACAAAAGCAGGAAAGACAGCAAGTGGCGAGTTCTGTACCGAAAAGGAAGTGAAGACCGGTATGGCGGAGCTTGTGATTGTGGCAGAGGATGCGTCAGACAATACAAAAAAGAAGTTTAAAAATATGTGTAATTTCTATGAAGTGCCAATTTATTTTTATGGAGATAAAGATACCTTGGGGCATGCAATGGGAAAAGAATTTCGGGCAATGGTTGCAGTGACAGATGCAGGATTTGCAAAAGGAATTGTGAAACACTTGGAAACAGAAGGATATACGATTGCATAGAGGAGGTAGTTAGTATGACAAAAGTGAGAGTGCATGAATTAGCAAAAGAGCTAAATAAAACAAACAAAGAAGTGCTTGATGTTCTTAGGGCAAAAAATATAGAGGTAACGAGTCATATGAGTTCATTGAGCGATGAGCAGATTGGGCTTGTAAAGAGCAGTTTAGGCGGCGGAGAGACAAAAGAAGAGCCGAAGAAGAAAAATATTGTGCAGGTGTTCAGACCACAGAATTCCCAAAATGGTTCCCGTCAGGGCAATCGTCCGACGCAGAGACGAGATGGACAGAGCAACAATCAGGGACAAAGAAGCGGAAACAATCAGGGGCAGAGACAGAATGGTCAGAGACCACATAACAATAACCAAGGTCAGAAAAACAATAATGCCGGTCAGGGACAGAGACAGAATAATAATGCCCAGAGAGCAAATAATAATCAAAGACCGAACAACAATTATCAGAGCCAAAAGCGGGATGATAACAGACGTGATGACAGAAGAGACGACCGCAGAGATGATAATAGAAGAAACGACAGAAGAAATGATAACAGAAAGAGCACACCTTCTATTCCGGCACCGGTGGTTTCGGAGCAGAAGCCACAGCGTCAAAAACAAAAAGATAATTTTAATAAGAAGAAAGATTATCGCAAAGATGACCATGAGGAAAGAGTGCCGAAAGGGAAAAAAGCAAAGAATGTGCCGTTGCAGCCAAAGCCGCAGCCAAAGGTAGAGGAAAAAGTGGAAGAAAAGATTAAGATGATCACGATTCCGGAAGTACTTACAATCAAAGAACTTGCAGATGCGATGAAGATTCAGCCATCTGTAATTGTGAAAAAATTATTCTTACAGGGAAAAATCGTAACTGTCAATCAGGAGATCGATTATGATACAGCAGAAGAAATTGCAATGGAATTCGAAGTACTCTGTGAAAAAGAAGAAGTGATAGATGTCATTGAAGAATTGTTAAAAGAAGATGAAGAAGACGAAAGCAAGATGAAGAAACGTCCGCCAGTTGTGTGTGTTATGGGACACGTTGATCATGGTAAAACTTCCCTTCTGGATGCAATCCGTAATACAAATGTGATTGACCGTGAAGCAGGTGGTATCACACAGCATATTGGTGCATATGTGGCGACAGTGAATGGAGAGAAGATTACATTCTTAGATACACCTGGACATGAGGCGTTTACAGCAATGCGTATGCGTGGCGCTAATTCCACAGATATTGCGATTCTTGTTGTTGCGGCAGATGACGGCGTAATGCCTCAGACTGTAGAGGCGATCAACCATGCGAAAGCAGCTGGAATTGAAATCATTGTTGCAGTGAATAAGATTGATAAGCCTAGTGCGAATATCGACCGTGTAAAACAGGAATTGACAGAGTATGAACTGATTGCAGAGGACTGGGGTGGAAGCACAATCTTTGTACCGGTTTCTGCAAAGACAGGAGAAGGAATCGAAGACTTGATGGAGATGATCCTTCTGACAGCGGAAGTATTGGAATTAAAAGCCAATCCAAACCGTCGCGCAAGAGGTCTTGTGGTCGAGGCAGAGCTTGATAAAGGAAAAGGTTCTGTGGCGACAGTATTGGTACAGAAAGGTACACTTCGTGTCGGAGATGCCATCGCAGCAGGTTCGGCTTACGGTAAAGTAAGAGCAATGATGGATGACAAAGGAAGAAGAGTCAAAGAGGCAGGACCTTCTACTCCGGTAGAGATCCTTGGTCTGAATGATGTACCAAATGCTGGAGAAGTATTTGTCGGATGCGGCAATGATAAAGAGGCAAGAAACTTTGCAGAGACATTTATTTCACAGGGAAGAATGAAGCTGTTAGACGATACAAAATCGAAGATGTCCTTAGATGATCTGTTTAGCCAGATTCAGGCAGGAAATGTAAAAGAACTTGGTATCGTTGTAAAAGCAGACGTACAGGGTTCTGTGGAAGCGGTGAAACAGAGTCTTTTGAAATTATCAAATGACGAGGTCGTTGTAAAGATTATCCACGGTGGTGTCGGTGCAATCAATGAATCTGACGTGACACTTGCATCTGCATCCAATGCGATCATCATAGGATTTAATGTACGTCCAGACGCAACTGCAAAAGAGATTGCAGACCGTGAAGGAGTGGATGTAAGATTATATCGTGTCATCTACAATGCGATCGAAGATGTGGAAGCTGCTATGAAAGGTATGCTGGATCCGGTATTTGAGGAAAAAATACTCGGTCATGCAGAGGTTCGTCAGACATTCAAGGCTTCAGGAGTAGGTACGATTGCAGGCGCATATGTGCTTGACGGTACATTCGAGAGAGGATGTTCTGCACGTATTGTCCGTGACGGAGTCGTAATCTTTGACGGCGGTCTTGCTTCACTGAAACGTTTTAAAGATGATGTAAAAGAAGTAAAAGCAGGTTATGAATGTGGGTTTGTCTTCGAGAAATTTAATGATGTCAAAGAAGGCGACCAAGTAGAGTCTTATAAGATGGTAGAGATACCAAGATAAGAAAAGAGGAAAAGAATTGAGAAAAAACAGTATTAAGAATACAAGAGTAAACGGAGAGGTGCAAAGAGAATTGAGCAACATTATCCGCGGGGGCATCAAAGACCCTCGTGTTGCACCAATGACTTCCGTTGTGGCGGTGGAAGTAGCACCGGATTTGAAGACATGCAAAGCATATATCAGTGTGCTCGGTGACGAGAAAGCGCAGGAAGACACCATCAAAGGTCTTCAGAGTGCAGAAGGATATATCCGAAGAGAACTGGCAAGAAAGCTGAATATGAGAAACACGCCGGAAATAAAATTTGTGATGGATCAGTCTATCGCATATGGCGTGGCAATGTCGAAAATGATTGATGATGTGACAAAGGATTTAAAAGAAGAGGAAGAATAAGATGTTAAAGGAAGTCTTGAAACATGTAAAAACAGTTGCCATTGGCGGTCATGTGCGTCCGGATGGTGATTGTGTCGGCTCCTGTCTTGGGTTGTATCAGTACATCAAAGAAAACTATGAAGAGATTCAGGCGGATGTCTATCTGGAAGACATACCGGATAGCTTTCAGTTTATCAAGGCGGCGAAAGAGATTCGTCACGAGGTGTCGGACAAAAAAGAATACGATCTGTTTATTGTGCTTGACTGTGGTGATAAAGAACGTCTCGGATTTTCAAAGGCGCTTTTTGAACATGCAAAAGAGACGTTCTGCGTAGACCATCATATTAGTAATCTTGCGTTTGCAGATCAAAATTATATTTTCCCGGAAGCAAGTTCTACTTCGGAGCTTGTATACCGGCTTTTGGATTTAGAAAAGATCACAAAAGAGACGGCTGAATGTCTGTATCTTGGAATTGTGCATGATACAGGAGTGTTCCAGTATTCATGTACGGCGCCGGAGACGATGGAGGCGGCAGCGAACCTGATGCGGAAAGGGATTAATGCCTCTGAGATCATCGAAAAGACATTTTATGAAAAGACGTTTGCTCAGAACCAGATTTTGGGGAGGGCATTGTTTGAAAGTTTTCTGTTTATGGATGGAAAATGTATTGTATCCTATATTACACAGCGTATGATGGAATTTCATGGTGTCACACCGAAAGATTTAGAAGGAATTGTCAGCCAGCTTCGGGTGACGAAAGGTGTGGAAGTTGCCGTTCTTTTATATGAGACTGCTCCGCATGAGTACAAAGTGAGCCTGCGTGCATCTGGTGATGTGGATGTCAGCAGAATCGCACAGTATTTCGGTGGAGGAGGTCATAAAAAAGCGGCTGGTGTGACGATGAAGGGAACGGTACATGATGTGATCAACAATCTGTCCGGACAGATTCATTTACAACTATAAAAAGGAAGAAAATATGGTACACGGAGTCATTAATATACGTAAAGAAAAAGGATTTACATCACATGATGTAGTCGCAAAACTAAGAGGGATTCTCGGACAGAAAAAGATTGGGCATACCGGTACATTGGATCCGGATGCGACGGGCGTTCTTCCGGTCTGCCTTGGAAAAGCGACAAAATTATGCGATATGCTGACGGATAAGGATAAGACATATGAGACAGTACTTTTACTTGGAAAGGCAACGGACACTCAGGATATATCCGGAACAGTGTTATCCGAAAAAGCGATGGATGGAATTGACAATGATGCCGTAGAAAGATGCATCGGGGAATTTGTAGGAGAATACTTACAGGTACCGCCGATGTATTCTGCGTTAAAAGTCAATGGGAAAAAACTATATGAACTGGCGCGAGCCGGAATTGAGGTTGAGAGAAAAGCTCGTCCGGTTGTCATCTATGAGATTCGGATCAAAGACATTTCACTTCCGCGCGTGCGGATGGAAGTCTCCTGCTCCAAAGGAACCTATATCCGTACATTGTGCCATGATATCGGAGAGAAACTCGGCTGTGGTGGCTGCATGGAGGAACTCACCCGCACAAAAGTAAGCAGGTTTACTTTGGAAGACAGCTACACATTGGAGGAAGTCAGACAGAAAAAGGAAGAGGGAACACTTTCAGAGATATTAGTTCCGATTGATGAAATGTTTGAGCAGTACGAGGCGGTGACACTTAAAGCACCTTATGAAGCGCTTGTGTGCAATGGAAATATGTTTTTTGAAAAGCATATCAATGAGTCAAAAGACCTGGTTGACGGAGAGTATGTGAGAGTTTACAGTAATTCCGGACAGTTCATTGCGATTTACGCATATCAGCAGAAACAAAAGATGTTTAAAATAGTCAAAATGTTTTTTGATAAAAATGAGTAACGATAAGAGGAAAAAACATGCAATATATCAAGGGAATGCAGTTCTATCAAAATGACAAAAAGACTGCAATTACATTGGGGAAATTTGATGGTCTTCACAGAGGACATGAGACATTGATCGAGCGGGTCATTGCGCATCAGAAAAATGACGGTGTAGACAGCGTTGTGTTTGCATTTGACATGGCGCCCTTGTACGAAAAATTAAAAAAGAAAAAAGAAAGTCTGATTACGAACGAAGAACGCGCAGGACGCCTTTTGGGCAGGGTAGATTATCTGGTGGAATGCCCATTTGTCGAGGCAGTTTCAAAAATCGAGGCGGAGACTTTCATAAAAGAAATTTTGGTGAAACAATTTCATGCCAAGTATATTGTAGTTGGCACGGATTTTCACTTTGGATATCAGAAAAAAGGTGATTATCATATGTTGCAGCAGTATAGTGGGGAATACGGGTATGAGGTGGAAGTGATTGAAAAGAAGTGCTATGAAGATAGAGAAATCAGCAGCACTTACATTAAAGAAGAAGTGAAAAAAGGGAATATGAAACTGGTTACACAGCTTCTTGGATACCCGTATGCCGTCACAGGAGAAGTGCAATATGGTAAGCAGCTTGGGAGAAAGCTTGGATTTCCCACGATGAACATTGTTGCAGAAAAAGAGAAACTGCTTCCGCCAAATGGAGTCTATGTCAGTTCAATTCGGATTGATGGCATGCTTTATGGAGGAATCTCTAATATCGGCTGCAAACCGACAGTTTCAGAGAAAGAACAGATGGGAATTGAAACATTTGTATTTGACTATCACGGGGACGCTTATGGAAAGAAAATTGAGGTAGCGCTTTACGAGTATGTGAGACCGGAAAAAAAATTCGATTCTGTAGAGATGCTTCGCGAGCAGGTGGAACAGGATATCGCATATGGGCGTAAGCAGCTTCAAGGTTTCGACAGTAATTTTTAAAAATAAGTAGTTTACACTGGTGTAAAAGTATGATATACTCATCAAGTATGAAAAAACCGATGTTCGGTGACCGGATACTCCAACCGTCACTTAATGTCAGGTGTTAAATTTAAGAAAAACAGGAGGGTCATAGCATGATCGCAAAAGAAAAGAAACAGGCTATTATGGCAGAATATGCCAGAACAGAAGGCGACACAGGTTCACCGGAAGTTCAGATTGCTGTATTAACAGCAAGAATCAATGAGTTGACAGAACACTTCAAAGCTAATCCAAAGGATCATCATTCAAGAAGAGGTCTTCTTAAAATGGTAGGACAGAGAAGAGGTTTACTTGCTTACTTAAAGAAAACTGACATTGAAAGATACCGTACATTAATCGAGAGATTAGGATTAAGAAAATAGTTAAAAGTTTTATACAGACCACAACACAACAATGCAAAGGGGCAGGCGAATATCGCCTGTTCCTTTTTTAGCTGCAAGTTGGGGGTATCCTTTTTCTTGACAAATAAAAAGAAAAAAGGTATAGTGATTCTAATTTGACGTATGAAGGGAGAGCCGTTGATGAATAAAGTACCGTTTGTTACAAAAGAAAAATTAGATGAGATTGTAAAAGAATTCCCGACACCGTTTCACTTGTACGATGAAAAGGGAATTCGTGAAAATGTAAAAGCATTGAAAGAGGCTTTTGCATGGAATAAAGGTTATAAAGAATATTTTGCAGTAAAAGCAACTCCGAATCCATTTTTGATTAATATTTTAAGAGAATACGGCTGTGGCTGTGACTGCTCATCTTATACAGAATTGATGCTGTCTGAGGCGCTTGGAGCAGTAGGGAAAGATATCATGTTCTCTTCCAATGCAACTCCGGCAGAAGAGTTTGTCTATGCAGACAAACTGGGGGCAATTATCAATTTGGATGACTTCACACATATTGAATTTTTGGAGAATGCAATCGGGCATATTCCGGAGACGATCAGCTGCCGTTATAATCCGGGCGGATTGTTCAAAATCAGCAATGACATCATGGACAATCCTGGGGATGCCAAATACGGGATGACAACGGAGCAGTTGTTTGAGGCATTTAAGATTCTGAAAGAAAAAGGGGCAAAAGAATTCGGACTGCATGCGTTTTTGGCAAGTAATACTGTAACAAATGAATATTATCCAATGCTCGCAAAGATTTTGTTCGAAGTTGCAGTGAAGCTGCAAAAAGAGACCGGAGCTCACATTAAATTCATCAATCTGTCAGGGGGCGTGGGAATTCCGTATCGACCGGATCAGGAGCCGAATGATATCAGAGCAATCGGAGAAGGAGTCAGAAAGGTATACGAGGAAGTGCTTGTTCCGGCTGGCATGGGTGATGTGGCAATCTACACAGAGCTTGGACGTTATATGATGGGACCTTACGGCTGCCTTGTGACAAAAGCAGTTCATGAGAAGCACACGTATAAAGAATATATCGGATGTGACGCATGTGCGGTAAACTTAATGCGTCCTGCGATGTACGGAGCGTATCATCATATCACAGTTATGGGAAAAGAAGATGCACCTTGTGACCACAAATATGACATCACAGGTTCACTGTGTGAAAATAATGATAAATTTGCAGTAGATCGTATGCTTCCAAAGATTGATATCGGAGATCTGCTAGTCATCCATGACACAGGAGCACATGGATTTGCGATGGGATATAATTATAATGGTAAATTGAAATCGGCAGAGATTTTACTGCAGGAAGACGGTACGCCGAAGCTGATTCGAAGAGCCGAAACACCGGCAGATTACTTTGCAACATTTGATTGCTTTGAGATTGGTCAGAAATTGAAATAAGGGAAATGTCAGCTGCTGTTCACTGCTGTGTGCAGAGATGCTTATTTGGGTGAACAGTAGCAACTGTTAAAAAAATTGAAAAAATTTCAAAAAAAGGCTTGTATTTTATAGTAGCATATGGTAATATATATTGTGTTGAGACAACAACTTAATAAAAAGAAGTGAAAATGCTTCTTGGGTAAGCAGGTGTGGCGGAATGGCAGACGCACAAGACTCAAAATCTTGCGGGGGTAACCTCGTGTGGGTTCAAGTCCCACCACCTGCATTGATGTAAACTCTTTAGAAAATTCTAAAGAGTTTTTTTGCAAATTTGGGTGTATATACTTGAGGTGGGAAATGTATCAGATTGGAATATGTGATGATGGAAAAAATACATGTGCTTTTATAGAAGATGTTGTTTTGAAGTATGGGAAAAAGAGAAATGTAAAGATGGATATCCAAGTCTGGAATTCCGGGGAAGAACTTTGTGCTTATTTAGAAACGGGAAAACAGTTGGATATTCTGTATTTGGATATCGAATTGTTTGAAGTGAGTGGAATCGATGCGGGGATATTTATCCGAAAGCAGATGGAAAACTATACGATGCAGATTATCTATATATCGGGGAAACAGTCGTATGCACAGCAGTTGTTTAAGGTGCAGCCGATGGATTTCCTTGTAAAGCCGATTGAGGAAGAAAAGATTGAAGAGACGCTTGCATTGGCACTAAAGATTGTCGGGCGAAACACAAAGCGTTTTGAATTCCAATTGGGTAAAGAGTATTATTATGTGCCTTATGGAGATATTCTTTGCTTTGTGAGTGATGGACGAAAAGTTAGATTGCTCACTACAAGCGGCGAAAAGGAATTTTACGGAAAGCTGAAAAATATTATCAAGGAATTGCCGGAAGATTTTCTTGTAATTCATAAATCGTATGTAGTAAATAAGCAGCGTATCGCACGGTATACATATGAAACTGTGGAATTGGACAATGGGAGAGTACTGACGATCAGTCAGGCACAGCGAAAACAGGTCAGAGAAAAATTGTTAAAGGAATTATAAAAATATGATGGATATCATTGTGTGTGCGGGGGCGAATTTATTTCGCATGTATGTGACGTATCGATTTATCCGCATCTTTTTGGAAGAAACAAAGTTAAGCAGGGTGAAAGAAGTTGCGTGCTATTTGCTCTTTTGGATCGTGAATACGGCATTGTATTTATTGTTTCAACGTGTTTGGATAAATATTGTGTGCAATCTAGTGGGCATTGCTTTGCTAGTAAGAATGTATACAAAAGTATGGAAAGAGAATATTTTTGTGACGGTTTCAATTTATATGGCGAATCTTTTGTGTGATGTTTTTGTGACACTTTTATTTGTGCCGTATAAAGATGGAAATATGTATAATCAGGTGTATGGGGCAATCGGAATACTATTAATTTTTGTTTGTGAGTTGGTTGTAGAAAAAATTGTATCTGGGCGAAAAAACATGACAAGAACTTATCATTTATCTTTGATTTGTATACCATTATGCAGTATTTTCT
This sequence comes from Faecalimonas sp. LCP19S3_D12, assembly GCF_052121495.1. GTDB lineage: Bacteria > Bacillota > Clostridia > Lachnospirales > Lachnospiraceae > Faecalimonas. The sequence goes on along the minus strand of NZ_JBQKED010000014.1, from coordinate 38,060 downwards.
TGATAACTATATTGGTTTATACAAAAAGCAGCACTTATAGAGGAATTACCATTACATGTTTGGGGTTATTTTTGATTAATTTTTTGATGCTTTATTTTTACAGCTTGTTTTTAAAACTATCAGAAGAAAAGCATGAGGCGGAGTTGCTAGAATATCAGATGAATGCATATAGAAATCAAATAGATGTAATGCTAGGGAGTGTAGAAAAAATGAAGATGCTTCGGCATGACATGAAACATCATTTGACGGAATTGAGATTTATGGCAGAGAGAAAGGATTTTTCAGAATTTCAAAGATATCTGAATGCTATGGAAGAATTTTTTGAGAAGCCGAATGAGATTGTATCGTCCGGCAATGTGGAAGTAGATAGTGTTCTGAATTATATGCTTCAGAAAGCAAGGGAGATGCAGTTGAATACAACTGTAAAAGTTGCGATACCGGAAGAGATGAAGCATTCCTTTGATTTGAATGTCATCATTGGGAATTTGCTTCAAAATGCGATAGATGCCGCAATGGAGACGGAAGAAAAAATTTTGGGTGTTGAACTTTCTTTGAAAAATGGGATTCTTATTTTGGAGATAGAAAATAGTTTTTTGCCAGAGAGAATAAAAAAAGATAAATACGGCAATTTTCTTACAACGAAAAAAGATTCGGAGTCCCACGGTATCGGGTTAAAAAGTGTAAAACGAATGGTAGAAAAATATCATGGAGATATGCGTATAAAAGTACAGGATGCACATTTTTGTGTAAAATTGATGTTGTATATATAGAAAAATGGAGAAGACATGGGCTTTTTGAGGTCTGTGTCTTTTACTTTATAGAAAACTATGAGCTGCGGAGCGAGCAGTAACACGAGTTATGACAAGAATCTATATGAATTATGACATGTTTCGGCACAGAGTAGAATTATGTGATATGATGCACTTAGAAAAACAGAGAAGGGAAAGTCAGAAGAAACACTGACCTTCTTAATAATATAAGAGAGTTGGAGGTTGAGTATAAGGGATGTTCCATAGAAATTATAGTTTTATTTTTTGCATTGCCTTAATTTTAATATCAATTACAGGATGTTCAAAAATATCAAAAGGGAAAGGTAAAACAATTGAACAAAAATATTATGTAAATCAAGAACGGGAATTCCAACTGGGGGACATCGTGGAGAAGAAGGAGCCTCTTCAGGGAAATGAAGAGAATATTTCGATAAGATATACAGTAAATCAGGCGACTTTGTATAATAATCCAACAGAAGCGAGTGTGCAGAAAGAAGAGATTATGCCAATTATTGAATATCCCAAAAGTGGAGTTTTGGTGTCAGTAGATGAGGCGATGAATAGTCCTATGTTGATTTTGGATGTGACGGTGACGAATGTAAATTCTGAAGATTGCAATATATCTATTTTTCAATTAGTTGAAAAAGGAAAAGACAATGAAGTTATATGGATTGGAAGTCCGTGTTATTATTCGGAAGGTAAAGATGTGGAAAGTCCTGAATATTATCATTTTCCGTTGCTTCCGGCACAGAGTGTAAACATGAAAATTGGTTGGTATATTAATCCGGATGATTGTGACCTGGGGAAAATATATTTGACAGATAATTTAAATGGAGGAGAAGAATATACTTCTTATGTGAATTTGAAATTGTAAAGTGGGGAGTGAGAATATGTGTTCAGTATTGAAATTAGAGCTTAAGAAAGCTTTCAAAAATAAATTTTTTTGGATATCTGTTGTTTTAGGGTGTCTTATTACCTTGTTGAGTTTTGAACATATGGTAAATATGTATTATGAGGGAATGTCTGCTATATCTGGTAATTCAACGGATATCATATACGATCCTCATATAGGGATTAATACGGTGTTCAATTGCTGGATAGGAGGCGAACCATTTTCACTAGGAAGTTCTATTTATTTCTTTGTATTTCCGTTGTTGATAGCATTGCCTTATGGCTGGTCATATAGTGAAGAAAGGAAATGCGGATATCGAAGAATGATGATCGCAAAGACAGGAAAGAAAAAATATTATTGTGCAAAATATGTAGCAGTATTTTTATCGGGGGGAGTTGCAATGGTTCTTCCGCTGATTTTTAATTTTTGGATGACTTTACTGGTTGTTCCAGCTATTTTGCCTGATGTGACTATGAATATGTTTTATGGTGTGTTTGGAGGCTCTTTTTTAGCTGAATTATATTATACAGTACCTTTTTTGTATGTGGCAATATATTTGTTTATAGACTTTGTATACTGTGGTTTTTTGGTTTGTATTTGTATGGCAGTATCTGGAATTGTGCGACAAAAGTGGGGAGTCGTACTTATCCCGTTTTTGTTGTTGCTATTTGTACATGTGATTGCAGATTATATTTATAGTGATCCATCTGTTGCATATAAGGAGCTTTCGCCATTATATTTTTTGCGAGGTGTAGAAGTTAGGTATTCTTTTTCAGGAAGTATTATTCTTTTGTTTGCAATTGGATTATTGGTGATTTCTCTAATTGGTGTTATAAAGGAGTATCGGAATGAAATTTATTAAAGTATTGTGGTTTGACTTGAAAAACGGATATTTTAAAGGAGTATCATGTTATATTTTTCCGTTATTTATTGCAATTGTTGGTTTTTTTGAGTTGCATAGAAGAATTGCGATATGGGGAACAGAAGTGGCGTTAGGAGACTATTGGATGTATTTGTATGGCGGAATGAAAGAATATATACCGACTACAGGTAATCCGTTTCAATTTCCAACTATGTGGATTGCTGTTTTTTTGTTTAGTTCGTTTGCTGTTCTAAATTATCCGATGTAAGATTTACAAAACATGGGAACACAGATTTTGGTACATGTTCAAGGACGAACAAAATGGTGGATATCAAAATGTTTGTGGAATGTTTTATCTACCGTTTTGTATCATGGAATTATTTTATTGGTATTAGTGATTCTATGTATTTGTTTTCAAGAACCACTCTCATTTGAAGCACATGCAGACAGTATTGCAACGATGTTTGGCTTGTGGGTATCAGAGTTTCGAGGGGGTGGAGTGATTCCAATCGCTGTGATTCTAACACCAGTGATATTGTCGATTGCAATTAATTTATTGCAGATGGTATTATTGCTTTTTACAAAACCTGTGTTCAGTTTTTTGGTAATATGTATTATGATGCTGTCTTCAGCTTATTTCTTATCCGATATAATGATAGGGAATTTCGCAATGCCAATTCGGTATGAATGGGCAATAGAAAATGGCGTTAGTTATCAAAAAGGATTACTGTTTTCGTTTGGAATTTTATTTATTGCATTCATATGTGGAATTATGAAATTTCGTAGATATGATATTTTGAATAAGGAGGAAGGCTAAAAATGAGAATGGAAGTGATAGAAGTATCAAAGGTAATTCGTAAACATACGGTGTTAGATCGAGTAAGCTGCTCTATGCACTCAGGGAAAATTTATGGAATACAGGGCATTAACGGATCAGGGAAGACAATGTTGATGAGAGTGCTGATTGGATTAATTCATCCATCATCAGGAAAGGTATTGATAGATGGAAAAGAATTGGGAAAAGAGTTGGAATTTCCTAAAAGTATAGGGTTTTTGTTAGAAAATCCGACATTTTTAGATCGATATTCAGGATATCAAAATTTAAAGATGCTAGCATCTGTAAAGAAAATAATATCTGACGAAGAAATAAATAAAGTTCTGTGTTTGGTTGGTTTGGATGAAGAGGCGGCAAAAAAGAAATACCGAAAATATTCATTAGGCATGAAACAACGTTTGGGAATTGCAGCAGCAATTATGGAAAAACCAGATATAGTGATATTGGATGAACCGACGAATGCCCTGGATACTTCTGGTGTGGAATTAGTAAAAGAAATTGTTCGAGGGGAGAAAAAAAGAGGTGCATTAGTTATCATTTCCTGCCATGATCTTGCGGTTTTGGAGGAATTGTCAGATGAGATTATTAAATTGGAAAGCGGAAAAGTAATTGAACACATAGGTAGGGCTTAAATAAGGATGTGAATAGATGATAAGTAAGAAAAAAATAGTGATAGGTATAATGATATGTCTTTTGATAGGCTCGGGAATTCGGATTTATGCTTTGAATAAGAAGGCTGAGAGACAGAAAAAAGAATATTTTCAAGTAAATGAGACAGTGGAGTTTGGTCGAGATTTTAACAATAGTTCGGATAGTATTATTGACGGCTATACTGTAAAAGTGTTAGGTGCTGAGCTTTTCTCGATGAAAGAATTTTATAAGAATTATAATCTTGTTTCAGAAGATGAAGAATTGGCGGAAGACACAGCTGTAAAATATTATTATGTAGTGAAAGCGTTATTTTCAAACGAAGATAATGAAGATATGGAAAAAGTGGGAGTTAACTTGAGTGCCATGACATTGGTAGGGACTGATTATAGTGCTGTGGTTAATCAAATGTCGTATGAATTAATCAATCCGGATATGCCGAAAGGTTTGGGGTTTTCTCTTTTGCCAGGCACCTCTAGGGAAGTTCTTATACCTTATGCAATTATTCCTGATAATATAGCAGCAAATGAAAAGAAGGCATATGAAACATTGAAGGAAAATCCACCAATGTTTCAAATAACTTCTTATCCGGTTAAAAAATTAATTGAGACAAACTGAGGACAAAAGTGCCTTTTCTGATATAATTATAATGTTACTAGAAGCAATTGAGAACTCTTCTGTTCATGTGCTATATGAATAGATATGAACGCGGGAGTTTTGTAAATATAAAAATGTTTTATGGTATAGGCGCATCTGTTGAAATCTGTTATAATAAATCCAAAGTGATGACAAGGAGGTTCGTATTATGTCAAGAAGGGTATCGATCGGATATCAGGAATTTGCAGACATTATATCAAACGACCTATTCTATGTAGATAAGACATTATTTATAAAGGAATGGTGGGAGAGAAGAGATTATGTCACATTGATTACTCGGCCAAGGCGTTTTGGGAAGACGCTGACAATGAGTATGATAGAGAATTTTTTTTCTATAACACATAAGAAGAACACACTTTTCAAATGGCAAAGCAGAGGATTAATCAGATTTAACGGATTTGTATAATAAACATATTTTTTGCAGGATGGAGATTTATTAACGGAAGAAGAAAAGATATTTTTCAAAAGTGTTACCATGATAGAAAGTATGGATTTGCTTTTTGCGGTAAACAGGTTTTGATAGGAAAATAGAAATTCTGTCACGGAAAAACTCTTAGGTTCATATACTATATTGATAGATATGGGCATAAGAGTTTTTTATGTTGTAAAATATCGGGAGGTTACAGAATGATAGGAATTTCTGGGTGGTATAATCCATATGAAAAAAGATTTGCCGGAGAGCAGTCTATGACAAGAACTTTTGGTGAAAAAAGATATACGGTTGTATATAGTGGAGAACTTTACAATTGCGGGGAACTAAGGCGAGAGTTGGAAGAGAGGGGGCATTATTTTGAGACGACAAGTGAGATGGAAGTTGTTCTGAATGGACTGTTTACATACGGAACGGATTTCGTAAAACAAATGAATGGGGTATTTGCGTTTGCCTTTTATGATGAAACAGAGGAATCGTTGTATTTGTTTCGAGATCGAATCGGAGTCAAACCGCTGTTTTATACAAGACAGGGGGAGACGATTTTTTTTGCATCGGAGATAGAGACGCTATTAGCCAATTCGGGCGTGAAACCGGTACTGGATCGGAAGGGATTAAATGAAGTATTCAGTATCGGACCGGCAAAGACATATGGCTGCGGTGTATTTAAAGGGATTGATGAGGTACTTCCGGGGCACCTGTTAAGCTATACGGGGACAGAAATGAAAAATTACTGCTACTGGAAGTTGGAAAGCAAGGTACACGAGGACAAATATGAACAGACTGTTGAGAAAACAGCGTTTCTGTTGGAGGATGCAGTGAAGAATCAGATGGTTTCAGGTGTACCCGTTTGCACCTTTCTGTCGGGAGGGTTGGATAGCAGCCTTGTATCCGCAATCTGTGCGAGGGAGTTGAGAAAGGAGGGAAAGAGACTGCACACGTTTTCGTTTGACTTTGTGGGGAATGACAAGAATTTTCAAGCGAATATGTTTCAACCATCACAGGACAGACCCTATGTGGAAAAAATGGTAACTTTTCTGGATTCAGAACATCACTACTTAGAATGTGACTCTCGCACACAGGCAGACTATCTTTATGCATCGATTGATGCGAAAGGATTGCCGGCAATGGCAGATGTAGATTCTTCGCTTCTTTATTTTTGCTCGGAGGTGGCAAAGGAATATAAAGTGGCGCTGACCGGTGAATGCGCGGACGAGATTTTTGGAGGATATCCGTGGTTCCATAAAAAAGAATGTCTGGAGGCGCATACATTTCCGTGGACGATGGATTTAGCACCGAGAAAAGCAATGCTTTCCGATGAATTTTTGGAAACGCTAAAAATGGATGCGTATGTGCAGGAGACTTATGCAAAATCAGTGGCTGAAACACCAAGGCTTGCAGGAGAGTCAGCTTTGGAAACGCGAAGAAGAGAGATTTCCTATCTGAATCAGAAATGGTTTATGCAGACACTCTTAGACAGAATGGGCGGAACGAGTACGCGTTATGGTTTGTCAGCGAGAGTGCCGTTTGCGGATTATCGGATTGTGGAGTACTTGTGGAATGTACCATGGGAGATGAAGGCAAAGGGAGGCGTTGTAAAGGGAGTGCTTCGGGAGGCAGGAAGAGGATTGCTTCCGGATGACATTTTATTCCGAAAGAAATCTCCTTATCCAAAGACGTACGATAAAGCATATGAAGCAATCCTGGTGCAGAAAATGCGTGCAATTATGGCAGAGACCGACTCGCCAATCCGTCAATTTTTGGATACAAAAAAGGTAGAAAGATTTCTTTCCAGTCCATCTGATTATGGAAAACCGTGGTATGGTCAGTTGATGGCGGCGCCACAGATGATTGCCTACCTCATTCAGGTAAATTACTGGCTTGAAAAATATCATATAAAAATAGAACTTTAACCTAAGCAGAAAATCGTTTATAATAAAAAAGATAAGAGAGTTTGGAAGAACGGAGGAGAAAGCATGTATTATAAACAATATGGAAATACTGATATGAAAGTGTCCGCAATCGGACTTGGAACGATGCGCTATGATGAGGAAGATATTGCTGCGGGAAGACTGGAAAAGTGTGCGGAGATTCCGTTGTATGCATTTGAGAAGGGCATTAACTACTGGGATACCGCACCATTTTATTGTGATGATAAAAGTGAGATTGTGACGGGAATCGCACTCTCTCAGGTGAAAAGAAGTGATGTTTATGTGACATCTAAGACGAATTTTAATACGATTGGTCAGAACCCTACGAGAGATGATTTCCGCAGAAGACTGGAGATGTCGTTGCAACGCCTTCAGACAGACTACATTGATTTTTATCATATGTGGTGTATGTTGAATCTGGAATCCTGGGAGAGACATATGGAAGTGATCTACCGATTTTTTGAGGAGGCAAAGGCGGAAGGACTGATTCGAAATATTGTTTTTTCTTCTCATATGGAGGGAAATGATATTGAGAAAGTGGTAGAGACCGGAAAATTCAAAGGGATGCTGATAGGATATAATGCATTGAATTATCGATTCCGCCAGAGTGGAATTGAGGCGGCACATGCAAAAGGAATGGGGGTTGTCGTGATGAATCCGCTTGGCGGTGGAATGATTCCACAGAATCCGGAAGCATTTTCGTATCTGGCAGAAGGAACTGATCTGACTGTACCGCAGGCAGCGCTTCGGTTTGTGGCATCCCATAAGGAAATTACGATTACACTTGCCGGATGTACGACAAAAGCACATGTGGATGATGCAGTAAAAGCGGTAGAAAACTTAGAGGAACGTCCGGCAAAAGAGATCGTAAAATTGTATGAGGACAAGGGAGTTGCACTGAACAATCTCTGCACAGGATGCGCTTACTGCAAAGGCTGTCCGAAGGAAATCGAGATTCCAAAATTCATGGACGCCTATAATCAGCAGATTTTGACGGGAAAGGAGACAGCGGCAAAAGAGCGTCTGAACAATCACTGGGGACTGGATGCAAAGAACGCAGCCGAATGTATCGCATGTGGGAAATGTGAGCGCGCATGCACACAGCATCTGCCAATCATTGAACGATTGAAAGAGATTGCATCAAAATAAAGACAAAAGGAAGAAGAATGATGACAGAAGAGAGAACAAAAGCGAATGTCAGAGTGTTGAAACTGGCGTATGGCGGACTGCTTGTGGCACTTGGAATTTTGCTGCCGCAGGCGTTCCATATTTTCGGACAGAATGCAGGAATGATTTTTTTACCGATACAGATTCCGGTACTGTTTGCAGGGATGTTGCTTGGACCGTATTATGGAGGACTGATCGGAATTCTGGTACCTCTTTTCAGTTCTGTACTGACAGGGATGCCACCGGTGCCGAAGGTCTATTTTATGTTTGCGGAGTTGATGGCATACGGGATTGTGACCGGATGGATGATTAAGAAAACAAATGTATATGCAAGTCTCCTTACGGCAATGATTTTAGGGAGAGCGGCGTATGGTATTTCTTTAATCGTGGGAGCGCAGTTTTTGCATATACAGGCGCCCTTCCTAAATCGGGCGGCATTTTTATCGGGGATTGTCTCCGGAGTACCGGGAATGCTGATTCAGATTGTGATTCTTCCGGTATTGTACCTGACGTTAAAGCGAGGAGGTCTGACATTTGAACGATAGATTAGAACAGGCGGTAGCACTTTTAAAAGAAAAGCAAGTGAGCTGTGTCATATGGATAGATGGAAAGGAACCGATTCTTTCGGATGAAATCGGGATTAAACCGCTGATGAAAGAACTTCGAAAAGAAAGACATGCCTTTGAGCACGGCGTGATCGCGGATAAGGTTGTAGGAAAAGCGGCGGCGCTTATGGCTATTTTAGGTGGTGCAAAGGCAGTTTACGGGCAGGTTTTAAGTGAAAGTGCAGAAAAAATCCTACAGATATATGGGATTGAATACGCTTATGAAGAAAAGGTTCCCTACATTGAAAACCGCACAAAAACGGGACAATGTCCATTGGAAGAGTCGGTGATTTCTGTGGATGATCCAGAAAAAGCATTTGAAGTGTTGGAGGAAACGATTGCAGGACTGATGAGAAAGAACTTCCAAAGACCGGCGAAATAGTGTATAGTATTGCTTAGTATGTAACAGACAGGAGAGACGAAATGAGTGAAAAAATCGTTTTAATCGATGGACATAGTATTTTGAATCGGGCATTTTACGGGGTTCCGGATCTGACGAATTCCGAGGGGCTTCACACGAATGCAGTGTATGGTTTTTTGAATATTATGTTCAAGATTTTAGAGGAAGAAAAACCAGAGTATCTGACAGTGGCGTTTGACGTGCATGCGCCGACATTCCGGCATGAGATGTTCGCGGAGTATAAAGGAACCAGAAAACCAATGGCGGATGAGCTGCGTCAGCAGGTTCCGGTCATCAAAGAAGTGCTGCAGGCAATGGGAGTCAAGACGATTGAAAAAGCGGGTCTGGAAGCCGATGATTTACTTGGAACGCTTGCAAAAAGATGTGAGGAGATGGGGATGGAAGTGTCTGTGATCTCAGGAGACCGCGACCTTTTGCAGCTTGCGACAGAGCATGTAAAGATTCGAATTCCAAAGACGAAGCAGGGGAAGACAGAGATTGAAGATTATTATGCGGCAGATGTCAAAGCGCGTTACCAGGTCACTCCGGAAGAGTTTATTGATTTAAAAGCGCTGATGGGAGATACGTCGGATAATATTCCGGGTGTCCCAAGTATCGGAGAAAAAACTGCGACAAAGATTATTACAGAATATGGTTCAATTGAGAATGCATACGCACATGTGACAGAGTTAAAACCGCCTCGTGCAAGCAAAGCACTTTCTGAGCATTATGATCTTGCACAGATGAGTAAGGTGCTGGCAACGATTCATGTGAATGCAGATTTCGAGTATGAGATTGCGGATGCAAAGCTTGGAGATCTTTACACGGAGGAAGCATATATGTATTTTCAGCGTTTGCAGTTTAAAAATCTGTTGTCTCGCTTTGAGGTGACAGCGCCGGCAAATCGTATCGAAGATGCCTTTCGGGTTGTTACAGATCAAAATGAGGCGAAGAAGATATTTGAAACGGCAAAGAAACAAACGTGTGTCGGTGTTTCTTTTTATAAGGATACGAAGAATGTGCTGCCGTTGTTTGTGAATGAGGCAGGGCTTACCGGAGTCGGGCTTGCCTTTGGGAAAGAAGATATCTATGTGTTTACAACAGAACAGGGAATGGAGATTTCCGAGCTGCTAGAACAGATGGAAGCGCTTTCAAAAGAGGTAGATGTGCTTGCAATCGCCGATGTAAAGAATGCGATGCAGTATATTCCGAATGTGAATCAATCTGTTTGTTTTGATACGATTGTTGCGGCATATCTGTTGAATCCGTTGAAGAACGACTATGAGTCTGCAGACATTGCAAGAGAATATCTGGATATATTAATTGATGAAAACCAGATTGATGAGGCGCAGAAAAGTTGTTATGAGGCGTATACGGCATATGCATCCAGCGGTATTTTACGTGAGAGACTTAAAGAGACGGAAATGGAGCAGCTTTTTGATGAGGTTGAGATGCCGCTTGTGTTTACACTTTACGATATGGAGAAAAATGGCGTGAAAGTGGCGGCGGAGGCGCTTCATATCTACGGAGAGCAATTGGGCCAAAAGATTGTGGATCTGGAAAAAGAGATCTACGAACTGACGGGAGAGACATTTAATATCAATTCGCCAAAGCAGCTCGGCGTGATTCTGTTTGAAAAGCTTGGACTGCCACATGGCAAAAAGACAAAGACAGGATATTCGACTTCTGCGGATATCTTGGACAAACTGGCGCCGGAGTATCCGGTCGTATCTAAGATTTTGGAATATCGCCAGCTTACAAAGCTGAAATCCACCTATGCAGATGGACTTGCGGGATATATTAAAGAAGACGGACGAATTCACGGAAAATTCAATCAGACGATCACGGCGACAGGACGGATCAGCAGTACAGAGCCGAATTTACAGAATATACCGGTCCGCATGGAACTGGGGCGTCTGATTCGAAAAGTATTTATTCCGGAAGACGGCTATGTGTTTGTGGATGCGGACTACTCGCAAATTGAACTTCGCGTATTGGCACATTGTTCCGGCGATGAGCAACTGATCAATGCTTACAAAGAGGCGAGAGATATTCACAGAATTACCGCCGCTCAGGTGTTTCACACCCCGTTTGAGGAAGTGACTGAGCTTCAGAGAAGAAATGCCAAGGCGGTCAATTTTGGAATTGTATATGGAATCAGTTCGTTTGGATTGAGTCAGGATTTGAGCATCACAAAAAAAGAGGCAGCCCAGTATATCGAAAGTTATTTTGAGACATATCCGAGCATCAAGGGATTTTTGGACGATGCGGTAGAACATGCAAAAGAAAACGGGTATGTGACAACGGTGTTTGGCAGACGAAGACCGGTGCCGGAGTTATCTTCCAGCAATTTTATGCAGCGCTCGTTCGGGGAACGTGTCGCTATGAATGCTCCGATTCAGGGAACAGCAGCGGATATTATGAAGATTGCCATGAATGGTGTGAACAGACGACTGAAAGAAAACAATATGAAATCAAAACTGGTATTGCAGGTGCATGATGAACTTCTGATTGAGGCATATGAGGAAGAGTTGGAAGATGTAAAGGAGATTCTTTCCCATGAGATGGTGCATGCGGCAAAACTTCATGTGCCATTGGAAGTGGACATGCATACAGGAAAGAACTGGTACGAGGCAAAATAATGAGAATCATTGGAATTACAGGAGGAGTGGGGTCTGGAAAAAGTCAGGTGCTCTCCTTTATGAAAGAGCGATATGGCGCTGTTATCTGTCAGGCAGATCAAGTGGCATGGAAATTGCAGGAGCCGGGATGCGTCTGCTATGAAAAAATTGTCGCACATTTCGGGACAGAAATTTTGCGGGAAGATAGGACGATTAACCGAGGGATTCTAGGTGAAATCGTATTTGGAAATGCTGAAGAAATGGCAGTGCTAAATGGCATTGTGCATCCAGAAGTGAAAGCATATATCAAAGAACAAATAGCGACAGAAAAAAAGATAGGAACATCATGTTTTGTGTTGGAAGCGGCGCTTTTATTGGAAGATCACTATGATGAAATCTGTCATGAACTCTGGTATATTTATACGGAAGAATCCATTCGGCGAATTCGCCTGAAACAATCCAGAGGATACAGCGATGAAAAGATATCAGCGATGATAGCCTCGCAGATGCCGGAGAATGTGTTCCGGCAGAAGTGTCAGGTTCTGATTAACAACAGCAACTCGTTTGAGATGACACAAAGAGAGATTGAAAAAGCAATGAACAGGCAGGAGAAGAGAAAATGAGATTATGCAGCATAGCCAGCGGCAGCAGTGGAAACTGTATTTACGCAGGAAGTGATGAGACACATTTGCTGATTGATACAGGAATCAGCAAAAAGAGGATTGAGGAAGGGCTACATGAGATTGGAATCAAGGGGGAAGAACTTGGAGGTATTTTGATTACCCATGAACACTCAGACCACATTCAGGGGCTTGGAGTGTTTAGCAGAAAATACGAAATTCCGATTTATGCGACGAGAGGAACTATAGAGGGAATCAAGGCATATAAAGGAATTGGGAAAATGCCGGAAGGTCTCCTGAAAGAGATTACAGTGGATCAGATGTTTTCCATCGGAAATCTTGATATCAGACCGTTTGCAATCTCGCATGATGCGAATGAACCATCCGGATTTCGAATTGAACATGAGGGGAAATCATTGGCTGTTGCGACAGATCTTGGCATTTATGATGCGTATACAGTCGAGAATTTAAAAGGGCTGGATGCGATACTGCTTGAGGCAAACCATGATGTACATATGCTGGAAGTGGGAGTGTATCCGTATTATTTAAAACAACGTGTGCTTGGAAATCGGGGGCATTTATCGAATGAATTGTCAGGACGCCTGCTTTGTGATATACTACATGACAATATGAAATATATCGTGCTCGGGCACTTAAGTAAGGAGAATAATTATGAAGAACTTGCCTATGAGACCGTAAAGCTGGAAGTGACAATGGGTGACAATCCATACAGAGGGGAAGATATTCCTCTTATGGTTGCAAATAGAGATACTATTTCAAATATATTACAGATTTAATCACAGGAGGTAGAAGATGAAGAAGAGCATTATAACAGTTGTAGGAAAAGATACCGTAGGAATTACAGCAAAGGTGTGTACATACCTTGCAGAGAACAATATCAATATTTTGGATATTTCCCAGACAATCGTCCAGGGATATTTCAATATGATGATGATTGTGGACATGAATGAGGCGAAAGAGGAATTCAGAGAAGTTTCTGAGGAACTGAATAAAATCGGTGAGGAAATCGGTGTTACTATTCGTTGCCAGCGATCTGAGATTTTTGAAAAGATGCACAGACTGTAATTTTTAGAAATAGAAAGGCGAAAGAATACAATGATTAATATTTATGAAGTAACCGAGACGAATCAGATGATTGCAGAGGAGAATTTAGATGTGCGTACGATTACGCTTGGTATCAGCCTGATGGACTGTATCGATTCCGATCTGCAAAAACTGAATGAAAAGATTTATAACAAGATTACGACAATGGCAAAAAATCTCGTATCGACAGGGGACGAGATTGAGCATGAATTTGGTATCCCGATTGTAAACAAACGTATTTCTATTACACCAATTTCCCTGATCGGTGCAGCTGCCTGCAAGGCACCGGAAGATTTTGTTACAATTGCAAAAACGCTTGACAGAGCTGCAAAAGAAGTGGGTGTGAATTTTATCGGCGGTTATTCTGCTTTGGTGTCAAAAGGAATGACAAAGAGTGAGGAAAATCTGATCCGTTCCATTCCAGAGGCGCTTTCTGTGACAGAACGTATCTGTAGTTCTGTGAATGTAGGTTCTACGAAGACAGGAATTAATATGGACGCAGTCAGACTTTGTGGAGAGATTGTAAAAGAGACGGCAGAAGCGACAAAAGAGAATGATTCGCTGGGCTGTGCAAAGCTCGTGATTTTCTGTAATGCGCCGGATGATAATCCATTCATGGCAGGTGCATTTTTGGGAGTGACAGAGGCAGATGCGGTGATTAATGTAGGAGTCAGTGGACCGGGTGTTGTGAAACATGCAATCGAACAAGTGCGTGGAGAAGGATTTGAAGTGCTCTGCGAGACGATTAAAAAGACGGCGTTTAAGGTGACTCGTGTCGGACAGCTTGTCGCAGGCGAAGCATCCAAACGTCTTGGAATTCCATTTGGTATTATTGATTTGTCACTTGCTCCGACTCCGGCAGTGGGAGACAGCGTAGCTGAGATTTTAGAAGAGATTGGTTTAGAGAGAGTCGGGGCTCCGGGTACGACAGCGGCACTTGCCATGTTGAATGACCAGGTGAAAAAAGGCGGTGTCATGGCATCTTCTTATGTAGGAGGATTAAGTGGTGCATTTATTCCGGTCAGCGAGGATCAGAGAATGATTGATGCTGTGAATGTCGGTTCGCTGACACTTGAAAAATTAGAAGCGATGACCTGCGTATGTTCGGTCGGACTTGATATGATTGCGATTCCAGGAAAGACAAAGGCGACAACAATCTCAGGAATCATAGCAGATGAGATGGCAATCGGTATGGTGAACCAAAAGACAACAGCAGTGAGAGTGATTCCGGTCATTGGAAAAGATGTTGGAGAAGTAGCTGAATTTGGTGGTCTGCTCGGCTATGCACCGATTATGCCGGTGAATGAATTTGACTGTAGTGATTTTGTGAATCGCAAAGGAAGAATTCCGGCTCCGATTCACAGCTTTAAGAATTAGAAAGAGAGTAAAAAGCAATATGGGAAAGATAGCGGTAGTAACAGACAGCAATAGTGGAATTACACAGGAAAAAGGAAAAGAACTAGGTGTTCATGTCATTCCGATGCCGTTTTATATTGATGGCGAATTGTTTTTGGAGGATATCACGCTGACACAGGAAGCATTTTATGAAAAACTTGCCAGTGACTGTGAGATCAGTACTTCTCAGCCGGCTCCGGGAGAGGTGATGGAATTTTGGGACAAACTGTTGAAAGAATACGATGAGATTGTGCATATTCCGATGTCAAGTGGACTGAGCAGCACCTGCGAGACGGCAATTATGCTGTCAAAGGACTATGACGGGAAAGTAGAAGTGGTAGATAACCAGAGGATTTCTGTGACGCAGAAAACTTCTGTGATGGATGCTGTGAGACTGGCAAAAGCAGGAAAAAGTGCATTGGAGATTAAAGAGATTCTGGAAGCGGAGAAGCTGGAATCCAGTATCTATATTACTGTTGATACTTTAAAATATCTGAAAAAGGGCGGGCGAATCACACCGGCTGCGGCTGCAATCGGAACGGTACTCAATCTAAAGCCGGTGCTTCAGATTCAGGGAGAAAAGCTGGATGCATTTGCTAAAGTGAGAGGTTGGAAGCAGGCGAAAAAGACGATGTTGGATGCGATGGAAAAAGATCTGCTGCATCGTTTTGGCAGTAAAAAGATGGCCTTGCTTGCCGCTTACACATGCAGTGCCGAGGAAGCAAGAAGCTGGAAAGAAGAATTGGAGGAGCGTTTTCCGAATTATACAATCGACATGGATCCGTTATCGCTGAGTGTGGCGTGCCACATCGGATCGGGAGCATTGGCGGTAGCGTGTGCAAAAGAAGTAGACTTATAGAAACATAGATATGAGCAGCAGATGTACTAGATGCGTACAATCTGCTGCTCATATTCGTTTTGAAATGGTGTATCGAATTTTTCTGTAATGACAGATTCATATAGATCTGCTGCAAATAAGTCAGCATTAAGCAGCTTCTGTCCAAGTAAAGAAAGGGTATCTTTTGCGGTGAGTTTGGTCAGGAGTGGAACGTTGGCACATTTTTTGATCTCTGACAAAACAGCAGCACTTTCTTTTCGGAATCCTAATATACGAAGGTAAAAAGGAGCTTTGGCAGTGCACAAAGAAAAATCATCCTTTTGAATCTGCAGCAGAATGTGCATGAGTGCCCTACTGACCCTTGCATACGTTGATTCCTTCGTATTCAGAAGATGACAAAATTGCTCAAAGCTTTGAAATTGATTGCGACATCGGATGATCCGATGGGCAAGCTCGACAGAGACATCGAGATATTGCGTGAGTGTATCAGCACTCTCATTTAACAGACGATATTTCAGCAATAGAGAAAAATCATTTAAAAATACCGGAAAACGAACCTGATAATTTTCTTTTAAAAGAGTAAGGGCCGAATCAGGAACATGTCCGGAAAGAGATTCCAGTTCTTTTGTTGTTGACACTGTCTTTCGGATGGCTGAGGCAGAACTGTATATTTTGTGAAGGTCTGTCTCATGGTAGCCAGAACCGATTCGTGAGATTGCAAATGGTTGAATTGGACTGTTTAAGCTAGAGAGTGCCTTTAAATATTCAATACCCAAAATATTGTTTGGTTGCTCCAAAATAGACGCAATCCTTTCTTCTTTCGTGAAGTCCTGAAAGGCTTTTTGCCGTGCAAGAGGGAAACGATAGCCTTCCCTAAGGTAGGACTGAAGACTGTGTTTGTATGCGTCTGGTTCCTCTGCCATAATATTTGCCGCTTTTTGCAAAAGTGTAAGGTCTCCACATTCACTTCCGAAACAGATGCTGTCCACACAGTGGAGGGCATGAAGGAGTGAGACAGCACCATATGCAAAATATTCGGCACTGGCACAGGCATAAAAGACAGGCAACTCAATAACCAAATCTGCGCCTGATTTTAAAGCCATCTCTGCACGAAGATGTTTTGGAAGCAGTGCAGGGGCACCGCGCTGTACAAAATTGCCACTCATAACGACAACCACCTTGTCTGCGCCTGTCAATTTTTTTGCTTTTTCAATATGGTACTGATGCCCATTGTGAAATGGATTATATTCTGTAATTAATCCTGTGATTTTCATAAAAAATTCCCCACAATCAGATTTTGTAGATGTATTATACTATACAATCAAAAAAATCGCAAAATATTCTGTTATTTTATTTGACAAAAAGAATGAAAAAAGGTTAAACTAAAAATAGTGTTTAAAGACGGGAGGCAATTACCGATGAATGAAGAGCAGATTTTAGAAATGCTTGAAAACAGACAGTATAAAGAATTAAAAATAGAATTAGAGAAAATGTATCCCGTCGATTTGGCTGAGTTGCTGGAAGAATTTGACGAGAAACAGCGAATCATCGTATTTCGTCTTTTGTCAAAAGAATCTGCGGCGGATACCTTTACGTATCTGAATAGTGATATGCGAGAAGTGCTCATCAATGCTTTGACGGATTCGGAGATCAAAGAAGTGATGGATGAGATGTATCTGGATGATACAGTTGATGTGCTGGAAGAGATGCCTGCCAATGTGGTAGACAGGCTTTTGATGGTGACAGATGAGGAGACACGCAAGCAGATCAATGAGCTTTTGCAGTATCCGGAAGATAGCGCTGGAAGCATCATGAATGTGGAGTATATTGCCCTGCGAAAAGAGATGACAGTCGCAGATGCGATATTAAAGATCCGTCAGGTTGGTATCAATCGTGAGACAATTTACACATGCTATGTGACGGAAAAGCGAAAACTGATCGGTGTTGTCGATGTGAAAGATTTGTTGACAACCGGTGAGAATCGTTTGATTGAAGAGATCATGGAGACGAACATGCTCTACGTCAATACACATGATGACCAGGAAGAAGTGGCAAGTCTGATTAATAAATATGGTTTGATCGCGATTCCGGTTGTGGATTATGAGATGTGTATGGTCGGTATTGTAACCGTAGACGATGCCATGGCAGTCCTGCAGGAAGAGGCTACTGAAGATATGAGCATGATGGCTGGTATCGCACCAAGTGAGGACTCTTACTTTGGGACCTCCGTTTGGAAGCATGTGAGGAACCGTTTCCCATGGCTTTTGTTTTTGATGTTGTCAGCAACAATGACAGGTCTTTTGCTCGGACATTATGAAGGAGCACTGGCAGTGATGCCAATTTTAAATACATTTGTTCCGATGCTTACCGGAACTGGGGGAAACTGCGGTTCGCAGAGTTCGACATTGATTATTCGCGGTCTTGCGGTGGATGAGATTGAGTTTGGCGATATTTTTAAAGTGTTGTTTAAAGAGATTCGGATTGCTTTATTGGCGGGATTTTTACTTGCGATTGTGAATGGAATTCGTATTGTTTTAATGTACAAAGATCCAATGCTTGCATTTGCAGTAGGACTCACCTTGATGTGCACCGTGATTTTATCAAAGACAATCGGATGTTCACTTCCGTTGATTGCGAAGAAATGCGGTCTTGACCCGGCGATTATGGCAGCACCTCTGATCACAACACTTGTGGATACCGGAACAATTTTCGTATACTTTACGATTGTGACGAGAATTTTTCATATATAATGACAGCAGGCAGTTATCCGGTGCGGTGACTGCCTGTCTTTGTATTGTACTTAAAAAGAGACATGAAACCCTCTTGTATACAAAATACGTTTGCGTTATAATACAAATATGTGAGAAAAATGGAAAGATGGAAAGGAGTCTTTAAATCATGGGATTTATTGATGTAATTAAAGAAAAAGCGAAAGCAGACAAAAAAACAATTGTACTTCCGGAGACAGAAGACAAGAGAACTTACGAGGCAGCAGAGGCAGTGCTCAAAGAAGGTACAGCTAATCTTGTTCTCGTGGGAAGCAAAGAAGAAATTGAGAAAAACGGAGCGGGATTTGATATCAGCGGAGCAACGATTGTTGATCCAGCAACATATGAAAAAACAGAAGCATATATTGCAAAATTAGTAGAGTTGAGACAGAAAAAAGGAATGACAGAAGAGCAGGCAAGAGAATTGCTGCTTACAAACTATCTGTATTATGGGGTTATGATGGTAAAAATGGGAGATGCTGATGGTATGGTATCTGGAGCGTGTCATTCAACAGCAGATACATTGAGACCATGCTTACAGATTTTAAAAACAAAGCCGGGAACAAAATTAGTATCTGCATTCTTTGTGATGGTAGTACCGGATTGCGATATGGGAGCAAACGGAACATTTATCTTTGGTGATTCAGGATTAGAGCAAAATCCAGATCCGGAAAAATTAGCTGCAATTGCGCTTTCTTCAGCGGAATCATTTAAATTGTTAGTTGGAGAAGAACCAAAAGTTGCTATGCTTTCTCACTCTACAAAAGGAAGTGCAAAACATGCAGATGTCGATAAAGTGGTAGAGGCTACACGTCTTGCAAAAGAGATGGCACCGGAACTTCAGTTAGATGGAGAGCTTCAGTTAGATGCTGCAATCGTTCCGGAGATCGGACAATCAAAAGCTCCTGGAAGCAAGGTTGCAGGACATGCTAACGTACTGATTTTCCCTGACTTGGATGCAGGAAATATCGGATACAAATTAGTACAGAGACTTGGAAAGGCGGAAGCGTACGGACCTTTGACACAGGGAATTGCAAAACCGGTTAACGATTTGTCACGTGGCTGCAGTGCTGCTGATATCGAAGGTGTAGTAGCAATCACAGCTGTTCAAGCGCAGGCTCAATAATAAACAAGTACGGAGGAAGGAAACATGAATGTTTTAGTAATCAATTGTGGAAGTTCATCTTTGAAATTCCAGTTAATTAACTCAGATACAGAAGCGGTTTTGGCAAAAGGACTTTGCGAGAGAATCGGAATTGACGGAAGTCTTACTTATCAGCCGGCAGGCGGAGAAAAGAAAACAGAAGATAAGGCAATGCCAACACACACAGAGGCAATTCAGTTTGTGATCGATGCATTGACAGATGCTGACAGCGGTGTTGTGAAGAGTCTTGATGAGATTGGAGCCGTGGGACACCGCCTAGTGCATGGTGGGGAAAAATTTGCAAGTTCAGCAGTGATTACAGAAGAGATGATCAAGGCAGTAGAAGAGTGCAATGACCTTGCACCGCTTCACAATCCTGCGAACTTGATTGGCGTTCGAGCATGTCAGAAATTGATGCCTGAGACACCGATGGTAGGTGTGTTTGACACTGCATTTCACCAGACAATGCCAGAAAAAGCATATATGTATGGACTTCCATATGAATATTATGAAAAATATAAAGTAAGACGCTATGGTTTTCATGGGACAAGCCACAGCTTTGTGTCAAAAAGAACAGCAGAATTGTTAAACAGACCATATGAAGAAACAAAGACGATTGTCTGCCACTTAGGAAATGGTGCAAGTATCTGCGCTGTAGAAAATGGAAAATCTGTAGATACTTCTATGGGACTCACTCCGTTGGAAGGCCTTGTAATGGGAACACGTTCTGGTGACATTGATCCTGCAATCCTTGAGTTTCTTGCGAAAAAAGAGAATCTTGATATTGACGGACTGATGACAATGTTAAACAAAAAATCAGGTGTGTATGGTCTTTCTAACAATTTGTCAAGCGATTTCAGAGATTTGACAGCAGGAGCAGCAGACGGAAACAGACCAGCACAGATCGCCTTGGACGTATTTTGTTACCGTGTGGCAAAATATGTAGGAAGCTATGTTGCAGCGATGAATGGTGTAGATGCAATTGCATTTACAGCAGGTATCGGTGAAAATGTCTGCATTGTAAGAGAAAAAGTATGTGCTTACTTAGGATATTTAGGTGTGGAGCTTAATAAAGAAGCAAACGCTATAAGAGGAGAAGAAATTACAATCTCTACACCGGATTCAAAAGTAAAAGTGATGGTCGTTCCTACAAATGAAGAGCTTGCCATTGCACGTGAGACAGTTGCTTTAGTGTAAATGGAATTTTCTGATAAAAGTGTTGACAAATATCATTTACATGCTATAATAGTTTAGGTATGAATAGGAGTAACAATATGTTAATAAACCTATCAGACGTATTGTCTGAACATCATAAGACAATTGATAAGACTACTTCGGTGGAGATGACAGAATTTCATTCAGAATTCGGATGCTTTTCGGTTCTTGAGAAAGAGGATGTTCACATCGTTGTGAAACATGTGAAGAATCGCGAACTCATGATTACAGGAGAGAGCAGACTTGTGTTGGAGATTC
This sequence comes from Faecalimonas sp. LCP19S3_D12, assembly GCF_052121495.1. Taxonomy (GTDB): domain Bacteria; phylum Bacillota; class Clostridia; order Lachnospirales; family Lachnospiraceae; genus Faecalimonas. The sequence continues at coordinate 16,900 of NZ_JBQKED010000014.1, read as the reverse complement.
CGTGTGATCGTTGTTTAGAGACGGTTCCAACAGAATTTGTTTTGGAATTTACGAAGAATGTAGACTTGGATGAGTCAAATGAAGAACAGGCGATGGAATTAGATGAAAAAAATTATATTGACGGATATAATCTTGACGTAGACAAATTACTCTATAATGAGATTTTGATAGGATGGCCGATGAAAATTCTATGTCGCGAAGACTGTAAAGGAATTTGCAACATGTGTGGTCAAAACCTAAATAAGGGAACTTGTGACTGTGAAGATACAAGCCTTGACCCTAGAATGTCAGTTATCCGCGATGTTTTTAAGAATTTTAAGGAGGTGTAATCTATGTCAATCTGTCCAAAGAATAAATCTTCTAAAGCTAGAAGAGATAAAAGAAGAGCAAACTGGAAAATGAGCGCTCCAAATTTAGTAAAATGCAGCAAATGTGGAGAATTAATGATGCCACACAGAGTATGCAAAGCTTGCGGATCTTACAATAAAAAAGAGATTGTTAGCGTTGACTAATGAAAAGCGTAGGAGAAGGTTATCTGTTGATAACCTTCTTTTCATTAGAAAGGATTTTGAAAGTTGCCTATAAATCCGGCGGCAAATGAGTGATTGTCGAAAAAAACTATGGAAACTCCAAAAAAGTTTATATTGATTTTTAGAGTGATGTCTAGTAAAATTACTGTTAGCAGTGCAGGAGGTAATAGCATGTCAGAAATTACAAAAGTAGCATTAGATGTCATGGGTGGAGATAACGCACCCGTAGAGATTGTAAAAGGTGCAATGGATGCCATCAGCAAGAGAAAAGATATTAAGATCTTTCTTGTAGGTCAGGAGAATATTGTACAAAAAGAATTAGAAAAATATACTTACGATAGGGAACAGATTGAAGTTATAGATGCGCCAGAAGTGATCGAGACAGCAGAACCGCCGGTCATGGCAATTCGTAAGAAAAAACAATCATCAATCGTAGTCGCGATGAATATGGTAAAAAAAGGAGAGGCGGATGCATTTGTCTCTGCCGGAAGTTCAGGAGCGATTCTTGTCGGAGGACAGCTTTTAGTCGGTCGTATCAAAGGCGTGGAGAGACCACCGCTTGCACCATTATTGCCGACAGAAAAAGGTGTTTCATTGCTAATTGACTGTGGCGCTAATGTAGATGCAAGACCTTCTCACTTGGTACAATTTGCAAAGATGGGTTCGATCTATATGGAACATGTTGTGGGTGTGAAGAATCCGAAGGTTGCGATTGTGAATATTGGTGCAGAAGAGGAAAAAGGGAACGCACTTGTAAAAGAGACATTCCCGCTGCTAAAAGAATGTGAGGATATCAACTTTATAGGAAGCATTGAAGCACGCGAGATTCCACATGGAATGGCAGATGTAATTGTATGTGAGGCATTTGTCGGAAACGTTATCTTAAAACTTTATGAAGGAGTCGGTGCAGTGCTAATCAGCAAAGTGAAAAAAGGTATGATGACTTCGCTTCGAAGTAAGATAGGTGCTTTGCTAGTGAAACCAGCACTGAAAGAGACATTAAAAAGCTTTGATGCAAGTGAACACGGTGGTGCACCGTTGCTTGGTTTGAATGGACTTGTAGTAAAGACACATGGAAGTTCCAAGGCAAAAGAGGTATCCAACTCAATTATTCAATGTGTAACGTTCAAAGAGCAGGGAATTAATGAAAAAATAAAAGAACGTATACAAAAACAAGAAAATGAGAATCAGGAATAAAAGATTCTGAGACAAAGGGAGAGAAAGAAATGGAATTTGAAAAATTACAAGAAATTATTGTGGATGTATTAAATGTAGGAGCAGAAGATATCACAATGGATACAACATTTGTGGATGATCTGGGCGCAGACTCGTTAGATATTTTCCAGATTATTATGGGAATTGAAGAAACCTTTGACATTGAGATCGACAATGAGGAAGCTGAAAAGATCGTTACAGTTGGTGACGCAGTAGAACAGATTAAGAATGCGATTAACTAATCAAATCATGAAAAAGCCCTGCGTAGGGCTTTTTCGCGTTTAGAAAGGAAGATTTTATGGAACAGACAATGAGAGAGTTACAGGAAAGAATCGGATATACTTTCCACAGACAGGAGTTGTTAAAATCAGCATTGATGCACAGCTCTTATACGAATGAAACACATTTGCCGAAATATAAGTGTAATGAACGTCTGGAATTCTTGGGAGATGCGGTACTAGAGCTTGTATCCAGCGAATTTTTGTTCTTTGCAGATCAAAAGATGCCTGAGGGAGAATTGACAAAGACGAGAGCAAGCATGGTCTGCGAGCCTTCCCTTGCGTTCTGTGCAAGAGAGCTTGAGCTTGGCCAATATTTGTTTATGGGACGAGGAGAAGAGAATACAGGAGGAAGAGAGCGGGACTCCATCACATCCGATGCACTGGAAGCACTCATCGGTGCAATTTATTTAGATGGTGGTTTTGCTAATGCAAAAGAGTTTATCTTAAAATTTGTCTTGAATGATCTGGAGCATAAGAAACTCTTTTATGATAGCAAGACTATCCTGCAGGAGATTGTGCAGGCGCATTTCCCATATGGAGTGGTGTATCATCTTATAAAAGAGGAGGGACCGGATCATAATAAATCGTTTACGGTTGCTGTTCATATTGGCGAGGAGTGTTATGGAGAGGGAACTGGAAGGACAAAGAAAGCAGCAGAACAGGAAGCGGCATACCATGCGATTTTAAAGTTGCATGAGAAGAACATAAAGTAGGTGTAGGATGTATTTAAAAAGTATTGAAGTACAGGGCTTTAAGTCCTTTGCAAATAAGATTTTATTCGAGTTCCATAATGGAATTACCGGGATTGTAGGACCGAATGGAAGTGGAAAGAGTAATGTCGCAGATGCCGTGCGCTGGGTGCTTGGTGAACAGCGCGCAAAGCAGCTTCGAGGTGGGAACATGCAGGATGTTATTTTCTCAGGCACTGAGAATCGAAAACCATTAAGCTATGCATCTGTTGCAATCACTCTGGACAATTCAGATCATCAGCTTGCGATTGATTTTGAGGAAGTGACAGTTGCTCGTAAGATTTACCGCTCCGGTGAGAGTGAATATCTGATCAACGGAAGTCCTTGCCGATTGAAGGATGTCAATGAATTGTTCTATGACACCGGAATTGGAAAAGAAGGATACTCAATTATCGGGCAGGGGCAGATCGATAAGATTTTAAGTGGAAAGCCTGAGGAACGAAGAGAGCTGTTTGACGAAGCTGCCGGAATTGTAAAATTCAAAAAGCGAAAAAATATGTCTGTGAAGAAGTTGGAGGAAGAAAGGCAGAATCTCGTTCGTGTAAATGATATTCTTGCCGAACTGGAAAAACAGATCGGACCTTTGGAAAAACAATCTGAAGTGGCTAGAGAATATCTGAAAAAGAAAGAATCTTTGAAAACATATGATATCAACCTGTTTTTGCTGGAAACTGAGAGACTTAAAAAAGAAATTGCAGGAGTAGCTGAGAAGCTTACGAATGCAACAAAAGAGCTTGCAGAGGCAACGACACGATATGAAAATACGAAGACAGAATATGAGGCGATTGAACTAAAGACCGATGAGATTGACGCTGCGATGGAGAAGGCTAAGAGTCAGTTGAATGAGACCACATTATTAAAGCAGCAGCTGGAAGGTCAGATTGAGGTCCTGAAAGAGCAGATTAACACGGCACGAATGAATGATGAGCACATTGAACAGCGCTCTAAGACGATTTATAACGAAATGTCTGAGAGGGAAAAGAATCTTTCGGCGATGGGAAAAGATAAGTTTCAGATTCAGGAAAAGTTGTCAGAGCAGGAGGAACAGGAGAAGGCAGCACAGCAACAGCTTTTGAAAATTCAAACAAAGAGTGCGGAACTTACAGGGGCAATTGATGAGAATCAGAATCAGATTATGGAGATTCTGAATAATCGCACAGCTACGAAGGTAAAGAAACAGCGCTATGACTCGATGATGGAACAGATTCAGGTGCGCCGTTCGGAGATGCATCAAAAATTAATTGCCGTGGAAAGCGAGGCATCCGAGCACGATGAGCTCATTGCAAAGTTCGAGGCAGAGCTTCAGGAAATTGCACAGACGATTTCCGGATATGTCACAGAGAATAAAACATATGAAGAAAAGATAGCCGCCCTGCAGCAGACGATTGCCAAAAAGAACGAACAGCTGCGTATCGGACAGACTGCATTTCACCGGGAACAATCTAGATTAGAGTCGTTAAAGAATATTACAGAGCGCTATGACGGATATGGGAACAGCATCCGAAAAGTCATGGAAAAGAAAGAGCAGGAAAAAGGACTCTTAGGTGTTGTTGCAGATCTGATCAAAGTGGACAAAGCGTATGAGATTGCGGTGGAGACTGCCCTTGGAGGAAGTATCCAGAACATCGTAACAGATAATGAAGAGACGGCAAAGCGGATGATTACGTTTTTGAAGCAGAATAAATTCGGTCGGGCGACATTTCTCCCGCTGACGAGTATCAATGGAACTGCCGGTATTCGACAAAACGAGGCTCTTCAAGAGGAGGGGGTGATCGGGCTTGCGAATACACTTGTCAAGGTGGAAGAAATATACAGAGGGCTTGCCGATCATTTGCTTGGAAGAACAGTTGTTGTAAAGCATATTGACCACGGGGTGGCGCTGGCAAAAAAATATAAGCAGACACTTCGCATTGTCACTTTAGAAGGAGAGTTGATTAATCCAGGCGGAGCAATGACCGGTGGAGCCTTCCGCAATTCCAGCAATCTTTTGAGCAGACGTCGTGAGATTGAAGAATTTGAAAAGACTGTCGAAAAGCTGAAAAGCGAGATGGATCAGATGGAGCAGGAAGTGGAACACGAAAAAGAGGTGAGAGCGGACTACTACAGTAAGATAGAGGTTATCAAGCAGCAACTTCAGAAGGCTTATGTCATCCAGAATACGGCAAAGATGAATGCAGAGCAGGTTAAGGCAAAGAAAGCAGATGCGAAGGCGGTTTCAAGCAAGATTCATGAAGAAGGAGCTGAGTTGGAACGGCAGATAAAGGAAATTCGAGAAAATCATGCATCGATTCAGGTAGAATTGGAAACTTCCGAAAAATTAGAACAAGAATTGACGGAACAGATTGCAAGCTATCAAAAAGAGTTAGATCAGGAACGTGAACGAGAAAGTAAACAGCTTTTGGAATCTGAGAAAGTGCATCTCGCTTATGCTGCAATGGAACAGAAATATCAGTTCCTGTTAGAAAATGAGCAGCGTATTCAGGAGGAGATCACGAAATTCAACGAGGAATTGTCTGCACTTCGTGCTAATAAAGGGGATGCATCCGAAGAGATTAGGAAAAAAGAGACCCAGATTGAAGACATTCGGCTGACGATTGCAAATTCGAAAGAATTGTTTGAGGAGATTCAAAAAGAGATTGCGTCTTATAGCAGTCAGAAAGAAGAACTCACAAAGAAACATAAAGCATTTCTTGCAGAGCGAGAAGCACTTTCCAAACACATGTCAGATCTGGACAAAGAAGCATTTCGTTTGAACAGTCAGAAAGAAGCATTTGAGCAGGCTTCAGAAAAGCAGATCAACTATATGTGGGAAGAATATGAGCTGACTTACAATATGGCGTTGAAGATCAAAGATGAGAACCTGACGGATCTTACGTTTATCAAAAAACAGATACAGGCTTTGAAAAATGAGATTCGTTTACTTGGAAATGTCAATGTTAATGCGATTGAGGATTTTAAGGAAGTATCAGAGAGATATGCATTTTTAAAGAATCAGCATGATGACTTGATTGAGGCGGAAGCGACATTAAAACAGATTATCGAGGAGCTGGATGCAGCCATGCGAAAACAGTTCAGGGAACGTTTTGCGGAAATCTGTGTGGAATTCGATAAGGTGTTCAAGCAGCTATTCGGAGGCGGAAAAGGGACATTGGAACTTCAGGAGGAAGAAGATATTCTGGAGGCGGGAATCCGCATCATTGCACAGCCTCCTGGAAAGAAACTGCAGAATATGATGCAGCTTTCGGGTGGCGAAAAAGCATTGACAGCCATTTCGCTGTTGTTTGCAATTCAGAATTTGAAACCATCCCCGTTCTGCCTGCTTGATGAGATTGAGGCTGCACTGGATGACTCGAACGTCGACCGTTATGCGAGATATTTGCATAAACTGACAAAAAACACGCAGTTTATTGTGATTACGCATCGTAGAGGAACGATGACTGCGGCAGATAGACTATATGGAATTACGATGCAGGAAAAAGGGGTATCGACCCTTGTATCTGTAGATTTACTAGATAAAGAATTGACGAATTAGGAGGAGTTATGGGAGAAGAAAAAAAAGGATTTTTTAAACGATTGGTAGCCGGACTTACAAAGACAAGGGATAATATTGTATCCGGAATTGACAGTATTTTTAATGGATTTTCAAACATCGACGACGACTTTTATGAAGAGCTCGAAGAGATTCTTATTATGGGAGATTTGGGCGTCCATGCGACAATGGAAGTTATTGAGGATCTGAAGAAAAAAGTCAAAGAAAACCATATTAAGGAGCCAGCAGACTGTAAGCAGTTTTTAATTGACAGTATCAAAGAACAGATGGATGTCGGGGAAGCCGCATATGAGTTCGAGAATCGTACATCGGTTGTATTAATCATTGGGGTAAATGGTGTCGGAAAGACGACGACCATCGGAAAACTTGCCGGAAAACTACGGGCACAGAATAAGAAAGTCGTACTTGCAGCAGCAGATACATTCCGTGCGGCAGCAGGAGAGCAGCTTAAAGAATGGGCAAACCGTGCCGAGGCAGAATTGATTGGCGGTCAGGAAGGATCTGACCCGGCTTCGGTTGTATATGATGCGGTTGCAGCGGCTAAGGCACGAAAAGCAGATGTTCTTTTGGTGGACACGGCAGGACGTCTTCATAATAAAAAGAACCTGATGGAAGAACTTCGAAAAATTAACCGTGTCTTGGAGAGAGAATATCCAGATGCGTATCGTGAGACATTGGTTGTGTTGGATGGAACAACCGGTCAAAATGCGTTAGCACAGGCAAAAGAATTTAAAGATGTTGCAGATATCACAGGTATCGTGCTGACAAAGATGGACGGAACAGCCAAAGGCGGAATTGCAGTAGCCATTCAATCAGAACTTGGTATCCCTGTAAAATACATCGGTGTCGGGGAAAGTATTGATGATTTGCAGAAATTTAACTCCGATGACTTTGTAGATGCACTGTTTCTCACCAAAGAGTAATAAAAATAAAGAAAGAAGGAATCCATATGTTGACATTAGAAAAATTTGAGCAGGCAAGTGAAATTGTAAAACGAGTAACGAATCCAACAAAGCTGGTATACAGTGACTACTTAAGTCAGCAGACAGGCGGAAAAGTGTATTTAAAACCGGAAAATATGCAATATACCGGAGCATATAAGCTGCGCGGTGCATATTATAAAATCAGCACCTTGTCTGAAGAAGAAAGAGCAAAAGGTCTGATCACAGCTTCTGCCGGGAACCATGCACAGGGCGTCGCATATGCGGCGAAAGCATTTGGCTGCAAAGCGACAATTGTTATGCCGACTGTGACACCACTTATCAAGGTGAATCGTACAAAAAGCTATGGAGCAGAAGTGATTTTACATGGGGATGTATATGACGACGCCTGTGCAAAAGCATATGAACTGGCAGAAGAACACGGATATACATTTGTACATCCGTTTGATGATTTGGACGTTGCAACCGGTCAGGGCACAATCACAATGGAGATTATTCAGGAACTTCCGACGGTTGACTATATTTTGGCACCAATCGGCGGCGGCGGTCTGATCACAGGTGTGTCAACACTTGCGAAAATGCTGAATCCAAAGATTAAAGTCATCGGTGTAGAACCTGCGGAGGCGGCAAGTATGAAAGCGGCGCTCAAAGCCGGACATGTTGTGACGCTGCCAAGTGCAAATACAATTGCGGATGGTACTGCTGTAAAAACAGTCGGTGAAAATACATTAGAATATGTGAAAGAAAATGTAGATCAGATTGTGACTGTGGAGGATGATGAATTAATTGGAGCATTCTTGGATATGGTTGAAAATCATAAGATGATCGTAGAAAATTCAGGATTGTTGTCTGTTGCCGCTTTAAAGCAGCTTGATTTGAAAGGAAAGAAAGTCGTATCGATTCTAAGCGGCGGAAATATGGATGTCATCACAATGTCGTCTATTGTGCAGCACGGTCTGATCCAAAGAGACAGAATCTTCTCTGTATCAGTATTGCTTCCGGATAAGCCGGGAGAATTGGTACGTGTCGCAGACACAATCGCAAAAGCGCAGGGAAATGTTATCAAACTGGAACACAATCAGTTTGTCAGCACAAACCGTAATGCAGCAGTGGAGCTTCGTATTACGATGGAATCATTTGGTACAGAGCACAAGAAAGAAATCCTAAAGGCACTGGAAGACAATGGATATAATCCGAAAAGCATCAGTGCAAAATTGTATTAGAAATCATCCGGAAAGGAAAGATATATGGAGTATAATAGAAGACCAAAAGAAGGGGAATGCTATCGACACTTTAAAGGAAGACGGTATCAGGTTATTGGAATCGCAAAGCATTCGGAGACGATGGAAGAGATGGTTGTGTACAGGCAATTATATGGCGAACAGGAATTGTATGTAAGACCGCTAGAGATGTTCACAAGCAAAGTGGATAAAGAAAAATATCCAGAAATAGAGCAAGAATATCGGTTTGAATTAGAAACAGATGAGGAAGGCAGGAGAGAGGATGACCGTTCCCTTATCTGGGAGTTTTTAGATTTGTCTTCGACAAAAGAAAAAATAGATTTTTTGCAAAAGAGAAAATCCGAGATTACGGAAGAATTTATCGGAATCGTAGCGCAGAGCCTTGATTTTGTAGAGAATGATGGGGAATTGGAAGAACGGTATGCGGCGGTGATGCAATATCTGCGGACTGTGATGCGGTACGAGAGCGGGAGATTAAGGTAGGCTAGGGAGAAAAATGGGAGCAAAGACAAAAATATGGAAAATTGCAGTCTGTGATGATGAGACTGTGTTTTTAGACAAGATACAACAGCTGACCACGGACTATTATATGGACAGAGATATGACGGTAGAAGTACACTGTTATGAAAATGCGGAGTCATTTTTGCAAAGTGATATATCGGTATACGATTTAATCTTTCTAGATATGAATATGGTGGAGAAAAATGGAGTTGAAGTGGCGAAGGAACTTCGAGGACAGGGAATAGACACACCGATTATCTATATTTCTGCCCATATAGAAATGGCGCCTTATGGATACGTGGTTAATGCGTTTCGCTATTTATTGAAACAAGATTTGGAACAGACATTTTATTTAGCTATGAATGATGTAATGAGAGAGTTGAAACTTCATATGGAGACAATAGAAGTACGAACTGAAAATGTGCAGATAGAATTGCGGCTTTCAGATATTGTATATGTAGAAAGTTATAAACGGTATCTGCTGATACATACAAAAAAAGACGAATATAAGCAGTATGGTAAGATATCAGATATGGAGAAAATGCTTTGTGAAAAAGGATTTTTGCGAAGTCATAAGAGTTATCTTGTCAATTTGGAGCATGTAATAAAGATTAAAAATCGGATACTTTTTTTAGACAATGGAAATGAACTGCCGTGCAGCAAAGAGCGGTATTCAGAAATTGTACATCAGTATGTGATGTGGAAAGGGCGGTAGAAATGGTACTACTTTTGGATTGTATCTTTGTTTTTATGGAATTAATCGGATTTTTAATAGTTGCAAATGTTTATTTTGAAAAAAGATTCCATGGGAAAAAGGTAATGATTATTGCCATCATCGGCGGTATTATTTTTTTTGAAATGTTAGGTCTCTTTTTTAATTTTGTTGGAACAACAACGATAAAATCTGTGTTAGCTATATTCAATTTCTTTTTCTTTCTTCAATTGCTTTATCAGGGAGAAAAACTAAAGAAACTGTTTTTAGTTGCAATGTATTACATTCTTTTGTACGCAGTGGATTATTTGGGGATGGCAGGAAGTTTACTAATTTTAAATACGGATATAGGCACATTATATAACAGCAAACTTGCATATATCATAGTTGCTCTCTTATCAAAAATCATGTTGATTTACAGTTGTATTATCTTTTCTAAGATAGTGGAAAACAGGCGGAAGGATGAGAAATTTTCTGTTTTGAAGTGGGGACAGATTTTGGTTGTTCCGATTTGTATGATTTTGAATTTGACAGTTGTCGTGTATGACCTTATAAAGAACAATGAGATTACATTTATACTATTTTTGGATATTGTGTTATTACTTGCAGGAACATTTATTTATGCATATTTAGAGACAGAATTGGAGAAAAAGAAACAGATAGAAATTAGTAATCTAATTCTCACTCAGCAAATACAGGCAGAAGAGAAGCAGGCAGAATTAGTACGGAATCATTTGCAGGAGCAAAGAAAATTGACACATGATTTTCAAAATCATCTATATACACTTCAAGAGTTATTGAAAAATCCTAAGCATACAGAAGAGGCAAGGGCATATATTGGGCAATTAACAGAAAAAAGTGAGGAAAAAATGCAGGCAGTTTATACAAAGAATCCCATTATCGACGCGTTACTGAATCAAAAATACAATGTCTGTAAAAGGGAACAGATTCCGGTTTTTTTTGAATTGAATGATCTGCATACATTTGATATTAAGCAGGAAAAAATAGTTGTAATTTTATCTAATATTTTAGATAATGCGATTGAAGCATGCCGAAAGCAGGAGATGGGGCGATATATCAAGGTGAAATTTTTGTCAGACAATCTTGAAACGATCTTATCTATTCAAAATGCAACAAATGGGGAAAAACAGAGTCATTTTGAACAATTTGCATCAACCAAGGAAGATAGGCTGCTTCATGGATATGGCTTAAAAAATGCACTGCAGGCGGTAGAAGACAGTGGGGGAACAGGTGAGATTGCATGTGAAAATGGAATCTTTCAATTTACTGCTATTTGGAATTGATATCCGTTGGGAACAAAAATTGTCCATTGGGAACAAAATTATTGATAAAAATAAAAAAAATGTTATTCTAAAGTTACAAAGGAGAAATACATATGCTTCTAAAAGTAACAGAAAGAATGGCATTTTTTTTGTGGGATAAGAAAATAATACAGAAAGACGATATAGAATGGTGTATCTATTTATTTCAAAAATGGATATTGAATATTGGAAGTTACACGGTATTATGTCTTATTGGGTGTCTCATTGTCACTCCAATTCAAGTGCTGCTATATTTATCGAATTTTCAGATTTTACGAAAGGAAAGCGGAGGATACCATGCAAAGACACCGCTTCAATGTATTTTGGTATCAATTTATTTGTGTTTTGTGTGAGCAGGTATACGAAATGGATAAGGGAATTCTAACAAAACAAGAGAAACTTGCTGAACGAGATAATATTTGGGACAATAATAAAAAAGCGGAGGAGAATAAATAATAATGAAACGATTAATAGGCATACTTATTTTATTTGCAATGGTCTTATCTGGCTGTGCAAATGGGGAAACAAAAGACAAGGCGGATAAGCATAATCAGGGAAACAAAAAATCTGATGTAGTTCGATTGTATACACTGCGGGAAAATGAAAATCTTAAACAAAGTATTACACTGTTTAATGAAAAGTTTCGAGATTACAATGCGGTTTTAGAAGTTGGAATGAGTGGCGAAGACGGAATGACCGTTTCAGATGCGGTTCGCAGTCTGAATACAGAGATTATGGCGGGAAATGGTCCTGATATTATTTTAATGGACGGTCTTCCAGTCAACGATTATATAGAAAAAGGTGTATTGGAGGATTTGAGTGACACGATAAAAACAGTAGAAGAAAGCGGAGAAGACTTGTTTGAGAATATACTTCAGGCATATGCAAAGAAAGATAAATTGTATGCAGTACCATCGCTTTTCTCAGTACCAATTATCATGGGAAGAGAGGATGCAGTGACATCAGAGGAAGTGGCGGACATCTCAGGAACAATTCAGACACGGACAGAGGAACAGATTAAAGGAATTGCGTGTAATGCAACACAAAGTATTCCGTTACTTCTGATGACGTCGTGGAATGATATTATTACAAAAGAAAACGCAGTCAATAAAGAGGCTTTGGTGACATTCTTGGAGGAAACAAAAATACTTTTTGATGCATCCAATATTGATTTGGAATTACCATATTACCAAGAAGTACCTCCGTTTAAAGAAATGATAGATACATATCCAAACTATTTTGGAGACGGCGGTTTGACTATGGCATTTCAGCAGAATGTCATTTCTGTAGATGTGTTAGGTATGGGGCAGATATTGGCTCAATTGAAAAGTGTGAGTGCAAATACGCCTGTGTTCTACGAATATCTGAATAAAGAAAATGGAAAACAATTTATTCCGAAGTGGATATTTGGTGTAACTGCATCTAGCGAAAATAAAGAGGCTGCGAAAGCCTTTGTATCGTACTTTTTATCTTCTGAGAATATGGATCGGTATGATTGGACGTTCAGTGTGAATAAGACAAGTTTTATGAATACACTCCCAATATCAGAGACAAAGGAACAGTTGACAACCATGTATCCAGAACAGGACAGCACGGAAGGGATTCGTATTAATAAGCTGAACGCGGATGAGGCAGAGGAGTTTGTAAACTTCTTAAGTGAAGCAGACACGATGCCTTCTGTGGAGCTGACGGTGTTTGAGGAAATTCTGACACAGGCAAAAAAATATGTTTATGGGGAGGAAGCGTTAGACCAAGTAGTCAATGCAATTATTGAAAAAGTAGAGATTTATCAGGCGGAGTAACTTATGAAAAAGAAAAAAAAATGGGTGGGATATTTATTTATCCTCCCTAGTTTTATTGGTGTATTGGTATTTGTATTGATTCCATATATGGATGTTTTGAAGAGGGCTTTTATGCAGACGGCTTCTGGAAAGTTTGTGGGAGCTTTGAATTTTGTGAATATTTTTCAGAATAAGGCATTTCTTTTGGCGATAGCAAATACCGGACGGTTTGTCGGAATTTGTATTCCAATTCTACTTGTTCTATCATTGGGGATTGGGGTACTGCTCGCAAAAAAGACTGCTCACACAAAGTTTTTTAAAACTGGTTTTTTGATACCAATGGTAATTCCGGTTGCATCCGTTGTGATTTTGTGGCAATTTTTGTTTGATAAAGCCGGATTTGTAAATGGAATATTACACATTTTTGGAATGGATAGCGTGGATTGGATGAATGATTCTTGCGCCTTTTATGTATTGGTGTTCAGTTACATTTGGAAAAATTTAGGATACTGTATTATCCTTTGGCTGGCGGGAATTGCCATGATTCCAAATGAGATTTACGAGGCGTCAAAGGTGGATGGGGCAGGAGAGTGGCAGTGTTTTCTTCGCATCACGTTGCCCAATCTGAAAAGTACATTCTTTACAGTACTTGTATTGTCTATTATTAATTCTTTCAAGGTTTTTCGGGAAGCATATTTGGTCGCAGGAGATTATCCAAACCGAAGTATGTACCTATTACAACATTTGTTTAATAACTGGTTTCGGGATTTGGAATTAGATAAGATGGCTGCCGGAGCTGTCAGCTTATCGGTTATTATGATAATTTTGATATTGAGCCTTTGGAAAATAGGAGGAAAGCAGGAATGAAAGGAATATTGTCAAAGACGATACTGCTTGTATTGATCTTTTTTTGCTGCTATCCAATTGTTTTTGTATGTATAGGTTCTTTTATGGGGAATGCAGAACTTACAGAGCTGCTTTCGCCACTTATAGACGGAACAGGTGGATATGCAAAATGGCATCTGCTTCCAACAGAGCCAACGTTACGCTCTTGGATTGCAATGCTTCTAGATACTCCAGAATTTTTTGTAACATTTTGGAATACTGTAAAAATTACATTGGGTAGTTTGATTGGACAGCTATTATTTGCAGTACCTGCCGCATGGGGATTTGCAAAGTATAAATTCCCATTCCGCAGGAGTCTGTTTATGCTGTATATTATTCTGATGATGATGCCGTTCCAAGTGATGATGCTGTCCAATTATTTAGTATTGGACAAATTACAGCTTTTGGATACACTTTGGGCATTGATTTTGCCAAGTATATTTTCGACCTTTCCGGTTTTTATTATGTATAATTCATTTCGAGAGATTCCGAATGAAGTGATTGAGGCTGGAAGGATTGATGGGGCAACAGAATTTTGCATTTTCTTTAAAATTGGGATACCGCTTGGGAAATCGGGCGTCTTTTCGGCGATGGTTCTGAGTTTTTTGGAGTGCTGGAATCTGATTGAACAACCACTTACTTTTCTAAAAGACAAGACGTTGTGGCCTATGTCCATATTTTTGCCGGTGATTGAGGCGGACAATGCAGGAATTGCATTTGTAACATCTGTAATTTCCCTAATTCCAACAATGCTTGTTTTCTTTTTAGGACAGGAGTATTTGGAAAAAGGAATTTCTTATATGAGCATGAAGGAGTAGACAGATGAAAGAAAAACTAATAAAAGTAATTGCAATTTTCTTTGGAGTTATGGCTGCCTTTACGATTTTATCAAGAGCAGCATACAATATAAGCACTCCAAAAGTAATGCTTGGAAAAGCAGAAGAAATGGAGCTGGGACCGGATATTAGCGGAAGTGGTGTTGTGGAAGCGCGAGAAATTGTTCCGGTATCTACAGAAGAACAGAAGATTATCAAAAAGGTTCACGTATTGGCAGGACAGGCAGTGAAAATTGGAGATACACTGTATGAATTGAATTTAGAGAAGCTTGGAAAAGAGATAGAAGAAAAAGAAAATGAGTTAAAAGGGATTGAACTACAGATTGAATCAGCAAAAAGTGTGCAGGCAGTGACGAAGCAGTCCAAACAAGCCGCGCAGTCACAGGCTGTGGCAGATTACGAACGAGCGGCACAGATTGCAGACAGAGAGATTGCTGCGGCAGAAGCAGATTGGACAACAGCAGAAAATGAGTATAGAAAATTTCAGAATGATCCTTCGCTATACCCAGAAAAAACGGAACAAGAGCTTTTGCAGAGCCTTCAGGAAGCGAAGAAATCATATGAGGCGGCAATTGCAGCAAAGGATGAGTCTCTTTATCAGGCACAAAAAGCGATTGATTCCGCAAATTTACCAGAAGCAAAGGATACTACTGTTGAACAGACAGAGCTGATGAAGAAAAATATAGAAAAGCAGCTTTCGGTTTTGAAAGAGCTTCAAACAATGGAAGGAAAAGTGACATCTCCCATTAACGGAGTCGTCTCAGCGGTGAATATTCAGACAGGCGGGATGACCACCGGAACAGCAGATGTCATGATTGCAGATGCATCGGCAGATATGATACTCAAAATACCATTTCCGGCAGAGTACAAGGAATATATCACAAATGGTACAGAGGTGGAATTGGTATCCGACGCGCTTATGGAAAAGGAGATTCAAGCAGTTGGAGAACTTGAGATTATGGCAGTACAGGAGAATGTAGAGAACGGAAATGAAATAGAAGCAAGTATTTTGATTCCGAAAAATACGTTATCAATTGGAACTGCTATTGAGGTTAAAATTAATACTAAAAAGGAAAATTATGCGCAATGTGTTCCATTAGAGGCGCTGCATCAAGGAGAAGATGAGCAATATTATGTCTATGCAATTGATGAAAAGAAAACAATTCTTGGGACAGAATCTGTTGCACAACGCGTAAATGTGAACGTAAAATATAAGGGAGAACGCTATGTGGCATTAGAAGGTTTGGGAGTCGAACAAAAATTTATCATATCTTCCACAAAACAGATTCAAGAAGGCGGTCGTGTAAAACCGCAGAAACAGTGAGAGCGCATAAAAAGCAGATTGTTTTTGGGATTGTTGCATTTTTGACAATCTGCTCTTATATATTGGCAACACATCATATGCAGAGGCTAGAGGAATACACACAGATATTGTCTTTTGTAAATGTTGGAGAAGCAGGATTTCCAATGTCTGAGACAGAAGACAATCGATGTACGTTTTGGTCGGAATATGCAGGAATGACAGTAGAAAATACGGCGCTTTCACGAGTTACAGATGCCTCTGTACTGGCATTGCATGGTCGAAGTGATTTGTTATTTTCAGATGCTCCGGTGCTTGATGCACAAAGCAATAATAGTTGTCTGATTAGCTCTTCCTTAGCATATGAGTTATTTGGTGATACAAATGTCGAAGGACTTTCGATTAAATATCAGGAAGCTTCTTATAAGATCGTCGGTGTAATTGACCATAAAGAAAAGCTTTTTGTATATGAGCCTTTAAAGGAAAATATTGTTTCTTTTCATAGGGTAGCATTTGATATAAGTGGAGAAAACTCTGTGAAAATGCAGGAAGAGTCTCTGCAAATGAAGTATGGCAATGGAAACGTAATTGACTACACTCTGATTATGTTTACTTTAGAATCATTCCTTTTAGGGATTCCGGTCCTTATGGCAATATTATTGTTAAAACTAGTGTGGAATGAGGCAAGAGGAAGTGGCGCTAGAATAGAAAGATATATTTGGTTTGGAGTTTTTTTCATAGTGGGCGTGATTGTATTGTTCTGCTGTTTAAAACAGATTCAGATTCCAGCGGATATGATTCCAGAACGATGGTCTAATTTTGAATTTTGGACAGATTATATGAAAGAACAAAAGGACAATTTCAATAGACTGAGTACAATACAAAAGACAATATTGGATACAAGGATATCGTCCGAAATAAAGCGTGTAATAGGATATAATATATTAGAGCGTGTTTGAAAATTAAAAAGTGCACAAAATATTTGTTTATAGCCCTTCTTTCATGGTAAAATAAAGAAAAAGGGGCTGATATTATGTCAAGACGTTACGAACTAAC
>NZ_JBQKED010000013.1:0-66990 GCF_052121495.1 Faecalimonas sp. LCP19S3_D12 | reverse complement strand
TGCCACTCGTTATGATAAGTTGGCATTCACATATATGGGGTTTATATGCCTTGCTTCAATCCTGATTTGGATAAAATAATCAAAAACTCATAATTTTCAAACACGCTCTAGAATAAACAAGTGATTTTTAAAAGAAAACAAGGAGAGGAATAAAAATGTCAGGACATTCAAAATTTGCGAATATTAAACATAAAAAGGAAAAAAATGATGCGGTCAGAGGAAAGATTTTCACGAAGATCGGTAGAGAACTTGCCGTTGCAGTAAAAGAGGGAGGCGGTCCGGATCCGGCCAACAACAGCAGACTGCGTGATGTAATTGCAAAAGCAAAGGCAAACAATATGCCGAATGACAACATCGAGAGAAGTATTAAAAAAGCAGCCGGAGATGCGGATGCTTCCAACTATGAACATGTTACATATGAGGGATATGGACCAAACGGTACTGCAATTATTGTAGATGCATTGACGGACAATAAGAACCGTACTGCTTCCAATGTGAGAAATGCATTCACAAAAGGAAGTGGTAATGTCGGAACACCTGGATGTGTGTCATTCATGTTTGACAAAAAAGGACAGATTATCGTTGCAAAAGAAGAATGCGAGATGGATGCAGATGATTTGATGATGACAGCACTGGATGCAGGAGCAGAAGATTTTGTAGAGGAAGAGGACAGCTTTGAGATTCTGACAGATCCAGATTCTTTCAGTGAGGTGCGTCTGACTTTGGAGGAAGCCGGCATTCCTATGGCGAGCGCAGAAGTAACTATGATTCCGCAGACATGGGTACAGTTAACAGACGAGACAGACCTGAAAAATATTCAGAAAACGCTTGATCTGTTAGAAGAAGATGACGATGTACAAGAGGTTTACCATAACTGGGAAGAATAGATAGTAAGTGATATGAGGAGGAATGTTTATGAGCAGTAACTACAAAATTGAAACAAAATGTATCCAGTCAGGATGGCAGCCGAAAAAAGGAGAACCAAGAGTGCTTCCAATTTATCAGAGCACGACATTCAAATATGAGACAAGTGAGCAGATGGGAAGACTGTTTGATCTTGAAGATAATGGATATTTTTATACAAGACTCCAAAATCCGACAAACGACACAGTCGCTTCAAAGATTTGTGATCTTGAGGGCGGGGTGGCAGCTATGCTGACATCTTCTGGTCAGGCAGCAAATTTCTATGCTATTATGAATATTGCAGAAGCAGGAGACCATATTGTGTGCGCTGCAGCAATTTACGGCGGTACATATAACTTATATGCTCACACATTGAGAAAGATGGGAATCGAAGCTACGTTTGTGGATGCAGATGCAAGCGAAGAAGAGTTACATGCTGCGTTTCAGGAGAATACAAAAGCAGTATTCGGAGAGACAATCGCCAATCCGGCATTGGTGATTCTGGATATTGAGAAATTTGCAAAAGTTGCTCATGAACATGGAGTGCCTCTAATCGTAGACAATACATTTGCGACACCAATCAACTGTCGTCCGTTTGAGTGGGGAGCTGATATTGTGACACATTCTACGACGAAATACATGGACGGACATGCGGCATGTGTCGGCGGCTGTATTGTAGATAGCGGAAATTTTGACTGGGAAGCATATGGTGATAAATTCAAAGGCTTGACAACTCCAGATGAGACTTATCACGGTATTGTATATACTGAAAAATTTGGTAAAGGCGCTTACATCACAAAAGCGACAGTGCAGCTGATGAGAGATTTGGGATCTGTTCAGTCTCCGCAGAATGCGTTCTTATTGAACCTTGGTCTGGAGACACTGCATTTGCGTGTGCAGAGACATTGTGAAAATGCACAAAAGGTTGCGGAATATCTTGTGAATCACGAAAAAGTTGCGTGGGTGAATTACGCAGGACTTCTGGATAACAAATATCATGCGCTGGCTCAAAAATATATGCCAAACGGCACTTGTGGTGTTATCTCCTTTGGCTTGAAGGGGGGACGTGATGCGTCTGTAAAAATGATGGATCAATTGAAACTTGCCGCAATCGTAACACACGTTGCAGATGCGCGCACTTCTGTACTGCACCCGGCAAGTCATACACACCGCCAGATGAATGAGCAGGAGTTATTGGAGGCCGGAGTACAGCCGGATTTGATTCGTTTCAGTGTCGGAATCGAGAACGCAGATGATATCATTGCAGATTTAGAACAGGCGTTGGCTACAATTTAGATGGAAAGATACAAGGCGGGAAGCAGGAGATGCTCCCGTCTTATTTTGTAAGGTGATTTTTGTATATTTCTTTCAAACTGCTGCATACTAAAAGAAAACAATGAAAAGGAGCAGGCGTATGGAGGAAGAAAAAAGAGAAGAGATTAACGAAACCGGAAGTATTGAACTGACACACAATAACAGAAAGCATAATATTCAGTTACTGACAATTATCGGAGAGATTGAGGGGCATGAGGCGGTGTCCGGCAACACAAAAGCGACGAAATACGAACATCTGCTTCCAAAACTTGCCGAAGTGGAGGACAATGAAGAAATCGAAGGACTCCTCATTTTATTAAATACACTTGGAGGTGATGTGGAGGCGGGACTTGCGATTGCAGAGATGATTGCATCACTCAGCAAGCCGACTGTGTCTTTGGTTCTTGGCGGAAGTCATTCCATCGGAGGACCGCTTGCGGTTTCAGCCGATTATTCTTTTATTGTTCCCAGTGGGACGATGATCATTCATCCGGTTCGTTCAAATGGGATGTTTATCGGAGTGATTCAAAGCTATCGGAATATGGAACGAACTCAGGATCGTATTATACGCTTTCTGGCAGGACACTCTCATATGACTCAGGAACGTATTGAAGAGCTGATGCTTGATTCTACACAACTTGTCAAAGATGTCGGCACACTTTTAGAAGGAGAAGAGGCCGTAAAAGAGGGACTGATTGATGCCGTTGGTGGAATGAGCGATGCTTTGACGAAATTACATGAGATGATAGAAGAAAAGATGAATAAAAATAGATGATGACATGAGATTTTATTGATGATATACTATATTATAGTATGTTTAAGATACAAGGGGGAGTTTCATGGCAGCAAGGAAGAATACTAGCAGAAAAAGAAACAAAAAACAAACGAAAAAGAAGCAGGACAGCCAAAGTTTTTTGAAAGATGAGATTATCATTTTATCAGCTTTGGCTGCCGGTATTTTACTATTAATAAGCAATTTTGGAATTGGGGGATTTGTAGGCGATGCCGTTTCTTCCGTATTATTTGGACTTTTTGGGACAATCGCATATATCATACCGATTCTGTTGTTTACAGGAATTGCTTTTGTAATCTCAAATAAAGGGAATTCTATTGCGTACATAAAGACTGTGGCAGGAGTGGGATTTACATGGATGGTCTGCACATTGTTTCAGTTGATCATGAATGAATATACAGCAGGCACAGGATTGTTCTCTTATTATAAAATTTCCAGTATGCATAAAGATGGTGGAGGGCTTTTTGGGGGAATTGTCGTTTCTGTGCTCTGTCCGGCAATCGGTGTCATCGGTACATACGTCGTTGCAGTGATTCTCTGCATTATTTGTCTTGTCATCATTACAGAGAAGTCATTTATACGCAGCGTAAAAAAAGGCAGTGAAAAAGCCTACTCTTCTGCGAAGCAGGATGCAAAGAAACGAAAAGAGCAGGCAGAATTGAGACGTGAAAAAAGAGCACAGGAGAGGGAACAAAAAGCAGCTGAGAAAGAACGAAAGCGAAAAGATAATACGGTCTCAGGGGTATCGTTTGACACGACACTTGTGAAAAAGTCACCGGAGATGAGAGAGATTACACCGCCGGAAGAAGTACCAGATTTATTTGCAGAAGAAATACCGTCATATGACGGCAGAGAAGCTGAAGTTTCAAAAAATACTGTTCCGGACGATATTACGATCAATCGGGCACAGCCGATTATGGAAGAACAAGTTCCGATTCCGGAACCTGTACCTGAGAAGCGAAAGACAAAAGAAAGTAAAAAGCAAGTTGAGACGGCGACAGCAAATGTGGAACAAGAGATTAAAAAGAGTGAGGAAAAGCAGCCAAAAGAATATGTATTTCCGCCACTATCTCTGCTGAAACATGGAAAGAAAAGCGGAGGAGATTCGGATACCCATTTACGTCAGACTGCAATGAAACTGCAGCAGACGCTTCAAAACTTTAATGTCAACGTAACCGTGACCAATGTAAGTTGTGGTCCATCGGTAACCCGCTATGAACTTCAGCCGGAGCAGGGAGTAAAGGTCAGCAAGATTGTCGGTCTTGCAGATGATATCAAATTGAACCTTGCAGCTGCGGATATTCGTATCGAGGCACCGATTCCAGGGAAAGCGGCTGTTGGAATCGAAGTCCCGAATAAAGAAAATACGGCCGTTATGCTCCGCGATCTTTTAGAGACAGACGAATTTCAAAAGCATGAATCGAAGATTGCGTTTGCTGCAGGACGTGATATTGCAGGAAAAGTTGTCGTGGCAGATATTATGAAGATGCCGCATGTATTGATTGCGGGGGCGACCGGTTCTGGTAAATCCGTCTGTATCAATACGCTGATAATGAGTATTTTATATAAAGCCGATCCAAAAGATGTGAAGTTAATTATGATTGACCCTAAGGTCGTTGAGTTAAGTGTCTATAATGGAATTCCGCATCTGATGATTCCGGTTGTGACAGATCCCAAAAAAGCGGCAGGCGCCTTGAACTGGGCGGTCGCTGAGATGATGAAACGGTATGATCTGTTTGCACAGTACAATGTGCGTGATTTGAAGGGATACAATGCAAAAGTTGAGACAATCGAAGCGATTGAGGAAGAAGGAAAACCAGAAAAATTACCTCAGATCGTCATTATCGTGGATGAGCTTGCGGATCTTATGATGGTCGCACCGGGAGAAGTAGAAGAATCTATCTGTCGCCTTGCACAGCTTGCAAGAGCCGCCGGAATTCATCTTGTTCTTGCCACACAGAGACCATCCGTCAATGTCATCACTGGTCTGATTAAGGCAAATATGCCGTCGAGAATCGCATTTTCGGTTTCGTCAGGTGTAGATTCCAGAACGATCATTGACATGAACGGTGCCGAAAAGCTGCTTGGAAAGGGTGATATGCTTTTCTATCCGGCAGGATATCAAAAACCGGCGCGTGTACAGGGAGCATTTGTGTCGGATAAAGAGGTGCAGGCTGTTGTGGACTTTTTGGTAAAGAACAGTGAAAGTGTTCAGTATAATGAAGAGATTACGAACCATGTAAATAGTACCAGTGTATCTGCGGGAGGCATGGTTTCCGGAAACAGCGGTGCCGATGACCGGGATGCCTATTTTGTAGATGCCGGGAAATTTATTATTGAAAAAGACAAAGCATCGATTGGAATGCTGCAGCGCGTATTTAAAATTGGCTTTAACCGTGCAGCAAGAATTATGGATCAGTTGGCAGAGGCAGGTGTTGTAGGGGAAGAAGAAGGCACGAAGCCAAGAAAAGTATTGATGTCAATGGAACAATTTGAGCAATATATTGAAGAACATGTATAATTCAAAGGAGGAAGAAAGATGAAAACAGACATTCAGATTGCACAGGAGGCAGTGATGAAGCCAATCAAAGAGGTGGCTGCAAGTATTGGGATTCAGGAGGATGATTTGGAACTGTATGGAAAATACAAAGCCAAACTTTCTGATGAATTGTGGGAGGCAGTAAAAGACCGACCGGATGGGAAACTTGTACTTGTAACTGCAATCAACCCGACTCCGGCAGGGGAGGGTAAGACTACAACCTCTGTGGGCCTTGGACAAGCTATGGCAAAGTTGAATAAAAAAGCATTGATTGCGTTGCGTGAGCCTTCGCTGGGACCTTGTTTCGGCATCAAAGGTGGTGCAGCAGGCGGCGGATACGCACAGGTTGTACCGATGGAAGATTTGAATCTTCACTTCACAGGAGATTTTCATGCAATCACTTCGGCAAACAATCTTTTGGCGGCTCTTTTGGACAACCATATCCAACAAGGAAATGTGCTTCAGATTGACCCGAGACAGGTTGTATGGAAACGTTGTCTGGATATGAATGATCGTGTACTTCGCAATATTGTAGTTGGTCTTGGAAATAAGATGGACGGTATGGTTCGTGAGGATCATTTTGTCATCACGGTTGCATCTGAGATTATGGCAATTCTCTGTCTGGCTGATGACATCAAAGATTTGAAACGTCGCCTTGGAAAGATTGTTGTTGCATATAACTTTGCGGGAGAACCGGTGACTGCTGATGACTTACAGGCGACAGGTGCGATGACAGCTCTGCTAAAGGACGCAATCAAGCCAAATCTGATTCAGACATTAGAGCATACACCGGCATTAGTACACGGCGGTCCATTTGCAAATATTGCACACGGATGTAACAGTATCCGCGCAACAAAAATGGCATTAAAATTAAGCGATATTGCAATTACAGAAGCAGGGTTTGGCGCTGACCTTGGGGCAGAAAAATTCATGGATATTAAGTGCAGAATGGGAAATCTGAAACCGGATGCGGTTGTGATTGTCGCAACTGTGCGGGCTTTGAAATACAACGGCGGAGTTGCTAAGAAAGATCTGAATGAAGAGAATCTGGAAGCATTGAAAAAAGGTATTGTGAACCTGGAAAAACATATTGAAAATGTTCAAAAATTTGGTGTTCCGGTTGTCGTGACACTAAATTCATTTGTGACAGATACCGATGCAGAAAATGAGTTTATCAGACAATTCTGCGAAGAAAGAAACTGCGAATTTGCACTTTCAGAAGTATGGGAAAAAGGTGGCGAAGGCGGTATTGCATTAGCAGAAAAAGTTTTGAATACATTGGAGACAAAAGAGAGCCATTTCCATACATTGTACGAAAACAGCCTTTCTCTGAAAGAGAAGATCGAGACGATTTCAAAAGAAATCTATGGCGCAGACGGTGTGGAATATACTCCGACAGCGGAAAAACAACTTGCTAAGATTGCGGAGCTTGGATATGGAGAGCTTCCAATCTGCATGGCAAAAAATCAGTATTCCCTCTCTGACGATGCGACACTTCTGGGAAGACCGGAACACTTTAAAATCCATATCCGTGAAGTATATGTCAATGCGGGAGCAGGCTTTGTAGTGGCACTTACAGGTGCAGTGATGACGATGCCTGGGCTTCCAAAGGTGCCGGCGGCAAATGGCATTGATGTGAATGAGGAAGGAACTATTACAGGATTATTTTAGGGAGAGATTGAATGGCAAAATTAATTGACGGAAAACTGATATCAACACAAATTAAAGAAGAATTAAAAGAAGAAGTGACAAAATTAAAAGAAGAAGGAATTGTTCCATGTCTTGCAGTTGTGCAAGTTGGAAAAGATCCCGCATCATCTGTCTATGTAAATAATAAAAAAAAGGCATGTGCGTTTATCGGAATAGAGTCTTTATCGCATGAGCTGGATGAGACTGTTGCAGAAGAAGAACTGCTTTCACTTGTTCAGAAATTGAATGAAGATGAAAAAGTAAACGGAATTTTAGTTCAGCTGCCACTGCCTGCTCATATTCGTGAGGATGCTGTGATTCAGGCAATCGCTCCGGAAAAAGATGTGGATGGATTCCACCCGGAAAGTGTGGGAAATATGTGCATTGGAAGAAATGGTTTTCTTCCTTGCACTCCGGCAGGAATTATTGAACTTTTAAAACGTTCCGAAATTGAAATTGAAGGAAAAGAATGTGTGGTTGTCGGAAGAAGTAATATTGTAGGAAAACCGATGGCATTGCTGTTACTCCGTGAAAATGGAACGGTTACGATTACCCACTCTAGAACAAGGGACTTGAAAGAAATTACAGGACGTGCAGATATTCTTATTGCGGCAATCGGAAAACCAAAGTTCATTACATCTGACTATGTAAAAGAGGGGGCTGTTGTGATTGATGTAGGTATCCACCGCAATGCAGAGAATAAACTTTGCGGGGACGTAGATTTTGATGATGTGATTGAGAAAGTGAGTGCAATCACACCTGTTCCGGGCGGGGTTGGACCAATGACGATTGCCATGCTTATGAACAATTGTATAGAAGCTGTTCGAAAGTAATTTTGATAGATGATTTGTACTAAAATAAATACAATTTTTTTCTCCAAATCTGTTGCGTTAAATAATTAACAGAGTTAGAATACTGTTAAAAGGTTAACAATACATATGCAAAAGGAGAGATTGAAATGAGTAGATTTTGTTTACCAAGAGATATTTATCACGGAAAAGGATGTTTAGAAGAATTAAAGAATCTGAAAGGGAAAAAGGCGATTCTTGTAGTTGGCGGCGGTTCCATGAAACGTCAAGGATTCTTAGATAAAGCAGTGAATTATCTGAAAGAGGCTGGAATGGAAGTACAGCTGTTTGAAGGTGTCGAGCCAGATCCATCTGTGGAGACTGTTATGAAAGGTGCAGAAGCAATGCGTGCTTTTGAACCAGATTGGATTGTAGCAATGGGCGGTGGATCACCGATCGATGCTGCAAAAGCAATGTGGGCATTTTATGAATATCCAGATGTGACATTCGAAGACTTATGCATCCCATTTAACTTCCCGGAATTAAGACAGAAAGCAAAATTCGCAGCAATTCCTTCTACATCAGGAACAGCAACAGAAGTAACTGCATTTTCTGTTATCACAGATTACGCGAAAGGAATCAAGTATCCATTAGCTGACTTTAATATCACACCGGATGTTGCAATCGTTGACTCAGAATTAGTAGAAGGGCTTCCGGCTCATCAAGTAGCTTACACAGGTATGGATGCACTTACACATGCAATTGAAGCATATGTTTCTACACTGAACTGCGCATATACAGACCCACTTGCGATTCAGGCAATCGAGATGGTATTTGATTATCTGCCAGCTTCTTACAAAGGCAACATGGATGCAAGAGCACATATGCATGATGCACAATGTCTTGCAGGTATGGCATTCTCCAATGCGTTACTTGGTATTGTACATTCTATGGCACACAAAACAGGTGCTGCATTCTCAACAGGACACATTACACATGGTCTTGCAAATGCCATGTATCTGCCATATGTAATTAAATACAATGCGAAGGATCCTGTTGCAGCAAAACGCTATGCAGAAATCGCTCGCAGAGTAGGATTGGAGGGAGCTTCTGAGAAAGCACTTATCAACAGCTTATGTAAGAAAATTGACGACTTTAACGTGATTCTTGGAATTC
This sequence comes from Faecalimonas sp. LCP19S3_D12, assembly GCF_052121495.1. Taxonomy (GTDB): domain Bacteria; phylum Bacillota; class Clostridia; order Lachnospirales; family Lachnospiraceae; genus Faecalimonas. The sequence continues at coordinate 57,788 of NZ_JBQKED010000013.1, read as the reverse complement.
CGGCTACTTTGAAAGAATTCGGTATCAAAGAAGACGAGTTCAAAGAAAAAATTGCATCTATTGCAGAACTTGCAGTTGGCGATGCCTGTACAGGTTCTAATCCACGTGTAATTGATCCGGCTACTATGGAAAGACTATTTACATGCGTTTACTATGGAACAGAAGTAGACTTCTAGAAGTAATATACATATATTTACAAAAAGCGGGTGTATTGTGCACTCGCTTTTTATCTAGTATAATAGAGAGTGAAGCAAAATTGAGAATACCGCTTGAAATTTTTAAAGTTTTGCTTTATCATAGTGAAGTATAAAGATAAATGGGAGGCGTAAAATGTATAAGATACAAAAAGCAGAAAAGTTAGCAGACAAAATTTTTCTCATGGATGTAGAAGCAAAAAGAGTAGCAAAGCATTGCGAACCGGGACAGTTTGTAATTGTAAAGATGGATGAGAAAGGTGAAAGAATCCCTCTCACAATTTGTGATTATAATAGAGAAGCAGGAACGATTACTATTGTATTCCAAACAGTTGGCGCATCTACAGAAAAGATGGCAGAATTAAAAGCAGGAGACAGTTTCCGCGATTTCACAGGACCTCTTGGATGTGCTTCTGAGTTCGTTCATGAAGATATAGAAAGTTTAAAAGGCAAGAAGATGTTGTTTGTTGCCGGTGGTGTTGGTGCAGCTCCTGTATATCCGCAGGTGAAATGGCTCCATGAGCACGGAATTGAAGCGGATGTTATCGTTGGTTCTAAGACAAAAGACATGTTGATTCTGGAAGATGAGATGAAAGCAGTTGCTGGGAACTATTATCCTTGTACAGATGACGGTTCTTATGGACATGCCGGAATGGTTACAACAAAGATTGAGCAGTTAGTGAAAGAGGAAGGCAAAAAGTATGATGTCTGCGTGGCAATCGGTCCGATGATCATGATGAAATTTGTCTGTCTCTTAACAAAGAAATTGGAGATTCCAACTATTGTAAGTATGAATCCAATCATGGTAGATGGAACCGGTATGTGCGGGGCATGCAGACTTCAGGTTGGAGATGAGATCAAATTTGCATGCGTAGATGGACCAGAATTTGATGGACACTTAGTTGATTTTGATCAGGCAATGAAAAGACAACAGATGTACAAAACAGAAGAAGGCCGTGCAATGTTAAAACTTCAGGAAGGCACTACACATCACGGCGGATGCGGAAATTGTGGAGGTGACAACTAATGGCTGATGTATTAAAAAAAGTACCTGTAAGAGAACAGGATCCGAAGGTACGTGCAACGAATTTTGAGGAAGTGTGTCTTGGATACAATCAGGAAGAAGCGATGGACGAGGCTACAAGATGTATTAATTGTAAAAATGCAAAATGTATTCAGGGTTGTCCAGTCTCTATCAATATTCCGGCATTTATCAAAGAAGTAAAAGAAGGAAATATCGAAGAAGCCTATAAAGTAATTGGAAAATCCTCTGCACTTCCGGCAGTTTGCGGACGTGTATGCCCACAGGAATCTCAGTGTGAAGGTCAGTGTATCCGCGGAATCAAAGGAGAGCCTGTTTCCATCGGTAAATTGGAGCGATTTGTCGCAGATTATGCATTGGAGCATGACATCAAACCGGAAAAAGCAGAAAAAACAAATGGGCATAGAGTAGCTGTAATTGGCTCTGGTCCTGCAGGACTTACTTGTGCCGGAGACCTTGCGAAACTTGGTTACGAGGTAACTGTGTTTGAAGCATTACATGAACTTGGAGGCGTTCTTGTGTATGGTATTCCGGAATTTCGTCTTCCAAAACATAAAGTTGTGGCAAAAGAGATCGAAAAAGTAAAAGAACTCGGCGTAAAATTTGAGACAAACGTTGTGATTGGTAAATCTACGACAATTGATCAGCTGATCGAAGAAGAAGGATTCGAGGCAGTATTTATTGGATCCGGAGCTGGACTTCCGAAATTTATGGGAATTCCAGGGGAAAATGCAAACGGCGTATTTTCTGCAAATGAGTATTTGACAAGAAGTAATCTGATGAAAGCATTTGATGATTCTTATGATACACCGATCGTTGCAGGTACGAAAGTAGCTGTCATCGGCGGCGGTAACGTTGCGATGGATGCCGCAAGAACAGCAGTACGTCTTGGTGCAGATGTACATATTGTTTACAGAAGAAGTGAAGAAGAACTTCCTGCCAGAGTAGAAGAAGTCCACCATGCAAAGGAAGAAGGAATTGTGTTTGATCTATTAACAAATCCGACAGAAATTCTTGTGGATGAAAATGGCTATGTAAAAGGTATGAAATGTGTGAAGATGGAACTGGGAGAACCAGATGCTTCTGGAAGAAGACGCCCGGTTGTAATTGAAGGTTCTGAGTTCGAGATGGAACTGGATACAATCATCATGTCGCTTGGAACTTCGCCGAATCCATTGATTTCTTCTACTACAGAAGGATTAGAAGTAAACAGATGGAAATGTATTGTTGCCGATGAAGAATTTGGGAAAACAACAAAAGAAGGCGTTTATGCCGGCGGTGATGCCGTGACAGGTGCTGCGACAGTTATTCTTGCTATGGGAGCAGGAAAAGCAGGGGCACGAGGTATTCATGAGTACTTAAAAGATAAATAAACTTCATTTGGGGACGTAGTAAAATTGAATTTTACTACGTCCCCAAATTGTAAAAAATATGTTATAATACCTCCTACGAATAGATTTTATCAGGAGGTTTTATTTTATGAAATTGGCACTTATTTCGGCTTTTGGCGTAGGTGGTGCAACTATTGCTGGTGTTATCATCGGTTTCTTTTTTCGGAAAGTACCACACAAATTTAACGATGCGATTCTTGGATTTGCAGCAGGAATCATGCTTTCAGCAGCAATTTTGGGACTGATCATCCCATCTCTTGAGGAAGGAAATGTATGGGTAACATCAGTCGGGATCCTTGTTGGTGCAATTTTTCTGAATCTGGCGGATAAGTTGACACCCCATCTGCATCATATCACAGGAATGGATCAGGAAGCGCACGCCGACCGGCAAAATCATCTAAATAAGGTTATGTTGTTTGTGATGGCGATTGCAATTCATAATCTTCCGGAAGGAATTGCAGCGGGAGTTGGATTTGGAAGTGAAAATATAAACAACGCGATTACGGTTGCGCTTGGGATTGCTTTGCAAAATATTCCAGAGGGAATGATTATTGTGTCACCGCTGATTATGGCTGGGGTTGCAAAAAAGCGTGTATTTTTCATTGCCTGCTTTACCGGTGTGATTGAAATTATCGGAACAATGATTGGATTTGGAACTGTTTCCGTGGCAAAGGCAATCCTGCCGTTCGCGTTAGCTTTTGCAGGCGGAACGATGATTTACGTTGTGAGTGATGAGATGATTCCGGAGACGCACAGTCATGGATATGAGCGGATGGCAACTTATTCACTGCTTGCAGGTTTCATCACAATGTTAGTGATGGATTTTTATATCGGATAGGGGGAGCAAAGATTGAAAATTACATTGATTACAGTTGGGAAAATCAAAGAAAAATACTTGAAAGATGCAATTGCAGAATATAGTAAACGTTTGAGTAAATACTGTAAATTAGAGATTATCGAAGTGGCAGATGAAAAAACGCCCGATCAGGCAAGCGAGAATGTAGAACAGCAGATTCGCAAGAAAGAAGGGGAGAGAATTCTTCGCTATGTGAAAGAAGATGCGTATGTGATCACTTTAGAGATTGGAGGAACTATGTTGGACTCGGTTGCATTTGCAAAAAAGATAGAAACATTGGGAGTACAGGGAAAAAGTCATATTATATTCATTATTGGCGGTTCTATCGGACTTGGCGAAGATGTGCTTAAACGATCTGATTATGGACTGAGTTTTTCTAAGATGACCTTTCCGCATCAGCTTATGCGGGTGATTTTGTTAGAACAGGTGTACCGATCATATCGAATTATCGAGGGAGCACCTTATCATAAATAAAAGGAGTGTAATAAAAATGGTTAAAATTATTTCGGACAGCACATGTGATTTATCCAAAGAATTGCTAGAAAAATATGATGTGTCAATTCTGCCATTGCATATCTTATTGGGAGACAAGGAATGTGAAGACGGTAAGAATATTACACCGGATGAAATTTACCACTGGTCCGATGAGCATAAGACTACACCAAAGACATCTGCTCCGTCATTAGACAACGCAATAGAGATGTTAAAGCCATATGCACAGAACAATCAGGAGGTTGTTTGCTTTGTAATTTCAGGCGAGATGTCTACTTCCGGCAATGTGTTCCGTTTGGCTGCAAGCGATTTGGAGGCACAAGAACATATCTTTGTAGTGGATTCGGCAAATTTATCAACAGGTATCGGTCTGCTCGTGATAGAAGCTGCAATTATGGCGCAGAATGGAAGAAGTGCGAAAGAGATCGTAGACAGGATAGAAAAGCTAAAACCTTTTGTCCATGCAAGTTTTGTAGTAGATACATTGACTTATCTTTATAGAGGCGGAAGGTGCAGCGGAGTTGCTGCAATGGCAGGCGGCGCTTTAAAGCTCCATCCAAAGATTGTAGTAGAAAATGGTAAAATGCAGCCAACCAAAAAGTACCGCGGGAAGATGAGAAAGGTTCTTTTAAACTATGCTCAGGAGATGGAAGAAGAACTGAAACGTGCAAAAACAGAGCGTGTTTTCATAACACATTCAGGATGTAGCGAAGAAATAATAAATGAGATTTTTGAATATTTAAAAAGTCTGAATGTATTTCAGGAAATTTTAATCACCAGAGCCGGAGGTGTGATATCAAGTCATTGCGGACCGGGAACGTTAGGAGTGTTGTATATTGATGGACGAGCAGAATAAAAAAGATGAAATAGAAGAGATTTTTTCCTATTATGGCAGGCAGCGAGATAAGAACAGTCAAGAGATGATTGTAGCGCTTTTACGCGAGCTTCAGGAAGTCTCAGGGTGTCTGACTCCGGATTTAAAACACAGAGTGCTTGAGACAACTGGAACTTCAGAAAAGTTCTTGCAATGTCTGATTCGCATGTATCCAAGTCTGAAGGAATCAAATGCTGTGCATGAGATTATTGCTTGCACGGGAGAACGCTGTGGAAGAAAAGATGGAATGCTTCTTTTAAAGAGACTAAAAACCGAACTTGATATTCAGAAAAACGGAATGTCTGCAGATGGAGCTTTTGAATTGCGGACACGAAATTGTCTGAAAAAATGTAAAACAGCACCGAACATTATGATTGATGGAATTGTCTATTCTGGAGATGAACTCCAAGATATAAAGAAATTATTGAAAAAATTGACTTAGTCGTCGATTGGAAAAAGCATTGTGAAAAACAAAAAGAAAAGGTATAATATATAGATATGTCAAAAGAATTAGAGAACTATTATAATAAATTTTGTGAGGAAAAGCGTCTGACAAGACGCCATGGGCATGTGGAGTATGTCACTTCCATGAAATACATTCATAAGTATTTGGAAGGAAAAGAAGATGCAAAAATTTTAGATGTAGGTGCTGGAACCGGGCGTTATTCCGTTCAGCTTGCCGAGGAAGGATACGATGTCACAGCAGTGGAATTGGTCAAATATAATCTCGGAATTCTAAAGTCAAAGGGAAGCAATGTGAAAGCCTATCAGGGAACTGCTTTGAATTTGTCGCGTTTTGAGAAGGATTCATTTGACATGACTCTTGTCTTTGGACCTATGTATCATCTCTATACATTTGAAGACAAGGTGAAGGCGCTCAAAGAAGCAAAACGCGTCACAAAAAAAGACGGCATCATTCTTGTTGCATATTGTATGAATGAATATAGTATACTCACCTATGGATTCAAAGAAAATCACATTTGTGAGAGCATGAAGAACGGAAAAGTAGATTCAGCATTTCATGTTGTTGCAGAACCTGAAGATTTATATGATTATGTAAGAGTTGAAGATATTGATGCAGTTCGAAAAGCTGCAAATTTAGAACGATTACAATTGATTGCGGCAGATGGACCGGCAAATTACATGCGTCAGATTTTAAATGCAATGGATGAGGAGACTTACCGCCTTTTTATAGAATATCATTTATCTACTTGTGAAAGACCGGAACTTCTTGGAGCATCAGCCCATACATTAGATATTTTACAAAAAATATAAAAAAAGGTTGACCTTATACCTGCTATATCCCTTACAAAAGAGGTAAGAGGAGGCGATGATTATGCTAAGCATCAAAGAAGTAGAACAATTAACAGGAATCACAAAACAAAATATACGTTATTATGAAAGACAGAGACTGATTTCACCAAACCGGAATCCGGAAAATGATTACAGAGAATATTCTGATAAAGACATCAATCAACTGAAAGTGATCAAAGTCTTGCGAAAGCTTGATATGCCAATTGAGGAGATCCGGAAGCTTTTGAATCATGACATTACTTTGTCTGATGCGGTGGAGTTCCAAAAAGAAAGGTTGACACAGGAGAGAGACCGCCTGTCCGATGCATTGGATTTCTGTAACCGGATCAATGAATCAGAATTAGAACAGTTTGATGTGGACAGTTATCTGATAAAGATGGAAGAGGCGGAAGAAAATGGCGCTGTATTTGCAAATCTGTTGGATGACTATAAAACAGTGGCAAAACTGGAAGCAATGCGAGAATTCCGTTTTGTACCCAATTCCATGTGCTTGACACCATCGGAATTTACGGATGAATTATTCCGATATGCGAATGAGAATAAATTGAATCTTGTCATAACAAAAGAAGGCATGTATCCGGAATTTACGATTGATGGAATCGAATATGAGGCAGCTAGAGAATTTTCCAGATATGGTGCGGTAGTATGCTGTCAGATGAAGTATCCGGATGAGATCATTCCGCCGGAACTTTCAAAAGAAAAATATAAGAAGCTGAGCATTTTGCACAAGTTCCTTCCGATTATTATCATTGCGAGCATCTGTATTGTACTTTCGGTAATGCGGTTCAAAGATATTGGAAGCCCGGCGGAGATTACAGTTGTTGTCATCGGAGTATTGATTGAAGTGTTTGTCGCATACCGATATTATTTTAACTTGAAAAACTAATAGAAATGAGGTACTTATGAAACGTGAAATAGATATGAAAGAAATATCAGACGGAAAATTATATGGACCAAATGATCTTGTCAAAGCAGACTGTGGTGATTGCCACGGCTGCTTTGACTGTTGTCAGGGAATGGGGCGGTCTATTCTCTTGGATCCGCTGGATATTTACAGATTGACTGGAAACTTAAAAGTGACATTTGAAGAACTTTTGGCTGATAAGATTGAACTGAATGTGGTAGATGGCTTGATTTTGCCCAATTTAAAAATGAGTGGTACACATGAAAGATGTGCATTTTTAGACAAAGAAGGAAGATGCAGCATCCACAGTTTCCGACCGGGTATCTGCCGTTTGTTTCCGCTTGGAAGATATTATGAAAATGGCGGTTTTCAGTATTTCCTACAGATACACGAATGTAAGAAAGAGAATCGCACAAAAGTGAAGGTGAAAAAGTGGATTGATACTCCGGACTTAAAACAAAATGAAACATATATTTTAAATTGGCATAATTTTGTGATAGAATTGCAGGAGCAGCTTATGAAAATGACGGATGAAGACTGTGTCAAAAAGATTAATTTGTTTGTGCTACAGTCATTTTTTATTGAGCCATATGATATGAAGAACGATTTTTATACACAGTTTGACAACCGTCTTATAAAGACGAAAACGGTGATTGAACAATTACAAAAAGGGTACGAAAAATGATAAAGACATATGTGGCATTTGATTTGGAGACAACCGGATTGAATGTAGAGAATGACAATATTATTGAAATCGGTGCATTGAAGGTACAAGATGGGAAAGTTGTGGAACGATTTATGGAATTTCTAAAGCCGGATGAACCGATTTCTCCAATGATCACAGGTATTACAGGCATCACAAATGAGATGGTAAAAGATGCAAGAAATACGGAGGAGATTATTCGTGATTTTGTAAACTTTTGTGAGGATCATGTATTGGTCGGGCACAATATCATGTTTGACTATAAGTTTACAAAAAAATATGCGCATCAATATGGTGAGACATTCGAAAAAAAGGGAATTGATACACTGAAAATTGCAAGAAAAGTACATAACAATATGGAATCCAAAAGCCTTGGAGCTCTGTGTGAACATTATCAAATTGTAAATAATGCGGCACACAGAGCTTATCACGATGCCTTGGCGACTGCAAAAATTTATCATATGCTGGCACATTATTTTGAACCGGCAGAACCCCAATTATTTGAGCCGGAGCAATTGCTGTACCGTCCAAAAAAGGTGCAGCCAATCACTCCGAAACAAAAGAATTATTTGGATACACTTCTTTTGAAACATAGAATCATTTCCCAAAAAAAGATTGAGGAATTGACAAGAAGTGAAGCGTCCAAAATGATCGACCGGATTATCTTACAGTATGGAAAATAGAAATTTAAACTATTCACAGATAAAAAAATGAGATATACGAATGCTTTTTGTGGTATGATAGTCAGGCAAAAATAAAGTGGTAAGATGCTGGGGGGACAAAAATAAGGAGGAACAGTATGAAAACAACAATAACAGGTCTTACAGAGCAAGAAGTAAAACAAAAGCAGGAGGCTGGTCAGGGGCAGGCGATGCCTCAATCCATTACAAAAACAACTACACAGATATTCAAAGAAAATATTTTTACACTATTTAACCTTCTGAACTTTATTATTGCAGTTATGCTTTTTGCAGTAGGTGCATATTCCAACATGGTTTTTATTGCAATTATTCTGATAAATATAGCGGTTGGGATTATACAGGAATGCAAGGCGAAAAAACTGGTTGACAACTTATCGATATTGAATCGTCCGCATATTAAGGTGCTGAGGGACGGAGAAGAAAAAACAGTAGAACTGTCAGAAATTGTCTCAGATGATATCCTCGCACTGGAAAGCGGACAACAGATCTGCAACGATGCGGAAGTGATTTGGGGCATGATCGAAGTAAACGAGTCGTTGCTTACCGGCGAAAGTGATGCTGTAGTAAAAGAAGAAGGCGGTGAACTATATTCGGGAAGTTCTGTCATTTCAGGTAAATGTTATGCAAAAGTTACACATGTCGGAAGTGAAAATTATGCTACAAAGCTGGCAGAGGAAGTGAAAAAAGAGAAAAAGATAGAAAGTGAGCTTTTGGGCTCTATGCAAAAGGTGACAAAGTTCACGAGCTATTTAATTGTTCCGCTCGGTGTATTGCTGTTTTTGGAAGCATATTTGCTTCGTGGCAGCTCTTTGGAAAATTCAGTGGTAGCTTCATCCGCAGCTCTTCTTGGTATGCTTCCGAAGGGGTTAGTTCTTTTGATATCTGTATCACTTGCGAATGGTGTCATTTATCTGTCGAAGAAAAATATATTGGTGCAGAATATTTATGCATTGGAGACGTTGGCGCATGTCGATGTGTTATGTCTGGATAAAACAGGAACACTCACCGATGGGAAAATGCAGGTAAAAGATCTCGTTTATCTGGAAAATAATGCAAAAAGGCAAGATGGTGGTATGACGAAACAGATGGCGGAACAACTGTTACATGCCTATATAGCAGAAAGTGATGACAACAATGTGACAATGCAGGCGCTCAGAAGTAAATTTTCTTCAGCCAGCAATTTTTCAGCGATACAAAAAATCGCATTTTCATCTAAGAGAAAATGGGGTGCAATCTGTTTTGAGGGGATTGGAACGGTCTTTATCGGTGCGCCGGAGCGAATTTTAACGCAGGAGTGCAAAGCGGCAGAAGAGATGCTCAAGCAGGGATTACGAGTAATCGCTATGGGCTTATATAGGGGGAAATGGGAAAATGAAGAAGAACTTCCGCAAGGTATAGAACCACTATATCTTATTTCCCTGGAAGATGGTATTCGAAAAAATGCGAAAGAGACATTGGAATACTTCTACAAAGAAGGGGTAGATGTCAAGGTAATCTCAGGGGATCATGTAAAGACGGTCTCTATGGTGGCGAAAAAGGCAGGTCTTCATACGTGGCAGAAGGCTATAGATATGTCTGAATTGAAGGGAACAGTTGATTATGATGAATTATGTGAAAATTATTCTGTATTTGCACGAGTGACACCGAAACAAAAGCAGCAGCTTGTCATGGCACTCAAGCGAAAGGGGCATCATGTTGCAATGACCGGAGATGGCGTTAATGATCTTCTTGCACTTCGCGAGGCGGATTGTTCGATAGCGGTCGCAGAAGGAAGCGATGCAAGCAGACAGATTTCGCAGATTGTACTGATGGAGTCTGATTTTACGCACTTACCTCAGGTTGTTCTGCAGGGACGAAGGGTAATCAATAACGTAACAAGAACAGCAGGTGTCTTTTTTATTAAGACAATCTATTCTGTTTTGCTTACTATCTTTTGTCTTGTGATCAATATGCCGTTTCCGTTTATTCCGATACAGATCACATTGATTGATGCTGCTATGGAAGCATGGCCATCTTTCCTTACAATCTTTGAGTCAGACACAAGAAAAGTAAAAGGACGTTTCTTGAAAACAGCAATTTCAAATGCGATGCCATTCGCACTTGTGATAATCGGTATGATCATGTCTGTAAGATTGTTCTTGGATCTTCCGACACAACAGACGCAGACAGTCATGTATCTGTTACTCATTTTCACAACTATGTCAGCAGTGATAAAGAGTTGTATTCCGTTTACGAAATTAAGAACTTTTATCTGCGTATCAATGGTCGTTGGGACGTTTGGAGTATTATATATACTTCCGTTTCTTTTTCATCTGTCAGCTATGACTGCGGGAATGCTTAGCAAAACACTGATCATTTTCGCTGTAGGACTTATTATTTTATTCTTGTTGTTAAGAGGTCAAAAGCTGTCAGCTCATAAAATGGAATAGGAGGCGTTTTTATGGGCAAAGAGGAGCCTAAAAAAGTAAAAAAACATATTTGCGCGGGTCTGTTGGCCCATGTGGATGCGGGAAAGACAACACTTGCGGAAAGTATATTATATTTAAGTGGGAACATTCGAACACTTGGGAGGGTGGATCACGGCAGTGCCTATCTTGACACGTTCGAATTAGAGCGTTCAAGAGGAATCACAATCTTTGCAAAACAAGCTGAAGTTACATTAAAAGACAAAGTAGTAACGTTTTTAGATACTCCGGGACACGTTGATTTTTCGGCGGAGATGGAGCGCACACTTCAAGTGCTGGATTATGCAGTGCTTGTAATCAGCGGCGCGGATGGAGTGCAGGGACATGTTCAGACTCTGTGGCGTCTGCTAAAGAGATATAAGATACCAGCTTTTCTCTTTGTCAATAAGATGGAACAGCCAGGGACGGACAAAAGAGAACTGCTTACAGAACTTCAAAAGCGGTTGGATCCATCCTGTGTCGATTTTACCCTTCCGAAAGATTCCGATGCCTTTTTTGAGGCAGTCGCCATGTGTAATGAGAGTCTATTGGAAAAATATCTGGAAGGAGAGGCAATTACAGAGCAAGAAATTTGTACTGCAATCCAGAGAAGAGAAGTATTCCCATGCTATTTTGGTTCTGCGTTGAAGTTAGAAGGAGTGGACACTTTTTTGGATGCACTGGATCGCTATACGGTCTGTCCTGTGTATCCGGAAGAATTTGGAGCAAAAATATATAAGATTTCAAGAGATCCGCAAGGAATGCGTCTCACGCACATGAAAGTTACAGGCGGTACATTAAAAGTGAAGATGCTTTTGAAAGAAGAGGAAAAAGCAGATCAGATTCGAATTTATTCAGGGGCTTCTTATCAGAGTGTCAATGAAGCAAAGGCGGGGGTAATCTGTGCGGTCACGGGACTGTCCAAAACCTACTCCGGTGATGGTCTTGGTGCAGAAAAGCCTGCGGCTGCCCCAATGCTTACCCCGGTATTAAATTATCAGATTCTGCTTCCGGATGGATGTGATGTGCACGGAATGTTCTTGAAATTAAAACAGTTGGAGGAAGAGATTCCGGAACTTCATATTGTATGGGATCAGCAGTTCAATGAGATTCACGCACAGGTGATGGGAGAGGTGCAGATTGAGATTTTAAAAAGTGTGATTTTGGAACGGTTTCAGACTGCGGTCGAGTTTGGCGCCGGAAATATTGTATATAAAGAGACGATTTCTGCGCCTGTGGAGGGCGCCGGACATTTTGAGCCGCTCCGTCATTATGCGGAAGTACGTCTGCTGTTAGAACCGCTCCCACAGGGATGCGGACTTGTCTTTGAGACCGACTGCAGTGAAGATATCTTAGACCGCAACTGGCAGCGGCTGATATTGACACATCTAGAAGAAAAGGCGCATCGTGGTGTCCTGACCGGGTCTGAGATTACTGACATGAAAATTACGCTGATTACCGGAAAAGCACATCAAAAACACACTGAAGGAGGCGATTTCAGACAGGCAACTTACAGGGCTGTCAGACAGGGCTTAAAAAAAGCAAAGAGTGTTTTGCTTGAGCCGGTATACGAATATCAATTGGAGGTCCCGACGGATCAGATCGGACGTGCGATGGCAGATTTGCAGAGAATGTCAGCTGCATTTGATCCGCCGAAGATGGAGCAGGATATGGCCGTTTTGACTGGCACAGCACCCGTTGCTGCGATGAGAGATTATCCAAGAGAGGTCGTTGCATACACAAGGGGGTGCGGCAGGCTGTTTTGTACATTGAAAGGATACGAACCGTGCCACAATACCGAGGAAGTTATTGCAGCTTATGGGTATGATTCAGAGGCAGATACAGAAAATCCAACTGGTTCCGTATTTTGTTCGCATGGCGCAGGGTTTTACGTTGGCTGGGATCAGGTAGAAGACTATATGCACACAGAAAGTCGGGAAAAAGCAGTTGAAAAAGAAAAGCAGAGAAATAGTTATGAATTGCCTCCGGTCATCGATGAAGAAGAGTTAAAAGCGATTTTTGAGCGAACATATGGACCTGTCAAAAGAGAACGGAATGTTTTTTCAAAACGTGTGCAGGCGCCTGAGACAGTCATAAGACGTTCGAAAAAACAAGTGAAGGAGAAGGAATATCTGCTGGTAGACGGATACAATATCATTTTTGCGTGGGAAGATTTAAAAGAATTGTCGGAGATTAACATCGAGGCTACAAGGATGAAACTGATGGATATTCTGAGCAATTATCAGGGATATAAGAAGCAGACCTTGATTCTAGTGTTCGATGCCTACAAAGTACCGGGAAATGTAGGAGAAGTACAAAAATATCATAACATTCATGTAGTGTATACCAAAGAGGCAGAGACAGCGGACCAGTATATTGAGAAAACAGTGCAGGAGATCGGAAAGAAATATCATGTGACTGTGGCGACATCGGATGCGTTAGAGCAGATGATCATTCTTGGGCAGGGTGCACAACGAATTTCAGCTAAAGGGCTTTTGGAAGAAATTTTGACAGTCAATCAGGAGATTCGAAACGAACACCTGAACCGCCCACAGAGTGCATCGCACTATCTGTTTGAAAGTCTCCCAGAGGAGATGGCAGAACTGATGAATGAGGTACGGCTTGGAAGATTGGAATTTGATGAGATAGGAAAGAGACATGAGGAAAAAAACAGGGGCAATTGACCTGACAACAGGCAATGAGATGAGAGCGATTGTAGTATTTGCACTGCCTTTGATTGCAGGCAATTTATTTCAACAGTTATATAATTTGATGGACACGATGATCGTGGGGAAATTTATCGGTGCAGATGCGCTGGCCGCAGTCGGTTCTTCGTATATGACGATGAACTTTCTTACTTCGATCATTATCGGACTTTGTATGGGGAGCGGGATTGTATTTTCCTGGTTTTACGGCTCAAGACAGAGAGAAAAGCTGGAACAAAGTATGTTTCAGTCTTTTCTGTTTATTTTGGCGGTTACTGTAATGATCACGGGTGCAAGTCTTGTATTTCTTGATCAGCTGCTGTATCTTTTGAATATCGAATCGAGTATCTTCCAGATGACAAGAGCATATTTATTTATCATTATCTGTGGCATGGGATTTGTGTTTTTATATAATTATTTCACTGCGGTACTTAGAAGTATGGGAAATTCGTTTACGCCACTGATTTTTTTGGTGATTTCATCGGTGGTCAATATCGTATTGGATTATATATTTGTAGTTCCGTTTCAGATGGGAGTATCCGGAGCAGCTTATGCCACGGTCATCGCGCAGGCAGTATCGGCAGCAGGAATTGCAGTCTATACACTGTGGAAGGTAAAAGAGGTAAGTATTTCCAAACGGATGCTAAAAGGCGAGAGAGAATTGTTCTGTATGATCGTGAATCAGTCACTTTTGACAAGCGTGCAGCAGTCGATTATGAATTTCGGCATTTTGATGGTACAGGGTTTGGTGAACAGTTTCGGCGTGATTGTCATGGCTGGTTTTGCAGCTGCTGTGAAAATTGACAGTTTCGCATACATGCCGGTGCAGGATTTTGGGAATGCATTTTCCACCTATGTGGCACAAAACCGTGGAGCAGGAAAGATGGAACGTATTGAAAAAGGGAAAAATTCTGCATTGAAATTGATTGTCGGTTCCTGTGTGGCTATTTCCACGCTGGTTGTCCTGTTTGCGGGACCTCTCATGCGTTTATTTATTGATGGATCTGAGACACAGGTCATTTTCGAAGGAGTTCGCTATTTGCGGATTGTATCTCCTTTTTACTGTCTGATCGGATTTTTATTTTTACTGTATGGTCTTTACAGAGGAATTGGGAAACCACAGTTTTCTATTGTATTGACGATAATTTCGCTGGGGACACGTGTCCTTTTGGCATACGTCCTTTCTGCAATCCCGGCAGTCGGAATTGTGGGTATCTGGTGGGCAATCCCAATTGGGTGGTTCCTTGCAGATGCAGTCGGGTTTCTCTATTATCATTTTATGAAAAAATAGATATTTTTCAGGAGCCGCACATATACTACTATAAAAGTATATGTGTGGCATTTTTATGGAAAAGAAAACATTCATAAATCGCATGGCAGATGCGGCAAATATGCCGAAAGATGTAGTGCTGGGTGTCCCGATTCTCACCATGACCGGACAGAACGAAGTGAGTGTGGAAAATTATAGAGGTATTATTGAATACACCGACTTATTAATTCGCATACAGACAAAAATCGGTCAGATTAAAATTATTGGGAAATCACTTCAAATTGACTATTACACAAACGATGAGATGAAAATTACCGGTCGTATCACTTCAATAGAATATCATTAAGGGGGATAAGGCGTGTTAAATACAATCATTCGATATATACAAGGGTATCTGCTTATACAGGTAACCGGATATTCCCCGGAGCGATTCTTAAATTTGTGCAGCCGTAAGCAAATCTATCTGTGGGGGCTTGAGCCAAAAGAAAACAGCTATGAGATGTTTATTACTATCCGGGGATTTAGAAAATTAAAACCGATCCTGAAAAAGACAAGGACAAAGGTGACGATTTTAAATCGGCTTGGACTGCCATTTTTTTTTCACAGATATCGAAAACGGAAAGTGTTTTTTTTCGGGATACTCTTTTGTTTGATATTCATTTATGTCATGTCTTTATTTGTATGGAATATACATATCGAAGGAAATTTCACAAGAACAGATGAGGTCATTTTGGAGTTTCTGGAGTCCAAACACATTAAACACGGAATGTTAAAAAAGAAAGTGAATTGTGAGCGTATCGTAAAAGATATCAGAAAAGAATTTGATGATATTGTGTGGGTGTCCGCATATGTGACCGGAACCAGACTGATGATTCAGGTTAAAGAAAATACAGACACATTCCCGATGGAGGCTGCAAAAGAAGAGCCGCCGAATGACATTGTGGCAGACAAAGACGGACGGATTACTAGTATCGTCACAAGAAATGGGGTTCCTTGTGTCAAGCCGGGCGATGAAGTAAAAAAAGGGGACATATTAGTCTCAGGAAAAGTCGAAGTAAAAAATGATGCAGGGGAAATTGTCAATTACCACTATCAGAATGCAGATGCAGATATTGAGGCGGAGACTACTTTGGAATATGAAAATGAGCATCGTTTTTCTCACTCGGAAAAAAAGTATACCGATGTTAAGAAAAAAGCTTTTTATCTCAGAGTTGGAAACTATTTGGGCACTTTGGGAGGGTGGAAGAACCGCTATCAGGAAGCAGAGATTTACACAAGTGAGAGGCGCTTAAAAATCGGGGAACATTTTTATCTTCCCATATCCTGGGGAATCAGAGAAATCCGCCAATACGAATCAAAAGAAAAAGTATACACGCAAGAAGAAATGAGGATACTTTTAAGTGAGGAGTTTCAGTTGTTCTGCAAGGAACTAGAAGAAAAGAAGATCGAAATATTGCAAAAAGATGTGAAGATTTATTTACAAAAAAATAGTGCAAAGGCAAAAGGGACGCTTCGAGTACGAGAGAAAATTGGGGAACATAAAGAAACGGAAAAGATTGATTTCTAGTGATTTTCTGTGATACAATAAAAAAGATTATGAAAATAGAAAGGATAGGCAAATGAGTATACTGGAAGAATTCATAGAAATACCTGTTGCACATGAAAAGAATATATTCGGGCAGTTTGATGCATTTGCAAAGAAGATAGAGCGTACTTTACAAGTGACATTAATCGCACGGGATGGGCATACGAAGATTTTAGGAGAAGCGCAGCGTGTGAATCAGGCAAAACGAGTGATGGAGCAGCTTGTGGAGCTGTCAAAGCGGGGTAACACCATCACAGAACAAAATGTAGACTATGCGATTTCCCTGGTCTTTGAGGACAATGAAAAGGGAATCGTAGAGATTGACAAGGACATTATCTGTCATACACTGCAAGGAAAACCAATTAAGCCAAAGACGCTCGGGCAGAAGAAATATGTGGATGCAATCCGAAAACAGATGATCGTATTCGGACTTGGACCTGCCGGAACCGGAAAGACATATCTTGCGATGGCGATGGCGATTACGGCGTTTAAGAATAACGAAGTGGGAAGAATCATCTTGACACGTCCGGCTATTGAAGCGGGAGAAAAGCTTGGTTTCCTTCCAGGAGATCTGCAAAGTAAGATCGATCCGTACTTAAGACCATTGTATGATGCGCTGTATCAAATTATGGGAGCAGACAGTTTTATCAAAAATTCAGAAAAAGGGTTGATTGAAGTGGCTCCTTTGGCGTACATGAGAGGGCGTACACTTGACAATGCATTTATTATTTTGGACGAGGCACAAAATACGACACCAGCTCAGATGAAGATGTTTCTGACCAGAATCGGTTTTGGCTCAAAAGTGGTAATTACAGGAGACTCCACACAAAAAGACCTTCCGTCCGGAATGGTGTCTGGGTTGGATATTGCGACAAAAGTAGTTCGCAACATTGATGATATTGCAATCTGTAATTTGTCCAGCAAAGATGTTGTCAGACATCCTTTGGTCCAGAAGATTGTAAAAGCGTACGAAGAATTTGAACAAAAGAAAGAACGTCCGAGAGACAAAAGGAGAAAATAATGACTTTATTATTTGAAGAAGAGGGCAGTTTGAAGCTTTCACTTCCTTGCGAGGAACTTGCGGTAAAAGTAATTGAGATGGCTTTGGATTATGTAGAATGCCCATATGAGGCAGAGGTGAATTTGCTTTTGACAATGAATGATGAGATTGAGGAGATGAACCGTAATTTTCGTGGAATTGATCGCGCGACGGATGTACTTTCCTTCCCGATGGTAGACTATGAGACGGCTGGATCATTTTCTTTCTTGGAAGATGCTATTGAGTATTTTAATCCGGAGAACGGAGAACTGATGCTTGGAGACATTGTGATTTCGAAAGAAAAAGTAATTTCACAGGCAGAAGAATATGGACATTCCATTGAGCGGGAATACGCTTTTTTAATTGCGCACAGTATGCTTCATCTGTTTGGTTTTGATCATATGGAAGAAGAAGAGCGGGCTGTGATGGAAAGAAAGCAGGCGGAGATATTAGAAGGTCTGCAAATATTGCGTTAGCAGAAGGTAGTGAGGAAATTTATGGTAGCAAAACAAAAGAAAAACAATAGTTTCTTAATGCAGGGAATGATTCTCGCTGTTGCAGGAATTATTACAAGAATCATAGGGATCGTATATCGTATTCCGGTCGCCAATATTTTGGGAACAGAAGGGCAAGGATTTTATGCCACTGCATTTTCTATTTACAATATCGCACTACTTTTGACTTCCTACAGTCTTCCGTTAGCAGTTTCCAAACTAATCTCTGCAAGAGTTTCTAAAGGTGAACGAAAAAACGCCATGCGTATTTTTAAAGGTGCACTTTGGTTTGCTTTTATTGTGGGAAGTGCTGTCGCCTGCATTGTTTTCTTTTTTTCGGATTTTATTGCGAAAACAATCATGTCGATGGCTCCGAGCGCCTATGCGCTTCGCGTGTTGGCACCAGGACTTCTGATTGTAGCTGTAATGGGAGTCTTACGTGGATTTTTCCAAGGAATGGGAACAATGATGCCAACTGCAATTTCGCAGATTTTAGAGCAGATTGTCAATGCCGTCGTCAGTATCATCGGGGCGAGTTATCTGCTTGAGATGGGGAAAAAAGCAGCGGAAAAAGCGAACAATGACTCTGTAGCGTATGCGTATGGAGCGGCAGGAGGAACACTTGGAACAGTTTGTGGTGCGCTGTTTGGCTTATTGTTCTTACTGTTTGTCATGAAGATCTATTCACCGACAATCAAAAAACAACTTAAGCGAGACCACAGTAAAAAAAGAGAGAGTTACCGTGAGATTTATATGATTCTCTTAATGACCATCGCACCTGTTATTTTGAGCACGGCAATCTACAATATCAGTGAGACAATCGACATCGGAATGTTCGGAAGTATTATGTCAGCACAGGGACATTCTTTAAAAGAACGCTCAGATCTGCTGGGACGATTCAGCAGTCATTATAATGTGTTAATCAACATTCCTTTGGCAGTGGCAAATGCCCTTGGAGCGTCTTTAATTCCAAGCCTTACAGCAGCCGTGGCAGTTGGAAATAAAAAACAGATTCACAGTAAGATTGCAATGGCTATTCGCTTTTCTATGATGATTGCAATCCCAAGTTTTGTTGGATTTCTCGTATTAGCAAATCCGATTTTGGCACTTTTATTCAACGGAAATATTGACATTTCAGCAAATATGCTGCGTCTTGGTGCCATCACGGTTGTATTTTATTGTATGTCTACAGTTACAAATGCAATTTTACAGGGATTAAATAAGATGACAACACCTGTAAAACATGGTGCGATTTCGCTTGGTATCCATTTAGTGGGGCTTCTCATTATGCTTGTAATTTTTAAAATGGGAATCTACGCAGTTGTAGCAAGCAATATTATTTTTTCACTTTCTATGTGTATTTTAAATGCCCGTTCTCTCAAACATGATGCAGGTTATCGTCAGGAGGTAAAGAATACTTTTCTTATACCGTCCATTGCATCAATTGTTATGGGAGGGGCGGCTTTTGTGATTTATTTCTTATGTAATCTTGTGATAAGTCAAAATGTCGCTGTGATTATTGCCTTAATTGTGGCTGTGCTTATATATGCTGTGTCTCTTCTAAAGTTAGGCGGGCTTTCTTCTGAAGAGATCTTGGCACTTCCAAAAGGAAGCACACTGCTTTCGTTGTTTCGAAAATTACATTTGGTAAAAGAGGAGTATGCATAAAATGAGACCAGTAAAAAAGGTAGCGTTGTTACATGATTTGTGTGGTGTCGGAAAGGCGGCACTAACTAATATGGTTCCTGTTTTGAGTGTTATGGGAATTGAAGCTTGTCCAATCCCGACAATCTTATTGTCGACACATACGGGTGGCTATGGGAAGCCGGCTATGGAAAAAATATCCACAACCTATATCCGTGAATGTGCAGAACACTATGTTGCCAATCAGGTGACATTTGATTTGATTTTTGTAGGATATTTGGGAAGCGAAGGGATGATTGAAGCAGTAGAATATTTTCTTTCCTGTTTTCCAGATGCAGAAGTGATTCTTGATCCGATCATGGGAGATCATGGCAGATATTATACAAATTTTGACAGTGTCTATGGCGAATCGATGAGGCGGCTGCTTCCGTATGCAAGCATTATCTTGCCTAATATCACAGAAGGATGTCTTCTTACTGGAGATTTCTACTCAGAAAACATGACACAGGAAACTCTTCTTGCAATCTGTCAGGATTTAGAAAAATTCGGAGCGAAAAAAATTGTTATGACAAGTGTTCCCTGTTCTTTTGGAAAAAAAGGAATTGTGCTTTACGAAAATGAACAGTTTCAGCTGTTTGAAAAAGAAAGTCTTTTTAGTGAATATCATGGAACCGGGGACACGTTTGATGGTGTGTTTGTCGGAGCTTACTTGAATGGACACACGCTTGCAGAGGCATTAGAGCTTGCGCATCAATTTGTATATGCATGTATGCAGGAGAGTGATCGTTATGATTACGAAGATCGAGAAGGCTTGATTATAGAGCGAAATCTTCATATGCTTGTATAAAATAAAAAAGAAAACCAATACTGTATAATAAAAAAGGAGTTGTCCTTATGAAAAAAAGATATGGTATTGGTTTTTTGATTGGAATGATCGTGTTTACATTAGTCCTTGTATGTGCATATCAGTTAAGTTATGATCGAGCAATGCGTAAACTGGAGGCAAAACAGAGAGATATCCAGAAAAAGCAGGAACATGTAGTAGAGACAAAAGGTTCTGCTCAAAAGGAAGATGGTTATATTATCAAAGAAAAAGATGGTTATATTATTGTATACTTATCAGATGGAAAAACTGTCTACGAATATACGACAATTGAAACACAGTATCTTCCAGAAGAAATTCAAAAAGAAGTAAAAAAGGGAAAAAAGGCAGATACTGTAGGACAAGTTTATGGGTTCTTAGAAAATTATTCCAGTTAAAAGGTTATTCTGTGCAGGAATCAACAGTGGACTTCAAAAAGAATATAGTGTAATATAAGAGAAGTATTAGAAGGAAGGGACAAAAGAAAATGACAGACGAAAAAATTCAAAGAATTAATGAATTATATAAAAAATCTAAAACAGTCGGACTGACCGATGCAGAAAAAAAAGAACAAAAAGTGTTAAGAAGAGAATTTGTTGATTCTTTCAAGCGAAATCTGCGTGGACAGTTAGACAATATCTCTATCCAGGAATTGGACGGTTCGATTACAAATCTTGGTGAAAAATATGGAAATAAAAAAGGACATTAGAGCACGCATTTTAGAAAAGCGAGCGCATATGACACAGGAAGAATGGGAGTTTAAAAGTAACCTCATTTTGAAGCGCCTGACAGAACATCCATTCTTTTTGGAGGCAAGAGAGATTTACTGCTACATGGATTATCGCCATGAAGTCGGAACACGCCGTATCATAGAAAAGGCATGGGAACTGCACAAAAAGACTGCTGTTCCCAAAGTACAAGGAGATGATATGGAATTCTATTATGTGCAAAGGTTTGATGAGCTGGAAAAAGGATATTCTGGTATTTGGGAACCTGTCACGAAAAAGAAGGCGAAAGGTGACTCGGTGCTTGTGCTCTTACCTGGAAGTGCGTTTGACCAGAATCGGAACCGGATCGGATACGGAAAAGGATTTTATGATAAATATCTCATAAAGCATCAGCAATATCGAACACTTGCTCTTGCATTTGAATTTCAGGTAGTGGATTCCATTCCCACAGACAGTTATGATATGCGACCGGACGGAATTATTACGGAGGAAAATTATTATGTTTGAAGAATTACCGAAAGACCCT
The DNA here is from genome assembly GCF_052121495.1 of Faecalimonas sp. LCP19S3_D12. GTDB lineage: Bacteria > Bacillota > Clostridia > Lachnospirales > Lachnospiraceae > Faecalimonas. Next base: position 36,020 of record NZ_JBQKED010000013.1, on the reverse strand, counting down.
ATGCTTCTGTTGAGTGTAATCAACACCAAATTGAGAGATTATTACCCAAATTTGGATTTGCTTTGTGAGGAACTTCAGATTGACAGTGAGACTTTGAAAAAGCGACTTGCGGAGATTGACTATGAATATGACCCGGAGCAAAATCGGTTCATATAATAAATTACGAAAGGATACATATACATTGAAAAATATAGAGACTTATTTAGAGAAAATCGATATGACAAAAGAGGCACCGGTTAATGAGCCGGAGCGTCAATACTATTTTATGAAAAAAGCACGTGCCTATGTGAAACAGGTATCAGATGAGCTGCAAAGACCATTGACGTTTTGTGTGACAACATTTGGATGTCAGATGAATGCAAGAGATTCAGAAAAGCTTGTCGGTGTGCTCGAACAGATTGGATATGTGGAGGAGCCGGATGAAGACAAAGCGGATTTTGTCATTTATAATACATGTACGGTGCGTGAAAATGCAAATATGCGTGTTTACGGACGTCTCGGTCAGCTGAAACATGTCAAAAAGTCCAATCCACACATGATGATCGGACTTTGCGGATGCATGATGCAAGAACCGGAAGTTGTAGAAAAATTAAAGAAAAGTTATCGTTTTGTAGATTTGATTTTCGGAACACATAATATTTATAAATTTGCAGAACTCATTGCCACTCGTTTTGAATCGGAGAGAATGGTCATTGATATCTGGAAAGATACGGATAAGATTGTAGAAGATCTTCCAAGTGAGCGTAAGTTCTCATTCAAATCCGGAGTCAATATCATGTTTGGATGCAATAATTTCTGTAGTTATTGTATCGTTCCATATGTCCGTGGGCGTGAGCGGAGCCGAAATCCAAAAGATATTATTCGGGAGATTGAAGCGCTTGTTGCCGACGGTGTTTTGGAAGTGATGCTACTTGGACAAAATGTCAATTCTTATGGGAAAAATCTGGATGAGCCGATGACTTTTGCTGAGCTTTTGCAGGAAATTGAAAAAATTGAAGGATTGGAACGAATCCGTTTCATGACTTCTCATCCAAAAGATTTATCCGATGAATTGATTGAGGTGATGCGCCACTCTAAGAAGATCTGTAAACATTTACATCTTCCGGTTCAGTCAGGAAGTACTGAGATTCTGAAAAAGATGAATCGGCATTATACAAAAGAGCAGTATTTGGAGTTAGTCCGCAAAATCAAAGAAGCTGTGCCGGATATCTCGCTGACAACGGATATCATTGTCGGATTCCCAGGAGAGACAGAGGAAGATTTTCTAGAGACAATGGATGTTGTGAAAAAGGTTCGTTATGACAGTGCATTTACCTTCATCTACTCCAAACGTACTGGAACACCTGCTGCCATTATGGAGGAGCAGATACCTGATGATGTTGTGAAAGGTCGTTTTGACCGTCTGCTAAAAGAAGTTCAGGAGATTTCCGCAGAGGTGTGTAGTGTACATGAAGGAACCACACAGCCTGTTTTGGTCGAATCTATGAATGATCATGATGACTCACTTGTGACAGGTCGTCTGAGCAATAACATCTTGGTTCATTTTAAGGGGGATGAAAGCCTTATCGGGAAAATTGTTGATGTGAATCTGAAAGAATGCAAAGGATTTTATTATCTTGGAGAAATGAAATAACTTCCAACTATAATTTAAAAAAAAGCGTCCAAACTATGTAATATGGAAATTACATGGGAAGGACGTTTTTTAATGAAAAAACTCAGTGAATATTTATTTTTATGGACGCTTGGAGGGACTCTGTACTACACGTTTGAAATGATTTTTCGCGGTTTTTCGCATTGGTCTATGTTTTTGCTTGGAGGATTTTGTCTGCTGTTTTTTGGAGTACAGGGGATGGCAGTAAAATGGAGTGATCCTCTTTGGATGCAGGTACTCCGATGCACGATATTCGTGACTGCGGGAGAGTTCATCACAGGAATAATCGTCAATAAATGGCTTGGTTGGGCTGTCTGGGATTACAGTGATCAGCCATTTCAGCTGTTCGGTCAAATCTGTCTTCCGTTTACAATTATTTTCTCCGGTCTATGTGCACTTGGGATTTTTTTGAGTGGCTATCTTTTACATTGGATTTATGGAGAGGAGAAACCGAAATATCATGTGCTGTAAAAAATCTGGTTTTCCATTTGTATTTTTTTTGATTTTCCGCTATACTTTACTCTGTATCATTAGAATGACAGAATACAAAGGAGAAACAACGTGGCAGAATTAACCCCTATGATGCAGCAATATATGGAGACAAAAGAACAGTACAAAGACTGCATCTTATTTTATAGATTAGGCGATTTTTATGAAATGTTCTTTGATGATGCGCTTACCGTCACAAAGGAGCTGGACATTACATTAACCGGAAAAAACTGTGGACTTGAGGAACGGGCACCGATGTGCGGCGTTCCTTATCATGCTGTGGAAGGATATCTTACAAAACTGGTACAAAAGGGTTATAAAGTAGCAATCTGTGAGCAGGTGGAAGAACCAAAATTTGCAAAAGGTATCGTGAAACGTGAAGTGGTCCGCATTGTGACACCGGGAACCAATATTAACACACAAGCGTTGGATGAGACAAAAAATAATTATATTATGTGTATCGTTTACATTGCCGACCGCTATGGACTTTCGGTAGCAGATGTGTCTACCGGAGATTATTTTGTGACAGAACTCGACAGTGGGAGAAAGCTTGGGGATGAAATTGCAAAATTTTCTCCCTCTGAGATCATCTGCAATGAATCCCTTTATATGAGCGGATTGGATCTTGAGGATCTGAAAAATCGGCTGGGGATTACGATTTATTCGTTAGATACATGGTATTTTGATGATGCAATGTGTACAAAAGTATTAAAAGATCATTTTAAAGTATCTTCTTTGGAAGGGCTTGGACTGACAGATTATAACTGTGGTCTGATCGCTGCCGGAGCACTGCTTCAATATCTGTATGAGACGCAGAAGACTTCACTTGCACATCTGACAGGCATCATCAGTTACACAACCGGAAAATACATGCTGCTTGACAGCTCATCCAGACGAAATCTGGAGCTGTGTGAGACTTTGCGTGAAAAGCAAAAAAGAGGATCTCTGTTATGGGTGCTTGATAAGACGAAGACTGCAATGGGAGCCAGAACACTTAGAAGTTTTGTGGAACAACCACTTATTCATAAAGAAGAGGTCATAAAGCGACTAGATGCAGTAGGTGAGCTAAAAGATGATGCGATTTCCAGAGAAGAGATCCGGGAATATTTAACACCGGTATATGACTTGGAACGTCTGATCAGTAAGATCAGTTACCAGTCAGCAAATCCAAGAGATTTGATTGCATTTAAAAGTTCTTTGGAGATGCTTCCGCATATCAAATATATTTTGGGAGATATGAAGACTCCACTTTTGAAAGAATTATATGAAGAACTGGATACACTTGAAGAGTTGTGCCAGTTAATTCAGCATGCAATCTGCGAGGAACCGCCGCTTGCAATGAAAGAGGGCGGTATTATCAAAGAAGGCTATCACCCGGATGTAGATAAGCTTCGCAATGCAAAGACGGAAGGAAAGACCTGGCTTGCTGAACTGGAAGCAGAAGAGCGGGAAAAGACAGGCATCAAAAATTTAAAAATCAAGTACAATAAAGTATTTGGTTATTATTTAGAGGTGACGAATTCTTACAAGGAACTTGTCCCGGATTACTATACAAGAAAACAGACACTCGCCAATGCAGAGCGCTATATCATTCCGAGATTGAAAGAATTGGAAGATACTATTTTAGGCGCGGAAGATAAGCTGTATGCGTTGGAATATGAACTGTATTGCAATGTTCGAGACACGATTGCAGATGAGGTCGTTCGAATTCAAAAGACAGCGAAGGCAATCGCACAGATCGATGTGTTTGCATCATTGGCACTCGTCGCAGAACGCAACAATTATGTGCGTCCGAAGATTAACGAAAAGGGCGTCATCGACATAAAAAACGGACGTCATCCGGTTGTGGAGAAGATGATTCCAAATGATATGTTTATTGCAAACGACACTTATCTGGATGATAAAAAGAATCGTGTGTCCATTATTACAGGACCGAATATGGCAGGAAAGTCCACTTATATGCGTCAGACAGCGCTGATTGTTCTCATGGCGCAGATTGGATCTTTCGTGCCTGCGGAGACAGCGAATATCGGAATTGTAGATCGTATTTTTACCCGTGTGGGAGCATCTGATGATCTTGCATCCGGACAGAGTACATTTATGGTGGAGATGATAGAGGTTGCAAATATTTTGCGAAATGCCACAAGTAAAAGTCTCTTAATCCTAGATGAAATCGGGCGTGGGACAAGTACTTTTGACGGTCTTAGTATTGCCTGGGCAGTTGTGGAACATATCAGTAACGGTAAACTGTTGGGGGCAAAGACGCTTTTTGCAACACATTATCACGAACTGACAGAGCTGGAAGGAAAGATTGACAGTGTGAATAACTATTGTATCGCCGTCAAAGAAAAAGGAGACGATATTGTTTTCCTGCGAAAAATTGTAAAAGGTGGAGCAGACAAAAGCTATGGAATTCAAGTTGCAAAGCTTGCCGGCGTGCCGGAATCTGTTATTGCACGGGCAAAAGAAATTGTAAGTGAACTAAGTGAGGCTGATATCACAACAAGAGTACGCGACATTTCCGTGCAGTCTGGGGATACGAAAAAGAAGATGAAAAAATACGATGAGGTGGATTTGGCACAGATGTCGCTGTTTGACACGGTAAAGGATGATGATGTCTTAAAAGAACTAGAAGAGCTTGACGTTGCACATCTGACTCCGATGGATGCACTGAATACGATTTATCGTTTGCAGAACAAACTGAAGAACAGATGGTAATTGTGAAAAGAGGAAGTATTTATGGCAAATATTCAAGTTTTAGATCAAATTACAATCGATAAAATTGCGGCGGGAGAGGTGATTGAGCGTCCTGCTTCTATTATAAAAGAGTTGGTAGAAAATGCTATTGATGCGGGGGCGAGTGCGGTCACTGTCGAGATTAAAGAGGGTGGTATTTCTTTTATACGGATTACGGACAATGGATGCGGCATTCCAAAAGAAGAAGTTCCGCTTGCGTTTTTGCGCCACTCTACCAGCAAAATCCGTTCAGTAGACGATCTGACCACGGTCGCTTCACTTGGATTCCGAGGGGAAGCGCTATCAAGTATTGCTGCGATCGCACAGGTAGAACTGATTACAAAGACAAAAGATGAAGTGACCGGAACCCGTTATCGGATTGAGGGCGGTGCAGAAAAAGCCATAGAAGACACTGGTGCACCGGATGGAACGACATTTCTTGTACATCAGATTTTTTACAATACACCTGCAAGAAGAAAATTTTTAAAAACGCCGATGACGGAGGCAAGTCATGTCAGTGAACTGATGACAAGACTTGCATTGTCTCATCCGGAGGTATCTATACAATTCATCAACAATGGTCAGGAAAAACTGCACACTTCCGGAAACGGGAAATTAAAAGATATTGTTTATCATGTGTTCGGACGGGATATTGCTAATAATCTATTGGAAACCAACGAAAGGATTGACGGAATGCAGGTACAGGGATTCATCGGAAAACCGATTATCTCCCGCGGAAATCGAAATTACGAGAATTATTTTATCAATGGACGTTATGTCAAAAGTAACATTATTGCAAAGGCAATCGAAGATGCCTATAAAGACTTTACGATGCAGCACAAGTATCCGTTTACGGTACTGCATTTTACAATGGATGGAACTGATTTGGATGTCAATGTGCATCCGACGAAGATGGAGCTTCGTTTCAGCAATCAGCAGGGCGTGTACAATTTTGTCTACAATGCTCTGAAGCAGACATTAAGTGAACCGGAACTGATTCCAAGGGTGGAACTTCCTGAGACAAAAGAAGTTCCTGTGAAAGCAGAAAAAATTGTCGAGCAAAAACAAGAGCAACCAATGACGCCAGTCAGAGAAGAAAGAAAACCACCGGTTATAGAGGAAGAAAAAAATCTGGATTATTTTATGAAAAAAATGCGGGAGAGGGTGACTGCATACCACCAGCAAGCGGTGGAAGTGAAGCCAACTCCTCAGCCATCAGTCGTTCAAGAAAGCGTCAACTATGAAGCTTTGCCTGCAAGCCAACCGATAGCTGTAAGTGAACCAGCGCCTGAACAACTGACAGTTCCAAAAGAACCAATGCCTGAACAGGCGATTGCGACAAGAGAGAAGAAGTCGGTTGTAACAGAAAAGCAGTTGGATTTCTTCGAAGAAAAACTGCTTACCAAAAAGGCGGTACAGGAATATAAAATCATTGGACAATTATTTGAAACATACTGGCTTGTGGAGTTTCATGAACAGCTTTATATCATTGACCAACATGCCGCCCATGAACGCGTATTGTATGAAAAGACGCTTCGCGGCATGAAAGACCGGGAGTTTACTTCTCAATATTTAAGCCCTCCTATCATCTTGAATCTTTCGATGCAGGAGGAAGAAACACTGAATACACATATAGATATTTTTACAAATATCGGATTTGAGATTGAGCCATTTGGCGGAGATTCATATGCAATTCGAGCAGTTCCGGACAATCTGTTTAGCATTGCAAAAAAAGAATTGTTTACAGAGATGCTTGATCAGCTTGTCGACGGAATTCATTCGTCTCTTGCACCGGATATTATTGCTGAAAAAGTTGCATCGATGTCCTGTAAAGCAGCGGTGAAAGGAAATTCTCGTCTATCTGCCGCTGAGGTAGAAACCTTGATCGGTGAACTTTTGGAGCTTGAAAACCCATATCACTGTCCGCATGGAAGACCGACAATTATCGCCATGACAAAACGAGAATTGGAAAAGAAATTCAAAAGAATTGTGTAGGGATAACTATGAAGAAACCAATTATTATTTTAACAGGGCCGACGGCAGTCGGCAAAACAAAAGCGTCTATCGAGCTTGCAAAGAAAATCGGTGGGGAGATCATTTCAGCCGATTCCATGCAAGTTTACAAATACATGGACATCGGTTCCGCCAAGATCCGCTCAGAAGAGATGCAGGGAGTACCTCATTATTTGATTGATGAGCTAGAACCGGATGAAGAATTTCATGTAGTGCGTTTTCAGGAGATGGCAAAACAGGCAATGAAAAAGATTTACGCAAATGGACATATTCCAATTGTGGTAGGTGGAACCGGATTTTACATTCAGGCATTGCTCTATGACATTGACTTTACAGAAAGCAATGAAGATTCTTTTTACCGAGAAGAATTAGAGCGGCTTGCAAAAGAAAAAGGTGCCGAATATCTCCATGAAGAACTTCGAAAGGTGGATGAAAAATCTGCTGAAATGATTCATGCAAACAATGTAAAACGTGTTATTCGGGCATTGGAGTTTTTCAAGCAGACCGGACAGAAAATCTCCGAGCATAATGAGACAGAACGGGCAAAGGAGTCGCCTTATGATTTCTGCTACTTCGTTTTGACAGATGATCGAAAACTTTTGTATGACCGCATCAATCTGCGTGTGGATCAGATGGTGCAGGATGGATTATTGGAGGAAGTTCAGTCGTTAAAAGAACGGGGATATACAAAAGATATGGTCTCCATGCAAGGACTTGGTTATAAAGAGGTTTTGGACTATCTTGACGGCAATTGTGCACTTGAGGAAGCGGTCTATATTTTAAAACGAGACACACGGCATTTTGCAAAGAGGCAGCTCACTTGGTTTCGAAGAGAACGTGATGTGATCTGGATTGATAAAAGTCAATATGATCATAATGAAGCCAAAGTCGTAGATGCGATGATTAAGAAAATAGAAGAAAGGATACCTTATATATGTTTGAAATGACAGAGATGTATAGAGAGCTTGGAATCTCAGAAAAAGTATGTCAGTTTGGAAAAGAAATAGAAAAGTCACTGGAAGATCGTTTTGAGCAGATTGACAAGGTGACAGAATTTAATCAATTGAAAGTGATTCGCGCGATGCAGGAAAGTCGTGTCAATGAAGCCTGCTTTCATTATGCAAGCGGATACGGATACAATGATCAGGGACGTGACACGCTGGAAGAAGTTTATGCAAAAACATTTCACACAGAGTCTGCTTTGGTACGTCCGCAGATTACCTGTGGGACACATGCACTTGCACTTGCACTGAGCGCCAATTTAAGACCGGGAGATGAATTACTCTCTCCGGTTGGAAAACCGTATGACACACTGGAAGAAGTAATTGGAATCCGTGAATCAAAGGGTTCTCTTGCAGAATATGGAATCATATACCGACAGGTAGATCTGTTAGCGGATGGCACATTTGACTATGAAAATATCAAAAAAGCAATTCATGAGAAGACAAAACTGATCACAATTCAGAGATCGAAAGGATATCAGACACGTCCAAGCTTTTCCGTTGCACAGATTGGACAATTGATCGCATTTGTGAAGAAAATCAAACCAGATGTAATCTGTATGGTCGACAACTGTTATGGAGAGTTTGTGGAGACAATCGAGCCAAGTGATGTGGGGGCAGATTTGATTGTCGGATCACTTATTAAAAATCCGGGTGGCGGACTGGCGCCGATTGGCGGTTACATAGCCGGTAAAGAGGAATACATTGAAAACTGTGCTTATCGTTTGACGTCGCCGGGACTTGGAAAAGAAGTCGGGGCTTCACTTGGGGTGATGCAGTCTTTTTATCAAGGATTTTTCCTTGCACCAACAGTTGTCGGAAGCGCATTAAAAGGCGCCATTTTTGCGGCAAACATCTATGAAAAACTTGGCTTTTCTGTGATTCCAAACAGCACAGAAAGCAGGCATGACATTATACAGGCAGTGGAACTTGGCACACCGGAAGGTGTTATCGCATTCTGTCAGGGAATTCAGGCTGCCGCACCAGTTGACAGCTATGTATCACCGGAACCTTGGGCAATGCCTGGATATGACAGTGATGTGATCATGGCTGCCGGAGCATTTGTACAAGGTTCATCTATTGAACTAAGTGCCGACGGACCGATCAAACCTCCATATGCAGTTTATTTTCAGGGAGGACTTACCTGGCCACACGCAAAACTTGGGATTCTCATGTCTTTGGAACATTTAGTGAGAAAAGGAATCGTACAGTTATGAAAAAAAGACATGTAATCATCGTAGGCGGAGGAGCCTCCGGAATGGTCGCTGCAATTTCGGCTGCAAGAGAAGGCGCGAAGGTGACAATTATAGAACACCAGAATAAACTCGGCAAGAAAATCTTATCTACCGGAAACGGAAAATGTAACCTGACCAATGAGTATATGGCAGCAGAATGTTTCCGCGGTGAAGATCTCTCGATTGTCGACACTGTGTTAAAAAAATTTGGCTATAAAGAGACAGTTTCCTTTTTTGAGTCGTTAGGTGTTCTCACCAAAAGCAGACAGGGCTATATCTACCCTATTTCAGAACAGGCATCCGCAGTGTTGGATGTGCTTGTGATGGAATTGGAAAAACTTTCAGTCGATGTTGTTCTAAATGAGCATGTGACTTCCGTTTCACAAAAAAAAGAGCAATTTACAGTTGTGGCGGGAAACAAAAAATATTGTGCGGATGCGGTAATTTTGGCGACAGGTGGTAAGGCGGCCGCGGTATTGGGGTCTGACGGAAGCGGCTATGCATTGGCAAAGCAATTTGGTCATACGATTTCTCCGGTTGTCCCTGCACTTGTACAACTTCGCGGGAAAGGCAGCTATTTTAAACAGGTGGCGGGCGTTCGCACAAATGCGAAGGTATCCGTGCTGGTCGATGGAGATTGTCAGGCTGCTGACACAGGAGAGCTTCAGCTTACAAACTACGGTATTTCCGGCATTCCTGTTTTTCAGATCAGCAGATTTGCAGCAAAGGCGCTGAAAGAGAAGAAGTTGGTGCAAGCAGAGATTGATTTTTTCCCTGAGGCTGATGACAACGAGTTTTGCATATTGATGGAAGAACGAAAACGACACCATGCTGATAGAACGGCAGAGGATTTCTTTGTAGGGATATTTAATCGTAAGCTAAGCGAGTTGTTTTTAAAACAGGCATATATTCCATTGCATATAAAAGCTTCTGAAATCCGATCTGATAAATGGGAAAAATTGTTTTCTCTGTGTAAGCATTTTCAGGTGGAGATTGAGGAGACAAATCCTTTTGAACAGGCACAGGTTTGTGCCGGTGGCGTCCGCACAGATAGCATAAATCCGGCTACGATGGAGTCTGTTCTTGTGAAAGACTTATATATCACAGGAGAACTGATGGATATTGACGGAATCTGCGGAGGATATAATTTACAATGGGCGTGGGCAACTGGTTTTCTTGCCGGGAAACACGCAGCGAAAGGAATGGAAAGATGATTCGAATCAATCAGATAAAACTGACTCCAGATAAGGGCAAAGAGGAGTTGACACAAAAGGCAGCAAAAATACTTCGTATTTCTGAAAAAGAGATACTATCTTTAAAAATTCGCAAACAGTCCATTGATGCCCGAAAGAAACCAAATATTATGTATGTCTACACTGTGGATGTGGAGGTTTCAAATGAGCAAAAGATTATGAGACGTCAAAAAGGAAATCAGGTGACACTCATCCACGAGACACCTTATGACTTTCCAAATTCCGGTATCAAGAAGATGGAACACCGACCGGTGGTCATCGGAAGCGGACCGGCAGGACTATTTTGCGCATATTTGCTTGCCGAGCATGGATATCGTCCGGTTGTGTATGAACGTGGCGCTTCTGTAGAGGAACGAAAAAAAGATGTGGAACGATTTTGGAACGAACAGGTTCTGAATCCAAACTCCAACGTACAGTTCGGCGAGGGCGGTGCAGGAACATTTTCAGATGGAAAACTAAATACACTTGTCAAAGATCCAATTGGAAGGAACCGGAAAGTGCTGGAAATCTTTGTGGAAAACGGTGCGCCAAAGGACATCCTGTACAGTCATAAACCACATATTGGAACCGATCTTTTGATTACAGTTGTAAAAAATATGAGACAGCGGATTTTAGATTGGGGCGGGGAAGTACACTTTCACAGCCAGATGACGGATATTCATGTGGAAGACGGCAAGCTTACGGCAATCACGGTGACAACTGATGCTGAAAGTATCCGCTGCCCGGCAGAGATACTTGTACTAGCAATCGGGCACAGCGCCAGAGACACTTTTTCCATGCTCTATGAAAGACAAATTCCGATGAGCGCTAAATCATTTGCGGTAGGTGTCAGAGTGGAGCATGACCAGGAAATGATAAATTGTGCTCAGTATGGTGAAAATGTACCGTATGATCTCCCTGCCGCTTCATATAAAGTGGCAGCAAATTTGGAAAACGGAAGAGGTGTTTATTCGTTCTGCATGTGTCCGGGAGGGTATGTCGTCAATGCTTCTTCTGAGGAGGGGCGGCTCGCCGTAAATGGAATGAGTTATCATGCGCGGGATGGCAAAAATGCAAATAGTGCGATCATTGTGACGGTAACACCTAAAGATTATGGTTGGGAGCATCCGCTGGCTGGCGTTAGATTTCAGCAATTGCTGGAAGAACGGGCGTATCAGGCGGGAAAAGGCGCTGTTGCGGTACAGTGCTTTGGAGATTTTTGTAAGAATAAAGTTACAGAGCATTTTGGAAAGATTGAACCTCAGATAAAGGGAGCGTACACATTTGCGGATGTTCGTGCAATTTTTCCAAAAGAAATCGGGGATTCTATTGAAGAGGGAATAAAAACGTTCGACAGACAAATACATGGTTTTGCAAAAGATGACGCGGTGTTATCTGGCGTGGAGAGCCGTACCTCTTCTCCTGTTCGAATTCCCAGAAATCAGGAACTTCACCTTGAAAATCTGCGTATTTATCCGTGTGGAGAAGGTGCTGGATATGCAGGTGGAATTACTTCTGCGGCGATGGATGGGATAAAAGTGGCTGAAGTGATCGCGAAGGAATTTACATTTTTCGACTGATTCGTCACAATTTATTCAGAAAAATTTAATGTGTTAACTATGTACACCAATTTTAAATTGTGGTAAAATGAATAAAGTTTGTGGAGTAAGAAACGAGGTGGAGTACAAATGAAGAGTGCAAAAGGAAAGAATTCCTGGGCATTATTTCTCTTAATGCTGGCAGGGATTGTTCTTGGCGGGTTTATAGGAACGCTTACAGCAGATATGCCTGGATTTGCTTGGCTAAATTATGGACAGTCTTTTGGATTTGACAGTCCAATTGTGTTAAATCTCGGTATATTGGTTATTACATTCGCACTGAACATCAATATAACAATTGCAAGCATTATTGGACTTGTTATATCTGCAATTATTTATCGCTTCTTATAGCAACGCTATCATGTAAAAGAGTCTGTACAAGAGAATGAATCAAACATGCACAATAAAAGAAATGTTGGAAGATGAGCGGCCGTATGAAAAATGTCTCCGCTATGGAGTGGAGAGACTGTCAAATGCAGAACTGCTTGCGGTTCTTCTAAGAACTGGAACGAAAGGTATGAACTCTTTGGAGATGGCAAGAACTATTCTGCGCGCATCAGAGCAGGAAGAGGACAATATTTTGGCAGTCCATCAGCTTACATTAGAGAAATTGCAGGCAATAAAAGGAATTGGATCGGTAAAAGCAGCTCAGATTTTATGCCTTTCGGAACTGGCAAAGCGTCTCTCGAAAGCGAGTGCAAAGAAAAATCTGGTTTTTACAGATCCGTCTACAATCGCAGATTATTATATGGAAGATCTGCGTCATCGGAAGCAGGAACATATGAAACTTCTGATGCTGAATACGAAATCAAAGCTCATTGGAGAGACAGATATTTCGAAGGGAACAGTCAATGCTTCCTTGGTTTCGCCAAGAGAATTGTTTATAGAAGCTCTTGAAAAGAATGCAGTTTCCATTATACTAATGCATAATCATCCAAGTGGTGATCCAGTACCAAGCAAAAATGATATACTGCTGACTAGAAGAGTGAAAGATGCAGGCAATCTGATTGGAATTGAATTGTTAGATCACATCATTATTGGTAATAATTGTTATATCAGCTTTGCAGAACAGCGGCTTTTATAGCAATCGAAAGGATATAAAATGTTTGGAAATATATATGGGCTGGATCTTGGCACTTATGAGATTAAAGTTTATGATAAAAAAAAGAACACAATATGGAAAGAAAAAAATGTAATTGCGATTGCAAACGAAGAGGAGATTTTTTCTGTTGGTGACGAAGCATATGAGATGTTTGAAAAAGCACCAGATAATATTGAAGTAGTCTTTCCGATGAAAGAGGGCGTTATTTCACGTTTTTATGATATGCAGTATTTGCTGAATAATCTGTTAAAAAAAGAGCGTCACTTTGCACGCGGCTCAAAATATGTCGTTGCTGTTCCGACAGATGTGACAGAAGTGGAAAAAAAGGCATTTTTTGATCTTGTCGTACATTCGACTGCAAAGGCAAAAGAAGTGAATGTTGTAGAGCGGGCAGTGGCAGATGCGATTGGAATAGGTTTGGATATCCAAAATTCTCCTGGAATCTGTATTGTAAATTTGGGCAGTGAGACGACAGAACTGTCTGTTCTTGCATCAGGAGGAATGGTTTTCAATAAACTTGTAAAGATTGGCGGTACTATATTTGATAACGCTATCAGCAATCTTGTTCGCCACAACACGAACTTTTTGATTGGGCGATTGACTGCTGAAAAGTTACGACAGCATTTTAATATCTTTGATGAAAAAACAGATACTTCTATGGAGGTTGCCGGAAGAGATTTAATCACAGGTATTCCTCAACAGAAAGAGATTTCAGTCAATCTTGTAAGGGCAGCAGTGAAAGAACCTTTGGCGACATGCATTCGCGAGATTCATTTTCTGTTGGAGAGAACTCCGCCCGAGGTGAGAAGATCTATTGAAAAGAATGGAATTTATGTCACAGGCGGACTTGCTCGTATGAAAGGACTTGCCGAATACATAGAGGGAAGAACCGGAATTAAAGCACAGGCCGTTAAGAATCCAGATCTTTGTGTAGTAGAGGGGCTCAAACAGATCATTCAATCAAAAGAATTGAGAAAATTGACATTTTCAATGTTAGATGAAAATTATAGGTGGATGGGATAATATGAAAACAAAAAATCAAACGACATTAGCAAGTAAATACTGGTTATTGATTCTTTCAATGATTTGTATTATTTTGATGGGCCTGTCACTTGTGACAGACAAAGTGAATGGTCCGCTCCGAACAGTAGCAAATTACACGATTGTTCCGATGCAGAAAGGAATTAATCATATCGGATTGTGGATGAGCGATCTGACAAAAAATTTCGAAACATTAACAGAAGTAAAAAATGAAAATGAAGAATTGCAGAAAACAGTAGATGAGCTTACGATTGAGAATAACCGTTTGCAGCAAGAGCGCTATGAATTAGAGCGCCTGCAAGAACTTTATGCATTAGACCAAAATTATGCAGATTATAAAAAGGTAGGGGCACATGTTACCGCGAATGACTCTGGTAATTGGTTCAGTTCTTTTACAATTGATAAAGGTGAGCAAGATGGCATCAAAAAGGACATGAATGTTATGGCTGGAACTGGTCTTGTTGGAATTGTGACAGAAGTGGGACCCAATTGGGCGCGTGTGCGTTCGATTATAGATGATTCTAGCAATGTCAGCGCATTAATTTTGTCAACTTCAGATAAATGTATTGTAAAAGGAGATTTGACGCTGATGAATGATGGAAAGATTCGTTTTGAGCAACTTGCAAATAATGGTTCTGAAATAAAAGAAGGGGAACAGGTTGTCACTTCACACATCAGCAGCAAATATCTTCAGGGTATTCTCATCGGATATGTCAGTGAAATTACGACGGATGCGAATAACCTTACAAGATCTGGATATATTACACCTGCTGTCGATTTTCAACATTTGCAGGAAGTGCTTGTCATTACAACTACAAAAGAGGAGATGTTAGAGAAGGAAGAATAGTAGAAAGGAGTACTGCTTTGAAAAGAAGAGTCATCACCGTTTTTATTATCGTCGTATGCTTTTTATTAGAGTGCACCGTTTTTCAAAAAATTGCATTTGCATCTATCACCCCAAATCTTTTGATTATTATCACATCAGCATTTGGGTTTATGCGAGGAAAAAAGGAAGGAATGTTTGTCGGCTTCCTGTCCGGTCTGTTGGTCGATATTTTCTTTAACGAGCTGATTGGATTTTATGCATTAATTTTTATGGTGATTGGGTATGTAAACGGTTTTTTTAAACGGATTTTTTACGCCGAGGATATCAAACTTCCGTTGATTTTAATTGCGGCAAGTGATTTTATCTATGCACATATTGTATATATATTCCTCTTCATTGTTAGAAGTCGGTTCAATTACCTCTACTACTTGAACCATATTATTATGCCGGAATTAATATATACTATTTTAGTAACATTAATTTTATACCAACTTATTTTGCATATTAACCAAAAATTAGAAGCAGAAGAAAAAAGGAGTGCAAGTAAATTTGTTTAATCGTCTAAAAGATTCTATTCTAGAAGTATTAAAATCAAGATTATTTGTTCTGATTGTTGTTTTTTGTATTTTGTCTGCAATATTAGTTCAGCGCGTATTCTATTTACAAATTGTAAAAGGAGAAGATTATCTGAACAATTATAAGCTGAAAATTAAAAAAACCAAAAACATACAGGGAACGAGAGGAGTCATATTTGATCGCAATGGAGAAGTGCTTGCTACAAATAAGCTTGCTTACTCTGTACAGATTGAAGACAATGGTTCTTATGAGGATACTAAACAGAAGAATAAACTTATAAATAAAACGATCAATAGTGTGATTGATATGGTGGAAAAGAATGGAGATTCGATCGTAAATGATTTTGGAATTATTCTAAACTCTAATAATGAATATGAATTTCTATATGCTGAAGGTACCAGAAGGCTGCGATTTCTTGCCGATATCTATGGATACACAACTATTGATAAATTGTCGGAAAAAGAAAAGAATTCTACTCCGCAGGAAGTAATGGATTTTCTTTGTGCAAATAAGCGCGGAAAGTCTTGGGGATTTGGAATCGATCAGGAAAAATATGAAAAATCTAGGGTGCTTCAGCTTGTGACAATTCGATATGGGATGCATCTGAACAGTTTCCAGAAGTACATTCCAACTACCATTGCTTCTGATGTCAGTGACGAGACAGTGGCGGTCATCATGGAAAATCTATCTGATCTTCAAGGAATTAGTATTGGAGAGGAATCGCTGAGAGTTTATCCGGATAGTAAATATTTTTCATCCATTTTAGGATACACCGGAAAGATTTCGCAGGAAGAGTATGACGAGTTGAGCGAGGAACAACAAAAATCGTATTCTCTGACAGATATTGTAGGAAAATCAGGTATTGAACAGACAATGGATGAATATTTGCAAGGTGAAAAAGGAAAAGAAACAGTATATGTAGACAGTGTAGGAAAAGTTATTGAAAGTAAGAAAGATAAGGAACCAAAGGCGGGGAATAACCTTTATCTTTCCATTGATAAGAATTTGCAGATTACAGCTTATAATCTGATTGAAGAAAAATTAGCTGGTATTATCTTAAAAAAAATGACTACGGCATTGGATTATACGAGAGATCCGGAAGGAAACTCAGATATTATTATTCCGGTTGGAGATATCTACAACGCCTTCTTTGCAAATGAGATTTTGGATATTGACCATTTTGCAACTAGTGAGGCACAAGCAACTGAACAGGCAGTCTACGCGGCGTACAGTGAACGTCTTGATTCTGCAATTAATGAAATTATAGCAGAACTACAGTCTTCATCATCGAAGCCATATAAAGATCTGTCAAAAGAAATGCAGGCATATATGAATTATATCGAGGCAGATTTACTTACATCCAAAACAGGAATCATTGTGAAGGATAAGATTGACACAAATGACGAGACCTATAAAGCGTGGAAAACAGATGAGTCTATCAATCTGAATCAGTATTTGAATTATGCGATCTCAAAGAATTGGATTGATACTTCTGTCATACAAGATTATGTATCTTCCGATGAAAAATATTCCAATGCTGGAGAATTGTATCAGGGTATCCTGACATTCATCAGTGATTACTTGAAAACGGAGAGTAGCTTTGAGAAACTCATTTACCAATATATGATCAAGGATGGTACTCTTCGAGGCAGTCAGGTATGTATGATGTTATATGAGCAGAATGTACTTCCATTTGACGAAGAGCAATATAATCGTCTTTCAGCAGGAGCCGTATCTGCGTATGACTTCATTCGAAGTAAGATTACAAGTTTGGAGATTACACCTGGACAATTAGGTGTGGAACCTTCTACTGGATCATTTGTCATGACTGAAGTTGCAACTGGTAAGGCACTTGCACTTGTTTCTTATCCTGGATATGATAACAATAGACTTGCCAACACAATGGATTCTGATTATTACAATAAACTATATGTAGATCTTTCTCAGCCTTTTTACAATAAGGCTACTCAGGAGACAACTGCACCTGGCTCCACTTATAAGATGGTATCCTCTGCCGCTGGTCTATCAGAAGGTATTATTACCGGAAGCACAACGATTGGCTGTTATGGTCCATATAAAAATGTTACACCTAGTCCAAAATGTTGGATTTATCCTGGTGGACATGGCAACTTGACCGTAACTGGTGCGCTTGCCCACTCTTGTAATAACTTTTATTTTGATGTAGGTTATCGACTGGGTCTGTCATCAGAAGGAAATTACTCTTCAGATGTTGGAACAAATAAACTTGCAAAATATGCTCAGATGTTTGGACTTGGAGAGACTTCCGGTCTTGAAATTCCAGAATCCGAACCACGACTCAGTGATGAAGATGCTGTGCGTTCTGCAATTGGACAGGGAACAAACTTGTTTACAACAAGTCAGCTTGCAAAATATGTAACAGCTATCGCGAATCGCGGCACCGT
Source organism: Faecalimonas sp. LCP19S3_D12 (assembly GCF_052121495.1). Classification (GTDB taxonomy): domain Bacteria; phylum Bacillota; class Clostridia; order Lachnospirales; family Lachnospiraceae; genus Faecalimonas. Next base: position 18,097 of record NZ_JBQKED010000013.1, on the reverse strand, counting down.
ATATGATCTTACACTTTTAAGTAAGATAGAAGATGTTGATGGTAATCTGGTGAAAGAATTTGAGCCTACCTTATATAAACAAATCGAAAAAAGTGAAATCAGCAGTACTTCTTTTAATCTGATTCAGCAAGGTATGGAGCAGATGGTAGAAAGAGATAGCCGTTTCAAGAGTGTACGTGACGGTGGAATTAAGATGGCAGGAAAAACCGGTACCGCACAGCATAGTAAGGCTCATGCCGATCATGTTTTATTTGTCGGATATGCACCGGCAGATCAGCCGGAGATTGCAGTCAGTGCACGTATTGCGTATGGCTATAACTCTGGTTATCCAGCTGAGATTGGGCGGGATATGGTTAGAAAATATTTTAACCTTGCGGATGACTCAGATCTTGTAACCGGAACCGCTTCTTCACTTGGTTCAGAAATACGAGGAGATTAACAGGAGAATACTTTCAGAACCCTTTTTAAAGCACAAAAGAAAAATGTCAGACAGACCCACGGATTATAAAAAATGCATGTAGGAGGAATTTAAAATGGGTGAAGTTATTGTAGTTACATCAGGAAAGGGAGGCGTTGGAAAAACAACGACAACCGCAAATTTAGGGGTAGGACTTGCAAAATTAGATAAAAAGGTTGTGGTAATCGATACTGATCTGGGACTTCGAAATTTAGATGTTGTCATGGGACTTGAAAATCGTATTGTATATAACCTTGTAGACGTGATTGAAGGAAATTGTCGCATGAAACAGGCACTAATCAAGGATAAACGGTATGATAATCTTTATCTTCTGCCTTCGGCACAGACAAAAGATAAGTCTGCGATTTCTCCGCAGCAAATGAAAAAGCTGACAGAAGAGTTAAAGGAAGAATATGATTACATACTTTTGGATTGTCCCGCTGGAATTGAACAGGGATTTCAGAATGCAATCGCGGGAGCTGACCGTGCAGTTATTGTAACAACTCCAGAAGTATCTGCAATACGTGATGCGGACCGGATTATTGGTTTACTTGAAAAAAATCATATAAACAAAATTGATTTAATCATAAATCGTATTCGAATGGACATGGTCAAGAGGGGAGATATGATGTCTGTAGAGGATGTAACAGAAATTTTGGCAGTCCACCTTCTAGGAGCAATTCCAGACGATGAAAAGATTGTAATTGGAACAAATCAAGGAGAACCGGTCATTGGGCTTGACTCTATAGCTGGAAAAGCATACTTTAATATTTGCAGACGACTTTTAGGCGAAGATGTTCCATTCCTGAATTTAGATTCTAATTCTGGACTTTTTACAAAACTTACCCGTATTTTTCAAAAGCATTAGGAGGTGTTGTAAAGATGAGCGTATTTGAAACAATCAAGAGAAAACCTTCCGTTTTAATTGCAAAAGACAGGCTGAAAATATTACTTGTTTCAGACCGCGTAAACTGTACACCCGATGCACTAGAAAAAGTACAATTGGAATTGTATAAGACGATTTCAAAATACATTGAAGTAACTCCGGAGACGTTTGACGTTCAATTTACACGTTCAACAATATTTATTAAACTTACAGGAGAAGAATCGTGAAACTATCGAAACCCTATCATATAAAAGATTTTAAATTTTTATTAGTGTTGTCGGTGCTTGCACTTTCTATAATTGGCGTTTTAGCTGTCGGAAGTGCCGAGCCCTCATCACAGATGAAACAGATTATTGGTATCATAATAGGGATTATTGCTATGCTGGTAATCTCTATGATTGATTATGAATGGCTATTAAATCTATATTGGTTGATTTATGGTTTTAATCTGTTTTTATTGTTATATGTACACTTTTTTGGAATGGAATTAAATGGTGCAAAGAGGTGGATCAATTTATTCGGTTTTACAACATTGCAGCCTTCTGATTTTACTAAAATTTTTATGATTTTGTTTTTTGCAAAATTTTTGATGAATCATGAAGCACGTATGAAAGAACCACTTACTATTGTAAAAGCTGTTTTGCTGATTGCACCTTCTCTGCTTTTAATCTATAAACAGCCAAACCTTTCAAATGCACTTTGTATTGCGGCATTGTTTTGTATTTTGATGTATATCGGTGGATTAAGTTACAAATTCATTGCCACTGCACTTGCAATCGCGATTCCGGCAGCAATTATTGTTGTCAGTATTGCTGTCATGCCAAACCAGCCGTTTTTGGAAAAATATCAGCAAAAACGTATTCTTGCCTGGCTGGAACCGGAAAAGTATGCAGATGACACCGCCTATCAGCAACAGAACTCTATTATGGCGATTGGTTCAGGACAGTTAAAAGGAAAAGGATTGAATAATAATACAACAACCTCTGTAAAAAATGGAAAATTTTTATTAGAGGCGGATACAGACTTTATTTTCGCAATTATTGGTGAAGAATTAGGATTTGTGGGTTGTTGTATTGTCATAATTTTGTTATTATTAATTGTAATACAATGCATTTTAATAGGGCTTCGAGCCCAGAACCTTGCAGGGCAGATTATTTGCGGGGGAGTTGCCGCACTGATAGCGATTCAGAGTTTTATCAATATCGGTGTGGCTACAGGAGTATTGCCAAATACCGGGCTTTCCCTTCCGTTTGTCAGTGCCGGTTTAACATCTATTGTATGTTTTTATATGGGAATTGGATTTGTTTTAAATGTAGGATTACAACCGAAAAAATACCAGTAAGGAGTGGGAAATATGAATATAGGATTAATTGCACATGATTCTAAAAAAACTTTAATGCAGAATTTTTGTATTGCATACAGAGGAATTTTAAGTAAGCACAGTCTATTTGCAACTGGGACAACGGGGCGACTGATTGAAGAGGTGACTAATTTGTCGATTCATAAATATTTAGCCGGACCTCTTGGCGGAATGCAACAACTTGGAAGTCAGATTGGTCAGAACGATATCGATGCTTTGATTTTTTTAAGAGATCCATTGGCACCAAAACCGCACGAGCCCAATGTAAATGATGTAGTTCGTCTATGTGATATGCATAACATTCCTATGGCGACAAATTTGGCGACAGCTGAATTGATCGTACTTGCACTTGACAGAGGAGATTTAGACTGGCGTGAGATGTATAGATAAAAAAAGGCGCCTGCTGTCCATCATTCTTATCATTGCGATATTGTCAGCTGGGTGTATCTCAAAAAAAGAAAAACTTGTAACAGAATATGAAACTACAAATTATGATACCTATCTGTATGAGGGAGAATTATTCGCAAGTCAGTTGTGCGTCTCAGACACGAACGTTCCATTAAATGATTTTGAGGCAGCCTCCTCTTTACATGCGGGGGCGTTATTTGGTATGAGTCAACAGAAAGTATTTTATTCTGAACAGATTCACGACCGTCTCTTTCCAGCTAGCACAACAAAAATTCTTACGCTATATTTAGCATTAAAATATGGTACGCTTTCAGACATCGTTACAGTGAGCGACAATGCGGTGGCTGTTCCATCGGATTCTTCTGTTGCGGGTCTTCGCTCTGGAGAGCAGCTTACGCTAGAAGATTTATTGTATGGATTGATGCTTCCGTCAGGGAATGACAGCGCTGTGGCAATCGCAGAGCATATTTCAGGAAGTGTAGATGCGTTTGTAGAGTTGATGAATAAGGAAGCGAATGCTTTAGGTGCTACAAATTCGCACTTTGTGAATCCTCATGGATATCATGACGAGAATCATTATACAACCGCATACGATTTATATTTGATTTTTAATCAGGGAATTTTGAATCAGAAATTTATTGATATCATATCTTCAGCGACTTATACTACAGATATCAAAGAGCCGGATGGTTCTACTAGAAGCGTGACATGGAAACAATCCAATTTATTTGTAAATGGAACTCGAACGGCACCGGAAAATGTGACAGTAATTGGCGGAAAGACCGGAACCACAGATGAAGCTGGGGCTTGTCTTGTTTTATATGAGCAGGATAGTCAGTCTCGTCCATATATTTCTATTGTTATGGGGGCAGAATCAAAAAATGCATTATATAATACAATGGATTCGCTATTATCTACCATATCAGGGCTCTCCCAGTGAGAGCCCTCTTTTATATAATTAGTCATTTTCCATATTACCAATTCTGCCGTAAAGACTGATCAGATACAGACCGCATAGACCAATGATCGTGTAGATGATTCTTGAAATCCAGCTCAAATTTCCAAAAAGAAATGTAACTAAATCAAATCGAAAAATGCCAATTAAAAGCCAGTTGATTGCGCCGATAATAACAAGTGTCAAGCTCGTGTTATCAAACCATTTCATGTATGTTTCCTCCTCGTATTTATTATCTATACAGTAGTATTAGCTTTTCATGGAGAAATATACAAACGGAAAGGAATTATTTAAATATGAATGAACAAAGATTATACTATAAATACTCAGATTACTTAAAACAAAAATATGGTGAAAAAGTTTATAAATTGCCTATTAACCTCCCAATCACATGTCCAAACCGGCTCAATGGCAAAGGATGCAGTTTTTGTTCAGAGATTGGCACTGGATTTGAGGCACTTGCTGCAAAAATATCTGTGACAGAACAGCTTGAACAGACAAAGTCTCTCATTGCGAAAAAATACAAAGCCCAAAAATATATTGCGTATTTTCAAAATTATACAAATACTTTCATGAAATTGGAAGATTTTCGTAACTATGTCTACGAGGCGGCATCCTTTCCAGACATTGTAGAGATTTCAATTTCTACGCGACCTGACTGTATTCAAAAAGAGTATTTGGATATCTTGAAATGTGTGAGTGAAGAATACCAGATTGCAATTAGTATTGAATTAGGGCTACAGACAGTCAATTATCATACATTAGATACGATTGACCGTGGTCACAGTTTAGCAGAATATATTGATGCAGTGCTTATGATACAGCCATATTCCTTTCAGATCTGTACACATATTATTTTGAATCTTCCAAATGATTCGATGCTGGATGCGATTGAGAATGCTAAAATATTATCTGCTTTGAAAATAGATATTGTCAAAATTCATTCTTTATATATTGCAAAAAATACAAAGTTGTCCTATGAATATGAAAATGGTACAATTAAAATATGCAGTAAAGAAGAATACGTGGAAAGACTCATTGCTTTTTTAGAACATTTATCATCAGAAATTGTAGTGGAGCGTTTATTTAGCCGTGTTCCAGAAAAGGATTCTATTTTTTCTAACTGGAATACAAGCTGGTGGAAGCTTCAAGATGAAGTGATAGCTAAAATGATTGAACAGAAGTCTTATCAAGGAAAATATTTCAATTATCTTAATGGAAGTGCAATGAAAAAATTATCTTAGGAGGATTGGTTTTGTCATCACATACATCAAATATCAGAACTTATCGAAAAAAGAAATATATAAATATTGGATTGATTATTTTTGGAATTATCTTCCTGTATCTGATTATAACCATCGTTTTGTATTTGACTGCTCCTCGTATTACCCCTTATGAAGTCCGGGAAGGCTCCATTTTAAAGGATAATGCATATACGGGAATCGCCATTCGCAACGAGGTCGTAGTCAATTCTGATTATGGAGGATACATCAACTATTATACGACTGACAATAGCAAAGTACGTGCAGGAACAAATATTTATACATTATCCAATGAAAAACTATCATTTTCTAATGGTTCTGCGGAGGATAATATCACATTAAGTGAAGAACAAAAAAATGCCTTGTCTTTAAAAATGCAGACATTTAGTGAAAGTTTTAAAGATGCTTCTTTTTCAGACATGTATTTGTTTAAGAATGAACTGGAAAGTTCTCTGCAGAGTATTTCCAATCAAAGTAAGATGGATCAACTGAATAGCGCTTTGAACAATGGAACCCTTTCTGATATGAATCTCTATTCGACTGCTGATGATGGAATTGTCGTCTATTCTGTAGATGGGATGGAGGGGTTGACAAAAGACACGGTAACTTTGGAATCGCTTGATAAGAGTAATTACCGGAAAACAGAATTTGCGAACAATACGAAAGTGAATGCCGGCGATCCTGTTTATAAGCTGATTACGGATGAATCGTGGACATTAGTAACAGAAATTTCAAAAGAAACATACGATTCACTAAAAGAGAAAAAATCAGTAAAAGTTCGTTTTACAAAAGATAATCAGTCTTTATGGGGGAGTTTGGAAATGAAAGAGATAAATGGTCACATTTTGGCATATCTTGGCTTTGACAATTCCATGATTCGCTATGTAAACGAACGTTATTTGGATATTGAACTGATTTTAGAGGATCAATCTGGACTCAAGATTCCAAAATCTGCAGAGACAGAAAAAGATTTTTATGTTGTACCAAAGTCCTATATTACGCAAGGTGGTAATAGCTTGGAACAAGGTATTCTAAAACAGACAACCAATAAAAACGGAGAACAGATTACGGAATTTTTACCAGTAAATATCTATTATGAAGAAGAGGAAAGCGTGTATTTAGACCCAAATGTATTTCAGAAGAATGACATAATTATCAAACCGGAATCTACAGAAACATATACATTGAGAGAGACAAAACCATTAAAAGGTGTCTATAATATTAATAAAGGATATGCAATGTTTAAGCAGATTAATGTCTTATGCGAAAGCGAAGAGTATTATATTGTAGAAGAAGGAAACAGCTATGGACTTTCCAATTATGACCGTATTGCTTTAGACAGTACTGGAATTAAAGAAAATGATATTGTTTTTTAAAGGAGTTTTGAAATCATGTTAGCAGAAAATTTAAGACAAGTAGAACAACGAATTGAGAATGCATGTAAGCGTGCAAACAGACAGCGGAATGAAGTGACCTTAATTGCTGTAAGTAAAACAAAACCAATCTCTATGTTAGAGGAAATTTATAAGGAAGGAATTCGCTGTTTTGGGGAAAACAAAGTACAGGAGCTGACCGAAAAGTATGATCAGCTCCCAACTGATATCAAATGGCATATGATTGGTCATTTACAAAGAAATAAGGTGAAGTATATTATCAATAAAACAGAGCTGATTCATTCTGTTGATTCACTTCGTCTAGTCGAAACAATTAATCAGGAGGCTCTTAAAAAAGATGTGATCGCCAATATTTTGATTGAAGTCAATGTTGCTGAGGAAGAAAGTAAGTTTGGGTTAAATATAAATAATGTGATTCCTTTTATTGAAAAAATTGCATTGTTTCCTAACATACATATCAAAGGCCTTATGACAATCGCTCCATATGTGAAAAATCCAGAAGAAAACAGACCTGTTTTTAGACGTTTGCATAAATTATCTGTTGACATTGACGCAAAAAACATTGATAATGTTAATATGAGTATTCTTTCGATGGGAATGACCAATGATTATGAGGTTGCAATAGAAGAGGGAGCAACTATGATTCGTGTTGGAACCGGAATTTTTGGGGAACGAAATTATACTACAGTATAGAAGTAAGATAGGAGATTAAATAATTATGGGTGTATTAGACAAATTCTTGGACATCTTGAAATTGAGTGATGAGGACGAAGATTACGATGAAGAATTCTTTGATGATGAAGAATACGATGATATAGAATCAAAGCCGAAAAAGAACTTTTTCAAGAAAGAAAAGCATTTTGAGGAAGAGGATGATGAGTATGGTGTTCCTGAAGAAAAGCATAATCAATATGCCAGATCCACAAGCAATAAAGTAACTCCGATGCGTCAGCCAGCAAGGAAGGCTACCGGAATGGAGGTCTGTGTGATTAAACCAACGAATGTTGATGATTCCAGAGAGATTACCGAAACTCTATTAAGTGGTCGTACTGTAATCTTAAATTTAGAGGGGTTAGATTTGGAGGCGGCTCAGAGAATTATTGACTTTACTTCTGGTGCAACATTCGCAATTGATGGAAATCTTCAAAAGATTTCAAATTATATTTTTCTGATTACTCCGACAACAGTGGACATCTCGGGTGATTTGCAGGATTTATTGAATACATCTTTTGATGTACCTTCCATTAAGACAAGATATTAGGACAAGCATTATGAAAAAAGAAGAACTTATGTTACAAAAGAGATTGATTGAGCTTTCAAGATTATCTTATCAACGGGGAATTGTTACATATTCTGATTTTTTAAATTTAAATGAATTAAATATTCTTCATACGATGCCAAAGACAGAATTATATACAACATACAAAGTTTTTGGCGGCTATGATTTCTCGGAGCGTCAGATGGTTGCATTTCTACCTGATGCTCTTTGTTATGAGTATTTCTATCCAATTTCTGTTTTAAAAATCAGACCGTTGCAGAAAAAATTTTCTGAGACGCTTTCTCATCGAGACTATTTAGGCGCTATTTTGAATCTTGGTCTTGAACGGAGCAAAATAGGAGATATTGTTGTTCAAGACGATTTTGCTATTCTGTTTGTCCACCAGTCATTAGAATCCTTTGTTCAAGACGAATTAAAGCGAATACGCCATACTTCCGTTATTACAGAAGTAGAAAATTTTCAGGACTTCTCTTACAGTCCTAAAATAGAAGAAAAGAAAGGTACTGTTTCTTCGCTGAGACTAGATAGTCTTCTGGCACTTGCCTTTTCTTCATCTCGCACAAAATTGGTGGCATATATTGAAAATGGAAAGGTATTTGTGAATGGGAAATTAATCACTTCAAATGGATATCAGATCAAAGATAGTGATATTATTTCTGTTCGAGGACTTGGACGCTTTCAGTATAAGGGAATGGTTTCACAGACGAAAAAGAGACGTTATTTTGTGACAATACATTTATATATATAATGAAAAAGGAGAATTCTATGGAAAAGAAAATAAATTATTATCTTGGTTATTTATTGGCAATTTTAAGTGTGATTGCAGCAATTTCTTTGGATCAGTACACAAAGTTACTTGCAGTGAAACATTTAAAGGATCAGAAGCCTATTGATATTATAGACAATATTTTTCAACTGCATTATTTGGAAAATCGAGGAGCAGCCTTTGGTATTTTGCAAGATCAAAAACTTTTCTTTGTTGTGATCGGCATTATTATTTTAGTTGTTGTATTCTTTTTTTATTTGAAGGTGCCACATGAAAGACGATTTATTCCACTGCGAATCTGTATGCTTATGATTGCATCCGGAGCAATCGGGAACATGATAGATCGTATACGCTTAAATTATGTCATTGATTTCTTTTATTTTGAGTTGATAGATTTTCCAATTTTTAATGTTGCAGATATTTACGTGACAGTAGCTGCAATCTTTCTTATCTTATTGATTTTATTCTATTATAAAGAAGCAGATTTAGAGATGATGTTTCATCTGTTTTCGCACAAAAAGAACAACGGATCGAAGCAGGAGCGAGCGTTATGATAAGAACAATCCATGTAGAAGAACAATTTTCAGGAATACGTGCTGACAAATTTCTTTCGGAACAATTTCCAGACTTCTCGCGTTCTTATATCCAAAAACTGATAAAAGATACACATGTAACGGCAAATGGGAAGGTAATCAAAGCAAATTATAAATTAAGCCCATCTGATATTTTAGTATTGGATGAACCAGAACTTCAAGAACCGAATATTGTACCCGAAAATCTTCCCATTGATATTTTGTATGAAGATGAGGATATTTTGATTGTAAACAAACCAAAAGGAATGGTTGTACATCCATCTGCGGGTCACTATTCAGGTACGCTTGTAAATGCTCTGATGTATCATTGCAAAGATCAATTATCCGGAATCAACGGTATCATGAGACCCGGAATTGTACATCGAATAGATATGGATACAACGGGTTCACTGCTTGTCTGTAAAAATGATTTTGCTCATCAGGATTTGGCAGAACAGTTAAAAGAACACTCCATAAGACGCATATATCATGCAATCGTATATGGAGTTATAAAAGAAGAAGAAGGGACAATTGATGCTCCGATTGGAAGGCATCCGATTGATCGAAAAAAAATGAGTGTCAATTATAAAAACGGTAAACATGCCGTCACTCATTATAAAGTAATCCAACGCTTTAAAAATTATACATATATAGAATGTCAGTTGGAGACAGGAAGAACACACCAGATACGTGTACATATGACACACATACATCATCCGTTAGTTGGGGACGCTGGCTATGGGCCTGCAAAATGTCCTTTCAAATTGCAAGGTCAGACATTACATGCAAAAACGTTAGGTATTGTTCATCCAAGAACCAAAGAATACATAGAAGTAGATGCGCCACTTCCAGATTACTTTGTTTCATTACTAAATAAATTGAAACAGATGTCTTAAACTGTAAAATTCATATAAAAATATATACTTTTCATACAAATTGTTGTATAATAATTATATATTAAAACAATTTGTATTCAGACTTAAAGGAGAGTGACAGATATGAGTAAATTTAATACAATTATTACAATCGGAAGACAATTTGGAAGTGCCGGACGTGAGATTGGGAATGTCATTGCTAGAGATTACGGAATCAAACTATATGACAAAGAAATGTTAAAAAGAGCAGCCAAAGAAAGCGGTATCTGTGAAGAGTTATTTGAGACACATGATGAAAAACCTACGAGCAGTTTTCTCTATTCTTTAGTGATGGATACGTATTCTCTTGGATATTCTTCTGGAAGCTATTCTGATATGCCGATTAATCACAAGATCTTTTTAGCTCAATTTGATGCAATTAAAAAGATTGCAGATGAAGGCCCTTGTGTTCTTGTCGGCAGATGTGCAGATTATGCATTGGAAAACTATGACAATGTTGTAAATGTATTTATTTATGCTGATTTGGACATTCGTGTCAGAAGAATTGCAAGACTCTATAACTTGACTGATGCCAAAGCAAAAGATATGATCTTAAAAACGGATAAAAAAAGAGCAAGCTATTACAATTATTACACGAATAAAGAATGGGCAGAAGCGAAGAGTTATGATTTATGTCTAAACAGCGGAAAGCTCGGTGTAGAAGGAAGTGCAAAAGCCATCAAAGATTATATTTCACTTAGAAACAATATTACAGATGCAAAATTATAAATGGTAGGGACATGGGGATTTTCCTCATGTCCCTGTTTTGTAAAATTATCTTTTATGTAAGATTCTTTCTGGCCATCCTTCGATATCACCGTTCAAAATGGCAGTGAACATTCTGTTTTTTGCCCCTGGGTGCTCAGTATTTAATTGTTTTACAAGTTCCTTTGCATATTGGCGTTTGGTATAGCCGTCAACCGGGCACTTACTTTTTACAACCGGTAGGTTGTACTTATTCTTAAATCCAATGACATCTGCTTCATCTACAAACATAATTGGACGAATAACTGTCAAATCCATACGATCCAAATATGTTTTTGGTGAAAATGAATGAAATCTTCCTTCAAAAATCAGAGAAAGAAGCATTGTTTCAATAATATCATCTTTGTGATGTGCATAAGCAACTTTATTGCAGCCCATTTCTTTTACAGCGTCATTTAGTGCACCTTTTCGCATCTTTGCACAAAGAGAACAAGGATTGCTTTCTTTTCTCTCTTCGAATAAAATGTGAGCAATATCCGTTTTTACTACCTTATACGGCACACCGAGTTCTTGACATAATTCATGTACTAGACTTAAATCAAATTCTTCGTATCCTAAATCAACTGTAATGGCACTCAATTCAAATTTGTTTGGATAGAACCGTTTTAATCCATGAAGTGCATAGAGCAGTGTCAAACTGTCTTTTCCGCCAGAGATTCCAACTGTAATATGATCTCCTTCCTGAATCATCTGGTATTCATCCACTGCTTTTCTCGTAAAACTCAATAACTGTTGTAATTTCATCTATAAAATCCTTTCTTACATTCTATTTTGCTGTTTCTACCTGCTTAATACTATTATATTTTTCTTATTTTTACAATAGGAAAATAAACAACTTCACAAATCTATCAGAATCATGTAGAATAGTTTTAAATGAGATTTAGGAGGATGGAAGAACATGAAATTTGTGATACAACGTGTTACAGAATCATCTGTAAAAGTAGATGATAAAATAATCGGACAAATCGGAAAAGGATTTATGGTACTAATTGGAGTCGGACAAGAGGATACAAAAGAAATTGCGGACAAACTGATAAAAAAAATGATCGGACTTCGCATTTTTGAAGATGAAAACGGAAAAACAAATCTTTCACTTGCTGATGTGAATGGAGAGCTTTTATTGATTTCACAGTTTACACTATATGCAAATTGTAAAAGAGGAAACCGTCCAAGCTTTATTGAATCTGGAGATCCTGCATTAGCGAAAGAACTTTATGAATATATTATTTCCAAATGCCAGGAAAATGTACCAGTTGTTGAAAAGGGAAGTTTTGGGGCGGACATGAAAGTAAGCTTGATTAATGACGGGCCATTCACAATCATATTGGATTCTGATTGTATGTAACCAAAAGTAAGAATAGCTGTTGACCATTTGTAGATTCAGGAGAGAAGAGCAGAGTTAATTTCGCTCTTCTCTTAATTTTACAGCACTGGCTGCCTGTCTTCGTCGCATATCATCGATAGCTGCATAGTGTTTTTTTGTCGTATTTACATCCTTATGCCCCAATACGTCGGCTACAAGGTAAATATCGCCTGTTTCCTTGTATAAGGACGTTCCATAGGTACTCCGAAGCTTATGAGGTGTTATTTTTTTGTTTGGAGTCACCTGTCTGGCATATTTTTTCACCATATTCTCAATTGCCTGAACTCCCATTCTTTTTCTTTGTGTCGATAAAAAAAGAGCATTTTCATGGTCGGGTAGGGGAGTAGCGCTGGCTCTTGTTGTCTCAAGATAATTCTCCAAAGCATTGCGTACTTCTTCACCGAAATAGATAACCATCTCACTTCCACCTTTTCTAGTCACTTTAATGCCATTATTCTTAAAATCAATATCATTGATATCAAGACCTACACATTCTGAAACACGAATCCCCGTTCCAAGCAATAATGTCAAAATAGCCAAATCGCGAGTTTTTGTTTTTTCATAATAAACTTTCTTTTGACCCGTCAATTCTTTCCCACAATTTTCTACATAATCAAGCAGCAAAGCAACCTCATCAATATCTAAACGTATAATTGCTTTATCATGTAACTTTGGCATATCCACAAAAATAGTCGGATTTTTTTCAATCATCTGGTGTCTGTAAAAATACCGGTAAAAGCTTCTAAGAGAAGAAAATTTTCGTGCAAGTCCTTTTTCTCCATTTGTGATCACTTGATTATCATCCGCCTTATATACCTTTAAATATTCTAAATATTCCTCAATATCGATTGGTTCAACACGTTCTAAGTCCTGAAGGGTAAACTGGGTTGTCGTATAATCGTGATAAATCGGATTGTTCTCAATTAAAAAATGAAAAAATACACGGATGTCATAAGCATAAGAAATTCTTGTCTTAGCCGATGTAGTCGGTTCTACAGCACGAAAATAATCTTTTGTAAACGATGGTAATGTCTGTAAAACTTCACGTAATCGAAGTGTATTGTCAATATAAGATTGTTCATAATATGTTTTTATGTCTTTAGCCATGAAACAAGATTCCTTTCGTAAATACTGGATTTTAAGTATATTTTACACTATACGACAGTAAATGTCTATATCTTTTGGAAAAATCAGTATTTGTCGTATAGATATATTTCTATTATAAAAGACCGATATAGCGTCTATTTTGACTACTAATAAAAGACTCGCTGCTATATCGGCATGGCATTTTTTATCGAAACTCTTCGTCGTAGTATGCAATCATCAAATATTTGCTTTCCTGAATAGAATCAGATTCTAAGGAATTAATTTCTTTCAATTCATCTACATATTCCTGAGTGCTTCCGTAATCATCTGTTTTATATTCAAGCGCGATATCCCAAAGAGTGTCTCCAGGTTGAATTACAATACTTTTATAGTACTTATAAGTAATTGGACTTTCCTGTGCATTCCCATGTGCATCGGAAAAGGAACTTCCAAATATAGCACTTCCAATGGTTATAAATAAAATAGTTGCCAAAAGCATCCACATTCTCCTTTGTGCAAAGCGCTGTTTTTCATAAGGTCTTTTCTCTTTTGTCATTATCTCATATACCTCTCTTCCACTATATACAAACACATTTTTCGAACAACCGTTCTTTTATCAGATTATAAAACAAGAACAAACGTTTGTCAATAGGTTTTAAAGAAAAATGCGAACATATTTTCTAAACATTTGTTTGCTTTTTTCGTACATTTATGGTAAAATACTTGTAATTAAAATAACTTCATTCTAGGAGGTCGTCTAAATGGCATATGGAAAAATAAGTAAAAAACAATTAGAAATATTAGAATACATAAAATCAGAGATATTAAGAATCGGCTACCCTCCTGCCGTGCGTGAAATTTGCGAAGCGGTGAATTTGAAATCGACGTCATCTGTCCACTCTCATCTTGAAACTTTAGAAAAGAATGGATATATCAGACGAGACCCTACCAAGCCACGTGCAATTGAGATTATGGATGATACATTTAATCTCACAAGGCGAGAGATGGTCAATGTTCCGATTGTAGGTCAAGTAGCTGCAGGAGAACCAATTCTTGCAGAACAAAACATTACCAACTACTTTCCTATTCCGGTAGAATTTATGCCGAATAATGAGACATTCTTACTAACTGTAAAGGGAGAAAGTATGATCAATGCTGGTATTTTAGATGGTGATATGGTATTGGTAGAATCTACTTCTGTTGTTTCTAACGGTGATATGGCTGTTGCACTTGTAGACGACAGCGCAACAGTGAAAACTTTTTATAAAGAAGAAGGTATATATCGTCTGCAGCCTGAGAATGATACAATGGAACCTATTATTGTATCAGAAGTAGAGATTTTGGGAAAAGTGATTGGTGTATTTCGTTTCTTTGAATAAAATATCTTTGTAGACTGACAGAGAAATCATCTGTCAGTCTACTATCACATGATTCATTTAATTTTTTATCTCTCCCCCTGATTTTTTATTTATTCATATTTCCAAAATTATTTTACAATTCTCATAAAAATTCTAAAAATCTATGAGATTTTTAGGTTGCATCTTATTTTTTATTGTAAATAGTCAAAAATTCTTTGCCGATTTTCTAAATAATATATATTTTTTTCATAAGTTGTTTCTTCCTTGTCTTATCACTCTAAAATTTCCCTCTTGACTAATAATGATTACTATTATTAAAATATACTCAAAGAAAAAATAAAATGAAAGAAGGGATTTATTTGAATAAAAACTATAGATTTTATATTGATGGTATGTGGGAAGAAAGCCAAACCAAAGAAGTGATTAAAATCATGTCACCTTATAAAGATGAACTTGTCGGTACGGTACAGGCAATTTCAAAGGACGAGGCAGATAAAGCTATCCAAAGCGCAAAAATTGCACAAAAGGAATGGGAGAAACTTTCTATCAGAGATCGCGGTAACTATTTATATCATTGGATTGAAGAGCTTGAAAAGTCAAAAGAAGATATTGCAACAACGATCATGCAAGAAGTCGGTAAAGGATTTCAAGATGCCGTCAAAGAAGTGGAGCGTACAATCGATTTGATTCGTTTTACAATTGAAGAAGCAATTCATTTATATGGTGAAAGTATGCTGGGAGAAAATTTCCCTGGGGGAAACCGCTCTAAAATTGCCATTAGTCATCGCGTTCCACTAGGTGTTGTGCTTGCCATTTCTCCGTTTAACTACCCTGTTAACCTATCAGCAGCAAAAATTGCCCCAGCTCTGATCAGTGGAAATGCCGTTGTATTCAAGCCGGCAACACAAGGTGCGATCAGCGGAATCAAAATGATTGAAGCGCTAGATCGGGCTGGTCTGCCAAAAGGTGTTTTAAATGTAGTGACAGGCCATGGTTCTGTGATAGGAAATTATTTAATTGAACATCAAGGAATTGATATGATTTCTTTCACAGGTGGAAGTGATACAGGAAAACGTATCGCAAAGCTGGCAAACATGATTCCACTTGTCATGGAATTGGGCGGAAAGGATCCTGCAATTGTTGTAAAAGATGCAAATTTAGATTTGGCGGTAAAACAAATTATATCCGGCGCATTTTCTTACTCTGGTCAGCGCTGTACTGCTATTAAACGTGTTTTCGCTGATGAGATGATCGCAGATGAATTAATTGACAAATTATCTGAAGAATTAAAAAATGTAACAATTGGTTCTCCAGAAGAAAATAAAATGATTGTACCATTAATTGATCAGAAATCAGCTGATTTTGTGCAGAGTTTGATTGATGATGCACTTGAGAAAAATGCAACATTAATTACCGGAAATCAGCGAGAAGGGAATTTGATCTATCCTACACTACTTGACCATGTGACACCAAATATGCGTTTAGCCTGGGAGGAACCATTTGGTCCAGTATTACCGATCATCCGTGTAAAAACAGTCGATGAAGCCATTGAGATGAGCAATCAATCGGAATATGGATTGCAGGCAAGTATCTTTTCTCAAGATATTGATCAGGCATTCACAATTGCAGAAAAGATACAAGCAGGTTCTGTACAGATTAACGGTCGAACTGAACGCGGACCAGACCACTTCCCATTCATTGGAACAAAAGGCTCTGGTATGGGAACACAAGGTGTTCGTCGCAGTATTGAATCTATGACACGTGAAAAAGTGACTGTAATCAATATTAATTAAAAATAAACGGCATCTGAGCAGATGTTTTCTCAGATGCCGTTTATAAATTACAATTCCTCAATATCTATCATCTTTCCATCACTCCAGATTCTTTCCAAATCATAGAAAAGACGATTTTCTTTATCAAAGACATGTACAATCACTTCGCCGAAGTCCAATAATACCCAGCTTCCAAGTCCATAGCCTTCTCTTTGTTTTAACGCGAATCCAGCTTTCTCAAGCTCTTCTTCTACACTGTCTACCATAGCATGTACTTGGCTGTCATTGGTTCCGTTTGCGATAATAAAATAATCTGCCAAAACTGATACGTTTGAGATATCAATGACTTTGATATCTTCTCCTTTTTTATCAGCTAATGCTGCACAGGCTATTTTCGCCATCTTTTTTGACTCTTCCATCTTTAAATTCTCCTCGTATTATAAAGTAGTAGTGTTTATAGACCCTCTCCAAGGTCTATATGCTATACTGTTGGAGATACTGTGGATTGTTTAAAACCTCCTACCATTCGATGGTTTACGAAAGGCTACAACCACAGTCTCTTTGTATAGTTGTTTATCAGTTAGATACCGCATGACGGTTTATTTAGAACGAGGTTACAATCGCAAAGAGTACCTGTGGCTCTAAACAGTATCAATTTTATTCAAAGGAGATTTCTTATGATTTACGTTGGAATTGATGTTGCCAAAGATAAGCACGACTGCTTTATCACAAATTCAGATGGTGAAGTATTATTCAAATCTTTTACCATACTTAACAATCGTGAGGGGTTTGAAGCCTTATTTCAAAGAGTCGAATCCGTTTCAGATGATTTAACCAAAGTAAAAGTAGGACTAGAAGCCACCGGACACTACAGTTACAATCTTCTGGGATTTCTTCTTGATAAAGGTCTGACCACCTACGTTATCAATCCGTTACATACCAATCTTTACAGAAAAAGTCTCAGCCTTAGAAAGACGAAAACGGATAAAGTTGATTCCCGTATCATTGCCACTATGATGATGTCTGATATGAATTTAAAGTCCTACTCAGATACATCTTACCACAACGAGGAATTAAAGTCACTTACTCGTTATCGTTTTGATAAGGTAAAGGAACGGGCAAAACTGAAAAGTTCCGTTTCAAGACTAATCTGTATTCTCTTTCCTGAACTGGAAAAACTCGTTCCTACACTTCATATAGCATCCGTTTATGCTTTGCTTTCTGAATTTCCAAGTGCAGATGCTGTTGCAAATGCACACCTCACACGACTTTCCAACCTGCTCTCTGAGAGTTCTAAGGGCAGATACGGGAAAGATACTGCCGTCATGTTTCGTGACGCTGCAAGAAGTTCCATCGGTTCCCATATGCCTGCCAAGTCTTTGGAACTCAAACATACCATTAAACTCATCCAGGAATTAACGGCTGAGATTGATGAGATCGAAGCAGCCATCAAGCGGATCATGGATGAAGAGATCCAATCGCCAATCCTTACCATCCCTG
>NZ_JBQKED010000012.1:0-67611 GCF_052121495.1 Faecalimonas sp. LCP19S3_D12 | reverse complement strand
GAAAGGCTGGGTAATCGAAGGAAGTAAGATTTACTACTTTGGTTCAGATGGAAAGATGGTAAAAGGACATCAAAAGATAGAAGGCTCCAATTACTATTTTGATCTGTCAAGCGGAACAGTGTGGAAAGGCTGGGTAATTGAAGGAGAAAAGATTTATTACTTTGGCTCAGATGGGAAAATGGTGACAGGGTATAAGACTATAGATGGAAAAGAGTATTACTTTGATCCTGTCACAGGTGAGTGTATAAAAAATCTTGACAGTGTTTTCTACAAGATAGAAGGTAAAAATTCTGTTACGGTCAATCAAATGGTAAAATATTTTCAAAAATCGGGGAAAAAATATCCGAAAGAAGCATTGGAAAAAGGAGGGGCTGCAACTATTGAGGAATTCTGTAAAATTTTTTACGAAGAGGCAGAAACAGAAGGAATTAGAGTGGAAGTTGCGTTCGCACAGAGTATGAAAGAAACTGGCTTTCTTCAGTTTGGTGGGGATGTGAAAGTAGAGCAATTTAATTTTGCTGGATTAGGCGCTACTGGAAATAGTGAGGCGGGAGCTGATTTTTCAAACTACGGAAAACAAGGTGTGAGAATGGGAGTTAGAGCTCAGATGCAACATTTAAAATGCTATGCTAATGACAAACCATTAAAAAATGAATGTGTAGACCCGAGATGGGGAAACTGGTTACGAAAGAAAGCGCCATATGTTGAGTGGCTTGGTATCAATGAGAATCCATATAAAGTAGGCTGGGCGACAGACAAGAAATATGGTTATAGTATAAGAAAAATGATTTCAGATTTGCAAGCAATTTAGTTTATAACTAGATGTGATAAAATTACTCTTATAGAGCAAGGTACAGAAAATGAGATGCCTTGCTCTTTTTGTATATATATAGAAAAACTTAAGAAGATAGATGTTGTATAAAACCTCTAAATCTGATATTATAATAAAGTATGTAAAAAAGTTGTAAGAATTTGCAATAGAATTGTAAAGAGGGAGTAGTATGAAACATATAATAAATTGGAGAAGTTCGAGAACAAGAATGTTCATGTTGTTTATTGTAGACGTATTGACAATTATTGTGAATGCTTATTTGTCTCTGATTATTAGACATGAGCTGCACTATAGCTGGATACCACAGGAATATATCGATAGTATTAAGAACTATATGCTGATCAATATTATTACAACAATTATTATTTTTATTTTGATGAAATTGTATAAAAGTGTGTGGTCATTTGCTAGTGTGCATGAATTTATGCTTATTTTGGGGGCCTGTATTTTATCAACTGCATTTCAGGCGTTAGGAATGCAGTTCTTAGTATTGAAAGTACCAAGAAGTTACTATATTTTTTATTTCTTCTTGCTGTTAATGACGACAACTGTTACAAGATTTTCGTATAGAGGACTTCGGATGGTGATGCACGGTTTGAACAGAACGGAAGAAAAAATTCTAAATACAATGGTCATTGGAGCTGGGGAAGCTGGAAGTATGATTATTCATGAATTGAAATTCAGTAAACACCTGAACCGAAAGGTAGTTTGTGTGATTGATGATAATCCGTCTAAAAAGGGCAAATATATTCATGGAGTTCCAATTGTAGGAAATAAAGATACAATTATCCAGAACGCTAAGGAATACAAGGTGGATGAGATTGTTCTGGCAATTCCATCTGCTAGTGCAAAGATAACAAGAGAGATTCTAAGGATTTGCAATCAGACAGAATGTAAATTAAAGGTACTTCCAGGGATGTATCAGTTTATTACAGAGGAAGTGAGTGTTTCAAAGCTTCGTGAAGTTTCGATAGAAGATTTACTTGGAAGAGACGCGATTAATATTGATTTAGACAGTGTACTTGGTTATGTGATGGGAAAAACAGTTCTTGTTACAGGTGGTGGTGGTTCCATTGGAAGCGAGTTATGCCGGCAGATTGCAAAATATAATCCGAAATGTTTGATTATATTTGATATATATGAGAATAATGCATATGATATTCAGCAAGAACTGAAAAAGAAATATCCAATGCTGCATTTGGAGACATTGATCGGTTCTGTGCGAAATACAAAGCGAATTGAGAGTGTTATGGAACTGTACCGTCCGGATATTGTGTATCATGCGGCGGCTCATAAACATGTGCCACTCATGGAAGATAGTCCAAATGAAGCTATTAAAAATAATGTATTTGGAACGTATAAGACAGCACGTGCAGCGGATAAGTATGGCGTGAAAAAATTTGTTTTGATTTCTACAGATAAAGCGGTGAATCCGACGAATATTATGGGGGCATCGAAGAGAATGTGTGAGATGATAATCCAGACATTCAGCAGATATTCTAGTACAGAGTATGTGGCAGTCCGGTTTGGTAATGTACTTGGAAGTAATGGGAGTGTAATTCCATTATTTAAAAAGCAAATGGCAGCCGGAGGACCGGTGACAGTTACACATCCTGATATCATTCGTTATTTTATGACAATTCCAGAAGCGGTTTCGCTTGTGTTGCAGGCAGGGGCGTATGCAAAGGGTGGAGAAATTTTCGTGTTAGATATGGGAGAGCCAGTTAAGATAGCAGACCTTGCAAAGAATTTGATTCGTCTTTCTGGCTACACTTTAGGTGTAGATATGGAGATTAAATATACTGGTTTGAGACCAGGTGAGAAATTGTATGAAGAACTCTTGACAAAAGAAGAGGGATTGGTAAAAACTCAGAATGAGTTGATATTTATTGGTAAACCATTAGTGTTTGATGAAGTTCACTTTTTGAGTGAATTGAAGAAATTAGAGCAGGCTGTGACCGATGAGAGTTTTGAAGTTAAGAAGTTAGTGGCAGAGATTGTCCCGACATATCACATTAGACCAGAAGATGAGAGAAGAGATAATGAGCTCTACAATGAATTCTGTAGCTTGGGCAGAGTGAGTCACGAAAAACCAGTGTTGTAGTCTGAATGCATACGAAAAGAACATAAGGAGAAAATAAAATGAATTGTTTAAAAAAAGAATTTATCAATAAAGCTGTTGTGTGGTATGCAATTTTATTCTTTTGCTATTCGATAATAGGCCGCATAGTACCATTGGCTGCGCTGGTAGAGGGACCAGTGAATCAAGCTTTATATATGGCTTTTGCAGGAGTAGGAGCGTTGTTATTATTTGCGGATCTTTTGACAGAGAGATATATGTTTAGGACAAAATATAGCTATTTGTTAGTATTATTCTTGGTTGTGACAGGATTATCCTGCGTAGTTAATATAAAATATGGAATAACGGATAATGTAAAAACTCTTGTTTGGACAAGTATACAACTCTTATTATTGTATACAATATATATTCGTATAGGAAAAGAAAAAACGATTCTTTTGTGTAAAAGGTTATTCAATATCTTGATTGCGGTATGGATGATTGCTGGAATTGTCTCGATTTTACAATATATGTTTCAAATAGGCTATTATGTTGAGTTGGGAGAACTGGTTAAAAGGCAGGGATTTGTAGATAATAGAGTTTTTGGTGTATTTAATGATCCTAATTATGCAAGTGTGACATCTCTTTATGTGATTGTAATGAGTTTATATCTGTTCCGAGAAACGGACAAAAAGTTTTTGAAAAGTTATTATGTAGTTTCTTTGGTAGTCCAATATGTATATATTATCTTGTCTGGTTCAAGAACAGCGGAAGTTTGTGTGTTGTTAGCTATTGCGACAGGAGCCATTTTGATTTTAAAGAATTATATGCTGCAGAAAAAATGGAAAGAGATAAAAAAAGTAGCAATTATAACAGTTGGCGTCGTAGTTTTGCTAGTTTTATTTGTGGGAACGTATAGAGTATCTAAACGAGTGCTCACTTATTTGCCGAGAATAGTTATGTCCGAGCAGGGCATTGATGATGCAAAAAAGAAAACAGATGACAAAAAAAGACTAGAGAGAAAAGACGTAGAATCAGATAATATTTCTAATAATAGAGCTACAATCTGGAAAGGTTATATGCAATCTATGGAAGGTTCCAAAAACATATTGGGCTTGTCACCTAGAAATAGTTTGAGTTACATAAGTGAAACTTATCCAAAAAGTTATATTGCAAAGACGCAGTATGAGACACACAATGCATATTTAACGGTTTTCGTCAGTGATGGAGTTGTAGGCTTACTTATTGTAGCTATATTTGGATGCATAGTTGCTTTCCGGGTTGTAAAAAAGATTCTTGGAAAGAAAAAAATAGAAAATTCTTTTATTTGCGCTTTGATTATTGAAGAAATTTTGCTAGTATACGCGTTTTTCTTTTCGGATCTCTTCTTTGTGAATAATTTGACAACAATATTATTTTGGATTTTGATGGGAATTGTCGTTGAAGGAACAACAGAAGTCTTTGAAAAAAAGAGGAGGATGAGATAGATGGAAAAAAAAATGAACATATTATTTTCACCACCGGATATTACGGAGGAAGAGATCCAAGAAGTAGTCGATACACTGAAAAGCGGATGGATTACAACTGGTCCAAAAACAAAGTTGTTTGAGCAGAATATTGCAAAATTTTGCAATACAAGCAAAGCGGTATGTTTGAATTCTGCAACAGCGTGTGCAGAGATGGCATTGCGTGTTCTGGGAATAGGACCAGGAGATGAGGTGATTACAAGTGCTTACACCTACACTGCATCTGCAAGTGTTGTCTGTCATGTGGGAGCAAAATTAGTTCTGGTAGATACGCAGAAAGATTCGTATGAGATGGATTATGAGGCGTTAGAAGAGGCAATTACAGAAAAAACAAAAGCAATTATTCCGGTTGATATAGCCGGAGTAATCTGCGATTACGAAAAAATATATGAAATTATAGAGAAAAAGAAGAGTTTGTTTCAGGCGGGCAGCGAGCTGCAGGAGAAATTAGGGCGCATTGCAGTAGTTGCAGATGCAGCACATGCGTTTGGTGCAATGCGTGATGGAAAGCGTTGCGGAGAAATTGCTGATTTTACAAGCTTTTCTTTTCATGCTGTAAAGAATTTGACAACAGCGGAAGGGGGCGCTTTGGTATGGAGAGACATAGATGGTGTGGATAATGATGCGTTGTATAAACAGTTTATGCTGTTATCACTGCATGGACAGTCTAAAGATGCGTTGGCTAAAACACAGCTTGGCGCGTGGGAATATGATATCGTGGCGCCTTATTTTAAATGCAACATGACGGATATTATGGCCTCATTGGGGCTTGTACAGTTAAAAAGATATCCGCGAATTTTGGCGAGAAGAAAGGCACTTATTGAAAAATATAATGATGGCTTAAAGGAGCTTCCAATTACTGTGTTGCAGCATTATGGAGAAAACTTTGTTTCAAGCGGACATCTGTATTTGGTACGAGTGAACGGAAAGACAAGACAAGAGTGCAATGACATTATTGTAAGGATGGCGGAGCGTGGAATTGCTACGAATGTACATTATAAGCCATTGCCAATGTTGACAGCATATAAGAATTTGGGATTTAATAAGGAAGATTATCCGAATGCATGCGATTTGTTTGAAAATGCAATCACCTTGCCACTTCATACGAAATTGACTGATGAAGAAGTGGATTATGTAATTCAAAATTTTAAAGAATGTATAGAATAGGAATTAAGTAGATCATGAGAAAATGGAATGACCTTCCGAAAGAAATGCAAGTGGAACAAGTAAAAAAATATTATGAAATACTGCAATGCCATAAGGGAAGTTTGCTGGCAAAACGAATTTTTGATATCATAGTTGCGAGTCTTCTTGTTGTAATTCTTTCACCGATATTGCTTTTGCTGAGTATTTTGATCAAAATAGATTCACCGGGACCGGTGATGTTTCGTCAGGTAAGAGTGACAACATATGGAAAACCGTTTCGTATTTTTAAATTCCGCACAATGGTAAATAATGCGGATAAGATAGGAACGCAGGTAACAACAAAGGGAGATTCCAGAGTAACTCGTATGGGAAAGATGCTTAGAGGTTGCCGATTGGATGAGTTGCCACAGCTTTTTAATGTGTTAAAAGGTGAGATGTCTTTTGTTGGGACAAGACCGGAAGTGGAAAAATATGTTGCACATTATACAGATGAGATGAAAGCAACACTGCTTATGCCGGCTGGAATAACTTCAAGAGCAAGTATAGAGTATAAAGATGAAGAACGATTGCTTGAGTCGGCAGAGAATGCAGATGAGGTATATATCCATCAGGTACTGCCGGAGAAGATGAAGTATAATTTAAGAGCAATTGAAAAATTCAGTTTTTGGGATGATATAAAAACAATGTTTGCCACCGTGATAGCGGTGGTCAGATAAATGGAGGAAACATGATTATATCAGTTTGTGTAGTAGCTTATAATGAGGAAAGAGCACTGCCAGATTTATTGGAGTGTATCAAGAGTCAGGATTATCCTCATGATAAAATAGAAGTTGTTCTAATTGATAGTATGTCAGATGATACAACAAAAACAATTATGAAACGCTTCAGTGATGAAAATAAAGACTTTAAAAATATTCAGGTTTTGGATAATCCAGGGAAAAAGCAAGCGATGGGGTGGAATGTTGCAATAAAAAACTATAGGGGGGATGCAATTCTGCGTGTGGATGCGCATGCATCAATTCCCTTTGATTTCGTGCGAAAAAATGTAGAAGTTTTAGAAAGCGGAGAATTTGTATCAGGTGGGATTAGACCCAATATTATTCAAGAAAAAACTTCGTGGAAAGAAACTTTGCTGCTGGCAGAGTCTTCGATGTTTGGAAGTAGTGCAGCTTCTTATCGGAGAAGCGAGAAAAAAAGTTATGTAAAATCTGTTTTTCACGGCGCGTATAAAAGAGAAGTGTTTGATAACGTTGGAGGTTTTGATGAGCAATTAGGCAGAACAGAAGACAATGAGATTCATTATAGAATCAGAAAAGCAGGATATAAAATCTGTTATTCGCCAGATATTATTTCTTATCAGCATACGAGAAGCACACTGAAGGGGATGTTAAAACAAAAATATGGTAATGGATATTGGGTTGCCCTGACGTTGAAAGTATGTCCGGGCTGTTTGTCTTTTTATCATTTTGTTCCTTTGTGCTTTGTTATTGGAATTATTGGAGTTAGTATATTGAAGGCAATAGGTTATCCATTTTTTTCGTATCTTATGTGGGGGATGTACTGGTTATGTGCTGTGTTGATGAGTTTTATTGCAGTGAAAGGACAGAAAAAGAACCTTTATCAATTGAGCCTTCCAATTCTCTTCTTTTTGTTACATGTTAGTTACGGAATCGGTAGTTTGGTTGGTATGATGAAATTACCATTTTGGAAATATAGAAAATAAGGGGATTATTATGGAAAAATTAAAAAAGGAAGAACTACAAAAACTTCAGGAAAAAAGTTTGGATTTAGCGGTATATTTTGTTGAATTTTGTAAGAAAAATAAACTGCTTTGCTACTTGTGTGGAGGAGGATGCATTGGAACGATACGGCATGAAGGGTTTATTCCGTGGGATGATGATTTGGATTTTTTTATGCCTAGAAAAGATTATGAAAAATTTTGTGTGTTATGGAGACAGCAAGAAAAAGAAGAAAAATATGTATTGGAAAAATCAGATAAAAGCCATATTGATCATAACTTATTTTTTACAATTAGAGATAAAGAGACAACTTTAATAAAGCCATATCAAAAAAATTTAGATATTACACATGGAGTTGCTTTAGATGTCTTACCATTAGATGGTTATCCGAAAGGAAAATTACAACGAAAAATGCAATGTTTTTGGGCATTGTTATATTCGCTTTACTGCGCTCAGATAGTTCCGGAAAATCATGGGAGAAAAGTGGCTTTTGCAGGGAAAATAGCATTAGGCTTAGTCCCGTCAAAACAGATAAGATATAAAATTTGGAAATTTGCTGAAAAAAAGATGACCAAATACCAAATTGAGCAGTGTGAAGGGATTACAGAACTATGCGCAGGACCAGGGTACATGAAAAATTGGTATCCAAAAGAGGCGTTTGCAGAAGCGGAATTTCGTAAATTTGAAAACTGTCAGTTGCCAATACCGATAGGATATGATACGTATTTGAAAATTGCATTTGGAGACTACATGAAATTACCACCTAAGGAAAAGCAAGTAGGGCATCATGATGCACTATTTATGGATTTGGATACAGGATATAAGACTTATAAAAACGTTTATTATTGTAAGGAGGAAAATAAATGATATTTGGAGCAATATTAGCAGGAGGAATTGGATCGAGAATGCATATTTCGGACATGCCGAAGCAATTTTTAGATCTAGGAGGTAAACCTATTATCATTCATACTTTGGAAAAATTTCTGCTGTGTGAAGCAATGGATTATGTGTATATAGGAGTTCATGAAAAATGGGTTCTTCACATGGAAGATTTGATAAATAAATATATATCTATAAGAAAAGAAAAAGTTCGTATTATTTGTGGGGGAGGTGACAGAAATTCTACGATTATGAATATTGTAGATCATATTGAAAAAGAATTCGGAGAGAATGATGATAATTATATTGTTACGCATGATTCGGTCAGGCCGTTTGTGACAGCTAGAATTTTAGAAGATAATATACAGGCTGTGTTAGAACATAAGGCTTGTGATACAGTAGTGCAAGCAATTGATACAATTGTAATGTCGGAGGATAAAACTGTCATTCAGGATATTCCAAATAGAGAGTTTATGTATCAGGGACAGACACCGCAAAGTTTTCAAATCAGTTTGCTGAAAAAGCTATATGCAGATTTATCGGAAGAAGAAAAAGGAATTCTGACTGACGCATGCAAAATTTGTGTGGTGAGACAAGTTCCGGTATATTTAGTTGAAGGAGAGGTTTCCAATTTAAAAATAACAACAGTGAGCGATTATAAAATTGCACAAGCCATGGTAGGAGGAAAGCTAATTGATTAACTATACTTATCAACTTGTATCTCCGCAAGTGTTTTCTGTTAAATATCATGATATAGATATGACAAGCCATGTATTAATCAGACCAAAATACATGGCTATTTGCCATGCAGATCAAAGATATTATCTGGGGAAAAGAGATCATAAAATATTAAAAAAGAAACTTCCAATGGCACTTATTCATGAATGTTGTGGGGAAGTAGTTTATGATCCAACAAATACATTCGCAGTAGGAGAGTTAGTAGTTCCAATTCCAAATGATCCTATTGAAAAAAGTGATGTGATTTATGAGAATTATTTAAAGGGCTCAAAATTTAAATCAAGTGGCTACGATGGGTTTATGAGGGAATATATTGATATGCCAGCGGATAGAATTGTCTCAGTTAAACTTGTGCCACCCAAATTGGCAGCTATTACAGAATTTGTGAGTGTTGCAGTGCATGCTGTTTCTAGATTTCAATTGGTTTCACATAATATAAGAAAAGAGATTGGAATTTGGGGAGATGGAAGTCTTTCTTATTGTGTTGCAAATGTTATTAAAACTATGCTTCCTGAGAGTAGGTTAACTATCATAGGGAGAAATCCGGGGAAATTAGCTTATTTTTCATTTGCAGAAAGAACGTTTATATCAGATGAACTTCCAGAAGATTTTCAGGTAGACCATGGCTTTGAATGTTGCGGAGGAGAAGGAAGCTATTATGCATTTGATGATATGATTCAGTATTTAAATCCACAGGGAACAATTGTTATGATGGGAGTATCAGAAAATAGAATCCCGATTAATACAAGAGATGTCTTAGAAAAGGGAATCACAATGTTGGGATGCAGCAGATCTGGAAGAACTGATTTTGAACTTGCAGCAGAGTGTATGGCACAGCCTGAATTTCAAAAAAGGATAGAGTCAATTATATATGAAGAAGAGAAGGTCAGTTCTATTGCTGATATCCACAGAGTGTTTCGAAATGATTTAGATACGATGTTTAAAACGGTATTTGAGTGGGAGTTGTAAAATGGCAAAGATAAGTATTGTTGTACCAGTATATAATGTTGAAAAGTATTTAGGCAGATGTATAGAATCAATATTGAGTCAAACCATGACAGAGCTTGAAATTATTTTAGTGAATGATGGTTCGAAAGATTCAAGCGGAGAAATTTGCGACCAATATGCAGCAAAGGATAGTAGAATAAAGGTTATTCATAAGAATAATGGAGGACTTAGCTCGGCTAGGAATACAGGGATAGAGCACAGTAGTAGTGAGTATATAGGTTTTATTGACAGCGATGACTACATTGAGGCAGATATGTATGAGGTATTGTATCGTAACATAAAGGAAGAAAATGCTGATATTTCGATGTGTGATCTTATTCATTGTTATGAAGGAAGAGAAGAAAAAAAACAGTTAGCAAAAGAGTATTGTGTATGGGATAGTAAAGAAGCTATAAAAGTAGTGATGGAGGCAAAAAAGACATCTGTGACAGCTGTGAACAAGCTGTATAAAAGAGAGCTGTTTTCAGAAATACGTTATCCTCTACAGAAATTATCTGAAGATGCGTTTGTTATTGTTGAGCTTTTATTGAAAGCAAATAAAGTTGTATTTACTTCTGAAAAAAAGTATTATTATGTTCATAGAAAAAACAGCATTACAACTAGTAAATTTAAGAAAAATGATTTAGATGTAGTAGAGGCATATCATAAGAACTATAAATTAATTGTTGAGAATTATCCAGAACTAGAAACAACAGCAAAAATGAGATGTATGTGGGCTGACTTTTATGTTCTTGACAAATGGTGTTTAAGTGACAATGAAGAAATGAATAACGAAATCAAGAAAATTATCAGGGAATTAAAAGAAAATTTCAGTTTTATTGTAAACGATAAACGATTTAATTTGAGTAGAAAAATTGCAGTAAGCCTGCTAATGGTAAATAGGCATTTGTATAAGTTGTGTGTGCGGATTGGAAGAAAAAAATATATAGATTAAGAGGATGCGTATGAAAAGAGTTTGTTTGGTTGATTTTGATATGTCTAAAACAGGAGGAGTGGAGAAAGTTACGGAAGTCTTAGCCAATGCTCTTTCGGAGATGTATGAAGTTCATGTCATAAGTATTCAGTACATAAATGGAAAAACAAAATATAAGTTCAACGAACATGTAAAATTCATTACATTTAGAGACACATGTGAAAGATTACATAAAGTTCCTTGGAAAATATTTAGGACTTTCAGATCATATTTAAAGAAGAATCAGATTGATGTTGCATTATTGATGGGGAATTATTCTGCTTGTTCAAGTTTATTAGTACAGAAGACGGTAAAAACAAAATTTGTCTATTGTGATCACGGGGCACTAAGAAATCAATGGAAAGATAAAACGATTACAGCCATAAGGTTGTTATCAAGTATATGTTCAGATAAAGTTGTCGCATTGACGGAGGTAACAAGAGAAGATTATACAAAATGTTTTAAGATTTCTAGGAGAAAAGTTTCGTGTATTTATAATTGGATTGATGATGATTTAGTTAAAAAGGATGATATATACAAGTGTAACAGTCAGAAAATTATCACGGTAGGCAGATTTGGTCATGAAAAAGGATATGATATGTTAGTCAAAGTAGCAGAAAAAGTTTTACCTGAACATCCCATGTGGACATGGGATATTTATGGAGATGGAGAGTGCTATAAAGAAATATCAGAAAGTATAATTAATCGTGGACTGGATAATCAGCTGATTTTAAAAGGAGATGTCAATAATATAACTGATTTGTACAGTGAGTATGCATTCTTAGTGCTTACGTCATATCGAGAAGGGTTGCCGTTGGTGTTGTTAGAGGCAAAGGCAAGCAAATTGCCGTTAATAAGTTTTGATATCGCAACAGGACCTAGTGAGATTATTAGAAATAATATTGACGGTATTTTGGTAGAGCCATATGATATTGATAAAATGGCAGATGCAATAAATAAACTAATAAAAGAAGAGGCACTTAGAAAGGAAATGTCAAAAAAAAGTAGGGAGAATATTGAAAAATTTAGAAAAGAAAATATATTAAAACAATGGATAGAATTGGTAAACAGTTTGGTATAGAGTTATACTAGAGAGGGAGATAGAATATGAAAAAAATTTTAGTGACTCAATCCTCAATGCCGTCATTTGAAGAATACTGTGAAGAGATAGAGAGTATATGGGATACGATACATTTGACCAATAATGGACCAAAGCACAAAATGCTAGAACAGCAGTTGAAAGAGTATTTACGGGCGGAGAATATGACACTGGTAACAAATGGGCATCTTGCTTTACAATTAGCATTAAAAGTGCTAAATTTAACTGGTGAAGTAATTACAACTCCGTTTACATTCGTTTCTACAGTGAATGCAATTGTGGAGAATGGATTAACCCCTGTATTCTGTGATATTAATCCGGAGAGTTATACGATTGATGCAGACAAAATTGAGGATTTGATTACAGATAGGACAAGTGCAATTTTGGCGGTTCATGTGTATGGCAATGTATGTGATGTAGAGAAATTAGAGAAATTAGCGAAAAAGCATAATCTAAAATTAATATATGATGCGGCACACGTATTTGGGGTAACATATAAAGGGAAGAGTGTTACTTCTTTTGGTGATATATCTATGCTGAGTTTTCATGCCACAAAAGTATTTAATACAATTGAAGGGGGAGGTCTGATCTATCATTCGGAAGAACTGTATTCAAAATTGGATGCCCTAAAAAATTTTGGAATCTCTCAGGAGGGAGATGTTCCACAAGAAAGTATTAATGCGAAAATGAATGAATTTCAGGCGTCGATGGGAATTTGTAATTTACGTCATGTGGATAATGAAATACTAAAGAGAAGAAACGTTGTAAAAAGATACAGAAAGCATTTACAAAATAGGGATGGAATAAGAATTTTAGTTGAACAGAATGAAGTTCAGAGTAATTATGCTTATTTTCCAGTAGTTTTTGAGAAAGAAATTTTTGGGAAGAGCAGAGATGAAGTGGCTGCTTGCCTAGAAAGAGAAAATATATTTGCAAGAAAATATTTTTATCCAATTGTATCAGAATTTTCATATTACAAAAAGAACTGTAGTGTAAATGAAACACCAATAGCCAAAGAGGTTTCAGAGAAAATTTTGTGTTTACCGCTATATGCGAATTTAACCGAAGAAGATGTAGACAGAATCTGTAAAATTATTTTAGGAGAGTGATGATATATGAAAGGAATTATTTTAGCAGGAGGAACCGGTTCAAGATTATATCCGATGACTAAAAGTGTATCAAAACAGTTGTTGCCAATTTATGACAAACCAATGATATATTATCCATTGTCAGTTTTGTTGTTGTCAGAAATAAGAGAAGTGCTGATTATTTCTACATCAGAGGCGATTGATCAGTATGAAAGATTGCTAGGGGATGGAAAGAGATTGGGAATTTCTATTGAATATATGGTTCAGGAAAAGCCAAATGGATTGGCAGAGGCATTCATATTAGGCGAAAAATTTATTGGAGAAGACAGTGTGTGTTTGGTGCTTGGAGATAATATCTTTTTTGGACAAGACTTCTCGAGCATATTAAGAAGAGCTAGAGAGAATAAAGTGGGGGCAACGGTTTTCGGCTATCCGGTAAATTCTCCAAAAGATTTTGGTGTAGTAGAATTTGGAGAAGATGGAAAAGTGTTGTCTATTGAAGAAAAGCCGGAAATGCCAAAATCAAAATTTGCAGTTCCTGGTCTTTATTTTTATGACAATAAAGTTGTGGAGTATGCGAAAAGTGTGAAACCTTCCGCAAGAGGAGAAATCGAGATAACATCAATTAATAACCGCTATTTGGAAGATAATGAGCTAAATGTAGTATTGATGGGAAGAGGTATGGCATGGCTGGATACAGGAACTCCGCAGGGACTTTTAAAAGCTAGCCAGTTTGTAGAAACAATCCAATCAAGACAAGGATTTTATGTATCCTGTATTGAAGAAATTGCTTGGCGAAAAGGATTTATAGACACAGAGCAACTAAGAATGATTGGAGAGTCCTTATCAGCTACAGAATATGGAAGATATATCATTTCTTTGATTGAGGAGGGAGAATAATATGAAAATACTAGTTACAGGTGGCGCAGGATTTATTGGTGGGAATTTTATACATTATATGGTTGAAAAATATCCGGAAGATATGATTGTAAATTTGGATTTATTGACATATGCGGGAAATTTAGAAACTTGTAAAAAGGTAGAGGGCAAAGAAAATTACAAGTTTGTTAGAGGCGATATTGCTGAGAGGAAATTTATATTTGAATTATTTGAAAAAGAGCAGTTTGATATTGTTGTAAATTTTGCGGCAGAGTCTCATGTTGATAGAAGTATCACAGACCCAGAGGCTTTTGTAAGAACCAATGTGATGGGAACTACCACATTATTGGATGCATCTGTTAAATATGGGGTGAAAAGATATCATCAGGTTTCGACCGATGAAGTATATGGAGATTTGCCGTTAGACAGAAAAGACTTATTATTTACAGAATTGACCCCATTGCATACATCTAGCCCATATAGTTCTTCAAAAGCAAGTGCAGACTTATTTGTGCAGGCATATTACAGGACATATGGACTTCCGGTGACAATCAGCAGATGTTCTAATAATTATGGACCATATCATTTTCCAGAAAAATTGATTCCGCTTATGATATCTAGAGCGTTAGCAGATGAAAAGCTTCCAGTGTACGGAAATGGAGAAAATGTGAGAGATTGGCTTCATGTAGAAGATCATTGTCGAGCAATCGACTTGATTGTAAGAAATGGAAGAGTGGGAGAAGTTTATAATGTTGGTGGGCATAATGAAAGAACCAATTTGGAAGTTGTTAAGACTATTCTGAAAGCGTTAGATAAACCGGAGTCTTTAATTGAGTATGTGACAGACCGACCAGGACATGATATGCGGTATGCAATTGATCCGACAAAATTGGAAACAGAATTGGGATGGAAACCAAAATACAATTTTGAGACAGGAATCCAGCAGACGATAGAGTGGTATTTGAATAATCAGGAATGGTGGAAAAATATTCTTTCAGGAGAATATAAACAGTATTTTGAAAAGCAGTATGGTGAAAGGTTATAGAAAAAGTAGCTTATGGCGAAAAAAGATTTAATTATTTTTGGTGCTGGAGGATTGGGAAGAGAGATTGCTTGGCAGATTGAAGAGTGGAACAAAAAGCAAAGTGAGTATAATGTAATAGGGTTTGTTGATGATACACCAGAATACCAAGGAACGGTAATTAATGGATTGAAAGTACTTGGAAATACAGAATATTTGCTTGGATATGAAAAAAAAGTAGCAGTAGCTATTTGCTTAGGAAAATCTCAACATCGACAATATGTATACAATAAAATAAAGGTAAATCGTAATTTGTATTTTCCGACAATTATTGCTGACAATGTTCGGTATGGTAACAATGTAAAATTTGGACAAGGCTGTATTATTTGTTGGTCTGCTGTTATTACAGTAGATACTCAAATAGGGGATTTTGTACTTATTAATTATGACTGTACTATAGGACATGATGTTACATTGGAGAATTTTGTGACACTATATCCAAGTGTGAATGTTTCAGGGAATGTAAAAATTTCTTATGGAGTTGAAATTGGAGTGGGAAGTCAGATTATTGAAAAAAAGAAAATAGGAGAAAATACCATTTTAGGTGCAGGAGCGGTTGTAGTTGATGATATTCCAGCTAATTGTACAGCAGTCGGGGTACCGGCTAAAGTGATAAAATATCACGATATTTGAACGTTTATGTCAGGAGGAAAGATATGGACGAGATAGTTGTAAGCATATGCATAGCGACATATAATCAGGAAGATTATATAGCTGAGGCAATTGAAGGCTGTCTGAGACAGAAAACAAAATACAAAACAGAAATCTTAATTAGAGATGATTGTTCAACCGATGGAACGAGAGCAATTTTGGAAGCTTACCAGAAAGAGTATCCTGATAAGATTCGTTTGATTTTAGAGCAAGAGAATCAATACTCAAAGGGAATAAAAATTTTCCCTTCATTTATAAATTATATGCGTGGAAAGTATATGGCAATAAATGAAGGGGATGATTTTTGGAATGATGAAGGCAAACTAGAAAAACAGATTGATTTTTTAGAAAGTAATGACGATTATGCACTTGTGACAAGTGCGGCATATACAGTTGATGAAAAAGGAAAAAGAACTGGGAAAATCAAGCCGAGACAAGAAGACACAGTTTTGTCAACAGAAGAATTGATTGCAGGAAATGGGGACATGATTGCTACAAACAGTATGGTATTTAGAAGCTGTTTTATGAAAGAGCTGCCACCATTTTATTATAATGCAAAAGTAGAAGATTACCCATTGATTATATTTTTATCAACGAAAGGGAAAGTATATTATCTTTCAGAAGAATTGAGCACGTATAGAACAGAAGCAAAAGGATCTTGGTCGAGAGGTGCTCTAGAGGGAGATATTATTGGGAAGAAGATAGAGAGATGTGAAGATGTTGTAAATTTGCTAAAAGAGATTAATCCTTTTTATAAAGGGCAATACAATGAAGTGATATCAGAGAGGATCGAACATTTTCAATCTAATCAAATTGTTCTGCGAGGAGACTATAGGGAATTGAAGAAAAAATATCCAAAAAGATACCAGGGCATGACGGGAAAAGAAAAAGGGATTATGTTCTTTAAATTTCATTTTCCAAAGTTGTATCTGAAGATAAAAAGAAGAATGTAGCTTATGCGGAATAAGGAGGTATAATGGAACAACATAAAGCTAAGGTTATTACATCGTTATTTTGGAAGTTTTTTGAAAGGATGGGAACGCAGGGGATACAGTTTATCATACAGTTGATTTTGGCGCGATTACTTTTGCCGGAAGACTATGGGGTAATTGCATTGATTACTGTATTTATCTCTTTGGCGAATGTATTTGTCCAAAGTGGATTTAACACTGCATTAATACAACAAAAAGATGTAGAAGAAGAAGACTATTCCTCAGTGTTTGTTGTTAGTGCTGTCGTGGCATTGATTATTTATATCCTGCTATTTGTGAGTTCTGATGCTATTGCAGCATTTTATAAAATGCCTAACTTAAGTAGTGTTATAAAAATATTGGGATTAGTGTTATTTTTCGGTGCATTTAATTCTATTCAGATTGCGAAAGTGTCAAGAGAGTTTCAATTTAAAAAATTATTTTATAGTAGTTTAGGAGCAAATATTTTTTCCGGTATATTAGGAATTATACTAGCATATTACAAATTTGGTGTATGGGCTTTAGTAGCACAACAGTTAAGTAATCAGTTCTTCATTTGCGTTATTCTTCTATTTATTGTGGACTGGAAACCGCATATGCGATGTAATTTGTCGAGAATAAAGAATATGTTTGACTATGGATGGAAGTTACTTGTATCCAATTTAATAGATGTTTTATATAACAATATATATAGTTTGGTTATTGGAAAATTTTATAAATCAGATCAGTTAGGCTACTATAATCGGGCGGATCAATTTCCCAACATATTGGTTACAAATGTGAATGGTTCGATACAAAGTGTGATGCTGCCTGCGTTATCGGAAGAACAGGATAATCTTGCTAAGGTTAAGAGCATGGTTCGAAGATCAATGGTTACAAGTTCGTTCTTTGTATTTCCGGCTATGGCAGGTTTGGCAGCATGTTCAGAACCACTTATAGAATTGTTACTAACTGAAAAATGGTTATTTTGTGTGCCAATTATGAGAATGCTGTGTTTGTCATATGCGTTCTGGCCGATACATACAGCAAATCTTCAAGCTATTAATGCAATAGGAAGAAGTGATGTTTTTTTAAAATTGGAAATCATTAAAAAAATGGTAGGTATTATTTGTTTGATTATCAGTTTACCGTTTGGAGTGATTGTTATGGCATTTTCAAAAGTTGTTTCCAGTGTAGCAAGTACAGTTATTAATGCATGGCCAAATAGAAAACTGTTAAATTATAGCTTTTTAGAACAAATTTATGATATCGCACCATCATTCTTAATCTCATTGGTCATGGGAGGGGCTGTATATTTACTAAATGAGGTTTTGATATTTCATATTGTTGTAAATCTAGCAATAGAAGTTATCGTGGGAGGATGTTTGTATTTGGGATTAGCCAAAATATTCAAATTAGAGTGTTTAGAATATATTCTAAATATATTAAAAAAAAGGAAAAACTGATGTTTCATAATAAACTATGTGGTATTTAAGATAAAATGATGAAAAGAAGGAGATAGGGATGAAGAGAATAGCTGTATTAATACCATGCTATAATGAAAGTGTTACAATAAAAAAAGTAATTGAGGATTATAAAGAAGCATTGCCAGAAGCGACGATTTATGTATATGATAATAATTCGACAGATGGCACAGATGAGATTGCAAAAGCAGCAGGGGCAGTGGTTAGATATGAGTATCGCCAGGGAAAAGGGAATGTGATTAGGAGTATGTTCAGAGACATTGATGCTGACTGCTATTTGATGATAGATGGAGATGATACATATCCAGCAGAACATGCAAGAGAGATGGTGGATAAGGTATTGGATAAAGGGGTAGACATGGTAATTGGTGATCGCTTGTCTTCTACTTACTTTACGGAAAATAAGAGACCTTTTCATAATATGGGAAATCGCATAGTGCGTTTTTTCATTAATAAATTGTTTGGAAATGAGGTTAAGGATATTATGACGGGATATCGAGCGTTCAGTAAAATGTTTGTGAAGTCGTTTCCAGTATTATCAAAAGGGTTTGAAATTGAAACAGAAATGACGATTCATGCAGTGGATAAGAATTTTTTATTGGAGGAAGTTTCAGTTGTTTATAGGGACAGGCCGGAGGGAAGTGATTCGAAATTGAATACCTTCTCAGATGGTATAAAAGTATTACGAACAATTGCAACTTTGTTTCGAGAATATAGACCGTTTGCGTTCTTTTCTCTAATAGCAGCAGTCCTATGGGCAATCACTTTAATTTTATTTGTACCCGTGTTTATCGATTACCTACAGACAGGTTTAGTGCTGAAGTTTCCTACGTTGATTGTGTCAGGAATTATAGCTGTGCTTGGGATGCTTCTTTGGGTATGTGGAATCATTTTAGATGTAATTGTAAAGAAACATAGACAACTATATGAATTGATGCTAAACCAAATGAAATAGATAGTGGGAAGTGAAGAGATGGAGAAATTAGTAAAGCAAATTATGAAATTTGGAGTTGTTGGGGGAAGTGCTTTTGTCATTGATTATGGTATCATGATTTTCCTAACAGAAGTATTTCATATCAATTATTTGATTTCAAGTGGAATTTCTTTTGCAGTATCTGTTATTTTTAACTATGTTATGAGTGTGAAATGGGTATTTGATGTAGGTGAAAATCGAGATAAAAAACAGGAGTTTGTACTGTTTGTTGTACTCAGTATTGTAGGATTGGGGATAAATCAGTTAATTATGTGGCTTACTGTGGAAAAACTTGGTGTTTTTTATATGATATCTAAAATTGGTGCCACAGTGGTTGTAATGGTTTATAATTTTGTTACGAGGAAATTGTTTTTAGAGAAAAAGAGTATTGGGGAATAAGATGAAATTTCATATGATAGGGGAAAACCTAAGAAAAGATGTGGTTCATATTGTTTTGGCAGGAGTTAGTGGACATTTTATTGCATCTTACTTACATTTTAGATTTGAGTATTTAGTAGCAGTGTTAGTTTTGTGTATAATTTTGTTTTGCATTAGGACTAATGAAAAACAGAAATTCAATTCTAAAGTTTCTGTAATTTTTATAGGGATTTTTTCGAGTTTGTTGAGTTTTGCTATTATTTTAGGGGATCATATCCATACACAAGACACTTATTATGGAACAATAATGGAAAATTATATTATTCCATATACGCTAGTGGATGTAGTAGCTTTTTTCTTTATTGCATTTGGCATATTTGAAATGGCTAAGAGTATATATTTTTGGCATGCTAACAATAAAAAATTAAAAAAATATCAATTTTGTATAGAAAACAAGATTTCTTATAAAGTAGTAATAATAGTTGCAGTATGTTTGTTTTTTGCATGGTTGCCTTATTTGCTTGTATATTTTCCGGGGTATATTTTTGGAGATACAATGTCATCTATAGCACAAGCATTAGGAAATGAGCCATTAAATAACCATCATCCAGTGTGTTATACTTTGTTTATAAAACTTTGTTTTAAAATAGGGAGAATATTTGGCGGAAATACAGTCGGTTGTGTATTGTACTGTGTGATTCAAATGGTTTATATGAGCCTTTCAATTTCCTATTTAATATGTTGGCTTTTCTTCCGAATGAATTTGCGAAAAATTCATTTAATAGCTCTTGGAGGATTTTATGGAGTAATTCCTTATTTTGCACAAATGAGTATTGCTATGTGGAAAGATCCGATTTTTGGGGTTACTCTAGTCGTGATTACATTAATGATTATGGAAGTCATATTAAGCAGAGGTGCTGTTATTCAAAAGGATAAGTTTTTCGGAATAAAATATGTCTTTTTACTTCTTGTTTTAATTTTTGTGCGAAATAATGGGATATATATTGCCTTTTTTATGAGTGTTGTTTTTATAATAATGAGTATTTATATGAGAAAGGACTTAATATGTAATGCGCTTAAAAAAATGGCAATTTTCACAATTTTAGTAGTCTTAACTGCTCAATTCATCACGGGTCCGTTATATGATAAATTGGGGATTGAAAAAGAAAAGGTAGAATCTTATGGAATTTTTTTGAACCAAATGGCAAGAGTAGTTGCTTGCGAAGGCAAGATGTCAGAAGAGGATAGAGAATATATGGAACAATTGCTTCCATTAGAATTGTATAAAAGTGTATATACACCGTGCTGTGTAGATTCTTTAAAATGGAATTCAAATTTTGATTCATCAGTGTTGGAGGAGAACTTTTTTAAAAGATATTTTTCTATGTTCAAAAAAAATCCACGCATTTTCTTTGAAGCTTGGGAGTTGCAGACATATGGATTTTGGACAATAAATTGCGATGAAGTTAATTATTACTCTAGAAATATTGTGGGAGGAGTTCCGCGGAATTATTATCTAGAGTATAAAGATGTGCTGGAAGAGTATGATATTAAGGTGGGAAAATATGTAAATAGTGAGTTGTTAACAAAAGTTTTTCCGATTGAGGATATCGGTATTCCTATAGGAATAATTAACTGGTGTGTAGTCTTACTTGTTATCTTTCTGATTTTAAGAAAACAAGAACTTTTAGTAATTGCTTTAACACCTACGATAGGATTGATGATTACACTTATTGTAGCATCACCAATACATTATTGGCCTAGATATGCAGTAGCGGAACAATATTTAATTCCATTTTATATTGCACTATTTGTTTGTTCAAAAAATCAAGAATTCAGTCGTCGTAAGGAATAGCAGCAAAATAAAATGTATTATTTGATTTCAGTCAAAGGTAAAATTGCCTCGTTGCCTCGGTGGGAGTCCATGTGACTGCAAAACTTAGAAAGGTGGAGTGGCAGGAATAGTTGCAGGAAAAGATGCAAATCATATTATAGCAGTGGTAATTCTAGTTAAAGCGATGAAGTCAGAAGATTCAATAGGGGATAGTAAAACTTAAGAAGGGAATTAATTCTATGAAGAAAAAGAGAAAAAAATCAAGAAGAAAAAAGAGAGTTCTTTTTTTGCTCGCAGAGCTTCTGATTCTTGCCATATTGTTAGTAGTCGGTTATGTGATTTTAAAATATGATAAGTTTCAGGTCACATCATTTGATGAGGGAGATATCAAAGTGAATGATGGGGCGAGTCAGGAGGGATATACGACGGTTGCGTTGTTTGGAGGTGATTCCAGAGAAGGACAGTTAGAAAAGGGAACGCATGCGGACTGTATCATTGTGGCATCCATTGATAACCAAACAAAAGAGGTAAAGATGATATCTGTCTACCGTGATACATTAACAGAACAGATGAATGGGGAGATAAAAAAAGCCAATAATGCCTATTTTACAGGCGGACCACAGGATGCAATCAATATGCTGAATAAGAATTTGGATTTGGATATTCAGAATTATGTCACAGTGGACTTTAAAGCATTAGCGGATACAGTAGATCTGCTTGGTGGGATTGAGATTGACATAAAAGAAGAGGAAATACAATATATGAATGAATTTTTGGAGGAGACAGCCCAAGTAGCAGGGAAGGAAACGAATTTTATTGAGTATGCGGGAAATCAGAAACTTGATGGAAGCCAGGCAGTTACTTATGCAAGAATCCGTTCAACGGCAGGTGGAGATTATACAAGAACAGAGAGACAAAGGTTGGTTTTAGAAAAAGTTTTTGAAAAAGTGCTGCACACGAAGCTTGGAACAATCAATAAAATTATTGATGAAGTATTTCCACAAGTGTCCACAAGTTTTTCTCTAAAAGATATGATTGGGCTTGCAGCAGGGGTAACGCAGTATCAACTAGGAGAGACAAAAGGATTTCCATTTGAACTAACTGATGGAAATGTAAATGGCGTAGGAAGTTCAGTTATACCGCTTGGATTTTCAGAAAATGTACAAGAATTGCATGCGTTTTTATATCCGAAGGATGAGTATATAGTCTCTGAAAAAGTAAAAGAGATTGCCGGAGAGATTGAGACACTGACTGGATATACGAGAGCTGATTATACAGAGAGTGTACAGAAAGAAGAATAATGTCAAAGAACTAGACAATTTGAAAAAAACAGTGTAATATGTATAAAGGATGTCAAAAACTGGCATGTAATAATTGTTACGAAAGTAAAGAAAGAGGAAGAACGCATGAAAGTAATGAAAAAAATAGCCACATTTATATTGTCGGTATGTCTGATGGCGCCATGCTTTGGAATGCTGACATATGCAGCAGATGGACAAATTGTATTCAGTGATCCATCGACAAAAGTAGGAGAGACGGTAGAGGTCACAGGAGTTGTCAGAGCAGGAGCGGCAATCGGTGATGCAGACCTGAATCTGACTTACGATACAGAATATTTAAAGTTTAAAAGTGGTGATAATGTAACGGAATCCGGAACGGGACAGCTTGTATATTCCGGAAAAGGAACAGGAAGCGAGACGGAATTGCGATTTAAGATGCAGTTTGACGTATTAAAAGAGGGAACTGCAAAGATTCAAGTCAGCAGCTATAAAGCATGGCTTTATTCGGATGAGAAATTAAACTGTACACAGGGATCTTCGGCAGTCACAATTGCAGCTGGGGATGTAACTGCGACAACAGCTCCAACGGAAGGTGAGAATACAACAGGCGAGACAACTGATGTGAAGGTAACTGTAGAAGGAACAGAGTATACACTTTCTGAAAACTTTTCAGAGGCAGAGATTCCATTTGGATTTGTAGAGGCGACAATGGAATATGAAGGCGCACAGCGAAAAGTGGTAAAACAGGAAACAGAAGATGTATATCTAGCATATTTGGTAGATGCCCAAAATGCAGGGAAGTTTTTCTTATATGAGAGTGAGACATCGTCATTTGTTCCATTTGAACAAATTAATATCTCTCAGACAGCAGCGATTGTACTTCTTTCAGAACGTGGAGATATCAAGCTTCCGAAAGAGTATCAGGAGACCGAGATTACATTGAATGATCAAGTGTTCCCAGCATGGAGAAATGCGAAAGAAAGTGACTATTACATCCTCTATGCGATGAATAATCAGGGAGAAAAGTCATTATACCAATATGATTCTGTGGATGGAACATATCAGAGATTCGATGCACCTTCAGTCGAAGAGGAGCAGAAATCAGTTTCTTTTTTAGGAAAACTTACTTCTGCTATTGAAAGTTATTTAAATTATGTGATTTTAGGTGCAGGTGTACTATTTGTAATTATGCTCGTGTTTCTTATAGTATTAGGTGTGAAGCTTCACAATAGAAATGCAGAGCTAGATGAGTTGTATGATGAATATGGAATTGACATAGACGAAGGAGAGCTTGAGCTTATAGATACAGGTAGAAAATCAGGTGGCATGAGATCTCAAGATGACAGATTTGATGATCATGAAGAGGATGAAGAGCAATCTGAAAGAATTCAAGTTGCCAGTGCGGATATTCAAGATGATGACCTCGAGGATGATTTTGCTGACGACGATTTTGCCGATGACGATTTTACTGACGATGATTTTGCCGAGGATGATTTTGCTGATGACGATTTTGAAGAGAGTGACTTCGAGGAGGAATCGGATTTTGGTGATGAAGATTTGGATGATCAAAAAATGACACGTACAAAAGAAAAGAAACAATCTTATGAA
The DNA here is from genome assembly GCF_052121495.1 of Faecalimonas sp. LCP19S3_D12. Taxonomy (GTDB): domain Bacteria; phylum Bacillota; class Clostridia; order Lachnospirales; family Lachnospiraceae; genus Faecalimonas. The sequence goes on along the minus strand of NZ_JBQKED010000012.1, from coordinate 43,427 downwards.
GATTTTGACCTTGATTTTATTGATTTAGACGATTAAGGAAACGAAAAGAGGAACTTGGGATAACTAAGTATCCTCTTTTTTTCTTTACAAATCAGTTCAGGTTTGCTACAATAAACCACATAGTGCAAAAAAAATGGTGATTTGTACAAAAGTGGAGGTAAAAATTATGTGTGGAATCGTAGGATACATTGGAAATGAACAGGCAGCCCCTATTTTGTTAGATGGATTGGCAAAATTGGAATATCGTGGATATGATTCAGCGGGGATTGCCGTATATGATGGAACAAAGGTAGCAACATTAAAATCAAAGGGAAGACTGAAAGTGCTAAGTGAATTATCTCACGATGGTGCAACACTTCCGGGAACAGTCGGAATCGGTCATACAAGATGGGCAACACATGGATCACCATCGGATGTCAATGCACATCCGCATTTCAATAAAGAGGAATCCATTGTTGTTGTTCACAATGGAATTATCGAAAATTATCTAAAACTAAAAAAGAAACTGGAGAAAAAAGGGTACGAGTTTATCTCTGAGACGGACACAGAGGTTATTGCTCATTTACTTGATTATTATTACAAAGGCAATCCGTTGGAGGCAATTACAAAGATTATGCATCGTATGGAAGGCTCCTATGCTCTTGGAATCATCTTCAAAGATCATCCGGAAGAATTGTATGCAGTCCGCAAGGACAGCCCATTGATTGTGGGACATACAGAGAATGGAAATATCATTGCATCAGATGTTCCGGCAGTATTGAAGTATACAAGAGATGTATATTTCATTGAAAATGAGGAGATTGTCCGTATGACAGACTCTACAATGGAATTTTTCACAGTGGATGAAGAGCCGATCGAAAAAGAGTCCACAACAATTGACTGGGACATCAATGCCGCAGAAAAAGGTGGATTTGAACATTTCATGCTGAAGGAGATGTACGAACAGCCGAAAGCAATTCTGGATACATTTTCGCCGAGAATCAAAGGAGACAACATTGTGATTGAAGAATTAAAGATGAGCGATGACGAGATTCGTGCGATTAAAAAGATTATGATTGTTGCATGCGGTTCTGCGAATCATACAGGAATGACAAGCAAATATATTTTTGAAGGACTGGCAAGAATTCCTGTGGAAGTGGACTTGGCGTCTGAATTCCGTTATCGCAACCCGATTTTGGAAGAAGGGACACTTGTTATCGTAGTTAGTCAGTCAGGAGAGACGGCAGATTCTCTGGCAGCGCTGAGAGAGGCGCAGGCTAGGGGAGCAAAAGTGCTTGGAATTGTCAATGTTGTCGGAAGTTCAATTGCAAGAGAGGCGGACAATGTGATGTATACATGGGCAGGTCCGGAGATTGCGGTAGCTACGACGAAGGCATATTCTTCTCAGCTGATTGCATTGTATTTGCTCGCAATGAAATTTGCACATGCAAGAGGTACTTTGGATGACGCAGGCTTGAAAGAGATGCTGGAAGACCTGCAGAAGCTTCCGGAACAGGTGGAATTGCTGCTGAATAATAAAAATAAAATTCAGAAGTTTGCAAACCGCTATCTGGCTGCAAAAGATGTATTCTTTATCGGAAGAGGAATCGACTATGCTATTTCCATGGAAGGTTCTCTGAAATTAAAAGAGATATCTTATATTCATTCAGAAGCATATGCAGCGGGAGAGTTGAAGCATGGAACTATTTCTCTGATTGAAGAAGGAACATTGGTTGCAGCGGTGCTTACTCAGGAAGATTTGTATAAAAAGATGATCAGCAATATGGAAGAAGTGCGTACACGTGGGGCGTTCGTTATGGCAGTGACAAACGAAGGAAATACCGATGTGGAGAGAGTAGCAGATTATGTCATCTATATTCCGGAGACAAACAGATATTTTGCAAATTCATTGGCAATCATTCCGCTTCAACTGTTTGGATACTATGTATCTGTCGGAAGAGGATGCGATGTAGATAAGCCGAGAAACCTAGCAAAATCAGTAACTGTAGAATAGTTTTTCAAAGTTTTTTTGCAAATAAAACACAGTTTTATCACAAATTATTGTTAGACTACTATCATCAAAGGAAATGAAAGGAGTCTTGACAATGGATAATAAATATAATTACGGAAATAATGAAGAAAAAAGAGAGGAACCAGCAAGAATAGAACCGCCGGTACCGGAAGATGGGATAATAGAGGAAGCTGCACAGACGGAACAAAGAACAGAGCAGGAGAATACATCATACTATGAAAAACCGCCGGTATATGAATCTTCCACACAAGAGTCCCGGACACAAGAATCTCGGACACGTGAGTCGCAGTCGTATGAGTCACAGGCATATGGTGCGCCGACATATGAACAGCCAGATGAGCAGTCCAAGAAGCAGACGCGTCGCCATATGAGAAAGAAAAAAGAGAGAAAGCCGATTCATATTGGTGTGAAGTGGGCAACATGCATCTGCATGGCACTTGTATTTGGTTTGTTGGCAAGCGCAGCATTTCAGGCAAGTAATGTTGTGATCAATAAAGTGGTTGGAAATAAAACTACGGTCGCATCATCCGGACAGAAGGTGAATTCCACAAAAGTATCCACGAATACGAGCTCAGATGTAGATTCTGATCTTGCCGATATGGTGGAAAATGTAATGCCGTCGGTTGTATCAATTACAAACTTAAGTGTACAGCAGGTACAGGATTTCTTTGGTGGTGTTCGTGAATATGAAAGCCAGAGCAGCGGTTCCGGAATTATTATCGGACAGAATGATTCAGAGTTATTGATTGTGACAAATAACCACGTAGTAGAAGGAAGCAGTACACTGACAGTTACTTTTGTAGATGAAGAGAGTGTCGAAGCACAGGTAAAAGGAACAAATTCCAACATTGACCTTGCAGTTGTAGCCGTTCAGTTAGATCAGATTAAAGACTCTACTATGAAAGAGATTAAGACAGCAACACTTGGAGATTCTGATGCAATTCGTGTAGGTGAACCTGCAATTGCAATTGGAAATGCTCTTGGATATGGTCAGTCTGTAACAAACGGAATTATCAGTGCAAAAGACAGAACTGTAGATGGCTTTGAGACAACTTTAATTCAGACAAATGCGGCAATCAATCCTGGTAATAGTGGTGGAGCACTTTTGAATGCCAAGGGTGAAGTAATTGGTATCAATACAGTAAAAGTAAATGCAGATGCAGTAGAGGGCATGGGATATGCAATCCCAATTTCAGATGTGACAGATGTTATCAATGATTTGATGAATCGTCAGACAAGAACCAAAGTAGATGAGTCACAGCGAGGAGCACTTGGCATCAGCGGTACAGATGTGGATTCGCAGAGTGCTCAGGTGTACAATATGCCGGAAGGTGTATTTATTTCCGAGGTAACAAAAGATGGCGGAGCTGAAAAAGCTGGTCTCACAAAAGGAAGTATTATCACAGAGTTTGACGGAACAAAGATTGATGGTATGGATACATTGAAAGCTCAGCTGGAATACTACAAAGCAGGCGAGACTGTAGATGTAACTGTTCAGGTGCCAGAGAAGAATGGCGAATATAAAGAACAGACTGTACAGGTAACACTTGGTGAGGCATCTAAGTAAGATAATCGTACTAAAAGATACATGGAATAAATGCAAAATTTATTTCCATGTATCTTTTTGACTGTTCAGACCCGGTTGAAAAATCAAAAAACATATGCTATCCTAAAATTAATTCGAAAAATGGTGAGGAGGTATCTGAAAATGTACGAATTTGATGAATTAAAAATAGCAGATGCTGAAATAGCAGAAGCGATAACGAAAGAGATGGAAAGACAGAATTCTCATATTGAGCTGATTGCATCAGAAAACTGGGTGAGTCATGCGGTAATGGCAGCGATGGGAAGCCCTTTGACGAATAAATATGCAGAAGGGTATCCGGCTAAGCGTTACTATGGTGGCTGTGAGTGTGTAGATGTTGTTGAGAATCTTGCGATAGAACGTGCAAAAAAATTATTTGGATGTGATTATGCGAATGTACAGCCTCATTCAGGAGCACAGGCAAACATGGCGGTATTTTTTGCAATGCTGATGCCGGGAGATAAAGTACTTGGAATGAATTTGGATCATGGCGGGCATCTGACACATGGATCACCGGTTAACATGTCCGGAAAATATTTTGACGTTGTGTTTTATGGGGTGAATGATGAAGGATTCATTGACTATGAAGATGTGAGACAGATTGCATTGAGAGAGCAGCCAAAATTAATTGTGGCAGGCGCAAGCGCATATGCAAGAACTATCGATTTTAAAAAATTCCGGGAGATTGCAGATGAAGTAGGAGCGCATCTTATGGTGGATATGGCACACATTGCAGGACTTGTGGCTGCCGGACTGCATCCATCGCCAATTCCGTATGCAGATGTGGTGACAACCACTACTCATAAGACACTCAGAGGACCTCGTGGAGGAATGATTTTATGCAATCAGGAGGCAGCAGATAAATTTAACTTTAACAAAGCCGTGTTCCCGGGAATTCAGGGAGGACCGCTCATGCATGTGATCGCTGGAAAAGCGGTATCCTTTAAAGAAGCATTGCAGCCGGAATTTAAGGCGTATCAGGGGCAAATCGTAAAAAATGCAAAGGCACTCTGTGACGGATTGATGAGACGTGGGGTGAAAATTGTCTCAGGTGGAACGGACAACCATCTGATGCTTGTAGATTTAAGCGGAACAGATTTAAGCGGAAAAGAATTGGAAAAACGTTTGGACCGTGCACATATTACATGTAATAAAAATACGATTCCGAACGATCCAAGATCACCGTTTGTGACGAGCGGTGTTCGACTTGGAACTCCTGCAGTTACGACAAGAGGTATGGTCGAAACAGATATGGACAAGATTGCAGAGGCAATCGCACTTGTGATGGAAAGTGAAGAAAATATTGAAAAAGTAAAAGTAATGGTGGCGGAATTAACAGAAAAATATCCGTTGTCTTAGATGAGAGAAAAGCCTTGGAGATCCAGGGCTTTTTGTTGTATGCATGGGAAAGTGAGTTCTATTTACATAACAAATGCTCTGTAAGAATCACATTTGCTTCAAAATATCCCTTGACAGATTGTGACAGATGGAATAATATATACACATACCCCCTATATGTATAATGAGAGGAGTGAATGTTATGGTTACAGAAAAATATAATATATCAGGAATGACATGTGCGGCATGCAGCAGTGCGGTGGAGCGTGTCACAAGAAAGCTTGAGGGTGTCTCGGAGAGCAATGTGAATCTGACAACGGGAATTTTGACGATCACGTATGATGAGACAAAGATTACACAAAATGATGTAGTGACAAAGGTGGAACGTGCAGGTTTTGGGGCGGAACTGCATGTGGAGAAGAACAAAGAAGAAAAAGTGAAAGAAGAGGAAGCTTTAGAGCAGGACATCAAAAAGACAAAGCATAGATTGCTCGCGAATGTACTGTTGGCAATTCCGTTGCTTTACATTTCCATGGGGCATATGGTTCCCTTCCCGATGCCGTTGCCGAATATTTTGGACATGCACCATAATCCGCTGAATTTTGCTTTGGCACAGCTGATTTTGACAACGATTATCTTATATAATGGGAAAAAATTCTATCTGATCGGATTTAAAAGTTTGTTCCGCGGACATCCGAATATGGATTCCCTTGTTGCAATCGGAACAGGAAGTGCCTTTTTGTACAGCGTGGTTATGACGATTTCTATTCCGGGCAATGAAAATGCAGTACACAATCTGTACTATGAATCTGCGGCAATCGTTGTTACGCTTGTCATGGTAGGCAAGTATATGGAAGGACGAAGCAAAGGAAAGACGTCAGAGGCAATTCGCAAGCTGATGGAGCTCGCACCGGATACGGCAGTTGTGATACGAGACGGAGAACAGAAAGAGGTACCTGTGGAATCTGTCGCGCTTGGTGAGCTGATCTTGATTAAGCCGGGGAGCCGCATTCCGCTGGATGGAATTGTGGTGGAAGGAAGTACCAGTGTGGATGAATCGATGCTCACAGGTGAGAGTATCCCGGTAGAGAAAGAAAAAGAAGATGAAGTAATCGGAGGAAGCGTAAACTACCAAGGTGCGATCACTGTAAAAGTAACTCATATTGGCGCAGATACGACACTTGCAAAAATTGTGAAGATGATGGAAGACGCACAGGGAAAGAAGGCTCCGATTTCAAAATTGGCAGATACTGTGGCAGGCTATTTTGTTCCGGCTGTTATGACGATAGCAGTTGTGGCAAGTATCATTTGGCTGCTGCTTGGACATGATATTACTTTTGTGCTGACAATTTTCGTATCTGTGCTCGTCATTGCGTGCCCGTGTGCGCTTGGACTTGCAACTCCGACAGCGATCATGGTAGGAACCGGACTTGGGGCAAACCACGGTATCTTGATTAAGAGTGGGGAGGCACTGGAGATCAGCCATAAAGTTGACGCGGTTGTATTGGATAAGACGGGAACGATCACAGAGGGAAAACCGACTGTTATGCAAGTGATAAGTCACAGTGCAAGTGAGGAAAAATTGCTTCAGGTTGCAGCGTCCTGTGAACAAGTGTCAGAGCATCCGCTTGGAGCCGCGATTGTAAATGGTGCAAAAGATCGTGGAATAGAATTAGAAAAAGTGGTTGAGTTCCAAAGTATTACCGGTCAGGGGATTGAGGCAATCATTACCGGAAAGACTTATTATATTGGAAACAAAAAGCTTTGCGTGGAACAGAAGATTGATTTTTCCGAATATGAAGAGGAGGCGCTTCAGATTGCGGGAAAAGGACAGACACCGATGTTTGTAGCTTCAGGTGGTAAAGTAATCGGGATTGTGAGTGTCGCAGATACTGTCAAAGAGACGAGTAAAGCGGCAATTCAAAAAATCAAAGAACTGGGGATTGAGGTACACATGCTGACAGGAGATAACCGTCTGACAGCAGAATATATAGGAAAAACAGTGGGGGTAGATCATGTGATTGCAGAAGTGCTGCCAAATGATAAAGCATCTGTTGTAGAAGTACTGCAAAAAGAAGGAAAATGTGTTATGATGGTAGGAGATGGAATCAATGATGCACCAGCGCTTGTACAGGCAGATGTCGGAGTCGCAATCGGAAGCGGAAGTGATATCGCATTGGATTCCAGTGATATTGTATTGATGAAGTCAAATCTGCAGGATGTATATAAAGCAATTCGGTTGAGCAAGGCAACGATCCGCAATATTAAGCAGAATCTGTTTTGGGCATTTTTCTATAATGCATGCGGTCTTCCGCTGGCAGCCGGAGCGTTATATGCAATCAACGGAACGCTGTTGAATCCGATCTTTGCAGGGTTGGCGATGTCTCTTAGCTCAGTCTGTGTAGTTGGAAATGCTTTGAGACTTAAGACGACAAAGTTGGACTAGGGAGAATGAACATGGAAGAAAACAAATGCTGTGAAAGAACAAAACATCGTTCAGAAAAAGAGAAGAAAGACTTGATCACTCGCCTGAATCGAATTGAAGGTCAGGTCAGAGGGATTAAGAACATGGTGGAGGAAGAACGCTATTGCGTTGAGATTTTAAATCAGGTATCAGCAGTTCAATCCGCACTGAACAGTTTCAATAAAAAGTTGTTGGCAAGTCATATTCATTCGTGTGTAGTAGAAGACATACGAGACGGAAAAGATGAAGCGGTAGATGAACTGTGTGAGGTAATACAAAAATTAATGAAATAGTGGAGGGATTAGTATGACAATCATTAAAGCAGAAGATATGCACTGTGAAAAGTGTGTAGAACGAATCACGAAGGCGATGACAGAGGCAGGACTTGATTTTCAGGTAAGCCTTGCAGACAAGACAGTTTCCATTGATGGATGCGACAGTTGTGTGAAAAAAGCGCTGGAGATTTTAGATGATTTGGGATTCGAGGGAATCGTTCAGAAATAGGGATGTACAAAGGACAAGTATCAGGAAGAAGATGGTACTTGTCTTTTGCCAATATGGGGGATTGTATGAAAGAAAAATGGAAAATAGCAGTGGTATTTCTTGTACTGGGAGTATTGATTGCCGCAGGAAATTTGCGTGTGAGTGCAACAGAATCCGAAGACTTGTTCCTGAAGGAGATTTTGGATGACAGTACGTATGTAAAAGCGATACTCGGAGGAGGGTATCTTGGCAAAACCATTTTGTATGATGTAGATGGAGAGAAGACAGTTGTATATCCAAATGACGGTGAACATAAGACGATTGTAAGAAATGGGGAAAAAGCGACTGTGTTTTATGGAAAGTATCGAGGAAAAGATGAGCATAAGGACTATCGGGATTTGTTCCCGGAACTGGATATTTCATTTTTTTATGATCCGATGAAAGAATTAGGGTTAAAGATGAGTGAAATACAGGAACAGAATTATCAGATTGAAGTAACCAAGCAGGAGCAGATAGAAAACTTCCTTGTTCCGTTATCTTTTGTGGGTGTGATTGACAATGAGATGTTTACGATTTCACAAATCGATATTTTGTTTGATGAGGCATGCCGCCCGATTGAGATCCGGTTTCACATCACATCGGATGTGGCGCAGCAGGATCGGATTACCTATTTAGAGCAGCAGCTGAATCAGAAGTTTGAATATACAACAAGAGAAGTTGTAGAGAATGCTTTTTCTGATGTGGAAGACGAAATTGCACAGATCAAACCGTTTGAGGAGGTTGAAGTAATTGACTATATTGATGAACTGTCAAATGTGGTCAAAGTGACAGATGAGCATTTTCTGCTTGTCCTACAGGCGCAGACGGAAGAGCTGGCGGACCGTGCGGGGTGGGACAAAAGAGCTGTGTTTGCATATCTGGAGGCAGTCGATAATAAGTTTGGGCAGTTTGCCAAGGGATATGAAGGGGAACAGATCACACAGGAGGAGTATCTGGAGCAATTGGACAGAGTGTACAAATCGGCACATTTGGTCGGCTCAGATGTCTATACCTATATGTTTGAGTCCAGTGAGCTTAAAGCAAAGAAGAAAGCGCTGCTTGTCATAGAGCAGATGGGTGGATATCTGGATGAGAACGGGATGTTACAATTGAAAGATGGAGATGAATTTTACCTGAGTATGGAACCACATTCTGTTTTTCTGGAGGATTATGCCCAATGTGTCCGAGATGCTTATCAGAAGAAAAACAAAACGTATAAGCGGTTGGATAATCCGATGATTCACCAATTCCGTATGTATATAGATAAACATAATATAGAGTATGTGCGCAATAACTTTGACGGGAAGACGGACTATGAGAAATTGAAAAATTATGCGGCGGAGTTTGAGTTTTCTTTGTATTATGGGGAACCATCCAGACATCACAATAAAATTCAAAAAGACAGCACATTTGATGGACAAAAGTACGATAAAATTCTGACGCCGAACAGGCTGTCAGAGTTTATCATCAATGTGGAGACGGGAGAATTTGTGACAGAGTGGGATGTGCTGAAAACGAAAGATACACAGACTGTGATGAGCAAAGGCTCTTCCTATAAAAAGGAGAAAGAAAGTTTCCAAAAAAAGGTGGTGGATACGGAATCTTTCAATTATGCTCCGGCGGACTATGTGGAGGCGCATCAGATGCTTGATGTACTGCCGGCATCGCCTGCTAAGGAGAAAAAGCTTTATTTGGAAAATGATTTGAAGAAACTGTTGAAAAAAACATGGAAAAGTCCAGAGAAGAAAGTTTACCGGGAAAAATACAGGAAACCAAGTGATTATTTAAAATAGAGGAGAAAAAGGATGAGAAAAAGAAATAAAGTGCTATTTGGGATTGCAAGCTGTCTGTTTTTGACTGGATGTGCAAAAGAGGTAGATGGTACGGAAAAAATCAATGATATTTTAAAACAGCAGCCATACGTAGATGTTCAGCTGGGGGAGGAATATCATCAAAGTGAGGTGAAATTTTCTGCGGAGGAAGACAAGGCGGTCGTGCCAAAAGATGCTGAGTGGGGAAGAGCAGAGTACCGTGAAAAAGAAGAAGCCGGGATATATTATGGAGAAGGGGAAGGCGGAGAAATCTTTGAGACAGATTCGGAAATTACACCGGAGCTTTATATGGATGCTTATTTTGAGTCTATTCAGAATCTGAATCTGACGGCCGCCCAGGTACAAAAGGAAGAATATGTGATTCAGGTAACAGAAAATAAAAAACTCGAATTATTTGAAGAAGAATTACGGATGCTCACCGGAATCATCATGAAAGACCATTATGAATTGACGGGGGTAGAAATTACATTTGACAAACAATGCAGACCGGTACAAAAAAATTTCCAACTGCAGGATATTGATGAAGATGAACTAAAAAAAGGAACAATTGAAAGTGAGGACTATGTGCAAAAGTTTTCATATGAGACAGGACAGGGGAAGTTTGACAGGACAATCAAGAAAGTGAAGAAAGAAATCAACGAAGAATAGAAGAACCAATTTCAGCAGCATACATACAATATACTATAAGTATTCAAGAAAGGGAAAAATATGTATGCAAAATTATCGCGATAATATCATGCAATACCGGGCGAACAGACAAATGGCTCCGTGCTGCGAAAAAAATGATGCATTAGAGGGAATGCCTCTGGCGATGGCATATGTGCCATGGCAGATGTGGAGAAAGCTTTATGATGCAGAAAAAGGGTTCTCCTGTGGAACGATTTTCGAGGAATTGAATAAACCATTTCGAGGGATGGGAGGGTGTCAGAGATGATGGCAAAACCTTGTAGAAAAGATTTACTGCAATGGATCAATGTAGTAAGTTTTGCGGTAGATGATGTCAAATTGTTTTTGGATACCCATCCGTGTGACCAGAATGCGCTTGCGTATTTTCAGGAATACAGCAGGATGCGAAATGAGGCGTTAAAAGAGTATGCGAAATACTACGGACCGCTTACGATTGACACGGTGGCGGAATCCTGCGCAGACAGATGGAACTGGATCAACGAGCCATGGCCATGGCAGGAAGGGGGATGTTAATCGATGTGGAATTATGAGAAACGATTGCAGTATCCGGTAAAAATTACGCAGACAAATCCAAAGATTGCTCAGGTGATCATTACGCAATTCGGAGGACCTGACGGCGAACTGGCTGCTTCTATGAGATATTTGTCGCAGCGTTACACGATGCCGTATAAAGAAGTGACCGGAATTTTGACGGACATCGGCACGGAAGAATCTGAACAATTATGATGTATGTAAATGACCCTAAAGTGTTAAAAGTCGTTTAAATGCACTTTAAATACAGGCTTGCTTGCATCGTACACAGTGCGGTGCTGATAATCGTGCACAATCTTTAAAATCTTATACTCCTTGCCTATGTGAGATTGAAAATAATGCCAAGCGTCGCTTCTGGTAGCGTTGGCAGCCAAAAGGGTGGTTGTATCAACTGGGGCAGCAGACAAGTCTCCGCGTTTGCGGTAAGTACAAATATAAGCCTTTCCATCCTGCTCTGTGACTTCGGTTCGGTCGTAGTCGATGCGTTTGATAATCGTTTTTAGCAGGGAGTTTTTATGTTTTGCCGAGATGTTGTCATCTCTTAGTGCATTTATCACATCTTTAAAAGTAGCGATCTTCTCGGTGTAGTCTACGGGTTCTGCAGTGTTATCTTGTAAATATTTAATTTGCTTTTCAACTTCTTCTCGTTTGGATTTTAACCGGTCACTTCTCTGTAAAAACACATCTTTTGTATATATTCCATCTTCTAAAAAGTCATATAATTCTTCTTGCTTTGCATTTAATCTTTTTAATTCTTCTCTCTGTTCGGACAACATCTTAGTCTGCAATGCGTAAGTATCCATACTGTTGTCATGCTGCAGCTTAAATGCAAAGTCTTTTACTGTATCCTCTAAACAGTCAATAATAGACTCGTAGGCGACGTCAAATAACACGGATTTTGTATTGCAATGCGATCGGTGCGTACAGATCAGGCGTGCAGCAGAGCGTTCTACGCCGTTTTTATGATAAGAGCGATAAATCATTGCATGGCCGCATTTGCAATAAAGCAATCCGGCAAATGGATTGATTAAAGAGGTGTTAGACTTCTCTTTTGTCATAACGCCAGCTTTTTTGATTAGTTTATGATAAAGTTCAGGCTCCATAATGCCGTCAAAATTACCATCTACAAGCATTGCATCGTCTCCGCGATTTACGGGACGTTTTTTAACTAATTTTCCATCATCGTACATCTTAACTACTTTTCTTGTATTCCACCTTACTTTTCCGATATTTACGGGATTAATGCAAATATCCCGAAGAGTGTAAGGGTTCCAGTGTTCGGCACTGCGTGGCCTATAGCCCATGCGTTCCAAGTCTTTCCCAATAGCTGTCCATCCCATATCATCATAAACACACTTCTTAGCTGCAATATTAACAGCCTCTGCTTCTTTTCGGTTTACAGTCAAAGTAGGCGTTTTGTCAATGATGATTTTGTCAAATCCATACGGAGCAACACTACCGATAAAGTTACCGTTTTTCACAGAGGCAACACGGCCACGTCGCAAGATCTCCTTCGTGTATTCGAGATAATCATTTCCACGGCTCAGCTCCATCTTAAAAAAGTCGTAGTCAAATTTATTATTCAGATCATAGATTTTCGCCGGCGTAAGAATGAGTGTATCGCTATACTTGAAACTAGATAAGATTTTCCCGCCATCTTCCCAGTCACCGCGGGAGAGACGTTGTGGATCAATCACAAATACACCGCGTACAGAGCCGGATTCGATAGCGGAAAGCACCTTTTGAATATCCGGGCGGTCTTGGATTGTTTCACCCGAAACGACCTCACGGAAGATGTTACATTCCGGTATTTTTGCACCAAGCAGACGGATAGCAAAGTTCTGCAGTTCAGTCTCATGTTTTGCAAGCGTTTCTTCGATTGTCTCATACTCGCTGTCGGCGCGAGACTTTCTTAGATACAATAAAAAATCATATACTGTAAATTGGGTAAAATTGTAGTCCATAATCATCCTTCCTTCTGTAAAATATATTAAAAAAGAGTACAAAAAATACACCCAACGAAAATATGTTCCGTTGACGGGTGTTTCCGAAGATGATACAATATTCTTTGAACGTACCATTGTATTCTTCGGAACAGTGGTCTTGCGATTTGCCGTTCCTGTTGGCGCAGGGGCGGTTTTCTATTTATCTTCTAGTTTCTTTTGCTCGCGTTCAATCTGTTTAATGCTTTTGGATGGGGTAGGAAGATCTTCCGGCATAGTTCCTCCCAATTCTTTGATAGTTTGCCGTACTTTTTTCCCAACTTCATAGTGGGTACGGTTTGCAGCTTCCTTTCCGATTATTTTATCATTTCGAAGTTTTTCATCGGTTTGTGTAGCGCGGAATAAGTTCGCAGCTAATTCGGTGCTTCCCATGTGATCCAAAATGTCTTGACTTTTCTTTAAGCCTTTCCGTACGTGGATTTCTTTTCTGCCGAGTCCGCCATATAAACCTTGATACCCTTTGTTTTGAAAGATTGCATAATCTCTCGGATCGGAAATACCTGCAAGATTAGCAGCTTCAGCAAGAGATTTATTGTGTGCTTTCATTTCATTACGAACAGCAAGACGTTTTTTGTCTTCTGTAAGGTCGTTGAAATTTTCAATCAATTCTTGCTGTCTCGTTTTTACAGCGAAATATGTTTTACCAAGTGCAATTATTTTTTTAGAAGCATCGCCATTTAATACAATAAGATAGCAAGCGTACCGAGATAATTGATAACTAGGAAAACCTCTTTTAGCGTTCGAACCAATTTGCACCATCTCGGTAACTTCACCGAAATGGTCGGAGATGGTATAACCACTATTCTCACAGTTTTCCATTGCTTTAAAAATAGTTAATTCAAAATTGCGAAAATCTTTATACTCAAAAACTTTTGAAAGCTCACGAGCATACCAAAACTATTCCCCATATTCATTAATATGCTTGATAGATTCAAACAAAGATTCAGTATAGCTGTTCTGCTCTTCTTCAGTAAGAGCTTTACTAAGAACACGATCATGTAATTCTGTTAATTTGTTTTCTTTCTCCATAAAATTCTCCTAAAAAAATAATACCCCAAGCCTCGTCTATTCCCTTATGGTGGGAGGACTACTGCTAGGGGTATGTTAATCTCGTGTAACTTTTGTTACACCGCTATAATATGCCCTTTACAGTAAAAAATCAATACATTATTTGAAAAAAATTGAAAAAATATTTGATTTTGTTTAAATAAAGTGATAGCAAAATAAAATTTGCCATAGTGTAATTACCATTATTTACCTGTAGTATTCCTCCTTCACAGAAGTTAAAATAAAACAGCTATGAAAATGTTACTCGATAAAATAATGTATAATAAAAACTTGTCTATACGTCAGGTATCTATTATCACAGGAGTTCCAAAATCTACTATAAGCGATATAGTAGCTGGAAAAACCATGCCACGAATAGATACGCTAGAAACAATTGCAAAAGGTCTCAAAATTCGCATTTCTGACCTTTATGAATCTGATTACAAATAAGTGTCCGAGTTCTCGGACAAATCCCCAAAACCGCGTTAGATTTCCGTTAGTCATGTGTATATATAGTAAAGGGATAAATCCTAAGATTATTTCTAAAATAAGAACGAATGTTCGAAAAACCTATTGAAATACATAAAAAAATGTAGTAATATCAAATCAAGGAATTTCGAACGTGCGTTCAATACAACGGACACGGGAGGGGTACATATGAATGATGCAGATTGCAAAAAGCAAAATAACATCAAAATTATTGTTGAATTATTAGAAAAGTCACAACCTGAAAAGGTTGCAGAGATTCTTGAATTTATAAAAAGCTATCTCTCTTAATAATTCACGGAAAAGAGTCAGGTTACTGGCTCTTTTTTAAGTTGTCTATATACTGCATGGCTATTTTTTCTAATGTAGCCTTGCTTGTATCGTCTAATTGCTCATATGTAACGATTAAAGTCTGTATTGCGGTAGCAATAGCAGAATCTTTGTCTTTCAGTAACAGACCTGTATACTTCATTAACTTCTGTTGCTCGGTCAGCTCTTCGAACATTTCACCATCGCCAGTACGAAGCCAATTCTCGTTTACACCATACTCTCGACAAATGGAAAGAATGGCTTGAGCGGAAGTATTTCTTTTCCCACTTTCGATTAATGCCATAGAATTTTGTTTTAAACCGATACGCTTTGCAAATTCTGTCTGAGTAAGTCCGAGTTCATGTCTTATCCGTTTAATCCTTTCATTCACTTTATCACCTCCACGCCTATATTATACAATGTGAATATTGCACAGTCAATAAAATATTTCAAAATCAATAAAAATTATATTGACATATTTGATTTAGCGATATATAATTATTTCAGAATCAACAAAGGAGGTGAAGAAAATAAAGATAAAAGAAATAGTTATAGCAATAGCGGAGGAGTTAAAAGAAAGTATTATTGAAGATGCAAATAGAAAGTGGACAAAAAAAGACACGATTTGCTCAATCGTGTCAGTGATATTAAGTGCTGCAACTTCAGCTATAGTTGTCCTTTTATGCGCAAAGTAATTAGCGTAGTGATGATAGATATGACGATTGGAAGGAGAAAATTTTTAACGAAAAAGAGAGACATAGACTGAAGAGTTAAAAAAGAATTATGAAGTCCCTTTTGAGTTAGATGGAAATTGTAAGTGTTTCCATAGTTGTATTGCAAATAACCGGATGCTACCAATTGAGAAATAATTGAATCTATTTCACGCTCATACTTTTTGTAGCTATATAGCTGACTCATATCGTCGAGACAAAAATAACAATCATCGGAGAGATAAGAAACATTAATTTCGGTATTATTTGTCAATTTTTTCAAATTCTTTAGCACGATTCTACATTGAAGGGTGAGCATAATAAAACTCCTTTCTTTGATACTAGAACATTAACTGCTCTGTAAGTACAGTATAGGAGAAATGGAAGCAAAGGGCAATAAAGAATGAAAGAAAGAGGTGAATGAAAATGTTAGAACTTGAAGAAAAGAAGAAACAGGAAATCAAACACATGGTAACTATTTTAGAGCAAATTGATTTACCGGACATTCTGCTTCTGACAAGAGATGCTAATACACTTTTGATTCGTCAGAGAGAAGCGGAAAAGATGGAAAAGAAAGCGGGATAGGAGATAGAGAGATGGTAGATTGCGAAAGGTTACAAATTCAAATTAAAAATGAGGTAAACACAGTTTACGAAGAGCTGAAACATGAATCTGAAAATTATGCAGAATTTTATGACAAATGCATGAAATTTTACAGGGAAATAAGATTCAAAGATAGAAATCTTGGGCGATATGTGAAAAGCATCTTTGAAGAGCTAATGAGGAATGAATTGAAGGGAGTGCAAAATACACGCCCTTCTGACAACATTTAGTTGTTCTCAATTTTAATAATTGAGTTAACGCAATATGCTGGCGAATCGTTGCTTTTAACATAAAAGAAAGAGCAAAAACATAATGCGTCCATAATAGAAGGAATTAGTCCATCATGAGTGTGCCAATACAATTCAACAGGGACGCTCATTGACGCGAAATTTCCATCTGATGATGTATTTCCAATTATAGGAATAATAACGTCGCATTCAGATAAAACGAGTGTGCTTTTGTCTGAAAAATAAATAGTTGCAGTTCTCATGCAAATATACTCCTTTCGTAATTACTCGGACATGGCGGTGCCCTGTGATTACAGTATAGGAGATTTTGGTGGACAACGCAACAAGTACAAACAGTGATACATACATTCTAAAGATTGGAGGGAGATATATGGAGACAAAGAAAATCGAAACAAATAAAGCGGTTGTATATGTTCATTACAGCCGTTTGCCGACAAAAGAGGATTTAGAAGATGCTTGTGCAAATTTTATGCAGAAAGCATTGCGCGATAGAAAGACAAAGGACAAAACCGCTTAGGCGGTAAAGAGGTGAGGACAAGCAATGGCGAGAGAAAAATTAAAGGAAGCCCGCCAGAAGGCAGGCATGACGCAGAAAGATGTAGCAAAGCACTTAGAAATATCTGAACGATATTATAGGCAAATAGAAGCCGGGCAAAGAAATGGCGATTTTACCTTGTGGGATAACTTGGAAGATTTGCTCGGAATCCATCAAAGATTACTTAGGGAAATCTCTTCCAACTAACTCATCAAGAGAAACGTTGAAATGGTCGGCAAGCCTAATTAGAACAGACAGTTCAGGTTCCCTTGCTCCTAATTCATAGTTACGATATCCACGTACTGTTATACCTAACAATTCTGCCATTTGGCTCTGCGTGCAGTTTAAAGCAAGACGCAATTGTTTGAGTTTTTTTGAAAATTCCATACTAACCTCCATAATATATATTGACAGGAACAAAATGTACCTCTATAATGATGATATGAAAGAGGAACAAAACGTACCTCTAATAAAAATAGTTTTAATTAAATATTTTATCACATTTAAGGAGGAAAAAGCAAATGTTAGCAGAAAAGGTTAAGAAATTAGAGCGGGAAAATACAGAGTTAAAAGAACAGGTTGAGATGTTGGAAGATATATGTGGAAATAAAGTGGGATTTCCGAAAAATTGTGAATATTGCAGTAACTTTATCCAGCATTACGTCAAAATAGGAAAATCATATGTTCCGACTTGTGACGGACATTGTGCAGCTGGAAATAGAACGAAGAAAAGAAAGACGAAAGACACGTGTAAAGCTTTTGTGAAAAAACAATTTGGAAAAAATTTCATATAGACAAGGAGGATGAGCATGTTTGAAAAATACCTAGAATTGCTCGAACACAACCTAAACTGGGTAAAAGACCAGCTAAGAAAAGACAGACGCATGACAGACACAAGGTTTGCTAGAGCAGTATGTAATTCGCACAAATACAGGGTCGTAGGAGCATTGGAACTCATGCTGGATATGAAAGAGATTACATGGGAAAAAGAGCATGAGGAAAGAAAAAAAGTGGACGAGCTGTTTAAGCTCGAGAATCTGCTTAAAGAAATTGAGAAAGAGGGAAAGAAATGAACTGGAACAGAAGAAAAGAACTCCCTGAGTGGGAGAAAAGAAGAATCCGTAACCGACATGAAAAATATCTGAGAAAGGAAAATAGAACAGCTCGCTCAATAGCACTTTTTGTGCTGGTAATATTGCTAATCGGGATTGTGGGAGGTGTAGTGAAATGAATGAGATTATGACAGCTGAAAAACAAGAGATTCAGGTGATGCAGTTCGAACGATCAGACGTGCTCAGACAACGCAGACTGGCGAAACAGCTGCTTAAGAAGGACCTCTATGACGAGATTATGTTTCGGAGGGTTATGACAGTTATCGGCGCAGTGTTAATCGGAGCACTTGGGTTTCTAGCTGGAGAAATCACAGTGATATCGATGATTCGATAAAAAAGCGCCCATAAAAGGTCGGCAAACCTTTGGGCGCTAGTCTAAAAACACAAATTAATTATAAGAAAAACCAAAGAAAAAGTCAATGCCGGAAAGGAGAGTATATGGAGAATCCGGTTAAGATAGTCAGATATTCGCACGCGATTTCATTTCCGAGTGGAAATACAGCGAATATACAGTGCATGATGGGGACTTACGAAGAAGTAAGGGAAAAAGCGGAGAAAATTGCACAAGAGAACAAAGTAGAAGTGATTAGCATCATATAAAAAAGGTGCATCCTTGGCAGAGGGTGCACCGGTGACTTGCGCCACACGAAAATAAATTCTTTTAATTATTATATCGTTGTCATAGCGCAAAGTCAAGAAATACAAGGGTTTTGCACTAATTTTACAAAGGTAATGAAAGTTTTATACGTCCTTGTAATGGGTATTAACAAATCAGACAAGAGGCTAAATTATGAAGACATACGATAATTATAATTACGAAGAAGCATATAGTAAGCAATTACATGTATTAGAAGAGTGGGAAATAGAACAGGAAGTAAAAAGGTTACTGTCGCAGGATAAAGTGAGCTGCATATACAGAACTACCACGAATAAAGCGAAAAATCTTAAGAGTGGAAAAGAATTACTGGAAGTTCAGATTTATCCGAGTTTTAAAAACAAAGAGGATGTCCCAAACACGAGGTCAAAAAAAGAGACAAGAGTATCACAGAGAAACTTGAATGATAAAAATGCAAAAAGATATCTGATACGGTTGGCAAATATCAACTTCGGGCATGGGGATATATGGGCGACTTTTGGGTGGGATAATGATAATCTTCCGGAAGACCGGGTAAGAGCAAAGAAAGATGTAACCAATTTCATAAATCGAATAAAACGATATCGAAAGAAATTAGGAAGAGGAGAAACGAAATATATTTATGTATTGGCGTTCGATGGATATACAAGACCGCACTTTCACCTACTGATCAGCGGAGATGGGACGGACAGGGATGAGCTGGAGGATTTATGGAAAAAAGGAGAACGAAAAAACACTAGAAGAATTCGACCGGATGATAAATTTCTTCTGACGGGGCTTGCGACGTACATATCGCAAAACCCACATGGAACAAAGAGGTGGGTTTCCTCTAAGAATTTGGTACATCCGAAGCCGCCGAGTAGAAGTTATTCGAAGTTTCGGAGCAAAAGGAAGATAGCAGAAATGGCAATTAACTACCATGTACTGGAAGAACAGATGGAAAAAGCGTATCCGGGATATAGATTCTTGGACAGAGAATTATATAGTAATGACAAGAACGGAACATTTTACTTGTATGTAAGAATGATTCGGGATTGAAAGGAGAAAACATGTTCGAAGTAAAGATATACATAGAGACCTCTCTAAAAGGACCATTGAGAGCCGGGACGGGAGAGGGATGGTATGCAGCAGTTATCGAATACCGGAAGAAAAACGGAGAAATTGAAACAAGGGAAGATTTTGTCCGCGAGGAACAGACAACATACCATAAGTCAGTGTTATGTGCTTTCCTAAAATCGTTGAAACGACTGAATAAAGAGTGTGTCCTCGAGGTGCATACAGATTCCACATTTTTGAACAATAATTGCAAAAATGGCAACTTGGAAATGTGGAAAACAAACGGGTGGAAGACGATAAAAGGGGAAAATGTAGCACATAAGGAACTTTGGCAGCAGATTTCTGTAGAGCTGGACAAGCATAAAGTGGAATTTATCTGGGAAAGAAGAAACGAATACAGCTTGTGGATGATGGAACAGGCGAAAACCAGACTAAAAAGTCCGACAAACGCCGAAAAGTCCGAAATCGGAGGGTGATGGCATGGGAAGAAAATGGACAGAAAAAGAACGCAAGTACGTAAAAGAAAATTGGGGGAAAATACCAACACAGGTCATGGCAATGAAAATTGATCGCACAGAGAGTGCAATCAAGAACATGGCACGGAGCATTACAAAGTCGAAAGTGGAGGAGAAGAGAAAAAGCTACGAAGAACAACGGCGCAACGCTGCAAAAAAACGACAACGGTGTAAGACATGCATCTACAGAGCTTATCAAGGAAGAGGATGCGATTACATCCTGCTCACAGGAGAAAGACGTGGATGCAAACCGGAGGAATGCGATAAGTACGTAAAAGGAAAGAAAAAGAGAATGGAAAATGAGCCGGCATGGCAAGGGAGGTAAATATGGCAAAGAAAATAGATACAAGCTATCAAGCGAGAATGGACGGCATGGTATACGCATTAAGGCTGGTAGAAAAAGAGGGAATAGAAGCATTAAAGAAAGACATCGAATTCCGAGGTGCGAATTTTGTCCCGTTGGAAATTAACCGAGAAACAATGGTGGAGATCTATGGAATGTTAGCGGCACGCATTACACAGACAATGCTAACAATGGTGCTGGCAACACTAAGAGATTCCAAAGGTTGGGGCGAAAAACGCTTAAAGGATTTTAAAGAGATGTTTGAAAAAAAGTGCATCGAAGTAGATGCTTTAGATCCAAACGGGGAACATTACGCGCGTATTTCCGACTATGCAAAGCTACTGGAAAAAGAATGTGGAATCAAGATGGACCTGGAAACGATTTTGAAGGTGCAGCAGGATACAGACAAAACAGATAAAAGGTTGGAGGAAAAGTAAGCATGGCAAATTATAAAAAGATTTATGCAGTGGACTTTGACGGAACATTACATAGGGGAGTGAGATATCCTCTTATCGGAACTCCGAATTATTATTTAATAGAGTTCTTAAAAGAGAAAAGAAAAAAAGAGGATATAGTGATTCTGTGGACATGTAGGGAAGGAGAATTACTGAAAGATGCTGTAAATTGGTGCAGGAAATACGGATTAGAATTCGACTATATCAATGAAAATACGGAAGAGAATAAAAAGAAATTTGAAAACGACTGTAGAAAGATATTTGCTCACTACTACATAGATGACAGGAACATGACTGTAAATGATTTACATGTGCAGGCAGCAGGGCTAGATATGAAAATATGGGAACGATCATGCGAACTGATGCTCAAGGAATCGGAATCATGTGTATAGATTACAATGCATTTGCGTTTCCGAAAGCGAGCTGGAAACGAGAAAAAGTGTCTAAACAGAAAGGGAGACATGGCAACAGTAAGAAACGTAAAAAGCACAGAAAAAGTATCATGCATCCCAAGGGAAGGGGTTACTGTTATTTATGCGCCGTACTGCACAATGACTATACATACAAACCAACGCAAGAGCATCACGTGATGTTTGGCTCTGGCCAACGTGAGCTGAGTGAGGAATATGGGCTCACAGTCCAACTTTGCATGGAACACCATAAAGAGGGACCGGAAGCAGCGCACAATAACCAAGCGATACGAGAGCTACTGTGCAGGGATGCACAAGCAGCATTTATGATGGAGTATCCGGAACTGGAATGGATGAAGATATTTAAAAAGAACTATTTGGAGGCACCAACTCTGTAAAGGGGTTGATATATATCACAAAATTGTCAATACCTCCTGGCTGAATGGCTGGGAGGGAAAGGAGGTATTATGGCACTATACAGAAAATTTGTCCGAAGAGGAATGATAACAAACAAACTAATATACAGAGGGAATGAGTTTGTAGAGAGATGGGAAAAAGATGTTGTATTGATGTGCAAAGGAGATACAATCTCAAAACAAGTAAATAATACATTCGATAACCTGAGTGTAAAAGAATTGGAAATCATAGAAAACTTGGGATTTTATACAGATTTCAACCTAGAAGAAAAAATAAGTGAGCTATCAGATTATGAGGCGTTATATCAAGCCGAAGGTGGCAGCAGTAAGGAGAGAAGATGAAACCACAACACGCAGCAATAAAAATGGCAATTATAGAATACATACAAAAACATGGCTATCCACCAACAGTACGAGAGATAGCTAAGATGACAGGATATAAGTCAACATCAAGCGCGCAGGGGCATTTGGTAAAGATGTTCGAGCTTGGTATTTTGGAGACAGACGAAAAACCGGGAACATCAAGAGCGATAAGAGTCCCGGGATACAAATTCGAAATGAGGTAATAGAGTGATAGCATTAATTCAATTTTTATTATTAATATTTTGGGTATTAGACATAACAAATATGCCGTTCATGGAGATGTTTGATACAACATATCCGATGAATGGGTTATTTTGGCTATTGATTTGGATTTTTGTATTGGGGTTTGAAGTTAAAATAAAAAAAGAATGATGGAGGATTAAGCATGGAAAGATTAACAGAATATCACGGTGGAAAAGCTGTTATTAAGAATAAAAGCGAACTTGGACAGGGTATGGAGAAATTAGCCAAATACGAGAATATCGAGGAACAGAAAGAAAAAGCGAAAAAATTGAGACCAGACTTCCCGGTACTGAGAAACAACGACCAGCGTAAAGAGTTTTTAAAAGGTTTCCACGATTGGCCAGTGTGGTTCACGATACCAGAGGCGAACGAAACATACTACAGATACAATCTACCTGATGGCAGCAGTATTGTAATCTGCGAGTATAAGCGATGGCTGTTTTGGAAAGTTCAATACACGGACGAGAATCCGGAATCGAAAGAAACTAGATTGTATTTGCTCAAAAATAGATATCACTACCTGAATGATTGTAGGACGAGTGAGACCGACATCGTAGATCATCTCAAGAACGTACGGAAATGGATACAGGAAGGACAGGTGTAGAGATGAACAGATTAACACAGACAGATGACATTGGTAATTGGTCACTAGAAGGATTGCCTTGGAAAGATACATACGTAGGACAGGTAATTACGAAAAATACGAGTGAGAAGATATATGCAGCACTGTGCAAATTGAAAGATTATGAAGATACCGTATTAACTCCAAATCAGGTGCAGGAACTGAAAGAACGTGATACGGCGAAGAAACCGATTAAGACTAAGGGATTGAAAAATTTTCATGGAAATATTTATAAAGTAGTTGGCGAATGTTCTAACTGTGGCTGTGGTGTAAATAGCTTTATGATGTTTTGCGACTACTGCGGACAGCGGTTAAAGTGGGAGGAATAACAATGCGAGAAATACTTTTTAAAGCAAGAACAACTAAAAAACATAATGAAAAACATGCATTTGATAATGTTTGGGTCGAGGGAGATTTAATAAGGAGTGGTGGAAAGTATTATATTCATACAACAGGAAACAAAGTTAATGTTGACGAAGAGCTAGGGAAAATAATTGTCATGCATGAAATTGACCAAACCACTCTCTGCCAGTACACCGGACTTGTAGATAAGAACGGTCAGAAGATTTGGGAGAATGATATTTTGCGTATAGGCGAAAATGAAAAATTAATGGTATCATGGCATCATTTTAAGGCAAGCTGGGTATTAAGCAAGAAAGGTTGGATGTACAATCATTTCTTTGGAGAATCCGTTGAGCCGGAAGATGTAGAAGTGGTTGGAAATATTTTTGATGGAGGTTTAAATGACGGTAAAGAAACAGAAGAAAATTAACTTTGTAAATGATTGTGAAGCAATTGTAGATTATAAAGAATTAGAAAATGCTATTTTATGGTACTCGGATTCACAAGTTACTTCAGTTAAACATATTTATATGCATGGGAAATATCCTGCTGTAAGTATCGGAAAAGATAAAATACATATTCATAGATTATTAATGATGTATTGGTTGGATTCTAAAATACCCACAGAATTTTCGGTACATCACATTGATGAAAACAGATTAAATGCTTCTAAAAATAATTTGTCTGTTGTATTAAATTCTGTTCATAACAGTAATCATAATAAAGGTAAAAAGATTACTCAAAAGATGATGGATAGACTCTTAGAAATGAATCATGCAAGAAAAGGAACGAGACAACCTTTCCACAGAAAAGATGTTTCAATCAGCGATGTTAAAGAGTTGCTAGATAAGGGATATAGCATTAACAAAATAGCAAAAGAACTCGATTGTGATTGGAGTACAGTTAAAGCACGAGAAAAGGATATTTTTGATAATGCAGATTTGTTGGAGGTGGAGTGATGAAAGTAAATCAAGAAGAAAAGGTAGACAGATATGGAATTTACCCTCATATTCGCGTATCTGGAAAAGATGCAAACCCTCAGAATATCCATGAGTGGCTGTATAGTCATTATGGGACAGGATATAAATTTGTGATGATTTTTGATTGTACGGCAGATGAATGGGAGAAGCCTGAAAAAGAATATCCAGTTTACCACATGGATGCAATTGACGAGGAAATTATGGAATACATAGGGACGGAACGTGTCAAACAGTGGCTTAAACGAAAAGGAGTGATTCAATGAACGTACTAGAGAAGATTTTGGAAGAGATAAAAGAGAAGAATAGATTTGTCAAGAGTGACCTCGATTTAGGATACAACAGTGCAGTGTATGATTGCTCCAAGATTATAAGAAACTATTTGACGAATTGTAGAGATACGAATGTTACTAGCAATGTCGGTTGGATTCCGGTAGAAGACGGATTGCCGGAAGAACATGATTCTATATTTGCAAAATTTAAAGGAACAGACATGTGGTCAAATGCAATGTTTGAAAAGTCGTCGGACAAAGTAAATGTAACTTTTGAATTTGAAGACGGAACACGAAAATCCGGAACATCTTATACGATTGATGGAAAATGGAAGTGCGAAAAGGGGAATTGTGCTGTGAAACGAAAGGTTATAGCATGGCGTCCACTTCTGGAACCATACAAGCCTAAGAAAGACCTTCCGGCAGCAGGAAATGAACATATTATGAACAAATTTATGAAAGTGGAGTAGAAAATTTTAGAAAGGAGACCGAATCCCCGGCCGGGAAAGACATGTCGGATTCCTTAAAAAAATGGAGAAATTAAACAATAGAAAAAGAAAAATAAAGCGTGAAATATATAGAGATTCTATGCAGAACTATAAAAAATATGCAATACCACCGGCGCAGCTTATTATTGCAGATGTGCCGTATAATGTTGGGAATAATTTCTACGGAAGTAATCCGATGTGGTATAACGGCGGTGATAACAAGAATGGAGAGAGTAAACTGGCGGGAAAAGCAGCATTTAACTCAGATTTTAATTTTAACTTGTATGAGTATTTCCATTTTTGTAGCAAGATGTTAAAGAAAGATGACACAAAACCGATAAAACGGGGCAGGAGCAGTAATTCTCCGTGTATGATTGTATTTTGTTCCTTTGAGCAAATACATACACTTATCAAGGCGGCTGAAAAACATGGGTTCATACATTACATACCGCTTGTATTCTGTAAAAATTACAGTCCGCAGGTGTTAAAGGCGAATATGCGTGTCGTTGGTGCAACAGAGTATGCACTTGTATTTTATCGAGACAGGCTACCAAAATTCAGAAATGGAGTACAGACGGATGAGAATGGTAAAACAATCAGAGGTACTGGAAAAATGATTTTCAATTGGTTTGAATGGGAAAAAGACGGAAAAGATATTCCTAAAATTCATCCAGCACAAAAGCCAATTAGAGTTCTGAAGAAATTGATTGAGATTTTTACAGATCCGGGAGATGTAGTGATAGATCCGTGCTGTGGAAGTGGAAGCACGCTAAGAGCAGCAGCAGAACTTAACAGGAATGCATTTGGATTTGAAATTGACCGAACATTTTATAACAGGGCAAAAGATGAAATGCTTGTATTTGAAAAAGATAATCAGATGAGCATAGAGGACTTTCTGTAAACAGAGGAGAAGCCGGTACAATGACCGGCTAATTATGAAAAAGAAAATCTATATAAAAAACTAAATGTCTTTGTTTGATTATTACTATACACAGGATTTGTGATAATCCTGTGATGAAAAGATAGAAAGAATGTGAACGAAGTTTTAAAGATTTGTGAAAGAGGTGTAATAAATGCTTGATTTTGGTTATTACAATATGGATTGCATGGACGGAATGAAGGAATTTCCAGATAAATATTTTGATATTGCAATTGTAGACCCTCCGTATTTCAAAGGACCGAATAGTAGGAGTTTTTATGGGAGAAGAATCAGTCCCATAGGAGTTCAAAGAATTTATAAAAAGATAGATGACTGGGAAATTCCAACAGAAATGTATTTTAATGAACTGGCCAGAGTGTCAAAACATCAGATTGTTTGGGGATGCAATTATTTTAATTATCCTTTTGGAAGTGGAAGGATTGTATGGGATAAATGTAATGATAAAACAGATTTTTCGGATTGTGAAATTGCGTTCTGCAGTTTACATAATTCGGTTAGAATATTCCGATATATGTGGAACGGAATGTTTCAGGGAAAATCAATTACTGAAGGAACGATTCAGCAAGGAAATAAGAAACTGAACGAAAAACGTATACACCCAACGCAAAAGCCGGTTAATTTATACCGATGGATATTACAGAAATATAAGATACCGTCAGAATGGAAAATTCTTGATACTCATGTAGGAAGTGCAAGTAGTCTGATAGCGTTTAATGAGAATGGAAATTCATTTGTTGGATTTGAAAAATGCAAATATATGTACGATTTGTCATTGAAACGATACAAAGAAGGAACAGCACAAATGAAGTTACAGGATTTTTTATAGAGGACAGCGGAGCACGGTCTTAAGTGCAGTTGCCCCGACCTCACAGTATTATAGGCTCCTCTACTATATATACACGCGAACTTGAAAAATCTAACGCTATTTAAAAAAATATAAAATTTGAAGGGAAGTGATAATTTGAGCTATGGAAGAACACGGAAGCAAGCAAAGCTGGATGAGGAAAAGACCTTTGATGATATTATAAAGCAAGGACCATCGGAGAGTGCAAAGTGGCACATGCAGCGGAAAGCATACACAACATGCAGACATCGCAAAGAAAGAAAACAGTTGACGGAGTATAGTAGTGTGGCGGATTTTTATGAGGCAAGACTTAAGGGAGGTGGTGCTGGTGGACAGAACAATATTAATTGAGTACGCAGATATGAAAGAGGAAATAAAAGACTTACGAAGAAGGATAGAGAAAGATAAAAGAGCATTGGAAAAACTCGATAAAGAAACTGTAATAGATGCAGTGTCCTGTGGAAAGAAAGGGAGAAAGTCACTTGGCACTGTAAAAGTTGAAGGAAAACCACGGGTAATGATTGAACTTAAACAAAGTGCGTATAAAAAGAAAATAGCACAGCTAGAACGCTTAGAAATAGATTTGCTAGAGAAACAAGTGCAGGTAGAAGAATACATACAGCAAATCGAAAAAAGCAAGTTAAGAGTAATGTTTCAGTTATATTATATCGATGGATTGACTTGGGAGATAGTGGCAATGAAAATGAATAACATGTTTCCAAAAAAGAAAATACCATTTACAAAGGACAGTTGCCGGATGATGCATAATAGATTTCTTGAAAAAGTTTTGTAAATGTTCGCCACTGTTCGCTTTAAATGTGCTAGTATGGTAAAAACGCAAAGATTAATAAAAACAATCTACAGGAATGACACGTTTGAAGTTCTGCAATGCTATAAAATGTGTAGAAAACTTTATCAAAAGGAAAAAGACAAATTCGGTGATTGCAGTAGTCCGAATGCTTTTGATAACATCCCGGAAGTGATAAATGATTGGCGAACGAACAATCCGTGTAGTTTATAGGGGATGTGCTTTGAATATAGCTCACACAAAGAGACGTTCTACTAATTCAGTAGGGCGTTTTTGATTGTATTTTTTGGAAATAGGAAGTATGATATTAAGAAAATGTGTGAGGTATATGTTATGAAAATTGAGAACAAAGAAATGCTTTTGTATAGCATGAATCAGGCTTACGATGAATTGTATGAAACGATAAAAAGGCGAGACGCAGATGAAAGTGAAGTTTATTTCAGACTTGGAAGTTGTCTTCATTGGATGGTGGATTGCTACGATAGAGCAAAAGACTACGGAATTACAGAAGAAGATGAAAAGATTTTTAAAGCGGTTAAGGCTGCGAATAATGCACAAAAACATATAAAGGAATTAAATAAACTTCACGAAGTAAGTACTGGGGGTTATCCAAGAAGGTATTCAAGGAGCTATGGTATAAAATATGTATGGCAAAACATAGAAGATATTCCGTTGAAGCATAATAATGAGAAAAAGAGTTATCAGGAACTTTTTTGTGGAAGAAATATAATAGACACATTAGAAGAAACGAAAAGACTTTTAGAGAGGTATTATGAGAGATGTGATGAAAATGCATGAACTGGATTTTGATAGGGATGAACAATTACAACATTATGTTATTCAAAAATACAGAAAATTACTAGAGAGAATATCAGACAATAGGGTATTTGCGGTAATGACTGGAGAAAACGAAAAATTTTTCTTGCTGGAGTGTTGTGATGAGCATTTCGGTTACGATCTTACAAAAGAAGAGTGTATAGAACTATCTGAATTATTCAAGGAACTTGCAGAAGAATATGAGAGATAGAAAATATATTTGATGTGAAAGTGGCAGCAGGCAGCAGTCTGTTGTCATTTTTATTTGGATACTTAGTTCAGTGGTAGAACAACCGTCTCATAAACGGTAAGTAGTCGGTTCAATTCCGGCAGTATCCAGCAAAAAAATAAAAAGGAGAAAGCGATATGGATGGAATTGTATTAATAAAACCAGGAAGTACATTAGTATTACAAGCGAGATGCGCAATGAGAAAGGAAGAAATAGAAAAAGAAAGAGCATGGCTTAAAGAGAAAATGGATTTAGATGTCAAGATAATAGACAGTGCATACGAGATAAAAGCGGTGCAGGAAGATGGCTAGAGAATTTGCAAAAGGATTTTATAATTCAAAAGCTTGGAAGAAGTGCAGAGAGGCGTACATCAAGCATAGAGAAGCGATAGATGGAGGAATGTGCGAGACATGCCATGAAGTACCGGGATATATTGTGCATCACAAAGAAGAGCTGACGCCTAAGAATATAAATAATTCAGACGTCGCATTAAACTTTGATAATTTAAAATATGACTGCCATATTTGTCACAATAAAGAGAACAAGCAAGAGGAAATTAATGGACTTGTGAGAGTAGAATTTGATGAAGAGGGGAATGTAATCTGTCAAGCCCCCCCTTAAAATAATAATATTTTTTAGGGGAAAAGACCGAGAGTCCTCATTCATTTAACACAAAGGTTATCATAAGGGGGGTGTGGTATATTGATAAATTATGATGAATTTGAAGAAGAGCAAAGACGAAGAGAGGCTGAATTTGACAGCGTTGCGGAGTATTTAGAGAAAAAGAAACGGATTGACAAAGAGGTGCGAAGATTAAAAAGATTGTTCTCAAAAATAGATGAAAATAAAAAGAAATTGGTATTTGCAACGATAGAAGACGTAGCTTTTTTGACAATTACAATGCAAGATTTAAGGGAGTCGATCATAAGGGATGGGACAACGGTGGAATACAAGAATGGAGAAAATCAATATGGCACAAAGCAAAGTCCAGATGCACAGCTATATCTGCAAATGTCACAGAAGCAAACACAAGCAATGAAAATATTGGTTGAGTGTTTACCTAAAACGGAAAAGCCTATACAAGAAAATGACGGTTTTGATGATTTCTTGCGGGAGCGGATGAAATAATGAACGCAGCTAGAAAAATTATCTATGAGAAAAATTACAATCCGATAAGAGAGTATTGGGAGAAGATAAAAGAGAAACCGTTATTTGCAGAAATAGAAAAATTACAAACAGAGATACAAGAAGCAGAGTTGAAGGAAAATGTCAGCTCTGCTTTTTTGGAACGAAGAAAAGAAGAACTTGAAAAGAAAATAAAGCAACGGAGTAATTTCCAAAAACAATATGGAGCAATCAATACAAGCTGGAAAGTATACCGAATGTACAAGGAAATCATTCGTTTTTTAGATGATCTGGAGAGCGAATGGGAATATAGTTCGGAAAGAGCAAATCATGCCATTGAATTTGTAGAAAATTATTGTAAGCACAGTAAAGGGAAGATGGGAGGTCAACCCTTTATTTTGGAACTATGGCAAAAGGCATTGGTAGCAGCAACATTTGGAATCGTACATAAAATAACAGGATTAAGAAAATACCGAGAGGTATTGCTTATGGTGGCACGTAAAAACGGTAAGTCCACTTTATCAGCCGCAATTGGTTTATATATGCAAATGGCAGATGGAGAACCGGGAGCGGAAGTATACGCAGTTGCAACGAAAAAAGACCAAGCAAAAATCATTTGGTTGGAAGCAAAGCGAATGGTGAAAAAGAGTGGAGCGTTACTAAAGCGGAATAAACCGCTTGTCGCGGAACTGACCGCAGAATTTAATGATAGCTTTTTCAAACCGCTCGGACGTGATTCAGAGACATTAGATGGATTGAACGTACATTGCGCAACGATGGACGAAATACATGCGTGGACAGATGATAACCTGTATGACGTAATTGTGGACGGCACAAGCGCAAGAGAAGAACCTTTGATTTTTATTACGACAACAGCCGGAACAGTGAGAGAACATGTTTTTGACAGGAAATATGATGAGGCGGAGAATGTGATAAATGGATTCGAGGACCCGGAAGGCTACAAGGACGAACATCTACTTGCATTGATATACGAACTGGATAATCGGAAAGAATGGACAAATCCGGAAACGTACATCAAGGCGAATCCGGGACTTGGAACAATTAAAAGAATAGATCAGCTTGAGGCGAAAGTTGCAAAAGCGAAACTAAATTCGCTGCTTGTAAAGAATTTGTTATGTAAAGATTTCAATGTACCGGAGACGACAGCGGAAGCGTGGCTGACTTTGGAAGAAGCGAACAATACCGATGTTTATGATCTAAAAGCTCTGAAACCTCGTTATGGAATCGGAGGAACGGACCTATCAGAAACGACCGACCTTACAGCGGCGAAAGTATTATTTATGGTGCCGGGAGACCCACATATCTATGTACTGCAAATGTATTGGATACCGGAGGACTTGGTTGAAAAACGAGTGATGGAAGATAAAATCCCGTATGACATTTGGATCCAAAAGGGATATGTAAGAACCTGTCCGGGAAATAAGAATCATCCGAAGTATGTAACGGAGTGGTTTAAAGAAGTGCAAAATGAATTGGACATTTATATCTATGCAGTTGGATATGATGCATGGTCGGCTGCTTACTGGGTAGACGAAATGGAGATGGAATTTGGAAAAAATGTAATGATACCGATAAGACAGGGAAAACAGACATTATCAGCTCCAATGAAAAACATGAAAGCGGACTTACAGGCAAAACTGATAAATTACAACAACAATCCAATTGACAGATGGTGCTTGTGCAACACAGCAGTTGATATTGATAAAAATGACAATATACAGCCACATAAAACGAGCAACCAAAGAAGACGAATTGACGGAACGGCGGCTTTACTGGATGCATATGTAGTTTTGGAAGAGAAAATGAATGAATATTTGAGTGTGATATAAGGAGGAAACGTGAAACTATTTAGAAAGAGAGAACCAACAAAAAATCAAGGAGATCAGGCGAAAAATACAGTATTGAAAATGGTGACTACGCTTGGGGATTTTTACTATGCATGGGATGGGAAAATGTATCAAAGCGATATTGTAAGAGCATGCATCAGACCGAAGGTAAAAGCGATTGGGAAGCTGGCTGGAAAACACATTCGGGATGACCCGGCAAACGGTGGACTAAAAGTGAATCCGGATGCGAATATTCGGTTTTTACTGGAAGAGCCGAATCCGTATATGACAGGGCAGCAGATGCAAGAAAAAGTAGCTAATCAATTATGCCTGAACAATAATGCCTTCATCTTGATTGTGCGAGATGAAAATGGAAAAGCACTACAATTATATCCGATACCTTGCGTAACAGCAGAAGCAAAATACAACGGCAGTGGAGAATTGTTCCTAAAATTCCAATACAGAAATGGAAAACAGGGAGTGTTTAGATATTCAGATATCATACATTTGAAACAGGATTACAATGAGGATGATATCTTCGGAGAAAGTCCAGCACAAGCAATAACAACGATGATGGAAGTAATCGGAACGATAGATAAAGGCATCATAAGAGCGATAAAAAACAGTGGAGTAGTAAGGTGGCTGCTGAAATATACAGCATCAATGCGAGATGAGGATATTAAAAAGAATGTACAAAGTTTTGTTGACAATTATCTTGCAGTAGAAACGGATTCGTTTGGGGCGGCAGGAGTAGACGCAAAAGCGGACGTACAGCGCATTGAACCAAAAGATTATGTACCAAACGCTGCGATTACAGATAGAACGATAGAAAGAATTTATTCGTTTTTTAATACAAATAAAAAAATTGTACAGAGTTCTTACAATGAGGATGAATGGACCGCGTACTACGAAGCGGAAATAGAACCGGTAGTGGTACAGATGCATCAGACATACACTGTGAGAGTATTTTCACGAAAAGAAAGGGGTTTTGGAAACAGAATCACATTCGAAGCGAATAATCTGCAATGCGCAAGTCTTACAACAAAACTTGCATTTCAAGCAATGGTGGATAGAGGCGCGATGACACCAAACGAATGGAGAGCAACCATGAATATGGCACCAGTACCAGGAGGAGATCGACCAATCAGAAGACTGGATACGCAGGTTGTGAATATGCTGGAGGATTGCTTGGG
Source organism: Faecalimonas sp. LCP19S3_D12 (assembly GCF_052121495.1). Taxonomy (GTDB): domain Bacteria; phylum Bacillota; class Clostridia; order Lachnospirales; family Lachnospiraceae; genus Faecalimonas. Next base: position 10,466 of record NZ_JBQKED010000012.1, on the reverse strand, counting down.
GAAAATGAACCAAGAAAACTATGTGCAAATGACAAATGTCATGGGACAAATCTTAAAAAGCGCATATTTAGATATGCATGGAGGAGGTGAGAAGGTTGAAAAGGCGAATTGACATCAGAGGAGTTATGATTCCGAATGATTATAAGTTTTTTTATGATTATTTCAAAATGGACAGCACATGTCCGAATGACGTAAAAAAAGTATTGAATACAATGCAACTGGGAGATGAAATTGAGGTGTATATCAACTCCGGGGGTGGCGTGATTGATGTGGGAAGTGAAATTTACACGATGCTTCGAAGTTGTGAGAATGTAAAAATCTATATTACAGGAGAAGCCTGTAGCGCAGCATCAATTGTGGCAATGGCAGGATATTGCGAGATGTCACCAACAGCGCTTATGATGGTACATTGTGTATCGACTGGTGCACGGGGAAACCATAGCGCAATGGAGCATACGGCGGAAGTTTTACGAACGGCAGACAGGGCGCTTTGCACCGCATATACAACAAAAAGCGGAATGAGCGAAGATGAAGCGCTGAGCATGATGGAACATGAAACATGGCTTACGGCGGAACAAGCAAAAGAAAAGAAGTTAATTGATGCAATCATGTTTGAGGAAAAAGAAGAAAAAAGCTTCATGGTTGCAGGAAACTTTGAACTTCCAAACGAAGAGATGTTAGGAAGAATCAGACAAATTATGGGACAAACAGAAGAACCAAAACAAGGAGATTCTGTTTTTTTTGTTACAACAAAAACTAAATTTTTTGAGAATGAAGGGAGAAACAAGATGAATAAGAAACAGTACGAAGCAATGAGAAAAGCACTGATGGACGAAGCGCAGAACCTATTAAATAACGGAGACGCAGAAGGTGCAGAAAAGAAGATGGACGAAGTGAAAGATTTAGATAACAAATGGGATGCAATCGCACAGGCGCAGGCGGATTTTAATGCGTTAAACAATGAACCGCTTGCAATGAATCCATTTGGACAAATGGGAAGCATGATGAATTTTACAGGAGAAATTGAGGAACAGGAAAACATTTATGATTCGACAGAGTACAGAAATGCATTTATGAATTATGTGTTAAGCGGAAAAGAAATTCCGGAAAAATTTAAAAATGAAGCAGGACCAACAAAAACAACGGATATCGGATCTGTGATTTCACCGGTAGTAGTGCAAAGAATTATCGAAAAAATGGAAAGCATTGGAATGATTCTGCCACTTGTAACAAAAACGGCATATCCGGCAGGAGCGACGATTCCGACATCAACCGTAAAGCCGGTGGCGACATGGGTTGCGGAAGGCGCAACGTCTGAAAAACAGAAAAAAACAACCGGTCAAATTGATATTAAAGGATACAAATTAAGATGCGCAATTTCTATGACATTGGAAACAAGTGTAATGTCGCTGCAGGTATTCGAAAATGTTTTTGTAAACAGCGTATCTGAGGCAATGGTAAAAGCACAAGAAATGGCATTTATCAGCGGAACTGGTACAGGACAGCCAAAAGGAGTATTAAAAGAAACTGTAGAAACAGGACAAAATGTGGACATTGCGGCGACAGGGGATGTTACTTATCAGACGCTAGTTGACGCAGAAGCAGCTCTTCCGTTGGCGTACGAAAATGGAGCAGTATGGAATATGACGAAGAAAACTTTTATGAAATTTATCGGAATGTTAGATACAAACAAACAGCCAATCGCGAGGGTGAATTACGGAATTAACGGAAAGCCGGAAAGAACGCTTTTAGGAAGAAGAGTGGTGTTAAACGAATACATGACAAGTTTAGGATCAACGATTTCGGGGGATACGGTTGTAGCGTTCTTGTTTGACTGGTCTGATTACATGTTTAACACAAATTATGCAATGCGAGTAAAAACGTATGAGGATGACAATACAGAAGATCAGATAACGAAAGCTGTTATGATCTGCGATGGAAAAGTGATCGATAAACATTCGCTCGTAACGGTAACGAAGAAAAAAGTATAATAAAAGGTGTTGAGTAACAGGCGGTGAAGCAATGCAGGAAATAAAGCGTGAAGTGATTGAAAAGTTGATGCAGAGGGTAAGAGTTGGAGAACTTGCAGCAGAGGAATTAGAGGATTTAGCTAAAACCTGCATAGGAGAGTTAGAGATGTCGGGAGTTTACGGGGGTGTAGATGACCCGACATATTTCCAAGCAATGGTTTTATACTGTAAAGCAAACTACGGATATGATGAGAAAACAGAAAGATTTCAAAGTGCCTTCGAAAAACTCAAGGACGCGATGAAACTTTCGGGAGATTATGAAAAGGAAAGCTAATATGGAAATTAAATTGGTTATAACAAAAACAGAAAAGGATAAAGATGGATTTCCAAGCCAAATAAAGAAACTGATCAGAGTATTCGCGGAAGAAAAATCTGTTACTAGGACGGAAACTTATGAATCCATGAAAGCTGGAGTAAATGTTAAAACGGTGTATGAAATAAGGCAGGAAGATTGGGAATATGCAAAAAAACTAGCAGACAGAGGATGTATAGAAAAGATAATCGGATGCGATGAAAAAGAATATAAAATCGTGAGAACTTATAAAGTTGGAAAAGCGAAAATAGAAGTGGTGTGTGGTTAAATGTTTGAAGAGTTTGGGTTTGATGATTTGGCAAAAGAATTAGAACGACTAGGGGACATTGACAAATACGCGCCGGAATTACTTGCGGAAGCCGCTCCGATACTTGAAAGAGAATTAAAAAAAGAGGTATCCAAAGAAACGAATAGAGGATACGCAAAAGGAGATTTGAAGAAATCCATAAAACCCATGGAACCGGGAAGGAATAAGTATGGGCATTATATAGCGGTGACAGCTACAGGGAAAGACCGAAAAGGAGTGCGCAACAATGAAAAACTTGCATACTTAGAGTATGGAACATCAAAGCAAGAGGCGAGACCGGTAATTGGGAAAGCAGTACATCATTCAGAGAATGAGTGCTTGCAGATTATGCAGGAGAAGTTTAATGAGGTGGCAGGGAAATGAACGTAAACCAAAAAATTGAACAGGCGCTTTCGGGAGTCGTGACAGAAATATACCCACTAACCTATCCGTATGACGAAAGCAAACCAGAACTTTATATTGTGTATAACCCGGAATTAGATACGCCGGGGTTTTATGCGGATGATGAGGATCAGGAATGGACACAGTACATGCAAATTCATCTATACAAAAAGGGAAATTACATCGAGAAGAGAAAAGAAATCAAGAAAAAGTTAAGAGAGCATGGAATGGTTGTAACAGACATTGAAACGATGTATGAAAAAGATACAGGATACAATCATCTGTGCTTTAGCTGTTATGTGGAGGAGGATGAATAATGGCATTTGTAGGGGTTGCAAGCCCGATAATTGCAAAATATGAGGAGAATGATGGAAATGCATGGTACTCGGAAGGCTTTCGGTTTGGGAAAGCGATAAAAGTAGTGATATCGCCGAATTACGAGGACATAAGCGAGTACGGAGGGATAAATGACACAGATGAAGAACAGGAATTTGCTTACGCAGATATAACGATGAACACAAGTGAAACGCCAAAAGAGGCGGAATGGATTATGTTTGGGCATTCTGTAAATGGAGATGAAGTGATTTCAGGAGTAAGTGACAGAGCGGGATATGTCGGGATGGGCATTAGAGTTGCGGAAGTGGTATCAGGGAAGAGAAAATATGCAGCAGTATGGATACATAAAGTAAAATTTTCTGATGGAGAACAGGAACATGAGACGAAGGGAGATTCCATCAAATACGGAACGCCAGAGATAAAAGGAAAGGCAGTTCCGGATTGCAATGGAAAATGGAGAACAAAAAAACAGTTTTGGACAAAAGAAGAAGCTGATGAATGGTTACAACGAAAAGCAGGAATATAAGGAGGAAATAAAATGGCATATGTAGGACTTAGAAAACCAATTGTAGCAAAAATGACAGGGGAAAAGACATATGATGAACCGTTTGCTTTTGGAAAGGCAGTAGGGTTACAAGTTACACCAAATTATGCGGAAGGAAGCTTAAATGCGGATGACGAGCAGGCAGAATACGACAAGGAATTTAATTACGCAGAGGTTACGCTAAATACAAGTACAATTCCAATCACGGCACACGAAAAAATGTTTGGGCATAAAATCAATGAAGAAATGAATGGTGTCACATTCAATAAAGACGATCAATCAAACTATGTAGGTCTTGGTTGGATATCAGTTGAAAAGGTCAATGGGAAACGTTCATTTATTGGAAATATATTGTATAAAACAAAATTCTCAGAGCCCTCAGAAGACTATGCGACAAAGGCAGATGCGATTGAATACAAGACACCGTCCATCACAGGAAGAGCGTTGGCAGCAGGCGATGGGGATTGGAAAGACACACGAAGTTTTGATACAGTGCAGGAGGCATTGAATTGGGTTTATGAAAAGCTAGGAGCTACATTAAAGGAGCTAGCGATTAAGAGCGCTGCAAGTGCGACGGAAACAGGAAAAACAAAGATTACGGTAACGGGACAGAAAGATGAAACAAATACATATTTTTATAAAACAGGAGCATCGGTAACGATGCCGGCTTATAATGAGGTGTGTAGTGCGACAACGGGGTGGAAAACATGGGATGGAACGGCTGAAATTGTGGCGAAAACAGGAGATAAAATTGTGATTGTGGAAGCTACAGCAGAAGGAAATCTTGCAAAGAAAGCAGGAGAGACTACCGTTACATCAAAATAAACGTTAAATACAAGTGAGGACAAGTAATAATGTTTGAGAAAGTAAATTATATTGAATTATCAGGGGATAGCTATCCCCTGAAATGTGATATTTTAGTATTGGAAAAAATTCAAGAGGAGTACGGAGATCTGACAGAGTTTGAAAACAATTTAACTGGATTTGTACCGAAGCGCGATGAAGAGGGAGAAATTGTAAGAAATGAAGAAGGATTCATGGTTGGAGCATATGGAATTCCGGATGCCAAAACACTAAGAAAAGCGTTGATGTGGATGATACAGGAAGGGCTAGAAATCGAAGGCGCACAAATGGAAATCACAGAGGTTGACCTCGCAAGGAAAGTAGATATGTCCCCGGTTGAACTTGGACGTGTATTAAGAGATGAATTTTCAAAGTGTTTCAAAAGAAAAAACGGGGAGACCACGCAGAGGGAGACGGAGGAGACTCAGAAATAAACTTTGCGTGGATCGTATATGTCGGAATGGACATCGGATACAGCGAAAAAGAAGTAGCTCATATGTATTATGGAAAGTGGTGCGATCTGTTTGAAGAATGGAAAAATATGCATAATATCCGGATGAAAAGAATGACATTTGAAGAAGAAAAAGTGCAATCTCTTATGGATTTATAAAAGAGAATGTGGTATGCTAATAATATACAGGGAGTGAAGATATGGAAAAGAGAAATTCTTATTTTGTAGCGATTTATGTATTGATAAAGGCAATCGCAAGTTATTTTATAAAATTTCATCCGTATAAGACAACATGGACTGTCATATGGATTGCAGGAGGTATTATACAAAGCGTATTGAAACGAGACATTGCACCATTTGTCATCTCATTTGCAATTATGCTGATTCCGTATATTGTACAATGGCTTATAAAAAAACTAGATGGATTAGATGCAGTTTGGAGAACGGAGCAGCGATTAAAAAAAGAAAGACAAAGAGAACTGTTTAAAGAGTACGTAAAAAATCATATGCAAAAATAAAAGTTTTGAAGAGAACATCTATCATAAGTGGTAGGTGTTCTTTTTATACCAATTTTTAAGTAAAGGCAGGTGAGAAAATGGCAAAGAAAAAAATAGGCGCTTATATCACATTGGATGGAGAGAAAGAATTTCGGTCAGCGGTAAGTTCTTGTAATAAAAATCTTGCGACGATGAAGTCTGAGATGAAACTCGTAGAAGCACAGACGGCAGGAAGCGCAAATACGCTTGATACACTGAAAAGAAAGCACGAAGTACTATCAAACACTTTGGAAGAGCAGATGAAAAAAGAGGAAGCTGTAAGGATTGGATTAAAACATGCAGAACAGCAATATGAAAAAGTCGGAAAAGAACTTGCGGAATACAAAGAGCAATTGCAAAAAGCTCAAGACGCAATAAACGAAATGGAAAAGGCTTCTGATGCATCAGGTGAAGAATTGAAAAAGCAAGCAGAGCTGATTGAGTCACTTTCAAAGGCGGTAGAAAAAGGGGAAGCGACTTACCAAAGAGCTGGGAACCGGGTACAAGATTGGAAAAAGCAGCTAAACAATGCAGAGTCTCAGACGATCCGTGCGACGAAAGCGGTAAAAGAAAATGAAAGCTACCTACTAGAAGCAGAGAAAGCAACGGATAAATGCGCAAAGAGCATCGATAATTTCGGAGAAAAGACAGATAAAACGGTTAGTGAACTTACAAAATTTTCGACGTTACTAAAGACGGATGTGAAGAGGAGCCTGATTGAAACAGGAAAAGAACTTGGGAAAGACTTATTTAGCAGCGCAGTACAAGGAACACTAGAGCTCCAGGACGCTCAAAACCAGCTAAGGGCAAGCACAGGAACGGCAGCGGAGGCGACAAAAGAATATAATGCTCAGATGCAGGAATTATATAAAGGTGGATATGCGGATTCGGTGAATGATGTTGCAAATGCGATGGCTCTTGTAAAGCAGTACACGAATGAGACGAATCCGACAAAAATAAAAGAACTGGCTGAAAATGGAATTGCGTTGCAAGATGTTTTTGAAATGGATTTAAGCGAATCCATACGAGGAATAGATGCGCTCATGGACAACATGGGATTGAGTGCGGAACAAGCGTTTGATTACATGGCAGCAGGCGCACAGAATGGTTTGGATAAATCGGGAGAACTTGCAGATAACATTGCGGAATACAGTCAGCTGTGGGGACAAGCAGGATTTTCTGCAGAAGAAATGTTTTCGATTCTACAAAATGGACTTGATTCAGGAGCGTATAACCTAGATAAGATAAATGACTACGTCAAAGAATTTGGCATAAGCCTAGCAGATGGAAGAATTGAAGAGAACATAAACGCTTTTTCCGTGGAGACGCAAGGACTATTCCAACAATGGAAAAACGGAGAAGTGACAACGAAACAGGTATTTCAATCAGTAATTTCGGATTTGGCAAGTACGGAGAACCAGCAACAGGCTCTTACGATCGCAAGCAACACATGGAGTTCGCTTGGAGAAGATAATGCTATGAAAGTAATCACCTCGCTGAACAATGTAAATAATACATACAAAAATGTTCACGGCACGATGGAAGATATCAAGAAAATAAAGTACGACAGCGTGTCAAACCAATGGAAAATGTTAGGGAGAACATTTCAAACAGATGTGATGCAGCCGATTTTAGTAAAATTTTTGCCGACCGCACAAAAAGGAATGAAAGCGCTGGCAGACAACATTGAAACAATTGTACCGATTGCAACGACTACAGGGGCAGCAGTTGGAACAATATTTGTTATAAATAAAAGTAAAAAGTTTATTGGAGAAGTAAAAGAAGCCGGAAAAACAGTTGCGGATTTCGGGAAAGAGTTATTAAAATTTACAGGAATTAAGACAGCGGAAACGGCGGCAGATGTGGCATCTACAGCGGCAAAAGGAACACAGACAGCGGCTACGGTTGCACAAACAGCGGCAACGGCAGCACAGGCAACTGTGACAACTACAGCGACGGCAGCTCAAGAAGGATTAAATATGGCAATGGCTGTAAACCCAATAGGAATCATAGTTGCAGGAATAGGGCTTGCAGTAGGAGCATTGACCGTGTTTTCTTCTGTAACAGATGAGGCATCCGAAAAAGCAGATGTATTAGGAGAGAAAACAGAGGAAGTTAATAAGAAAATAGAAAAATCTTCAAATGAACTTTCAAAATCTTTTCAGGAAATGAAAACATCTATGTCAAGCATAAGTGCGAAAGAAACTGTAGCAGAAGATCTTGTTGATGAGCTGTACAAATTAGAAAAAGCATCAAAGAAGACATCTGGACAGATCAGCAGAATGGATATGATAGTGAGAGAATTGAATACAATGTTTCCTGAACTTTCACTATCAGTAGATAAGAACACAGGTGCTTTAAATAAAAACGAACAGCAAACTAAAAGTTCAATTGAAACATCGTTGAAGTTTGCCAAGGTGCAGGCTGCACAAGAAAAAATGACTGATATCACAAAGAAGATGGTAGAAGCAGACTTGGCACGGGTGGAAGCTGAGAGTAATCTCAATGATATTGGGGAAAAATTGAAAGATTTGGAAAATGAAAAAAATCAAATCATGGAGAAGAGTGAAGAGACGATGAAAAAGGGGATTTCATCTTATGTTGAATACAATGGACAGATGATAGATTCCCAAGAAGCTCTGATGAGAATCTCAGAATCTGAAAATGCATTACTAGAAACTAAAGAGAAGCAGGAAGAGAAACTCACATCCCTTAATGAAAAGTATAATGAAGCAAACGAAAAGTACGAAACAGCATATGAGTATACAGAAAGTTTGACGGATGCAACGATAAAAAATACAGAATCAGTACAGAAAAATGTAGAAGCAAAGCAAGCGGCGCAAGAGGTGGAGAGTACAAGCATTGAGATGGCTGGGCAAGAATTGGAAGCATATAACAGTCTATCTTCAGCACAGCAAGAGATGGCTGCCAATGTAACAAATGCAGTTTTAACTATGCAGGAAAGTGTACAGGGAGCGTTAGAATCTCAAATGAATATGTTCGAGAGATTTGATGGGGGAGTGCAGATATCGACAGAGACATTGCTTTCTAATATGCAAAGCCAGATAGATGGTGTAACGCAGTGGGAACAAAATCTATCAGCATTGGCAGAAAAAGGAATTAATCAAGGAATTTTGCAAAAGCTTGCTGAAATGGGACCAGAAGGATCTGGTTATGTGCAGGCATTCAACAACATGACAAGTGAGGAAATCGCAAAAGCAAATGAATTGTGGAATCAGAGCATTGATATAAGGGGGATGACGAACGAATGGGGGCAACAATTGCTCACATCAGGCGCAGAAAATATCGCAGGAGGAATAGAGAATTTAACACCAATCATGCAACAGAGTGGAGCGAATACCGTTATTGGACTTGTGCAGGGAATGCAGAGAGCACAGAAGATGTCAGAGGCGGCAGGTAAAGATTTGGGAGTAAAGACAATTGAATCAGTAAATAACGGACTTGGAGTACACTCACCATCCATAAAAATGAAGGAATCTGGAAAGAATGTAAATCTTGGATTAGTTTTAGGGATGCATGAAAATAAGGAAGCGGTACAAGAAGCAGCAAAAGGGGTCGCAGTAGCAGCAACACAGACGATAAGCACAATACTAGATAAGAGAAAGTTTGAAGGGTATGGAAGAAATATTTCGCAAGGACTAGCGCAAGGGATTGCGAGTGGGAAATCCGTTGTAATTTCCGCAGCGACGAATGTAGCGGAAGAAAGTATTCGTGCAGCGAAGAGAGCTCTTGATATCAATTCGCCATCGAGAAAATTTAGAAAATTGGGACATGGAACAATAGAAGGGTATGTAGTAGGAATACAGGAAAAAGCAAGCATGGTAAAAAAGACAGTTACAAGTGCTTTACATTTTGGGGATTTAGAACGAAATATTGATACAAGAAATGGAAATATTGCAGAAAGAGAAAATCGAAAATTAGTTATGGAGCTAGGGAATATTATAAGGCAAATGAAGGTAAATACATATTTGAATGGAAGAGAACTTACTAGAGGTTTGTCTGATCTGGGGGTGGTTTTTCGTGATGATTTATAAAAGTGGCAGTACAGGGGAGTTGCTAGAATTATCAGGAGAGAGAATAAAAGCCCACTTAAGGACATCAGAGCTATACGACTACGAATGGGAGGTAGATGCGATAGAACAACACATGGGAAGCAGAATAAGGTCATTTAGGAGGAAAGCTTCGGAAAATGAACTTGTTGTTGATTTTTCGGGAAATAAAATAGAAAGAAAAGAAGCAGCTGATAGATTTTTTAGTTTGGTTGAGGCAGATATCATACAAGAGAAACCGGGGAAATTATTCCTTGGAGAATATTATAAAACATGTTATATGATAAAGGCTAAAAATGATGGACAGCAGGAGAGAAGTAATATCGTACGAATAAAAATGGGAGTCTATGCAGAGTATCCATTCTGGATCAAAGAAACTAGTTACACTTTCAAGTCTGCAGATATTACATCCACAAGCAACAAACGGTATGGATATCGGTATGGATACCGGTATGCAAGTGGAATGAAAGATACATACATCTTAAATGAACATTTTGCGCCGGCGCAATTTCGACTTAGAATTTATGGACAATGTGTAAATCCTTTGATTGCTATCGGGGGACGTATCTACACCGTGCATACTATCTTAGAGGATGGAGAGTATCTGGAAGTTGACAGCATGGCACAGACCGTCATAAAAACCATGATGAATGGA
>NZ_JBQKED010000011.1:0-68756 GCF_052121495.1 Faecalimonas sp. LCP19S3_D12 | reverse complement strand
AATGTCATAGCTTATCTTATGATGCACTGACTGCTCACGTAGCAATCGTGTTTACCAGATACATGTTACTTGCAATGGAGCAGAGACAGAATGAAGATCAACGAACCCTAGGGGAACTGTTCTTTTTTCTGGTAGATGAAATGGCAGATATCACTTTCTACCGTTCACTTAGCATCCTGATGGATGCTTTCATGGCAAGCCTTCAGGAACTTCTGAAGCTTAGTGACGAACAGTTGGCTAGATTTACTGCTGATTTTGAGTCCAGACTGCCGGAATATCTGCGTAATGCACTCCATCCACTGGCTACTGCGGCATAAATCGCTATTTTGTTAGCTGAAATATTGAATTTTCAAGGAACAAGTCCCATTTGGGGTATGGGAAGTCTTAGTACCATAACTAATATAATTGCCACGATAGACGGAACCGCCGTACGTTTCAGAATTCTCGTAGGGCTTACTCCCACAGTAGATGCTACTATCATGATAACTGCCGCAACCGGTGAAATTGTTCTAGATAAATTCGCAATCATCTGCATTGGCAACGTGATCAGCATTCCATGTACCCCTGCCGTTTCAGCAATTCCAGGAATCATAGCAATTACTGCATAGAACAACATCGCAAGTCCTCCTCCACTAAGAATTCCAAACAAACATGTCGCTAATCCAAAAATTACCATTGTGATCAATCCTGCCGAATTTGTATTTTGTACTGCAGAGGTTAATTGATCGATTACTCCAAGCGACTGAACACCTGTTGTAAACAAAGATCCTCCTACTACAAGCATTACAACTCTTCCAAATCCTTCTCCCATGCTCATAAACATATCTGATGCCGCATTTGTAACTCTCTTAAAATCTTTAGTTCTGATTGTTTCAAATACAACTGCCACAATAAACGAAATAAACGTCAAGATAAATACATCCATCGTAATTCCGTCAACAAACATTGCCGCAATACCGACTACTAAAATTAGAATCAAAGGAAGAATTGGGAGCAATGCATAAATTTTAGGTAAATTCACATCTTCTTGCTTTTTCAGTTTAAATTCATCAATTCTAACAAAGGCTTTTTCACCTTCTACTTTATCACAATGCTTCTGCCACAGACAATGGACAACTGCTAAAATCAAAAGCACTGGTATGGAAATTTTGGCATTGTATAATACATATTCCATTAAATTCATATTTAACGTTTCCGCTGCAATGACATTATCCGCTCCCAGAGGCGTCGGCATAATGGTCGCTGTCATGGCAATAATTCCAGCTGCTGTTAAAGAGGAAATTCCCATTCCCTGCAACATAGGATAGAGAATCGCCATTAAAATAATCGCAAGACTAGATGCACTTGGCACAACCAATGACATCAAATTTCCTAGTAAAAATACAATTGGAATAAATAATGTCTGAGATTTAATGCGTTTCATCGGAGCCACCAAAAAATCAACTGCTACTTGATTAGCACCAATTTTGTTCATATATCCTGAATATCCAAACAATATCATCAAAATCAGTCCTGCTCCTGTCATCTGAGATACTATAGTATCTTTCAATTTCATAAATGTATCAAACACTACCACCCCTGTTCCTTCTCCATCTGCATAAAGCGGATGACCTAAAACAGTCGCTGCGATCAAAAGTAAAATGCCCCCTGACATTAAAATGATTGCTGGATTATAATTTTTTCTCCCAATAAAACATTCCTTTCACCTCTTTTCTTTCGTCAATCCTTTTCATAACTGTTATATTTCTTTTATGGGTGTATATATGCTCATATATAAAGACACCATATATTTATGATTCTTACAACTAATGGCATACTAAAATATAATAATTTCATGGAGGTAAACACACATGAAAAAAGAAAATCCTTTACGGCATCTTCCGTCTGCGCAAAAATCATAGGGAAAGATACAAATACATTTAGCTGATATTCTAAAAGAAAGAAACATCTCTCTAAACCAATTATCTTTTCGAGCTGAAATGCAATAGAATAAATAGCATATATCTTACTTCCATCATCCCATAATTTTAATGTATCCAAATACCACTCTCTATGCCTTGTCAACCATCTCCCATCATCCATGACAGATACATCCTCAACTTCTTCTCCTATATGGAGTCTGCGAGGATAACAGTCAAGAATATCTTTTATTCCTGTCACATCATCTGTAACTGATTCTAAGAGTATTGCAACAAATCCGCTTTTCCCAAGTTCCCTTTCTTTCAGAATATTTTCTACTTTATTCAGGATTCCATTCGGAAGCTGATATTTTCTTTTAAACAAAGGTTTCAGTCGCCTTAAAAGAATAAGTTGACTTTTAGAGTAGATTTTAATGTACATTTCTTTCACCTCTTTTCCTACATCTATATTTAAAAAATAATATACGTTTACAAAAAAGACAGTATCAGGAATATACAAATCTCTTTTCCAATACTGTCTTTTCAAATTTTATTCTGCTATTTTGGTCTTTTTATTTGGCTCGCCACCAATTCGCGACCAATTCTGCGACAAACATGACTGTTCTTCGGATTTCCTTGTCTGCCTTTCCGATTTTCTCTTTCAACTATTGAAATGCTAAAAAACCGCCATTTTACGCACAAAAAAACCACCGCCCCCGAAGCTCTCTCGACTTCAAAAACAGTGATTTCTACCTGCGCCTTCAGGGGTTCGAACCCTGGACACCCTGATTAAGAGTTTAAAGACGTATAGAACACTTTCAGGTGAGTCGATAAATATTTCTACTGTCAAGGGGCAAGGCGAAGCCGATACGCCGTAGGGCAACCCTTGAACAGCAATACAGAAAATACAATTATTCTCGGGATAGATAGCCTCTTCGATGGCATCTATCCCTTGTTTGCTGATTTTTAACATCGGTATTGATGCATATACGATGCACTTTTTCGTTGACATAGCAGCGGTGATGATGTATAATTTCATTAACATAAAAAAACTCGTATGAAAGGAGTGATCAAATGTCTAAACGTATTACTATTACTGTATCTGCAGAAACAGAGGATAATATTGCTTGGATGCAAGAAAAAATTCGTAATGAATTGGGGCTAACACGAGTCACTCAAGGTTTTGCTCTTTCTCTCGCTATCAAGCGCTATCGTGAACAGCTCGAAAAAAAGGAAATACAGTAAGTATTCAGCAAGGGCTTCTTTTCCCTTGCTAAAAAAATCCATAATAATGCATCATTATAGATGCTTTATGGTTCGATTACAGATGCATTAAATACGCATTAAAGAAAGGAGATAAAAAATGACAAGTAGAGAATTATTAGAAAAAATTAAAGAGGAGTATGAGAATCGAGGTGTGTGGATTTCTGATATAGCCACAGATTTGCATACCTCTTATGAGAATATCAGACGCATTGTCGTGGCGTTAGGTTTTTATCGAGGACGAAAAATCAAAGATGTTAATTTAGACACCTTGCTCTATAACAACGATATTCGTAGTTCATTAGATAAGATTGCAAGCAGTTTGTAGGAGTCTAGCTATGAAAAGTCAAGTTTATATTGCTATTAATTTGCCCCACCAAAGCCGTGTTATATCGTATGGGCAGTCTGATGATGTATACACTGCGTTAATGAGTGCCTTGAGGAAGACTTTTAAAGAACTCGAAATGAGATGCTCAGGCTGCTCTTCTTCCCAAAATCATCAAAAAGAAAGCGAGGAATAGACGAATGGATATTAAAGTCAACAACCCAAAGGAAATTTTAGGAAACTCAATTTATATTGGGCACACTCCTAAATATCATTATGATCGTGAAACCAAACGTAAGACCGAAGAGCTTGAAGGGAGCATTATCGAAGTGGCTTCTGATAAATTAGGCAGAACACTAAGTATTATCTCAAACGATATTACTCTTGATATTCCCCCATTTTCGCCAGTAGAGTTTATCGGTTTAACGTACAGTCCATATGCTAAAGCAGTATCTTCGGGATATGCTGAATTGGTAGAACGTTTCATGTGCGAAACAGTTAAGGCAATTAAGGGGGTATAAAACAGTATGGATAAAAAAGAATTTCAACAAGTTCCCTTTCCTGCAAGCAATAATTTTTTCTGTCTTCGCTTAGGGATATTTGTTGCTTATATTCTTCTATCCTTTTATTTTACAGTTATCTTGGAAGAGAAGTTCGCTCAATTTGGTTTCTTGCAAATTATTTGTTATGTTTGGCTTATATCGTGTATGCTGTTTGTTCCAAAATTATGGCGATTTCTCTTTCCAAAGAAAACTGAAAACAAGGATATTAAAAAACTTCTGCAATATTTTATTTCAGCCAATAAGCTCTATGAAACAGAAACAATTGAAGTGATTGGAAGAGACGGCAAAACAAGGAAAGATTCCCATTGTTCTAATTATGCAAAATTCGGATATTGGGAAAATGAAACAGAGCTGATTATTCGTGCTTATAAGTTGGCAGATAAGTTTTCGGATAAAATGAATAATTTTGATACTCTATTGCAAGCTCTGATAAAGCGCCCATTAAATGCTAAAAATGATACCATTAGCTATTGTGATTATCATTTCAAAAAACAAGCAGACGAACGATTATTTGTAAACTCGAACAATGATAATTTGGAATATAATTCCTCAACCGTTATTCCGTTAAACAACAATATTTCATGGAGAATTGACAAACAACCTCATGCACTTATAGCCGGAGTAACCGGAGGGGGTAAGACAACTTTTATCTTCTATCTCCTCATAGAACTTTTGAAAATGAAAAGTATGTTATATGTATGTGACCCGAAAAAATCAGACTTAGGAAGTTTAAAGCATATTCTCGGCGAAGAATTTGTGGCAACGGAAAGCAATCAAATATCAAGAGTTATACGACAAGCAAAAGAAGAAATGGATTGCCGATATAGAACCTATAAAGATAATCCCGATAATTTCCGCTTTGGTGCTTCATTTAAAGATTATGGATTATCACCTTTATTTGTGATTTTTGATGAAATGGGAGCTTTTAGAGCTGGTGCTGACAAAAAAGTATATACCGAAACAATGGCTAATCTTACGGAAATTATTCTCAAAGGTCGAGAAATGGGCGTATTTGTATTACTTAGTACGCAACAGCCAAACGCAAATAACATACCAACGGAGCTTCGAGACAATCTTTCTTTAAGAATAGCATTAGGAAACATGGGAAACGAGGGGTATCGCATGGTATTCGGAGAACGTAATACAAATATACAATCCGTCTCTTCTGTTGGGGGTGCATATATTTTTTTAGACGGTCTTGGTTGGGATAGTCCTAAACCTTTTGAAGCCCCATTTGTCGATTATAACAATTTTGATTTTATAGCAGAAATCAAAAAATATGTAGGCAGTAATTAAACGTCTAGTTTGTATGATCTGTTTCCGATTGAAAGCTCTGCTTTTCAAAACGGAGTGGTCGGAAACAGTTCGTACAAATAAAGACGTGAGAGCTCTGCTCTCTTACTTTTAATTTTGCTATCTAATCAAATTGTATAACCCCCGTACAGTAACACGGGGGTAGTAAATTCAATTTAAAAGTTGGGAGTGAACAAAATGTCCGTTCAAGGAATTGCCGAACCGCTTACAAATGGACTTATTGGTTGTATAGATTGGTTATCTTGGACATTCCATATTAGCACCGATTTCACTCATACAAAAGTAATTTCTTTTCTCGGCTTTGATTCGAAAGATTTTCTAGCAATGCCTAAAGGTGCTAATGGTTATCGTTCTATGTTATCTTTAAACGGTCACAATATACGGATTTTATATGACGGTAATGAGAATATGGGAGTACATGTTGATGTATCGGGTTCTGCTATAGGGGAATTATTATCATCATGGGAGCATAAGAAAACTTCACTAACACCTTGGGGAAAGGGAATGTATTTTAATAATTTAGAGGATACTGTATTGCTCGATTTATTAACGGAACTTGCTCCGATTGCAACTTTCACCCGAATAGATTTAGCAGTTGATGATATTGGCGGTAACTATTATTCTTGTGATGATGTTATTCGATTAATCGAAAACAGACAGCTTATAAGCAAATTCAGAGGATATGATAATAAAGTTCCCCGTTCTATCCATGACGGCACAAAGCTCGGTCACACTATTTATCTAGGAAGTGGACAAAGTGAACTAAAACTCCGAATATATGACAAGCGTCTTGAACAGTTACAGAAACATGATATTAATTGTGAATATGATTGGATTCGTTGGGAATTAGAATTAAAAAGACAACGTGCCAATCAAGCAGTTATCTTGCTTATTACAAAAAAGAGCCTTGCAGAAGTTTGTATAGGAATATTAAGTCACTATCTCCGTTTTATCATACATGACAATGAAAATAAATCTCGGTGTACTACTGAACCGACTTGGGCTGGATTTGTAAATGCTATGGCTCGTATGCCTTTATATATTCGCTCTTCTCCTAAAGACATTGACGATACTAAACGGTGGATTGATGATTGTGTAGGTGCTTCACTATGTGCAGTTATCGAACATGACGGTGGTAGCTTAGACTTTATTTATAATAATCTCTCAAAATGGCAAATGAAAAGGGAACATAACAGAGAATTGACTTCAAGATTAACCCGTAGCAATTCAAAGGGGGATTGAAATAATTAAATATGACGATTTCACAAGCATTTAGCAATTTTATTCGTTCTAGAGAGTTGCGAGGACTAGCCAAGAAAAGTATTGAATGTTATACCAACTTTAATGAACCTTTCATCATAGCTGTTGGTGCTTCAACATCTATTTTTAATTTGAAACGAGAGACCATAGACGATTACTTTTACACTCTCTTTGAGGGCGGAAATACAATGGCTACTATCGCCACATACATTCGGCATATTAAAATTTTTTTGCGTTGGGCAGAAAGTGAATATCATTTAGCAATAAATGCAAAAACAATTGTTATTCCTAAGACACCCAAAAAACAGGTTAGAATTTATAATGACGAAGAAATAATTCTTATATTTTGTACAATACAAGCTGAGAAGCCTTGGATTACTTCAAGAAATCGCGCTATTGTCGCCTTAATGCTTGATTCTGGTCTGCGCCAAAACGAAGTATGCACATTAAAAACTAGTAATATACAGTTTGAGAACAAAATGTTAAAGGTACTTGGAAAAGGTGCAAAAGAAAGAATGGTACCTATCGGCTCAATTACTCGACATTATTTAAAAGAGTACCTTGCTTCTTGTCCGTATCAATCCGAAAATACTTTTGTGAGTAGAAGGGGGAAAAAACTTACTTGCGATGCTGTGAAGCACTTGATAAGTAAGGTGGCAAAACAACTACCTTTTGATTTTTCCTCTCATAAGCTCCGACATAATTTTGCAACTAATTATTGTATTGACCAATACGAAAAATACGGTCGTATTGATATTTTTCAATTAATGAGTATTATGGGGCATGAAAATATTGCCACTACTCAAAAATATTTGCATTATGCTATGGACATCATAGCAGCTAGAGCAGATGTATCGCACATTGACAAGTTAATAAAAGAGGTTATCTGATTTTCTGTCCTTAAAAAAGCAAACAAAAAATCACCGTCCCCACAGCTCTAAAGTCCGCAAAAACAGTGATTTCTACCTGCACCTTCAGGGGTTCGAACCCTGGACACCCTGATTAAGAGTCAGGTGCTCTACCAACTGAGCTAAAGGCGCGTCTCGCATTATTGAATTTATTTTTTCTTTAACGCAAGAGATATTATATAATAATTTTTTTATAATTTCAAGTGTTTTTTTATTTTTTTGCAATTATTTTTGCGCTTATTTTTTAACATAGAATTTCTCTGCTTTTTTCTCTGAATATTTGTCCGAAACAGCATCCGACTTGTTCCTTTTACCCACAGCTTAGGCCATAAAGGCTAAAGCTGCCGGGGATTAGATGCGGTGCAGCCGGAAATAGATTTTATAATGAAATCTTCTCTTCAAACGCTTCCAAATCTTGTTGGCTTTGAATCTGCTCAAAAATCATAAAGCGTTCCTCCCTCTCTCGGTCTCCCTTGGTTGCGCGGACAAACTTTTGCAGTTTTTCCTCTCTATTGCACCAACACTTCCGCCAATTCTTCCATCACTTTTCTGCTTGTCTCATTGAGTGTGGATTTGATCGTCACTACAGGCTCACAAATTGTAATGTTTTTCATTCCTTCCAAAATCACTTTCATCTGTTTCGCTGCCGAAGGTGCCCAACTTCCGTTTTCAATAATTCCCACTGTACGTTTCTGGTAATTTTTCGCTTTCAAATGATGTAAGAAATCTTCCATACATGGGAATACTCCTGCGTCATAAGAAGCTGCCGCAACAACCAGTTTCGAATAACGGAATGCATCTTCCACAGCCTCTGCCATATCTTCTCTAGAAAGGTCTGCAATCACTACCTTCTTTGCACCCTTTTTCTTTAACATCGCTCCAAACTCTTTTGCCGCTTCTTCTGTATTCCCGTGAATAGACGCATATGCCACAAATACCCCTTCATCTTCTGGTTCATAGCTACTCCATGTGTTGTATTTATCAATATAATACCCAATATTTTCATTCAGAACCGGGCCATGAAGGGGACAAATCATCTGAATATCTAATGTCGCAGCTTTTTTCAGGAGCGCCTGTACCTGTGCTCCATATTTCCCTACAATATTGAAATAATACCTTCTCGCTTCACCTTCCCATGCATCTTCTACATCAAGTGCTCCGAATTTACCAAATCCATCTGCTGAGAACAACACTTTTTGCGACTGCTCATACGTCACCATAACTTCTGGCCAGTGTACCATCGGTGCCATAATAAACTGCAATGTGTGCGTACCCAGGCTCAAAATGTCGCCTTCTTTTACGACAACAGATTTATCTGTAAGATCCACATTAAAAAACTGGGACATGATCGTGAAAGTCTTTGCATTCCCTACAATCTGCATATTCGGAAATTTGTCAATCAATGTCTTTACATTTGCCGCATGATCTGGCTCCATATGAGACACTACAAGATAATCAATCGTCCTTCCAACTAACACACGGTCAAGATTTTCCAGCCACTCTCTTGTTGCTCTTTGATCTACGGTGTCCATCAAAGCAACCTTTTCATCCAAAATCACATAAGAGTTATACGATACTCCATTCGGAATCACATACTGACTCTCAAACAAATCTAAATCTTTATCATCTGCACCAACATATAAAATAGAATCTGTAATTTTCATATCTTTCATTTTGCACGCTCCTTATCTTTATTTCTTTCGGGTATGTCAAATCCATAAAAAAAGAGTGAAAACCTTATTCTTTTAAGACCTTCACTCTCATTCCTTTAATGCCGCAGACCGGAATCGAACCGGTACGGGAGTATAAGTCCCGCAGGATTTTAAGTCCTGTGCGTCTGCCTGTTCCGCCACTGCGGCAAAAGAAAAGTATGGATGGAGAAGGATTCGAACCGTTTTGGTTTTAGCAAACAGTTTACTTCGAATCTGCTTCAACACCTAATGGATGGAGAAGGATTCGAACCTTCGAAGGCGTTGCCAACAGATTTACAGTCTGCCCCCTTTGGCCACTCGGGAATCCATCCATATATGTCAGTCTTTCCTAAGTCTGACAATATATACTTATATCACATTTTTTTTAGAAACGCAATACTTTTTTAAGATTTATAAGTCATAACCACTGCCGAATATTTTCCCATGTTCAGAACGACCTCTCCATCTTCCACAAGATACTGCTCACTGTCCATCTTATATCCATGTTCATAGCTGTATATATTACTCTGCATTTTACATTTCATCGGAATTTCTGCTCTCCATACCGGCACAGTCACTTCACTTAATTCACTTCGATTGTGGATAATGATGATTACCTTTTCTGCTTCTGTAAAACGCCCATACGCCAAAAGATTTTCTTCTCCGAGCAGAATCTCCAGCGAACCATAACGAAGCGCTTCACTCTCTTTGTGAATCCGTATAATATCTTTGTGAAATGCGATCAGTTCATGATTTTCATGCCCCCATGGATAAGTTCTCCGATTATCCGGATCGGTAAAACCACACACACCTGCCTCATCTCCGTAGTAAACCGTCGGAGCGCCAACCCATGTCATCTGCATAATGACCGCCTCACGCATAACCGCCTCATTTGTATATTCGCTTGCTGACTCATATCCCAGCTTGTCAACTCTTCCAACCATATGATTGGTACGCGTCAGGAAACGGGAATGATCGTGGTTAGACAATTCGTTCATCGCCACATACAAAGATGGAGTGAGCATGTTTGCCATATGATATTTCATCGCCTGAATAAAATAATCGGCATTGCCGCGAAGCTCCACACGATCTTCATCACTATGCTTTTCCATTCCAGTCAGGAACCACGTGACCGGCTCCATAAACGCATCATAGTTCATCACGGTATCCCACTCGTCTCCCTGAAGCCATTCACTCGGATCACCATAATGCTCCGCCAAAATAATCGCATCCGGATTTGCCGATTTTACGGTCTCTCTGAACTTTTTCCAAAATTCATGATTGTATTCATTGCTATGTCCCAAATCTGCTGCAACATCAAGTCTCCAGCCGTCAATATTATATGGAGGTGACACCCATTTTTTCCCAATAGAAAGAATATAATTTTCCAGTTTAACAGATTCCTCATAATTCAATTTCGGCAGTGTATCATGCCCCCACCAGCCGTCATAATTTCCATTGTAAGGCCATTCTTCTCCAAAGAACTGGAAGAACTTCCGATATGGACTTTCCTCAGATATATATGCTCCTGGCTCATAGCCATCTGCTCCTTCATAAATCCGCTCACGGTCGAGCCACTTATTAAAGGAGCCACAGTGGTTAAACACACCGTCCAAAATCACCTTCATTCCGCGGCGATGCATCTCCTCCACGAGACGGATAAACAGTCGATTACTCGCTTCTAAATTATCTTTATCCGTCACGCGGCATTTGTATTTTTCAGCATACCGGTTTTCTCTTTGGTCTGCTGTCAGCACAGCACCGCCGTCATTCACGATCACACCAAAATGCGGATCGATATAATCATAATCCTGAATGTCATATTTGTGATTCGACGGAGAAACAAACAGGGGATTGAAATAAATTACTTCGATCCCCAATTCTTGCAGATAGTCCAGCTTTTCCAGCACTCCCTTAAGATCACCGCCATAAAATTCCCGAACTCCCATCAGCGCCGGATATTTATCCCAGTCATCTACCTTTGTACACGGCTCTCCAATATACATATACTCGCCGGACTCTACATCATTATTTCTATCTCCATTATAAAAACGATCCACAAAAATCTGATACATTACTGCGCCTTTTGCCCAATCCGGCGTTGCAAACCTAGGAGCAATGGCAAATGCGTAATATCCGATTATCTCGTTTGTGACACCGTATCTGTTGTAATAACAGATCTCCTCTCCTTTTTGTATCTCAAAGCAATATCGGAATGTATGCTCTCCCATTCTCCAGTTCACTTCATAGAAGTCAAATTCACCCTTTGTATATGCTTTTTGCAAATCATATTTCGCGTCTTTGGTCAAAAGGCGAACGGCATCTACATCATCTTTCGCAGTACGAAAACGCAGCGTGATTACCTCATTTGCATCGGGCTGCGGGGGGATGACATACGCCCCCGTCCCGTCACAAAACAGTGCCTGCTCATTCATATTTCTTATCCTCTTTCCTAAGACTCAGTTATTTCTTCATCAAACAACGCACTAAATTCTTCTCTCGTGATCTTCTCTTTTTCAAGGAGCAGGTCTGCACAAGACTCTAATACATGATTATATTTTTGAATGATTCCTTTTGCATTCGCATAGCATTCATCTATAATCTTCTTCACTTCACGGTCAATCTTTCCTGCAACTTCTTCTCCATATCCTCTTGAGGCGTGACCAAAATCTCTTCCCACAAATACTTCTTCACTGTCGCTGTCGTAGTTGACAAGTCCAAGTTCCTCAGACATACCGAACTTCATAACCATAGATTTTGCAAGTGCTGTAGCCTGCTTGATATCCTGTGAAGCTCCTGTTGTAATATCGTCAAATACAAGTTCCTCTGCAATACGTCCGCCAAGCGCTACGGTAATCTCCTGCAGCATCTTTCCGCGTGTATTGAACATCTCATCATTTTCCGGCAGTGGCATCGTATATCCAGCAGCACCTACTCCGGTAGGAATGATGGATACGCTGTAGACAGGTCCCACATCTGGAAGCACATGGAATAAGATCGCATGCCCCGCTTCATGGTAAGCCGTAATTTTCTTTTCTTTTTCAGATACCACTTTGCTTTTCTTTTCTGATCCGATTCCGACCTTGACAAACGCATGACGGATATCAGACTGTTGGATATATACACGATTCTCTTTTGCCGCCAAAATCGCAGCCTCATTTAACAAGTTCTCAAGATCTGCTCCCGTAAATCCGGAAGTTGTCTGTGCAATCTGCGCCAGATCCACATCGTCACCGAGTGGTTTCCCTTTCGCATGAACCTCCAAAATCTCTCTCCTGCCCTTCACGTCCGGTCTTCCGACCATCACTTTTCGATCAAAACGCCCAGGTCTTAAAATTGCCGGATCCAGAATATCCACCCGGTTCGTCGCTGACATTACAATAATTCCTTCATTTACACCGAAACCATCCATTTCAACAAGAAGCTGATTCAATGTCTGCTCTCTTTCGTCATGTCCGCCACCCATTCCGGTACCACGACGTCTCGCAACCGCATCAATCTCATCAATAAAAATAATACATGGGGCATGTTTCTTCGCGTCCTCAAATAAATCACGCACACGAGAGGCACCAACACCGACAAACATCTCTACAAAATCAGAACCGGAAATCGTGAAGAACGGAACACCCGCTTCTCCTGCCACAGCTTTTGCAAGCAATGTCTTTCCTGTTCCCGGAGGTCCCACCAAAAGAACGCCCTTCGGGATTCTAGCTCCCACCTGAATGTATTTCTTCGGACTTTTCAAGAAATCTACGATTTCTTCCAATTCTTCTTTCTCCTCTTGAAGACCTGCCACCTGCGCAAACTTCACCTGCTTCTCTGAACCATTCGTCATGCGTGCACGGCTCTTTCCAAAGTTCATAGTCTTCGCATTTGCACCGCCGCCCTGTCTGTTCATCATCATAAACAAGAAAATCACAACTCCGACCATCAAAAGTGTCGGAAACATCGTCGTCATAAACCATGACTCTCTAGGCACATCATCAAGTGTACACTTTACATCTGCTTTACTCAACAGTTCCTGTATCTCATTCACATCAGACACATTCAAATATTTGACATCTTCGCTCTGATCCTTCATCTGAATCTCAAGCCGTCCAGTCGGCACCTCTTTATTCTGTCGGATAATGACCGACTCCACATCTCCACTCTGAACTGCCTGCGTAAATTCCTGATACGTATACTCACGCTGCTTCATGTTCATCTGGCCAATAAACCAATACACTAATAAGGCAAGCGCTACAACCATAAAGATTGAAGCACCTCCCATTCCTCTGCTTTTCTTACTATTCAATTCTTAGCTCCTTCCTACTCCACACCTTCTACAACACCGATGTATGGCAGATTTCTATATTTTTGCGCATAGTCAAGTCCGTATCCCACAACAAATTCATCCGGAATATTGAACCCTACATAATCTACTTTTACATCGCGCACACGTCTCTCCGGCTTGTCAAGCAATGTGCAAAGTCTCATACTCTTCGGTCCTCTCTTTGCCAAGATTTCAAGCAGATAAGACAATGTTCTTCCAGAATCAATAATATCCTCCACGACGATCACATCTTTTCCTTCTAATGTCTCATCCAGATCTTTTGCAATCTTTACAACACCACTTGAAGTCGTTCCATCTCCATAGCTGCTCACGCTCATGAAATCCATGGATACCGGAACTGTAATTCTTTTTGCAAGTTCACACATAAAAAACACGCCCCCCTTTAACACACAGATAAGGTGTACCTGTTTCCCCGCATAATCTTCACTGATCTGCTTTCCAAGTGCCTCAATTCTCGCATCTACTTCTTCTTCTGATACTAATACTTTAATTTTTTCTGACATGACTCTTCTCCTTCGTTTATTTGTATTTCTAATATCCTTTTTGTATTCTCAGTTACTCGGCAGACACTGCTCGTACGATAGCCAACAATCCACAATATATGACTGCCCTCAGCAATCAGAGGAATGGTTCCTCTTTTCTCCGCTGAAATCTTCTCATTGATAAAGTAAGACTTCAGTTTCTGCGTCTTTCCCTCGCTATGAATTGTCAGGTAATCGCCCTGTCTTCGCGTCCTAATACTTACCGCGCTCCTTATTATATCATAATCAAACCATTTCGTGTAGACTTTTTCAGAAGGCTCTTTTGTCGCTCGTTCTGCCGCAAACACACGGCTTTTTATTTTCCATCCACACCACTCATAGAGATGTGTTACTCCTTCCTCGCAGCAAAGCCTTTTTTCTTCATTCCCCTGCAATACCGATTTCGCTTTTTTTCTGCAGACAACTCCCTCATATGTCCGTAAAGCTTCCATACCATATGGCAAATCAACCCGCCTTCCAACTTGCTTTTCAAACAAATTCCGAACCATCTGCAAATGTATGGACTCAATATCTTTCTCTTGCTTGCATACTTCTCTCAACACTCTTTTCAACACAAACGGCTGTATCACCTGCGGAACCTTTTGAAATTCACTCTGCCCGATAGCAATCCCTGCCCCCTCTTTCCCAACGCACTGTCTCCACGAAATTTCCGTCTGTTCTTCCAAAAATACTTCGATATCCCGCAGTTGCTCCATCACCTCATTGATGTGGGCAATGGTCTTTTTATTCACCTGCTCCTCAAAATAAGGCAAAATATGATTCCGGATACGATTTCTCATATACGCATCACTCTTATTGGTCTCGTCCACACAAAAGGTAATTCCTTCTTCTTCCAGATATTTCTCAATTTCACTACGCTGTACCGCAAGAAGCGGCCGAATCACATTCCCATTGATAGGACGTATGCCACCGAGTCCTTTCAGACCCGCTCCTCTTGCCACATTCATGAGAAATGTCTCCGCATTATCATTCTCGTGGTGCGCAAGTGCAATCTTTGTTCCACCGTATTCCCGCAATGTCTTTGCAAAGGCCTTTCGGCGCACTTCACGCCCTGCCTCCTCCAAAGATTGTTTCCTTTTTTTTGCAATTAATGCAACGTCTTCATGATAGATTTCACAGGGAATCCGATATCTTTCACAAAACGTTTTTACATATGTCTCATCTGCATCCGCATCTGCCTCCCGCAGTTGATGGTTTACATGAACACAGGCAAGTTCAAAAGGGAGCTCTTTTTGCAACTGTATCAATACAAAAAGAAGGCATATAGAATCTGCACCTCCTGATACGCCTACAATTACCTTATCGCCTTTTTCGAGCATATGCCATTTTTCCACATACCTTCTTATTTTTTCTAACATTATCCACATTTTCCTTTGTAATTATTCACTCAGACTAATTTTATCGTATTCCTTTTTATTTTTCAAGACTCCACATGCCCACAACCATAACCGTCATATCGTCTAAGGGTATCTCTCCGGAACACTCCAGAACCTGCTCTAAAATGTGATGCGCCATCTCTTTTGGGTTGGTTATACTCGTCCCATCAATGATCATTTTCATGATTACTTCCTGCTCTCCGACCGGAAGCGCATCAAGTACCCCATCTGTCACCATCACAACAAAATCTCCATCGCACAAGCTTCGCACAACACGATCCACTTCCAATTTCGGCAAAACTCCTATCGGAAGGCTTGTAGATTTGATTGTCTCTACCTTTCCGGAAAATTTTACAAATGTAGTTGACGCTCCTGCCTTCACAAATTCACACTTTCCACTATACAGGTCAAATACACTCATATCAATTGTGGAAAAACGCACTTCTTCACGCCCCATGACCAATGCCGTATTCAGCATTTGAATGGCAGTTTCTTTTGGAAATCCAGCCGCCAAAAGTTCTTCAAGCATTTCCACAACCATAGCACTTTCTTTGAATGCATCCTCCCCCGCACCCATTCCATCCGAAAGTATGAGCCCCTTTCTGCCTCCCGGCATCTCCATCATTGAAAAGCTATCTCCCGATATTTTATGACATCCCTTTCCGATTTTCGCAATTCCCTGCAGCGTGTGAAAACGCGGACCCTCCACACACGTAATCGTGCAATATGTCTCTCCCAGCACTTGCCTTTCATCACGGTCTGCCACCATCTTTCTTCCGACACATTCTGATATAATCTGCACAAGCTCTTTCGTAGATACACATTGCCCTTTGACGCATTTCGCAGTCACATGAACTTCATATTTTCCATCTTCCGTCACGAAAAACACCGTACTTAAAAGCCTTACCCCGATTTTTGAAAATCTCCCCCGTATTTTTTTCTCCAAATGCTCGTCCGCAAAAATGCTGGCATCCAACTCTCTCGTTGCGTGCTGAATCATCTGCGCAAACGCATCTAACTGTACGGCACACCCTTCCCGATTCTGAGCCATCTTATTATTCCACATCAAATTCTGTCGCGCACCTTTGAATACTTCTAATGCTGTTCGCAAAAAACGAGGTGCCTGCATGCACCTTTTCTGTATCTTTCGCTTTACCTCTGTATTCAATTCCACACCATACTCTTCTATCGTACAAAAAATTTCATGCACCATCTGATAAGTTAAAAACGCCTCTTGTCCAAGGCATACTTCTTTGTTCACACAATTACTACACACTTTCTCATGTACTTTTTCATACATTTCTTCCATTTCTGTTTTTGTAAATAAATCGTGTTTTTTCTCCAATTGCACAAATACCTTTGTTAGCTTTTCCAACGAATGTACAAACTTGTCCATCTGTATCACATATGGATTCACCTGCACAGTCCGTCCACCATTTAACTCCTCCATCACGAAATAACCCCTTTCTAATACATCTATATACACAAAAAGAATGTGTTTAAAACACATTCTATCTTTTGTATGATATTATGAAATTTTCTTATTATGACTCTGGCTCAAACAAAATCTCATTCTCATATATAAGCCCCAGTTTATCTTTGGCAACATCTTCTATGTAGGAATCTGTTCCAGCGTACTCTTCAAATTCTTCAATCTCTTCTGTGCGCGCTTTTTCCTTCTTCAATTGTGCCATAAGCTCCGCTTCTTGCTGCTGATAGCGTCTATTCTTTGACAAAAGCGATATACTTCCCACAGATAGTATAATTGTCAGCAACAGAATCACACCGCATATCGAAAGAATACTCGCCTTGTGACGGCGCATCCTCATCCGCTGACGTTTGTTGCGATTTTTCTCTTTGATACTTCCCATTATTTTACACCCTTATAAACCTATTTTTCGTCCCAATATAGTTATATTACCTTGTTTCAATTGATTTATCAATAGATTTTTCGTCTTTTTCACGAATCCTTATTCTCCATTTTCTTCTAATTTCAGACAGAACATGCAGTACAAAAAAAGTGAAAATCCCTCCAATCACAACACCTATGGTAAAAAACCAGCGAATACTACCATCACTAGTGTTATAAATCTTCTTAAACAAATATGCTCCGACCCAAATCCAAAAGAAAAAATCTTCTAAAGAAATAAAAAACAGACTATGTCTTATAAGTCTTCTAAAAATACGGATGCACGTATATACCAAAATGACAATATTTCCGGCTAGCATCGCCTGCAAAAAAATAGACATTTCATCACCGATTCCAAGCATAGCTCACCTACTTAAATAATTTTGCTAAAAAATTCTCACCCTGTCCGGCATTTTGCTGAACATCTGAATATGTAATACTGTCGATGTGACCTGACAGATCCACTTCCCCTTTTTCCACACTCAGACGGTTCACGTGTAAATCTTTTCCTTTTACCATAAGCATGCCCTGATCTGTCTCCAATAATATCTCATTCAAATCAAACGACAGCACATCAAGCACTCCTGTGACCATACTTGTCTTTCTATTATTCACCACCAGCTTATGAGGTTTTTGGACTTGTTTTTCTTCCAAGATTTCACAACCTTTCTCCATATTTCAGACTGCTGCCGGTATACTTACCGGAAGTAATATCAAACTTTGATATATCCTAATTATATGAACGGCTATGCTATATTATGACTGTTTTTATAAATATTTAAACAAATCTTTTGCTTCTTCTTTCTTTGTCGTATCCTGAATGTCCAACACTTCCACTTTTACATTCTTTGTTCCAAATTGAATCTCAATAACATCTCCCGGCTTTACTTTGACGGATGCTTTGGCTACATTTCCATTCACAAGCACTCTCCCCGCATCACACGCCTCATTCGCCACTGTTCTTCTTTTGATCAATCTTGATACTTTTAAAAATTTGTCCAATCTCATCTTTTCTTCTCCACCTTTATTTTTCTTTTTTCTATAACTGTTATTTAACAGTTATAGAAAAAAGAATGTGCCAAGCACATTCTTTTTCATGAACATTTATTATGCATTTACAGCATCTTTTAAAGCTTTTCCAGGTTTGAATTTTGGAACTTTGCAAGCCTCAATCTTCATTGTCGCACCTGTCTGAGGATTTCTTCCTTCTCTTGCTGCTCTTTCGCTTACTTCAAATGTTCCAAATCCAACTAACTGAATTTTTTCACCTTTCTTCAATTCTTCTTCCACTACGTCCGTGAAAGCTTTTAAAGCCTTTTCTGCATCTTTCTTTGACAATTCTGCTTTCTCAGCGATTGCTGCAATAAATTCTGTTTTGTTCATGGATTATGTTCCTCCTCTTATTTCAAACATAGAATGTATTTGTCAATAAATTCTATCGGTTTCTTTGCATGTTTCACACGCTTTTTCTGTATGAATATGCCTTTAAATACTGTTATACCTTTTCACTCGTCTTTTGTCAAGTGTATTTGCCCACTTTTCCTTGTTTTTTCGGGGTTTTTAGGCACTTTTCACACCCTTTTATAGCATTTTATCAATCATCGCCAGAACTTCTTTTCCAAGCGCTTCTGATTTGGCATCTGCATCCTCTAAAGAAGTGCCTTTTACACCATAATAGAATTTTACTTTTGGCTCTGTTCCCGATGGGCGCACACATAACCATGCGTCATCTGTCAGGTCATAATATAAGACATTGGAGTTTGGAAGTCCCGTTCCTGTCATCTCACCTGTCACAAGATCCTTGATTGTATCAGCCTGATAATCTCTTGCTTTCAACACTTCATATGCACCGATTTTTGTAGGAGGCTCTTTGCGCAGTGTCTCAAGGATTTCCTGAATCTTTGCCAAGCCTTCAATTCCTTTTAATGTAATGGCCTGAATATCATCCTTGTAATATCCAAATCTCTCATACATATCAACCATGGCATCCCAAAGTGTCATACCTTTTGTCTTATAGTATGCAGCTGCCTCACACAGTGCCATCGTCGCAACAATTGCATCTTTATCTCTTGCATGGGTTCCAATCAGACAACCATAGCTTTCCTCAAATCCGAATAAATATGTGCCTTTTTTACTCTGCTCAAAACCGAGAATCTGCTGTCCGATAAACTTAAATCCTGTCAGAACTTCGATCAATCCTGTACCATATCCTTTTGCAATCGCATCTGCCATATTTGATGTCACGATTGTCTTGATCAGATAACCGTCTTCCGGCAGTCCCACGGTCGCTTTTCGTTGTCCAATCTCATAATCCGCAAGCAGACATCCTGACATATTCCCTGTCAGAACTTTATATTCTCCGGATTTACTGTCTTTCACATATACACCGAGACGGTCTGCATCCGGGTCTGTCGCCAGAACAAGATCCGCATCTACTTCTTTTGCCAGTTTTAATCCCAACTCAAATGCTTCCTCAGCCTCTGGGTTCGGGTAAGAGACTGTAGGAAATTCTCCATCTGGTAATTCCTGCTCTTTTACAACATATACATTTTCAAATCCAAGCTCTTTTAAAATACGTCTTGCCGGGATATTGCCTGTTCCATGAAGGGGACTGTAAACAATCTTTAATTCTTTCCCCATCTCTTTGATCGCGTCCCAATGGATTACCTGCTTTTTCAATTCTTCCATATAAGCGTCATCAATCTCACCGCCGATCACCACATAAAGTCCTGCTGCCTTAGCCGCCTCCATTGTCATCGTCTTCACAGTATTGAAATCAGTCACTTTTTTCACTTCATCCATGATTCCTTTATCATGAGGAGGCGTGATCTGAGCCCCATCTTCCCAATATACTTTATATCCGTTATATTCCGGCGGGTTGTGACTTGCTGTAATATTGATTCCCGCAACACAATTCAACTTTCTTACCGCATAGGAAAGTTCCGGTGTCGGGCGGAGTGATTCAAATACATACGCTTTGATTCCATTTGCATTCAGACACAAAGCTGCCTCATCTGCAAACTCTGGCGACATTCTTCTTGAATCATATGCGATTGCCACGCCTTTTTCCTGAAGTCCTTTTTGCAAAATATAATTTGCAAGTCCCTGTGTTGCTTTTCTCACTGTATAGATATTCAAACGGTTTGTTCCTGCACCGATCACGCCGCGCAACCCCGCTGTTCCAAACTCTAAGTCTTTATAAAATCTTTCTTTTATCTCATTCTCATTATCTGCAATTGCTTTTAATTCCTGTTTCGTCTCTTCATCAAAATATGGATTTGTGAGCCACTCTTGATATTGTTCCTGATAATTCATACCATTTGTTCCTCCTTCGCTTTATCGCTACTATTATACACCAGCATTTTATAAATGAAAAGAAAATATCGTCTCTAAAAAATGTTTCTTTTCATCCATCTGACGAATTGCCATCTCTAATTTTTCAACACTCTTTGTAGGAATCCACGCTTTACTGGAACGATAATAGGAATTTGCAGCCTTCCAAAATTTCTCTGGATAAGATAAACTAATCGCAAGATACTCTAGTTCATGCTTTCCAAGTGACATAATCTGACTATAGGCATCGATTATTTTATCTCCAAGCAAAATATTCCACCGATTCTTTTCCATTGTCTTTCTGATGAAATAGTACAGATCTGCCAACTGCACATCCTGATGGAAATGCTCAAAATTTGTTGTTGCAATTCCATCCTGCATCATCAGAACATTGTGATAATTGTATTCACCATGCGTGATCGTTGTTTTCTCTTTGCTTTGCTGTACCAGCAACTCATATTCAGAATTTTCCAATCTGGCGCTCGCACTCTGCGCCCAATCATACATCGCATCAAAATGTTTTAAAAACGCCAGTTCGAACTCACCTTTTCCCACTTTCCCGCGGATAAACGCCCGCACCTTTTTCATCTCACGGTTATGTCTGCAGTACTCCTTTCGCAAATCCTCACCTTCCATAACAAAGGTCTCCGATTCCTCACCGAAATCAATGGGTTCTCGCAAAACTTTATGCAGTTTTGCAAGATTTTTTGTCGCCCCCACAATTTCCTGCTCTTTTCGGATATCGCATTCTTTTCCGTCATACCAACGTTTGACCACATACTTAATCCCATCTTCTGATGTGCTGAATAATTCATGCTCTTTATTTTCTATGACCTCATCTACCCTGTCACATCCATTTTCCATCATGTGTGCATATAATTTGTGCAACATCGGAATTCTTTTTTCCGAAATCATAAGCTCCCTGAGCACAAAGAGTCCCTGATTCGTAGTACATAAAATAGCACCCCTGATTCTGCGGGTGCTTTTTATATCTATATCATATTGATCCAACACACTTACTTCATTCTCTTTCATCGTTGCCCCCTACATTCATTATTTCCTATTCTCTCTAAATGTATGACGGACATCTTGTAAGTATGTGCATTTCTACAAAAGAGTTTCCTCGCGCAGCTTCCTGCTTTGCTCCAATAAAATCTCCTTTGTATTGTATTCCGGCTGCTCAATCACAAGCTCCAACAACGCCTGCAAGACGGCGCCAATCTGTTTTCCAGGCTGCATACCATCCGCAATCAGATCGCTCCCCGTAACTGCTAACATCTTCAGAGAAACACACTCTTTTTTCTTCAGAATCTCTTTGTAGCATCGCTCGATTCCTGCAATATTTGAAAGCTTCTCCTCGCGCATATATTCACTTTGTGCCATTGTATCCGCTTTTCTGACCTCCAGATAACACGGAAATAATTCTTCACCGATCTTATTCATGGCTCTTCTGACGTTCTTCGGCTGTGCGGGCATGCGATAATCATGATACTGCACAAGTTTTGTCACTTTTCCAAGTGTATCATTATCAAACTTCAGTCTCTTCAAAATTTTTTTTGCAACTTCCGCTCCTTTTACATCATGCATCTTAAAATGTGCAACACCGTCTGCGTCCACCGTCTTCATCTGCGGTTTTGCAACATCGTGAAGCAGCATCGTAAGTCTCAAGACCTTATCAGCTCTGACCTGTTCGACCGCCTTCAACGTGTGCATTCCTACTGAATACATATGATGCGGCGTCTCCTGACCTGTCCGCATCATCTCATCAAATTCCGGAAGAATCACTTTTGTAATTCCAAGCTCATATGAAAGCGCCAGCAAACCCGGATTCGGCGATACAAGCATCTTGACTAATTCCACCTGAATCCGCTCTGCACTGATATTTGCAAGCGTCGGTGCAAGTTTTCGAATCCCTTCCATCGTCTCCTCTTCAATCCGGAATCCAAGCTGTGCCGCAAATCGCACTGCGCGCAAAATCCGAAGTGCATCTTCCCCAAAGCGCTCCCTCGCATCGCCCACACAACGGATCACCTTTCGCTCCAGATCTTCGATTCCGCCGAAAATATCCACCAGACCTTCCTCTTCATTATATGCCATCGCATTGATCGTAAAGTCTCTTCTTAAAAGGTCTTCCTTCAGACTTCGTGTAAACACAACCTCCCTCGGATGTCTGCTGTCCTCATATTCTCCATCCACACGGTATGTTGTCACCTCGAACGCCTCTTTGTCGACCAGCACCGTAATTGTCCCGTGCTCAATCCCTGTATCAAATGTTCTCCTAAACAGTGCTTTCGTCTCATTCGGGGTCGCCGACGTCGTAATATCCCAGTCATCAGGCACTCGTCCCAAAACAGAATCTCTCACACAGCCACCAACCGCATACGCCTCGTAGCCGTTCTCCTTCAATTTGTTGATAATAAAATTTACTTTCTCAGGCAAAAAAATTTTCATATGCACTCCTTCGAGTTCCTTCGACTTCACAAAACTCACTGCAATTCGTCTCATTTTCCATATAAATGGATAGCAAAAAAGCGGGTGATGGGAATCGAACCCACGTATCTAGCTTGGAAGGCTAGTGTTCTACCATTGAACTACACCCGCATGTTACGTATTATATTATTAAGCTTAAGCAACTTTTAAAAGTATGCCCAGAGCCGGAATCGAACCAGCGACACGAGGATTTTCAGTCCTCTGCTCTACCGACTGAGCTATCTGGGCTTCTGTATCCTTTTTAGCTGTTCCTTAACACAAGTGATATATTATCAAAGGTAAGCTAAAAAGTCAACACTTTTTTCAAATTTTTTCATTTTTTAATTTTTTTACTATAGCGTTACTATTTAGTTACAGTTCACTCCACGCCATTCGCAAAACGCACTTTCAGTGCTTTTCCGCTGCAAGCAGCTATTTTTGCTCATAAACAGGCGTTCCCTTCATCAGTCTACAGCAAATGAGTCCTCATGCAAGCATGAACTCATTTACTATTGACTGATGTGTGAACTGTTACTAAATATTATGTTTATGAAGTGTAAATCCCCTGCCCATCACTTCATTTACCTGATTGATGATCATGAAGGCTTTCGGGTCAATTTCCAACACAAGTTGATTGAGCTTTGGCATCTCACGGTTGGACACTACCGTCAATAGCGCCATAGACTCTTTCCGCAAATATCCGGATTCTGTTTTGAGGAATGTAGAACCGCGGTCAAGCTTTTGCTGAATCGCTGTATTGATCTCTTCATAATGATCGCTGATAATCTTCACCTGCATCTGGCTCTTTCCATTTACAAGCACTTTATCCATAACCGTTGTGTAAATCATCACAAGAAGAATACCATATAAAATCTTCTCTCGATCACGAAATACCATCTGCCCGATCAAGATCATAAAGTCAAACGCATACAATCCCACAGAAACCGGAATCCCCAATTTCTTATTTAAGATCAATGGCGGAATATCGACACCACCCGTGGAAGCTCCCGCTTTGATGACAACTCCGATTCCGACTCCAATCAAAAGCCCCGCAAATATCGTACTGAGCAGAGGATCTGTCGTCAGTCCCTGAAGCGCATCTACTCTTTGAAGCACTCCCAGTATAAACGGAAAATAGAACGTACTGATCAGTGTTGTCAGCGCAAACGAAATACCGAGCAGCCATATTGCCAGTAAAAACATCACAACATTAAACACTGCCGCAAAGACCTCCACCGGAATTCCCGCAAAATGGTTTGCGATCAAACCAAGTCCTGTCGTTCCTCCGGTAATCAGTCCCATCGGCAGTACAAATGCAACAATTCCAAAACAATACGCCGTATTCCCAAATATTACCCAAAATAGTTTTTTCCAGTCAAAAACATTCTTCAACTCCTTTTTCCACTCTGTTTTCATCTGAATCCCCCTTATCCTTTTATCCATTTAATTTGTTAAAGAGAAAAAGAAAAGCAGGTATTCACCTGCTTTTCCTACTATCTGTCAATTTGAAATTTTTATACTCACTCCAAATATAACTTGTCATGTTCTTTCTCTTTTCTTCTGAACTTTATCTTTCTATAATGTATCATCTTTTCCCCAAAGATTCAAGAACATTTTCCGTCTCATAAGGACAACAATTGCCAAAAGTGAAAGTAGAAATGCTGCCATAACAGAAACATTTACACTGTCTCCTGTTGCTACCGCTCCGTTCGAAGAACCACCATTTGACGTACCGGATGTTCCGTTGTCCGGTGTTCCTGCTATTCCGCCACCGTTTTGCTGTTTCAGAACAAGGTTACCGATTGCTGCTTCAATTGCATCTGCATAGGCATCTACCTCTTTTTGCTTTGATCTTGGCAGATTCTCATCTATGCCTGCAAGCACATCTTTCAAATCTTTCACACTGTCATCTGTATAGACACTTAAGTCTGCCGGAATCTTTGCTTTCGCTTCATTCACTTTCGTGTAATCTGCAAGCTGCACAACCAGTTTCGCCTCTGCATTTTCAAATGCTGCTTTTGCGTTTTTGAACTCTTCCTCTGTTGTTGTCTTAGCATCCAGCTCCATCAATGTGTCGTATGCTGCTTTATACGCTGCATAGCTTGCATCCGTATAGTCCTCTGCCGGTGTCTTCAGGACGATAGAATCACGATACTCATCCATGCCTGAAGCAAGTTTTTCCAAACCTTTTATTGCTGCACGAATCGCTTCTGCTCCTTTCGCAACAGATTCTTTTGTCCCGTCTGTTTTCAGCGCTTCCGCTGCCGCAACAGCATCCTGTAATACTTTATAACTGTCTGCTGTATAATTCTCTGCGTTGTATTTTTCTGACTCTGCAATAGCAGCTTTCAGATCCACAATACTTACAAGAGCTTTTTCCGCTTCACGCATCGCCGCGATATTGGCTTTGTCAAGCTCTGCATCTCCTTTGGACATATCTTTTTCAGCTTTTGCAATCGCCTGAGAAAGAATGTCATAGCTTGCACTTGTATAATCATCTTTGTTCAGTTTCCTGAGTTCGTCGATCACTTTTTGGACATTGCTCTCACTGCCTTCTGCGAGCACTAAACTCTCCACCGCTTTATCTAACGCTTTAATGATATCTGCCACCTGATCTTTCGTTCCGTTGTTCAGATATCCTTGCGCTGTCTTCACAACATCCTGAAGTGCTGCCCAGCTGTCTTCTGTGTAGAGTGTTTCATCTTTCTTCGCAATCTCTGCAAGTTTTGCATTCAGCGCCTCTGTGTTTACAAGCCCCTGTTTTGCCTGTTCAAATACATTGCGTGCCTCATAAATTTCTTTTGGATTCTTGCGTTCTGCTTTACCGGCTTTCACAATTGCATCCAATGCTGTTTTTGCAGTTGTGTATGACTTGTAAGATTCCTTTGTGTAGTTCGTCTCGTCATATACCGGCGCATTCTGGAGTTCCGATTCTGCAAGTTCTCTCTGGACAAGTGAGTACTGTAATGCGTTTTCTACCTCTTGGAGTTTTGCAAGCAAATCTGCTACTTCTCTCTCAGAGATATTTTCTTTGTCTTTTAATCCCTCTTCAATTTGAGCTATCACCGTTTCATAGGCTGCATAGGTTCTTGCTGAATAAATCTCTACATAAACAGGCTGTTCTTCTGTTCCCACATTTTCTTTTCCTGCTTTCTGATTTTTCAGCGCATTCTCTAATGCAGTCACATCACCTTTGGCAACGGCATCTTTGTGTGCAGAAAGAAGTGCTTTCTCTGCCATGTCTACTACTTCCTGTGTCACATATTCATTTGCTGCGATTTCTTCTGCAACCGCTTTTGCATCTTTAACTGCCTGTTTGCTGTCTGCAGTCCAATTATCTGCGATTGGTTTTTTGATCGCCGCATTCAGCGCATCTTTATTGACCATTGCTTTTTCTTTTTCATTTGTCTTTATAATAGAAAGCTCTGGAATATCCTTTTCCCATGTTACAATGATTTCCAAAATCTGGCTGTCTTTTGCCACTGCAAATTCATTGATTGTCTGATTCAATTCTCCAATTGTAACCGCTTCCTGTTTCTCACCATTCTTGTAAAGCACAGCCTTTACAGTTGCGTTGGAAACCTTTCCGTTTTGGATTATACGGATTGTTCTCTGGTTCGGTTCGCTGACACGGTATGTAAAGGAACCATTTTCAGCTGACGGCTTATACGTTGTTGTAAAGTCCCCATCAAACATATTAGACGGAATCTTTCCTGCTTCCTCTGTCACCTCTGACACTACATCACGGTTAGATTCTGTTGTCATATATGCGCCGCCATTGATCTGCAACTCATACAATTCAACCCATCTTTCTGTGTATGTTGTCAATGGCACGATTCTTAAATAACGTCCGGATGCGCTAAGTCCTGCTGCCTCCGCATACATGTTTCCAGGGTTTGTTGTATCATGTTTCAGGTAATCAACGTCTTTTGCTGTAGTTGAGCTTGGCAAGTTCACTGCTCCTGCATTTCCGACTTCCAGAATCTTTGTCCACTCGTTATCCGGGGCATCTTTTCTGTCTGCCACTTCAAATTTTGCATGTCTTAAAAAGTCCACGCTTGTCTCTTTCATATAGTATCTGAAAGATTTGAAATCTACTGTCTGCCCAAGATCAAACACAATCTTTTTACCTGCATCCTGTGTTCCTGTGATTTTTCCGGATGTGGCAAGATTTCCATCAAATAAGTTATTGACTTTTCCGGTTGCTCTTAAATCCTCTGCGGAACTATTCTGCGCGAAATCACTCTCTACTGCCTTTTCCCCGATAAATGCATATGTCACATCAAATTTACTGATCGTAACTTTTTGTGTGTCATTTCC
The DNA here is from genome assembly GCF_052121495.1 of Faecalimonas sp. LCP19S3_D12. GTDB lineage: Bacteria > Bacillota > Clostridia > Lachnospirales > Lachnospiraceae > Faecalimonas. The sequence goes on along the minus strand of NZ_JBQKED010000011.1, from coordinate 41,252 downwards.
GGCATTGTAAAGTCTTACATATCTTGCATCTTCCAAAACTTTCGCATCTACATCTGTCCAACTCACACCGTTCATAGAACTTTGCAGTTTAATATTTGCATTCTGTCCTGCATTGACAGCAATCTTCTCAATCGCTTTGACATTCTTTAAATCTACACCGATGTACTGTCCTTTTTCTAAACTGATTGTTCCTGGAATCAGTGAAGAGACACCTTCTTCCATCTGACCAGCCATTCCATGATTTTTTACATTTGTATAGACATTCTCTGTGGTTCCTGCCTGAGACATCTTCTGTGTCACTGTAAACTCAGAGAATTTTGCCCAAGAACCTTTTTGCTCTAAATTGCGAATACGGATATAACGGGCTGTCACACCATTCAAATTAATATCCAGCACATCTTTTCCTTCTGCTTTCCCGGTGTATGCTTCATATCCTTTTACCGGAGTCCAATTTTTATTATCTACAGATGTCTCAACTGCATATTTTACAATCTTATCTCCCCCGTCATATCCAACTACGATGTGCGCTTTGTCTAATACCGCCTCTATTCCAAGGTCATACCCGAGGAAGTCATCTTTCATCACATCATCTGTCGTTGAATTACCACTTCCATCTGGATCGTACCAAACATATGTATTGTCATCTCCATCATAAAGGCTGGATTCTTTTCCCTGAGATACTGTCCAGCGGTCTGTCTTCATCACCTTATATGTAATCGGAGTTGTCGCATTCTTTGGCGCACGGATATCTAATTCACCAACACGCACCCACCCTGCTGTCTGCTCTTTGTTTACAATTCGGATTGCTTTGATCTTCTCGCTTGTTGTAAAGTTCACCGTCTGATCTTTTGCGTTTGTCAGTTCTCCTGCTTTTTTCCAATTGTTCTGCCCGTTTACGCTGTACTGTACTTCCGCTTTCTTGAACACATCATTCGCCGCTGATTGTCCCTGTGTCAATCTCACGCTTCCAATCTGTTTTGCTTCCGGCAAAGTAACCTGAATATAAGCACCATTGGCAATCGTTTCCTTATCTGTTCCTTCATATGGTCCTTTTGCAAGCCATGCTTCTGTGGAAAGATCACCATCAAACATTTTTGCATCTGTATGGTCAGCTCCCTGTGTGGAAATTCCACTGAATGTCACGGTTCCGGTATAACGCTCTGTCTCTGTTGGAGCTTCTTTTTGATTGTTGATCTGAATTTCACGAATCTCAAGCCAGCAGTCATTTTTGTTCGCCTCTGTCACAATCAATCTGATTCCTTTCGCCTTCAGATCTTTCGGAAGATTTTCTTCCTCCACACTGATATCCTGAACTTTTCCCTGTTCTCCGGTAAAGTTGTTATCCATTCCTTCCAAAGTCAAGTCTGTCCAAGTTCCATCTTCTGCCATGTACTGCAGTTTTGCATGCTCAAAATGATCTTTTCCTGCTCCAAGCACAAAACGAATGCTGTCCACATCAATCATTTTGTTGTATTCCACACCGATATAATCGTCTTTTGAAAGTGAGTTCGGATTTTTGTAAATCACTTTTGTGGATTCATCGCCGTCAAAGAGATTCTCTTTCGCTCCTTCCGGTGTATCTTTTCTGCTTGTGATAAACTTCTGAATCACTTTATCCGGGTTGATTGCGGTCTCCGCCTTTGCAGATACATATTCCGCCAATGTATTGATAAACGGAACGATGTGTTGTACACCAACCTCTGCATATTCCTGATGATCTACATATAAAAAGTCATGTGTTTTTGATCGGTCAAATGCTGTCTTTCCGGCTGTATTGTAATTGATCACAGCTGACACATCACCTTCCAGATCACTCTTCACACCGTTTAAATATGCAATTGCCGCTTCTGTTGTGTCGTCCCAGCAGTCCAGCCAGTATACAATCTGCCCTTTGATCGCTTCATTTCCGCTGGCACGATATGTTTTGGCAGCTTCTTTGAGCAGTTCAAATTCTTCAATCATTGCGTCCACATCAGCTGCTGTAAGTGTCTCCGCTTCCAGTTTTTCTTTAAATGCATTTAACTGTTCTTTCAATACTACGGATTCCTGCAATGCTGTAACACGGGAATCCATTGCCTGATTGATCATATGCTTTGACATCTCACGAAGCGCATCGCTTGCTTCATTTGAAATTGCAGAATTGTGATCCACGAAAGAGAAGGATGCATTCCAAATCTCTTCTGCCTCTTCTTTTGTCTCCCAGATATTCCATGCGTAAGATGCATTTCCGAAGATTGCAACCTTACTTGGCTCTGACTGCTGCATTGGATTCAACATAATTCCCTGAATCTTAGATGGTTCCACTCCCGGATGAAGGAATGTATCATATCCACCCATGATCAGGTGTTTCTTTGAGTTATCTGTACAAGGCCAGTTAATCCACATAAATGGTCCATGACCTACATTGTTTGTAAATGTAGAAGTAAAGTTATCCGTCACTTCTCCCCAGACTCTTCCTCCAGTCATAACAATCTGTACGTTGTCCGGTGCCTGTTTCAAAATCTGAAGTTCCTGACTGCTTCCGTTGCCCATATAGTCATATGGAACATATGGAATTGTCATCTTCATATCCGGATATTCTTTTTTCACTTCTTTGAGCCAATCTGTCATATCATTCAACAGGCGTAATCCGTTTTGTCCACCCGGATTCCAGAAGTCATCTGCAAGAATAGCAATCTGACGTACACCCTAATCGATCACCTGTTTGAACTTTGCCTGCAGTTTTGCTAAGTCTTCCTTATAATGTTCATCAAAACGAAGATGATTTTCGCCCGGGAACGGATGCAGCGCATATACATAACGACATTTAGACTCATTTCCTGCCTCTGCCAATGGTCTGATCTTTGTCTTTAACTCTTCCTCCGTATAAAGTTCATCCCACTGCGTGCGGTGCTTCGGATCATCTTTCGGTGCATAAAAATATGCATTCAGTTTATAATATCCGCCCCATTTCATCAGATTCACGCGGTCTTCTGTAGACCATGGATTTCCGTAATATCCTTCAATAAATCCACGGCTCACAACATCTGCATAGTCCTCAATCTCAAAGTTTCGTATTATGAGACTGTCAAGCTGTGCAAATACATGATACAGCGTAGTCAGTCCGTAAAATGCAGAATCTGTATCTTTTCCAAGTACAGAGATGACATTTTCATCACTCGCCAAAAAATACGAATCTGTCTTCTCAAACAATGCATCTTCCGGTGCATACTCTTTTGTAATATAGTCCTCTGCCTCTCCGTCTTCTCCGTGCACGCCGACATAGACGTTCGTCGCACCTTTCTTCGGCTCATCTGACTCCTTCACCTTAATATCTTTGAGCGCCGCTGCCTCCTCCAGCCGGTCTTTTGTCGCCTCATCAATTCCGGTGTCATAGATGACATTCATCTCCTTGCCGAGAATATAATCTCCCTCCTGATATTCCATCTTATGAGGAGTTGGATAGATTACATAGTCCTCTGCGGTTTGTTTTGCCGCCTGTACCGGCATAAAATTAGTCGGTATCGCAACGGCTGCTGTCAGCATCCCGGCAATCAGTCTCTTTATCATTTTCCTTCCCATAATTTTCGCCTTTCCTTTCTCATATTTTATCCTCAAGCACTATCATTTCTTATTATATCATTTTTCATAGTTTTGTGTTGTTTTTTTTATTTTTTTTGTATAATTTTACACCTTATTTTTAATATATTCTTTCGTGATATAGACAACTTCACCATTAAGCAAAATCAGAGCTGTCATATTTGGCAATGCCATCAGTCCATTGAACGTATCCGCCACCTCCCACGCAAGGTGCGGCGTCATCATACACCCCGGCAGAATCATCAGTACATAGACCATTTTGTAAAGAAACGCCGATTTTTCTCCAAACAGATATGCCGCCGTGCGCTCTCCAAAATATGCCCAGCCAACCATTGTTGCAAAAGCAAACAATACGATCGAAATTGCAAGAAATTTATCTCCAAAAGGAATAACCGTCGAAAAAGCTTCCCCGGTCAAAGTCGTTCCATCCACATTTTCGATTCCACGCGCCATATTGGAAAGATACACTTGCGGCTTATAGACACCGGAACTTAAGATTACAAGCGCTGTCATCGTACATACTACAATCGTATCAATAAACACTTCCAAGATTCCCCACATTCCCTGTATGGCAGGAGATTTCACATCTGATGCCGCATGCGCCATGACAGAAGAACCAAGCCCCGCTTCGTTGGAGAATACCCCTCGCGAAATACCGATTTTCATTGCCTGACGAATTCCATATCCTATCACTCCTCCTCCCACTGCTTTCATGCGAAAAGCCTCCTCAAAAATCATGCGTACTGCTCCCGGAACTTCCGCGCGGAAATGAATGAGCACGAGCATTCCGCCTGCCATATAAAACAATGCCACAAATGGAACCACTTTTTCTGTCACTGCCGCAATCCGCTTCACACCGCCTAAAATTACTGCCGCCACAACAAGTGTCACAACCGCTCCTGTAATGAACGGCGGAATAGAGAGACTTTCTTTTAATCCGCTTGCCATGGAATTCGCCTGTGTCATATTTCCCATTCCAAATGATGCAAAAATGCAGAATACAGCAAAAAGCACGGCAAGCCATTTACACCCAAGTCCACGCTCTATGTACACCATAGCGCCGCCAACCCATTCTCCCTTTCTATTTTTATAGCGATACCGTATCCCCAGAAGATTTTCCGCATAAATTGTCATCATCCCCAAAAACGCAGATACCCACATCCAAAAAATAGCTCCCGGTCCTCCTGCAATCAATGCTGCTGCCACACCTGTGATATTCCCGGTTCCAAGTGTCGCAGCAAGTGCTGTACAAAAAGACTGAAACTGCGAAATAGAATGTTCCTCTTCGGTCCTGCGCACACGCCTGTCCCGAAACATCTCCCCGATTGTTTTCCCTAGCCAGATCCGCACCTTTGTAAACTGGAAAAATCCGGTGCGCACGGTAAACATCACTCCGACAAACAGAAAGACAGCGAGCATTCCCCGTCCCCAGATGAAACGGTTTACAACCGCATTGATTTCCTTTACATACTCCATAAAAAATCCCCCATATACTTGGCAATAATACCAAGTATATGAGGGATATGTTATAAAAAGTCCTACCGGATCTCCAATAGTTTCTGTTTCAGTTCATTTTCGATACGGTTCAATTCTACTTCTGCCGTTCTTCTCTTTTCTTTTCCTTCCTGCTGAATCTTCATCACTTCATCCAATGTAGAAATCAAAGATTCATTGGTTGCTTTCAGCGTCTCGATGTCGACAATGCCCCGCTCTGACTCTTTTGCAGTCTCCACCGTAGCGAGTTTGAGTTTTTCCGCATTCTTTCTCAATAATTCATTCGTCATATCAGTCACTTCCCGCTGAGCCTTTGCTGCACGAGAAGAATTTTCCACACCAATCGCCAAAACCATTTGACTTTTCCACAGCGGAATCGTATTTACCAACGTAGACTGAATCTTTTCAGACATGACCGTGTCATTGCTCTGCACAAGACGAATCTGCGGCGCCATCTGAAGCGAGATCGTCCGAGTCAGTTCCAAATCATGAATTTTCTTTTCAAACCGATTACATAATGCATTCAGATCATTGACCGCCTGCGCATCTTCCGGCAGCCCTGACCGTGCAGCTTTCGCCTCCAGTTCAGGAAGCTCCGTCGCCGCAACATCCTGTAATTTCTTCTTCCCTGCTGCAATGTACATCGAAAGTTCTTTGAAATACGTTGTGTTCAGTTCATACATCTTATCCAGCATGGCAATGTCTTTCATAAGCTGTATCTGATGTCCTTCCAGCGCATCACAAATTTTATTCACATTCACTTCTGCCTTGTCATATTTCGCTTTCATATTCGCAAGCTTATTGCCGCCTTTTTTAAAGAATCCAAAAATCCCTTTTTCTTCCTCTTCCTCATCAAAGCTCTTAAGTTCCGTCACAACACCCGCAAGCATATCTCCAACTTCGCCAAGATCCTTCGTCTTTACATTCTCAAGCGCGCTTTCTGAAAAATCAGCAATCTTCTTCTGGGCCCCTGCTCCATACTGAAGAATTGCGTTGGAACTTCTCAGATCGATCTTTGCCGCAAAATCTGCTACCATCTTTTTTTCTTCCGGTGTGAGCACGTCCAATTCCTCAACCTGCTCTTCTTTTACTTCCACAACTTCTTCTTTTGTCTCCCCAAACGGATCCAAGGTCAAAACCGGCGCTTCCTGCATCATCTCATTGATATCTTGTCCCATAAGCTTATGTCCTCCTACTATTTAAAATCTTTTTCTTTATATCCTTCTCTTGCGAGCATCATCTGCAGAACTGAAATATCCGTTGATACGTCAAACGCAGCATCCTGAAACAGATCATCTAAAAGCTTTTCAAACGCTCGACTGATGGTATCGAGTGTATTCTCAATCTCCTGCATCGCATTCGTGATATTCTCCCCTTTTACTTCCAAAGCATCAAACTCACGGTACGCATTCACAAGCTTCAGTGTTGTCGGCATATAATAGTCCATAAACTTATCCATCTCTTTTTTCTGCTCCGGATGTTTTTTCACTGACTCAAAAATACGACGCACAACCTGCTCCAATCTGTCTAACTTTTCAGAAATAACTTCACCCGGAATATCGTCATTCGCCTCACGGATTGTCCTGATATACTCATCCCCGGTGCGGATCATCTCCAAAATCTCAGGTGACATCTTCTCTTCCTGTTCTTTTCTTTTTGCCTCTTCCATCTCCCTCTGCCGAAGCGATTCCTCCGCCTGCAGATAATAGTCATATGCAATCCGATTAATCATCAGGCAGGTCTCCTGCTTGTCCATGTACGCTTCCCGAAACACTCGTTTCTGAATCATCTTTCGAAGATCTTTCCTCGTCTCTGTCTCTGACTGATTCGACTTTTCTGCCAATTCCTTAATCTCACAGAAGCCTCTTCCATTCAAAATCTCTACATATTTTCGCGCCCGTCTGTATCTCTTGCGATAATGATTTCCTGTCGCAGACAAAATAATTCCTGCCAGAAACGGAATCAAAAGCACACCTGGACCTAGAACGATCTCGGCAAGACTTGCTGTACCTATCATCTCTAAAAATGTCTTTGTAACCAGCAGAGCGATCATCCCCGCAATCGAAACAATACTCAATATCGTTCCTGCCACAATGCGTCCTGTCCCTTTTTTGATCTTGGGCGCAAGCACCATATTGATCTGCTTTTTCCCTACCGGTCTTGCATAGTTTGCCTGATAGACATTGCTTTGCTGGTTGGTCTGTGCCTGCTTCCTCAGATTCTCAGCCTGTCTTTTCTGGCTCTCCTCATACTGCCTTCTCACTTTTTCCTTATATACTCTCGCCTCATCCAGCGCCTGATTCACCGTCTGGTTAATTGTCTGGTTCAGGCGATCGTAATTCATCGACTCTACAGCGTTTTGCACCGTCTCTTGGATCTGTCTTCCAAGATTTGAAAAATCATTATCATACATATATCCGTCATATCCTTCCTGAATCATTCTTTCGCTTTTCCGGCAAAGCCCACCGGCTTTACCGGAGTAAACATTCCTCTACTTTCCAATCACCGCCTCAATCCTCTTTTTCAGAATCTCCTCACCGATGATCCCAGCCATCCTCATAACTTCATTTCCTTGTTTCATTATAACAAATGTCGGTACAATTTGGATACTATAATCTTTTGCAATTTCAGTTTCTTTTTCAATGTCTATTCTGACGACTTCCAGCTGTTCCTTATAGACCTCTTCTATCTCATCCACAACCGGCATCATCATATTACATTTCGGACACCAGTGCGCAAACAGAACAATCAGTGTAACCTGCATATGCCACCCTCCCGGACACTAGTGTACAGCTCGCCCTTATGGTTTACATCTTGCATTCAAGATATCGCAGACCTCTTCAAACGAGCGTCTAATGCATTTTAGCTTACATGTCAGTTTCCTGTTATCATAGCAAAACTGACAAAACGAATGTTTCCACTTTCCTTTCCCCATAAGGTTCTCCTGTTCTATACACATACTTTCTATATAGAATATGCCGAAAGCTTCGAACTATTTCCTCGCTGCGATCAACTTATGGATCGGATTGCCAATGCTTGAGAACTTCTGCTCGTATTCTGTCATAATATTCCCCACATTCATCTTTTCATCGTGATGCAGGTCATATGTATGTGCCAGCAATTTCCATCCTGCTTCCGCCACCTGTTCCAGGGAGAACTCAAACAACTGGCTGTTATCTGTCTTAAATTCCACAACACCGTCTTGTGCCAGCACCTTGTCATACTGTCCAAAAAATCGAGTAGACGTAAGCCTTCTCCCGGCATGTCTTGCCTTCGGCCAAGGATCCGAAAAATTCAGGTAGATCTTTGCCACTTCGCCTTTTCCAAACACATCCGGCAGCGTGAAAGCATCCATACAGATAAAACGAATATTTTTCATATCACAAAATTCTTCTGTGTCGTATTTTTCCAATGCCCTCAGCAAAACACTCGAATAGCGCTCGATTCCAATATAGTTTATCTGCGGATTCTGCTTGGCAAGATTCAAGAGAAACTGCCCTTTCCCCATTCCAATCTCAATGTGAATCGGGTTCTCATTTCCAAAGACCGTATGCCACTTCCCTTTTTGTTCTATCTCATTCTTTATTGCAACCGGATGGTTCTGAATCACATCATCTGCACCCGGAATATTTCTAAGTCTCATACTCTTGCACCTCATTCTTTTTTCTCAGTATATCTCGTCGGAGATATATCGTCAATTTATAGTTGCATTATTTTCGCAAAACCCTTTTTTTATTTCTTCTACTGTGTTACATTATTCATATCAGCTTGCACAAAAGGAGGGTTCACAATGAATTCTATTATCAGCAAATTGTCAGAAATTGAGACAGCCGCTACAGCCATTGTAAAGCATGCCGAATCAGAAAAAGACAGGCTCGATCAAAAGATGCAAAAAGACCAACAAAGATTCGACGAAGATCTGGCTGCAAGCACAAAAGAAAAACTGGATGCAATCCAGCAAAATCTGACTTCTAAAATGAATACGCAGCTACAGCAGCTGCAGTCAGAAAGTGAGCGAACCATTCATTCACTCACAAGGGAATACGAAATCAAGCATGAGCAATACGCTCACGAAATATTGAAACGCATTACAGAGGTATAATTATGGGAAATCTACTATCATATAGTGGAATCGTAACAAAGATACATGCAATGCAGGCCAAGCTTTTAACAGATGACCACTTCCGGGAAATTGCACAATTGCGCAATGTTGCCGAGGTGGTCACTTATTTGAAGAAACTTCCCGCGTACGCAAAAGCCTTTGAAACTGTAGATGAGAATACACTTCACCGTGGAGATGTCGAGAAAATCCTCATCCAGTCCCTTTACAACGATTACTCCAAACTGTATCGTTTCTCGGGTCTGGAACACCAACGATTTTTAAGACTGTATCTCAAACGCTATGAAGTTGATTTGATCAACTACTGTCTGCGAATTGTCTACAACCATTATGAAGAACCGTTTGATCTGAATCACAAAAAGTCGTTTTTTGACCGCTACTCCCAGATTTCAATCAACCGTCTGATCACTTCCAAGACCATGGAAGAATTAGTAGACAATCTGCAAGGCACAGAATATTACGCTCCACTGAAAATTTTACAGGAATCCGGGCAGCCCGTCGATCTGTTTGATTACGACCTCGCCCTCAACTTATATGAATTTACCTCCGTCTGGAAAGCGCGCAAAAAAACGCTCAAAGGATTGGAACTTAAGATTTTTACCCGCGACTGCGGAACGAAGATCGATTTGATTAATTTACAATGGATTTACCGTGCAAAAAAATACTATAACATGGATTCCATTCAGATTTACGCTTTTATCATTCCGGTTTATTTTCACATCAAACTTCCTGAGATAAAAACGTTGATCGAAAGCGAGTCATTGGACGAGTTCATGGAACTGCTCCGAAAGACTTATTACGGCAGACGGCAGCCCTTAGATGATGCATTTACCATTGAAAAGATGTATACGGACTGCCTGTCACGCCTTTACTCCACCGACCGCAAAGAACATCCGTATTCCATTGCTTCCATCAACTCCTATCTTTTCCAAAAAGAAGAGGAACTAAGGAAGCTTACAACGGCATTGGAATGTATTCGCTATGGTCTGTCCGCTGGAGAAACATTAAAATATATAGGGGGTGTGAGACCACAATGATTGTAAAAATGAAATTTTTAAGTATCACCGGACCGAAAAATGACATTGACCGGGTAACGGATCTGTATTTCTCAAAATATGAGATTCAATTGGAAAATGCTCTTTCGGAATTAAAAACGGTCGATAACCTTCAGCCGTTTATCGAGATCAATCCATATAAAGATGCACTGGAAAAGGCGAATCAGTTCGTCGGATATTTGTCTGACAAAGAATCTCTTCCGGAAGTTCCGCTTTCGATGGAGGAGCTGTTCCAGACAATCCGTACAGCAAACAACAACTATATGGATCTCAAAGAAAAAGAACAGAACCTGAAAGAGGAACAAGAAGCACTGCGAGACAAACTCAAAGTGATCGAACCGTTTTCAGGTCTCGAATGCAACATCCACGACGTGATGCAGTATCACTTTATCAAATTCCGTTTTGGGCGTGTTGCACTGAACTATTATCACAAAGTAGAAAAATATGTAAGCGAGGACCTTAATGTAATCTTTTTAGAGGGCGGAAGAGATACAAGCTACGTATACGGCGTATACTTCTCCTCCCGCTCCGATTCCGAACGCATCGACGCTATTTTAAAATCACTGCATTTTGAGCGTATTTTCCTGCCGGATGAGTATGATACCACGCCGACTGATGCATGCCGCACACTTGAAAAAAGTATTCATTCGATTGAGAAAAAAATCCGGCATATCGACGAAGAGATTGCTGAGATTCTCTCAAAAGACAGCGCAAAACTTGTCTCGGCACAAAAACGTCTGCAGGTACTCGCCAAGAACTTCGATGTGCGAAAGCTTGCTGCCTGTGTGGAAGACAAACACGATAACTTCTTTATATTATGCGGATGGATGTCCGAGGCTGACATCAGTTCCTTCCTCGAAGACGTCAAGCATGATCCGAACCTGTTTGTCGTCGTGGAAGATGACCACGAGACCTATTTCGGGGAACCTCCGACAAAATTGAAGAACCCGAAGATCTTCAAGCCATTTGAAATGTTCATCCGTATGTACGGACTTCCGGCACACAATGAGATGGATCCGACGATTTTTCTCGCGCTGACTTACACCTTTATCTTCGGCGCCATGTTCGGAGATGTTGGCCAGGGGCTCTGTCTCGCAATCGGGGGCGGACTGCTCTACAAATTCAAAAAAATTGATCTTGCGGGGGTCATCTCGCTTGCCGGTATCTTTTCCACCTTTTTCGGCTTTATGTTCGGAAGTGTATTTGGATTTGAAAATATCATTGAGGCAAAATGGCTGCATCCGATTTCAGCTATGACGAGCCTTCCGTTTGTCGGTCAACTGAACACCGTATTTATCGTTGCAATCACATTTGGAATGGGAATCATTCTCCTGTCCATGATTTTCCAGATTATCAACTCCCTGCGGGCGCATGATTTAGAAAACGCATGGTTCTCACCGAACGGAGTCGCCGGACTGATTTTCTATGGCTCTGTCGTATTGGCGGTTGTCTTGTTTATGACAGGTCACAAGATGCCTGCTAACATTTTGCTCGCCGTGCTTTTCGGTGTCCCGGTTCTGCTGATGGTCTTCAAGGAACCGCTCGCCAAAAAACTTGAAAAGCGCACCGGAAAAACAGAAGGCGGAAAAGTCATGTTTTTTGTACAGGCATTCTTCGAATTATTTGAAACAATGCTCAGTTACTTTTCCAACACACTTTCTTTTGTGCGTATCGGCGCTTTTGCTGTCAGCCATGCAGCGATGATGGAAGTTGTACTTATGCTTGGCGGCGCCACACAAAACAGCAGTCCAAATTGGATCGTCATTGTAGCCGGCAACATATTTGTCTGCCTGATGGAAGGGCTTGTTGTCGGAATCCAGGTGTTAAGACTGGAATATTATGAAATGTTCAGCCGCTTTTACAAAGGAAGCGGACGCGAATTCAAACCATATAATCAGAAAAATGTATAAACTCAGGAGGTTTTCATTATGACTTTAACAGTAAAATTAACTCTTATCGTAACTTTAATCTTAAGCATCATTCTTCCTTTCGGATACTATCTGATCGGTGAGAAAAACAAAAAGCGCTACAAAAAGGCAATCGGCGTCAATATCTTCTTTTACTTTGGCGCTTTTGTAATTGCAGGCATTATGATGTTTGGCGGTTCTGCGCAGGCTGCTGATGCAGCTACAACTGCTGCTTCTACCGCCACAGGACTTGGGTATATCGCCGCCGCTCTCGTTACCGGTTTAGCATGTATCGGTGGTGGTATCGCTGTTGCCAGTGCTGCAAGCGCTGCTCTTGGAGCAGTCAGCGAAGACTCCAGCATTTTTGGTAAATCCTTAATTTTTGCAGGTCTTGCAGAAGGTGTTTGTCTCTACGGACTGATCATCTCCTTCATGATCTTAGGTAAATTGTAATTATGAAGATGTTTTTGATCAGTGATAATGTCGATACGTACACAGGAATGCGACTCGCCGGCGTAGACGGTGTTGTTGTACACGAACGAAGCGAGCTTCACGACGCCCTGCAGAAAGTTATGGATGACAAATCCATCGGTATCGTTTTGCTCACCGAAAAATTCGGGCGGGAATTTCCCGATCTTATCGATGAGATCAAGCTCAAACGAAAACTACCGCTGCTTGTCGAAATTCCTGACCGTCACGGAACCGGCCGTAAAAAAGACTTTATCACATCTTATGTAAATGAAGCCATCGGCTTGAAACTATAGTAAAAGAAGGTGAAATCTTGACAATCGAAGAAAAATTAAAGTATCTGCAGGATGCTTCCATGGAAGATGCCAGAGCAATGGGCAACGAGATTATAAGTGAACATCAAGAGGCTTTAGACCAGATACTAAAAGAGCATAAAGAGACTGCCATCCGTCAGGCGGAACTCACCTTAAAAACAGAGACCGCCAACGCCAGACAATCTTTAAATAAAGCCATGGCAAGAGCACAGATCGAACTCAAACGCGAACAGGGAAAATGCCAGACAGACTTAAAAAACCGCTTGTTCAAACGTGTTCTTGTACTTGTAAAAGAATATATGAAGACAGATGACTACAAAAAAATTCTGGAAAAACGCATTCAAAAATCACTGGATTTTGCAGATGGTGAAGAAATTCTGATCTACATCAATCCAAGTGATGCGCATTTGAAAGATGATTTAGAAGCAAAAACCGGCGCCTCCCTCACCGTAAGCCGAGAGGATTTTATCGGTGGGACACGTGCCGTCATGCAAAAACGACGTATTCTGATCGACTACTCGTTTAAATCAGCACTCTCGGAAGAATACGACAATTTCTTGTTTTTAGGAGGTGGCAACTATGTTTAGAACCGGAACAATTTATGGAGTAAACGGTCCTGTCATCTATCTGAAAGGAAATACCGGATTTAAAATGTCAGAGATGGTCTATGTAGGGAAAGAAAGATTAGTCGGCGAAGTTATCGCACTTGATAAAGATAAGACAACCATTCAGGTCTTTGAGGAGACGACCGGGCTGCGTCCGGGAGAGACTGTTGAGGCTACTGGAGATGCCATCTCCGTAACCCTCGCCCCGGGAATTCTCAATAATATATTTGACGGTATTGAACGTCCGCTGGAACGCATCGCCGAAAATTCCGGTGCATTTATCAGCCGTGGTGTGAGTGTAGATTCGCTGGATAAAGAAAAAAAATGGAAGACACATCTGACAGTCTCCATCGGAGATTCCGTTCACGGAGGTGATATCATTGCCGAAGTGCCTGAGACAACGGCCATCGTGCACAAATGCATGGTGCCTCCACATATCAGCGGGATTATCACTAAAGTCATGCCGGATGGAGAGTACACAATTGATGAACCGCTCGTAACAGTCGAGCTAAGCTCCGGCGAGACGATCGACCTGACTATGACTCAGAAATGGCCGATTCGTGTTCCCCGCCCAACGCACCACCGTTTTCCTGCGTCCGTTCCGCTCATCACCGGACAGCGTATTCTTGATACGATGTTCCCGATTGCAAAAGGCGGCACCGCCTGTGTTCCTGGTGGATTTGGAACCGGAAAGACAATGACACAGCACCAGATCGCAAAATGGTCCGATGCCGACATCATCATCTACATTGGCTGTGGAGAACGTGGAAATGAGATGACACAGGTACTGGAAGAATTTACAAAACTGGTGGATCCTAAATCTGGCAATCCTCTGATGGACCGAACCACTTTGATCGCAAATACTTCCAACATGCCGGTGGCGGCCCGTGAAGCGAGCATCTACACCGGTCTCACACTTGCAGAATACTACCGTGATATGGGATATGACGTGGCAATCATGGCAGACTCCACATCTCGTTGGGCAGAAGCACTTCGAGAGCTCTCAGGACGTCTTGAAGAAATGCCTGCGGAAGAAGGTTTCCCTGCTTATCTGGCATCACGCTTATCTGCGTTTTACGAGCGTGCGGGCATGATGCACAACTTAAACGGAACTGACGGCTCTGTATCTATTATCGGAGCTGTATCACCACAGGGCGGCGACTTCTCTGAGCCGGTTACACAGAATACCAAACGTTTTGTCAGATGTTTCTGGGGGCTTGATAAGAGCCTTGCGTATGCGAGACATTTTCCGGCAATCCACTGGCTGACAAGCTACAGTGAATATCTGCTCGATCTCGCCCCATGGTATAACGAACACGTTTCGCCAAAGTTTGTCGACTACCGCAATCAGCTGATGGCTCTTTTGAATCAAGAGAGCAGCCTGATGGAAATCGTAAAATTAATCGGAAGCGATGTGCTGCCGGACGACCAGAAACTCGTTTTGGAAATTGCCAAAGTCATCCGACTGGGATTCCTTCAGCAAAACGCATTTCATGCAGACGACACTTGTGTCTCATTAGAAAAGCAGTTCAAGATGATGGAAGTTATCTTGTATTTATATCAGAAGTCAAAAGCACTCATCACACTGAACATGCCGATTTCTGTTCTGAAAGAAGAAGATATTTTCGAAAAGGTCATTGCGATCAAATACGATGTGCCAAATGACAAACTCGAACTATTTGATGAATATATGAAAAAAATCGATGCATTCTATGACCGGATTATGGAAAAGAACGCATAAAGGAGGAGGATTTGTATGGCAATTGAATATTTAGGCTTAAGCAGCATCAACGGTCCTCTGATCGTGCTGGAGGGTGTACAGGATGCGTTCTTTGATGAGATCGTAGAATTTGTAGTAAACGGAAACGAGCGTAAGTTAGGTCGCATCATTGAGATTTACGAGGATAAAGCAGTTATTCAGGTATTTGAAGGGACTGAAAATATGTCTCTGCTCAACACCCACACAAAACTCACCGGACATCCGATGGAGATCGCCCTCTCACCGGATATGCTCGGAAGAACATTTAACGGAATCGGGCAGCCGATTGACGATCTCGGTCCGATTACGTCAACGTTGACAAGAGATATCAACGGACTTCCGCTTAACCCGGTAAAACGTGAATATCCTAGAAACTATATCCGCACCGGTATCTCTGCAATCGACGGTCTGACCACACTGATTCGAGGACAGAAGCTTCCGATTTTTTCCGGAAACGGTCTTCCACACGACCAGCTTGCCGCTCAGATTGTAAAACAGGCTTCTCTCGGAGATGATTCCGATGAAGAATTTGCTATTGTATTTGCTGCAATGGGTGTCAAACATGACGTTGCGGAATTTTTCCAGCGCACATTTGAAGAAAGCGGTGTATCCGACCACGTAGTCATGTTCCTGAATCTGGCAAACGATCCGGTCGTGGAGCGTCTTATCACACCAAAAGTAGCGCTCACCGTCGCAGAATATCTGGCATTTGAGCAGAACAAACATATCCTTGTCATCCTCACAGATATGACATCCTTTGCGGAGGCGATGCGTGAAGTCTCCTCCTCCAAAGGCGAGATTCCAAGCCGAAAAGGATTCCCGGGATATCTTTACAGTGAACTTGCGACAATCTATGAACGCGCAGGAATTGTGGCAGGTGTCAACGGTTCAGTAACACAACTGCCAATTTTGACAATGCCAAATGACGATATCACGCACCCGATTCCTGACTTGACAGGCTATATCACCGAAGGGCAGATTGTACTTGACCGTGCACTCCACGGACAATCCGTCTACCCTCCAATCAATATTTTACCGTCCCTTTCCCGTCTGATGAAAGACGGTATCGGAGAGGGATACACTCGCGCAGACCATCAAGATCTTGCCAACCAGCTCTTTTCATCCTACGCCAAAGTAGGAGAAGCGAGAAACCTTGCCTCTGTCATCGGTGAAGATGAACTCTCCCCGATCGACAAAAAATACCTTGCCTTCGGAAAGGAATTCGAGGAACGCTATATCGGTCAGGGGCTGGAGGAAAACCGTACAATCGAAGAGACACTTGACCTTGGATGGGAACTTTTAAAAATGCTTCCAAGAGAAGAATTAGATCGTATTGACACAAAGATTTTGGAACAATTTTATGATAATCGTTCAGACTCATAGAAAGGGGGCGTTCTTATGGATCCTCGCACATTTCCCACAAAAGGAAATCTGATTCTTGCAAAGAATTCTCTGGCTCTTGCCAATCAGGGTTATGAGCTTATGGACAAGAAAAGAAATATTCTGATCCGCGAACTTATGGAACTGATCGATCAGGCAAAGGACATTCAGGAACAGATTGATTCCACCTTCACACATGCATATAAATGCCTGCAGCACGCCAATATTGAACACGGTATCAGTCTCGTATCCCAACTTGCCTATACCGTCCCAATTGAGGATTCTATCAAGATCAAAAGCCGAAGCATTATGGGAACGGAAATTCCACTTGTGGATTACACTCCGGATGAGAATCAGCCGACTTACTCTTTCAGTACAACTGATGAATCCATCGACCGTGCACGCGAAGCATTTCGCAAAGTAAAAGAGCTTACGATCAAATTATCCATGATTGAGAATGCAGCCTACCGGCTTGCGACCAATATTAAAAAAACACAAAAGCGGGCAAACGCTCTGAAAAATATTACAATTCCGACTTATACCACTTTGGTATCTTCCATTTCCAATGCTTTGGAGGAAAAAGAACGTGAAGAATTCACACGATTAAAAGTGATAAAACAGCGGAAAATATAATGGAATACACTATTCTATTCAAAAATGGAGTGAACTTTCTATTCACAAAGTTCACTCCATTTACATGTTCCGCATATTTCTTTTCTCTTCCCCTGAAGTAAGATTCGTTCTGATACCAGTTTAGAAAAAGTATCCCAAGTCAAAACTGTACCTTCTTCCAAACCACAAAAAGAAAGCACTTTCTGATCATATGCCCGAACAAGATCCGGCGTATTACAACTTCCATTTTCTAAATTGGGGCATTTCTCACAGATAACATCTCCATGCGTAATAATTTGCAAAGAAGGATTCTCCTGCATCTGTTCTAAAATCTTTCCCATATGCACCACAAACGAATCGCTATATCCTTCTCCTTGAAAAAATGCAAGGCACATTCCATGATGTGCCCGCAATAAAATCGCTTGCTCTTCCATATTCATTCTTAAATCTGAAATCTTTCAACTAATTCATTTAAAATTTTTGCCTGTTCAGATAGTTCTTCACTTGCCGCAGAACTTTCCTCAGCTGTCGCTGCATTTGTTTGAACTGCCTGTGATATTTGTTCAATTCCCAATGTAATCTCCGATATAGAAGTAGATTGTTCTTCTGATGAAACAGCTATGCTATTTATAATCTCCATTACTCGTTTTGAACTCTCTACGATTCCATCCATTGCCTCAGCTGCTCTTTTCGCTATCGCAGTACCATTTCCTACCGCTGAAACAGTTTCTTCAATTAAAGCTGTAGTATTTTTAGCTGCATCTGCTGATTTGCTTGCAAGATTTCGTACCTCATCTGCTACAACCGCAAAACCTTTTCCTGCATTTCCAGCTCTTGCTGCTTCCACTGCCGCATTCAGAGCCAATATATTTGTCTGGAATGCAATATCTTCTATTGTCTTGATAATCTTTCCAATCTCATCTGATTTTCTGCTAATCTCATTCATTGCAGACATCATCTCTTGCATCTTTTCATTGCTCTGCTCAATATCTTTGCCTGTCTTTACTGATTCCTGATCTGCCTCTTTTGCAAATTCCGCATTGCTCTTCACACGCTCTGATATTTCTGAAATTGATGCAGCCAGCTCTTGAACAGAACTTGCCTGTTCCGTAGAACTCTGAGATAAAATCTGTCCTGTAGCTGCCACTTGCTCGGCACTATTAGTTACTTTTATAGATGTCCCATCAATTTTTTTGATTGTACCTGTAAGAGAATCTGAAATATTCAGCAATGCTTCCTTAACCTTCTCAAACTCACCTTCATAACTATTTTCAAGTGTGTATTTAAGATTTCCACTGGCAATTTGAGTTAAAATTTGGGATATCTCATCAATATAATCCACATAATCCCTTAACCTTCCCGCTGTTAAATTGAAATGGGCTGCCAAGTTCCCCAATTCATCTGTAGAATGATATGTAATTTCCTGATTCAAAGATCCCTGAGCTATTTTTTGCGCAACATTATCAATTTCCTTAATTGGCTTGATAATTCTTCTTAACACGACAATAATCAGTAAAACACATAGAACAATAATTCCTACTACTGCCATTACAACAGTCTTTACCAACAAGCTGTTTAAATCAGCCATTACCTCTTTTTCTGGAACATAAGATACTAGTGTCCAATCTGTTCCGGTAAAATTCTTGAGTTCAATATTTAGAGCATCTCCACCTTCTCCATATTTAAAAAAACCTTCTTTTTTGTCATTGATAAGGCTTTCCACATATTTGTATAATCCGCCCTCTTCCTTCAATGTCTTTCCAACAAGTGTTTCCTTGGAATGTCCTATAATCATTGAATTTTTATTATCAACTAAAAAACATCCTCCACTTTTTTGAATTTTAACATTCTTCACCAAATTAGAAATTTCATTTAAATATAAGTCAGCTGCTATTACACCTCTTACACTTCCCTGTTTGTCTTTTAATTGTCCAGATACACCTACTACATATTTTTGACTTTCTTCATCAAAAAACACTTCTCCAAACTCAATCACACTCGATTTTAGTCCGTTCACGTACCAGGATTTTTCAAAGACATTATAATCTTCCCCCGGCACAAATGTGGCATGTGTCATATTCCCTTCTTTATCAGTGATATAAATACCCGCAGGAAACGCACTATTTTTCTGTGCTGTAAGTTTAATATATTCTTTTTCTTCTTCCGGCGTCATGTTCATATACTGCAATGTATCCGCTTCAGTCTCTATTACTGCAACTGTAGAATGCATCCACCCTTCAATCTCTGCATAGACTTTTTCTGTATTCTTCTGCAAAATCTCACTATTTTCTTTTTTCACGATCTTTGACGTATTCTGATATGTTCCTCCTACAATTAGTCCAATCACTATAATAATCGTTGGAACAATCACTAATATCATCTTGTTTGTAAGTTTTGTTTGTCTTTCCTTTTTCATTTGTTTCCCTCTTTTTCTATCTGGTATATTTTCTACCACTTTAAATCATCTAAAACTCAAACACTGCAACCCCATATGGCGGCAAGTCGTACACAAAAGAAAACTCTCTTCCATCACATTCCTTTTTCACACCCTTATAAATTACAGGGCGTTCCTTACCTTCCCCACCATATTTCTTTTCGTCGCTGTTTAAAATCAATTTGTATTGTTTTCTCTTTGGAACGCCTACACGATATTCCGGTCTCGCAACTGGAGTAAAATTACACACAAACAAAAGATTTCTCTTTCCATCTCTCGCATGTCTGATAAAGCTATAGATGCTCCTCTCAGCATCGTCTGCATTCACCCACTCAAATCCTTCAGGTGAGCAATCCAACTCATACATCGCCTTGTTCTTTTTATACAGATGCAATAAATCCTTTGTAAATTCCTGTAGCTGTCTATGCCAACTTTCTGCAAGAAGGAACCAATCCAACTCTCGTGCTTCACTCCACTCCTGAAGCTGAGCAAAATCTTGTCCCATAAATAAAAGTTTCTTGCCAACATGCCCCATCATGAATGCATATCCAACTTTCAAATTCGCAAACTTATCAAATTCAAGTCCAGGCATCTTGTTTAACATAGAACATTTCAGATGAACCACCTCATCATGAGACAATACAAGAATATATTTCTCACTATACGCATAGCTCATAGCAAATGTCATCTGATTATGACATCCTTTTCTAAAATATGGATCCAGTTTCATATATTCTGTAAAATCATGCATCCACCCCATATTCCACTTCAAACTAAATCCAAGTCCGTCGCATTCTACAGGTGATGTTACTTTCGGCCATGCTGTGGACTCTTCTGCAATCATGACTACCCCTGGATTTCTTCCGATAACAACAGAATTCAAATGTTTGAAAAATCCGATTGCCTCAAGATTTTCATTTCCACCATACTTATTTGGAATCCACTGCCCATCTTCTTTCCCATAATCCAGATACAACATAGATGCAACCGCATCAACTCGCAATCCATCAACATGATAATGCTCAATCCAAAACAACGCATTTGCAATCAGGAAATTCTGAACTTCAGATTTCCCATAATCAAATACCTTAGTTCCCCAGTCTGGGTGTTCTCCTTTTCTTGGATCTGCATACTCAAAAGTCGGCGTTCCATCAAAGTCTGCAAGTCCATGTGCATCTTTGGGAAAATGTGCCGGAACCCAATCAAGAATCACCCCAATTTTATTTTTATGAAAATAATTAATCATATATGCGAAATCTTCCGGTGTTCCATACCGCGAAGTCGGTGCATAATAACCTGTCACCTGATATCCCCACGATCCATCAAACGGATATTCTGCAATTCCCATTAGCTCAATATGTGTATATCCCATCTCTTTGATATACTCTACAGCTGCCTTTGCAAACTCCCTATATGTGTAGAATCCCTCATCTTCTCTACCAGGATGCCGTTTCCACGAACCAATATGTGCTTCATAAATGGACATTGGCTCTTTGTGATGATCCCATACTGCCCTTCGTTCCATCCACTTGCTGTCGGTCCATCTCATATTACTAATATCAACTACTTTAGATGCGTTCCCTGGTCGAAGCTCCGCATAATTTGCAAATGGGTCTGCTTTATAAATGTAATCTCCTTTGTATGTTTTGATACAATATTTGTATAATGCACCTTCCTGCACATCTGGAACAAAACATGTATAAATTCCCAATGGTTCTTCCCTTTTCATCCGATTTGTCTGAGGATCCCACTGATTGAATTCACCAACTACCGAAACTTCTTTCGCATGCGGAGCCCATACTGCAAAATAAACTCCTTTTTTTTCTTCCCCCCCTATCATATGAGAACCGAGTTTTTTGTATATCTCATAATGATTTCCTTTTCCAAATAAGTAATGATCTAATTCTCCAACTTCATATGACTTCTTTTTGTTTTCTTCTCCCATACCATTACCTTCCTAAATCATATTTTGCTTTGTCGTTTATTCCTACTTATTATAAGTTTATTCTATCACTATATTTATAGTAATAATAGTATTATATTCCAAAAAACTATAACTATCTTCACCTTAATATGATTATTACTCAATCAAACTTGCTGTGTATTTTACCAAAAACTGCCATACTAACAGATTTAATTTCTGTCAGCATGGCAGTTTTCTATTATCTTATCTAAAATCTTGTTCTTGTAAAATAATTCTCGAAGTTTCTTCCTTGCCTTTCTTAAACAGTTTCTTTATAAAACGCTTAAAATTCTTCCTTTGAGAATGTTCGATTGCTTCATCCACAATTTCTTTTACATCCGCAACTGTCACAACACTCTCTTCTCTCTGCATAAGATCAATGCGGCTATAAAGAGCTAAAATACCCATTTCATCAATCTTATAACCATTTTCTTTTGCGTATGTTTGACCAAATGTCACCAACTCATCATTAGTAAATACAGGAAGCTCTAAACGTGAAGTAAATTTCTTCTTAAAGGCAGGATATGCTGATAGCATCTTATCCAGAGGTCTGCGCTCTTCTTCCAATACTACAAGTAATTCCCCTGTTTGTTCTTCCATGAGATCATTTAATTGTGCGACCGTTTTTTTATTCATCTGAGAAGCACGCTCAATAATGATTGCTCCACCATGTAATTTTTCTATAATCTGTGAAACATCTTTTTTATTCAACGACTCCGCTGTAACAATCGCTACTTTTCCTTGTTTTAGCTTCCTATTTTTTTGAATTGCCTTCACAATATCTACAGCCAAAACCGTCTTTCCGGAACCCTTTCTACCTACAACTAATAAATTAGCAGTTCTTGAAGTTCCATATCTAGTTTTACATTTTTTATCATTCTCCAATACGTCTACAATCTGTTCGCTCATACCATGTACTGGTACAAAATAAGAGAATAATTTTTTCTGTTCTTCTGTCAAACCAGCCTTTATTCCAATCTCACTTTGAACATCTAAATCATAGCGTCCTTGCACAATAAAACCTGTATCAAACGGTGAAGTTGGACTCTCTGTGCGCAATTCCTGTACTTTTTCTATGGGTTCTTCCACCACAGTATCATTCATCAACGCTTTGGCTGATATCGCAATTGCCTGTGTGTCTCCAAGCTTGATTCCCTCTGATTCTTCAATTTCTTCAATCTCTTCAATCTCCTCAAATCCATCGGCTTCCACTTCTTCAAACGCTTCCTCATTAAAGCTTTCCTCATCAAATGGATCTTCTTCCGGCTCTTCCATTTCCTCTTCTTGCTCTTGCGGAATTTCCTCTACGGATTCTATTTCTGATTTTCTCTCAAAAACTTGTTCCGTCCGTTCTCTTCTATTTTTATTCGTGCGGATTTCTACAGCTTCTGCTTCTAACTCTTCCATCAATTGTCGAATGTCATCTGGGAGAATGCTCTCTACCTCTTCCACCTTTTTTGCTTCTTGTCTTTCTCTCTCCGCTCTTGCCTTCTCTTGTTCTTCTTGAATAATCTGGGCATTTTCTTTCTGTTTTTCTTCCCAGTTTTGTAAAATTTCCTCTACACTCATTTTAGTAGTTTGAGAAAAAATCTCTTTTTTCATCTGCTCATCTATTTCTTCCTCTGAAGAAGAGGTTTCTTTCTCTTCTGACTCCTCCTTCGTCTCCGAAACAGTTCCCTTTTCTTCTGGCTCTTTCTCTATCTCCGAAGTACATTTCTCTTTTTTCGTCCCTTCTTCTGCCTCCAAAATCAACTCTTCTTCTCGCAGCTCCTCTTTCATCTCCAAGGCGTCTTCCCCTTCTTCCGGTTCTTCTTCCTCCTTCAAGACTGCTTCCTCTTCTTTCGGCTCTTCTTCCTCCTCCAAGACTGCTTCCTCTTCTTTCGGCTCTTCTTCCTCCTCCAAGACTGCTTCCTCTTCTTTCGGCTCTTCTTTCTCCTCCAGCGCTACTTCTTCCGCTTCCTTCATCTCCAAAGCCTCTTTCTCTTCTTTCGGCTCTGAAGTCACCTCTTGTTCTTCCTCTTCAAAAGGTTCTGCCTTTTTCTCTTCCTCAACATACTCTTTTTTCTCTGCTATTTCTTCAGATTTTTCAGCTATCGGTTCCTTCTTCCTTTTTGCCGGAGTTGGTTTGTCATTTCTGTGAATATATTTCTCTTGCTGCAACGGCGTTAATGGCTTATATTTCATCTTCAATTCCATAGCTTGATACACATATTTTCCTTCACTAAACCACAGAATCAAATCATCGCATTCTTCCAAACACTCCGTTAGCATCCCTGCCGCATCATATAACTTTGCAAGTTCATAAGCCCACTTTTCCACATACTCTGCCTTCTTAAAATCTTCCAATGCTTCAATCTGCTGATTCAAAGGAGCTTTTTGGCTTTTCAAAATTTTGTATCTTAATATATATTGGTTCGGATCTTTTGGAGCCATAGCAACAAATTCTTCATAGCAATCTACAGATTCCCTTATATCATTCATTTTTAGTGCTAAAGTTCCGAGACGATATACAATTTTTCTACTTCCAGGTGCTCTATCATATGCTAAAAATAAAATTTCCCTGCTTTTTTCATACTCTCCATTATATTCATAAACTTCACTTGCCCCACAGAGCATTGCCGCATTTTTAACTTTTCTCCAATCAATGCTATCCGCTATTTCTGCTGCCTTTTTATACGATTTTTCTCCCATATACTCAAGCATTTGCTCTGTTTTTACTCGATATTCGTATTTATCCAAAGTATTCACCCCTATTATTTCTATGACCTTTCTGTCTAATCGAATTTTAGCTTTCTACATTCTGCTTTATTTTATCACAGGAGATAACCAATGTCAAAAAGATGTAACAAAAACGTAATAAAAATAAGGTTATCTTAAACTTTTATAAGATAACCTTACTCTCTATTTTATTGTTTTTTTACTCACCTTTTCGGAAAATATATCAATTATAAAACCTGTTGCCTTTTTGACTTTATATACAATCTCTAACTCAAAGCTATGATTATTCTTATTCCCTAATTCTAATCTCTTTGGATGTTTCTTTACACATCTTATCGTTTCCTTTGAATCTATGTGGTATTTCTCTTTTCAATATGTCTGCAAATATTGATTTTCTTTACTCCAGATTCCTTACTTTCCGAATAAAATTCTTTACTTATTTTCTTTCTCTGGATTATACTTATACTCTATGGTAAAGGCTTTCATCACAGGTTTTTACATTTGCCATACCACCAACATATTGAATTGTAAATTCTGAACTATCCATTGGACCAAAGCCTCCTTTTCTTACTATTTTCAGAAATTTTTTCTTTTCTGAATTTTTTTGTTGAGTTTATAATAACACTACGGCCTTTATTTGTCAATACTATTTTTATATTTTATTATTATTTTTAAAATTCAATATATAAAACTGAAAAATGTCTGTTTTTAAAGTATAAGTTCTTCTATTTTTTCATAGTTCTCGAGATTGTAAGACTCAATCTGATTTCCATTGATTAGATAAAACGTACTATCTATATAGATTCCCCTGACATTTTCCCCATATTCTTTTGTCATTTCTTTCCTCTTACAGGTAAATCCTTGCATCCTATTATATTCATAAATATGATAATAGTTTTCTTTTTCTCCAAATGTATAAAAACCAATCAGATTTTTCTCTGCATCTGCCAGTACCGACTTATATTGGTCAAATGCCGTGCTATAATAACTGCCATTCAATACTATCTTATCAATTTCTTTGACATTGGACGGATCTGAGATATCGAACATAGAAAGTTTGACTTGATTGCTCTCTACTCCTTTCTCGTCAACTTCCTCTCCGATCCCAAGAAGCAGTCCATCCCCATATGGATGAAGATATTCTGAAAATCCTGGAATTTTTAGTGTACCTATGATTTTCGGATTGTCAGGATCAGATAAATCAACTGAAAAGAGAGGATCTGTCTCTCTAAACGTCACAAAATATCCAGTGTCTCCCATAAAGCGCGCAGAATAGATACGCTCATTTTTTGCCAGATTTTCGATTGTCCCAGTCACATTTAGTTTTTCATCCAACACATACACAGAATTGGACTCAGTCTCCTCCAGAGTCGTAACCATTCTGAGGTATCCATTGTACTCGTCAACGCTAAAACTGTCGTTCAGATAACCGTTCACTTCCGCCTTTGCCTGACCGTTTATTTTACCATTTCCATAAGAAAATTTTCTAATCTCAGTAGACCTACCAGTTTCTTTCCAAATATTTTCACAGATATAAATATTTTTTGCGCTCGCATAACAAAAACCTCCATTTGACAAAATACTGACTGAATTCTTTTCTGCACTTGGATTTTGTATGTCGATCGCTGTAATTACTGTATAAGTGTTTGCTCTTTCTGTCTCTGGAAGGCATATCTCATCACTGGCGAGCAGCTCTCCATCCACACATGGAATATACCGTTCTTTTTTACCTTCTTCCGGATTGTAGATATTATATTGACTGAATACATATAGATAATGGTTATTCAGACGCGAAGTGACATAACTTCCACTCTGCGAACACTCTCCAAGTTTCTTTGGTTTCTCTCTGTCAGAAATGTCATATATGATACTCTTTGCCTCGCTATTATCTACCTCTGCACAATCAGAGGCGATCTTTGAAAATTCATTTTTGTTATTGTAGATTCTTTCTCTTTCGCTACCAAGAACAATCAGATATTGATTTTGAACATATATCTCCGATACCTTCATCTCTTCCCCAAGCGTAATCTGCTCTATCTGCTCCAATTTATTTTCCGCTGTATCCACAATACCAATTTCGTTGCCTTCTTCTTTCACCACATATAGATAACGTCCATCCGTCTTGACGATATCTCCCTCGTCTACACTCTCCTCCCTCGTATTAGTCTTGGAATAACTGCTTTCTGTTTTCCCACTATCTTCCACCGCATTCTCCGAGGTCGCTTTTTCTTCGGACTCCAATACAACTCCATCTCCATAATAATAGTCGAATTCTTCAACGAACTGATAAACCTCTTTGTAGGATTTTGCCATTCGAAGCCCTTCGCTCTCCTGCACCTCTTTTACAACCGGATTAACATACCCTTTTTTGCCAACTGTACGCTCCTTTGTCTGAATATACGCTATCCCAAGCAGTCCAAGACATGCTGCTGCCGTCAATGCATAACGATATGCTTTCTTTCTGTATCTTTTTTGATGTCTCATCAACTGTTCTTCCACCGCCTCTGGCCTTAACTGTTCTGGAATCTCAATATTTTCTATCTGCTGTCTGACTCTGTCCATGATTTCTTTTTCATGTTGTTCCATATCGCTACTCCTTCCTAACACAATATTTTTCCAAGTTTCTCCAGCGCTCTGCTTCTCTTGGAACGAACCGTATTGGCATTCATTGGTTTTCCTTGTTCCGCAAGTATCTTGCCGATTTCTTTGCTGTTGTACCCTCCGAATACGGATAATGCAATAATCTGCCTCTCTTCCTCTGCAAGTATTTTCCATGCATTTTGAACATCAATGGTTTCTTCATAATCACTATGTGATACACTCTGACTCTCATCTCGGTTTTCCTGCAGCTTAAATGTCTCCTGTCTGCTTCTTACTTTCAATTTCTTTTTGCAGACATTTGACAATATCTTAAATATCCAGCCACGAAACGCCTCATCTTTTTGAAGGCTATAGATATTTTCATAAACTGACAGCACCGTCTCGCTCACGACATCCTCCGCATCCTGAGGGTTCTTCATCATGTACAACGCAAAATAATACAAATCTTTATAAACATTTTCATATAACTTCGAAAATGCCTTTACGTCTTTTTTCCGTGCACGTTTTACTAAAACTGATTCTGAACATGTATCATAATCGTACATCCTATCCCCCTCCTTCCACCGGTATAAATATAGAGTATCAGAAAGTACAAAGTGTTGCATAAAAAATACAGAAATATATTTTTCTTATACACAAAAAGGGAGCTTACCGCTCCCTCTTTATAAGTTATTGTCTATATTCTTTACAAATTTATCCTCTATAGTAATTAATCAGACATCCTTTTAAGATGATCTCTCTTTCATTATCTGTCAAATCACCCAACTTCAGTGTAATCTCTTTCAAACTGTCTCCAACCACATATGCTTTCACAGCGTCTTTCTTATCTTCCACTGCTTTTCTCACATCCGGCACAAAGATATAATCTCCGTTTTTGAAGCTTAACTCTGTATCTTTTTCTTCTGTGATAAACGGGAGCATACCCCAGTTGATCAAATTCGAACGGTAACGTTTTGTCGCATATTCATTTGCGATATTTGCCCATCCTCCAAGTACTTTCTGGCAGGACGCTGCCTGTTCACGCGCTGAACCATCTCCCGGTTTCACCGCGAAGATCGTACTTCCGACACCGATGTTGCCTTCGCCCACTTCCGGATAAGATGCACGGATTGTCTCCATAACCGGTTTTAATTCTTCCAACACTTCTAATGGACACTGATTTGTCTCAATTGCTTTCTGTGCTTTCTGCACTTCTTTTGCGCGTCCCACATATGCAGGATCTTTACGTGACAATGCAAACTCTGCAAGTCCAAGTGGGTTAGAACGGTAAGAAGAAGTCTCTCCTGACGGAATCAACTCATCGGTTGTTGTAACCGGATCGTGAATCTCAGATACCACTTTCAAGATCAGATTTTCCGGTAATGCTGACATTGCCGGCCAGTCTTTGATGTTTGGTCCAAACTGAATCTCAACACTTGGATCTGCAATACCTTTGCTGTCAAACACACGGTTTGCATAAATGCTCTTATCAAAATGATATTTCGGAGCTTTGTATTCTCTGTCCATCACATCAGCCGCAGAAGTTAAGAAACCTTTATTTGCCGCTGTCGCAGCGATAGAACGCGCATCCATAAGTGCCACAGAGGAAATCTGTCCGCTCTGTAATTTAGAACCTTCACGGTTCGGGAAGTTTCTTGTAGAGTGACGAATACTGAATGCATTGTTAGCAGGTGTATCTCCTGCACCAAAACAAGGTCCGCAGAACGCTGTTTTCACGATTGTTCCGGCTGCCATCAGATCTGCAACCGCTCCGTTTCTCACAAGCTCCATATATACCGGTGTACTTGCCGGGTATACACTGAATGTAAATGCATCAGAACCGATATTTTTCCCTTTAATGATCTCTGCTGCCGCGCAGATATTTTCAAATCCACCGCCGGCGCATCCTGCGATAATTCCCTGTTCTACATAGAGTTTTCCGTCGCGAATCTTATCCTGCAGCGAATACTCAACCGCACCGTCAAGACTTACGAGCGCTTTCTGCTCTACATCGTGTAAAATATCTTTTAAGTTCGCATTTACCTCGTCAATCGTATATGTATTGCTTGGGTGGAATGGCATCGCGATCATCGGTTTGATCTTGCTCAAATCCACATAAACAAGTCCGTCATAGTACGCTGCCGCACCCGGATTCAGTTCTTTATACTCTTCACTTCTTCCGTGAGTCTCATAGAATTCTCTGATTGTCTCGTCAGTCTTCCAAATAGAAGAAAGACAGGTCGTCTCTGTTGTCATAACATCAATTCCGATACGGAAGTCTGCGCTTAACTTGTCCACACCAGGTCCGACAAATTCCATTACTTTATTATTTACATATCCATTTGCAAATGTTGCTCCAATGATGGCAAGCGCCACGTCCTGAGGTCCCACTCCGACAGATAGCTCTCCGTCTAAGTAAATCGCAACAACGCCCGGCATCTTAATATCGTATGTCTTATTCAATAACTGTTTTACAAGCTCCGGTCCGCCTTCACCCATCGCCATTGTTCCAAGCGCTCCATAGCGAGTATGGCTGTCAGAGCCAAGAATCATCTTTCCGCCGCCTGCAAGCATCTCTCTTGCGAACTGGTGGATGACTGCCTGATGTGGCGGAACATACATACCGCCGTATTTCTTTGCACAGGTAAGTCCAAACATGTGGTCATCTTCATTGATTGTTCCACCTACGGCACACAGACTGTTATGGCAGTTCGTCAGAACATATGGGATTGGGAACTTTTCAAGTCCAGACGCTCTTGCGGTCTGAATGATTCCGACAAATGTGATATCGTGCGAAGTCAATTTGTCAAATTTAATCTTTAATCTCTCCATATCGGAAGAAGTATTGTGTGCTTCTAAAATGCTGTACGCAATTGTGTTTTTTGCAGCTTCTTCTTTTGTGACCTGCTGTCCTGTCTTTGCTGCAACTGCTGCCTGTGCATCATTCACATCTTCGATAATCTCTGTACCATTCAGTAAATATGCACCATGTTCATATAATTTTATCATTCTACTGTTCCCTCCTACGTCTTATTATTTGTTCATTATAGTATTCTACTCTTTTGATTGCAAGAATTTCAGATGATTGGATACCATCATAGCGATTTTAAATGTGAGCGCATCATCAAATACCCGGACATCTAACCCTGTCAGCTTCTGAATCTTCTCCAGGCGGTATACCAATGTATTTCTATGTACATAAAGCTGCCGTGCCGTTTCCGAGATATTTAGATTATTCTGGAAGAACTGATTGACCGTACTCAGAGTCTCCTCATCGAACTGATCCACCGCTTTTCCGTCAAACACTTCCTGCAAAAACATGTCACACAAAGATACCGGGAGCTGATGAATCAGACGGCCGATGCCCAGCTCATTGTAAGCAAGGACATTTTTCTGCTCATAGAAAATCCGCCCCACATCCAGCGCCATGCCCGCTTCTTTGTATGACTTTGATACATCTCGCAGCTGATTTACGATCGTGCCATATGCCACCCGCATGTTGACCATCGCTTCCATCGTCAATGTATCGACAATGGATTTTGCAATCATGTTCAGTTCTTTATATCCCTCGGTCGTCTCCAACGCCTTAATCAGGATAATATGCCCTTCATCGACTGAAGTCACAAAATCTTTAGAGCCGGTTGCATAGAGACCTTTCATCGTCTCAAGAACGATATTGTCCGCCTCATTTTTCGGTTCAATCAAGAATACAACTCTTCTTCGCTCCACTTCAATTCCAAGCTTTTTTGCCTGATTGAAAATATCCACGAGCAGAAGATTATCAAGCAATAAATTCTGGAAAAAATGATTCTTATCCAAACGTTCTTTATATGCGTGTATCAGGTTCTGGAACTGACTGATACAAAGTCTTCCGATGACTGAAACCTGCTCTATAACCTCATGAAGCGCAAGGACATACACTGCATCATAGTTATCTCGAATCAGGAAAAATGCCTCATGCTCACATACCTGCTCATCTTTTCCTTCTTTCAGAAATTTGTCTACTCCAGCCTTAATTCTATCCTCGTTCATTCCCGCAATGGCAAGGCATTTTCCCTCCATACTCCACACGGAACAATCTACCCCCATAATCTCATGTATATCGTTGATAGGTTTGTGCAATATTTGATTCGATAACAACTTATCACTTCCTTTTTTACATTTAAAGCCAAAGCTGCTTCGTTGCAACTCTGGCTTTTTTTCTTATAATCTCTTTAACAATTCTTCTCTTTCTTTTTCAAACCCAGGTTTTCCAAGTAAAGCAAACATATTCTTTTTATAGCTTTCCACACCCGGTTGGTCAAATGGGTTCACCCCTAAAATATAACCACTCACGCCACAGGCAAATTCAAAGAAGTAAAACAACTGTCCAAGATAGAATTCGTTCTGCTCTGGAATTGTCACCATTAAGTTCGGTACATTTCCATCTGTATGTGCTAAAACAGTTCCGTTCATCGCACTCTTATTGACAAAATCAACTGTCTTTCCGGCAAGATAGTTCAGACCATCCAAATCCACCGGCTCTTCTCCGATGAAAAGCTCCTCTGTTGCTTTCTCCACATTCAATACCGTCTCAAACATAATACGGCTTCCATCCTGAATGAACTGTCCCATAGAGTGAAGATCTGTTGTCAAATCTACAGATGCAGGGAAGATACCTTTCTGGTCTTTTCCTTCACTTTCTCCGTACAGCTGTTTCCACCATTCAGATACATAGTGAAGGCTTGGCTCGTAGTTCGCAAGTACCTCAACTGTTTTTCCTTTGCGATGTAAAATATTACGGATTGCCGCATACTGTAATGCACCGTTTTCAGCAAAATTATTTTCTAATGCTTCTTTTCTTCCAGCCTGTGCACCTTCCATCAATTTCTCAATGTCCGCACCGCTTACTGCGATCGGAAGAAGACCTACCGCTGTCAATACAGAGAAACGTCCTCCGACATCATCCGGAACAACAAATGTCTCATATCCTTCCTCATCAGCAAGATTCTTCAATGATCCTCTCGCTTTATCTGTTGTCGCATAAATTCTCTTTGCAGCCTCTTCTTTTCCATATTTTTTCTCCAACATCTCTTTGAAAATACGGAATGCAATTGCAGGCTCTGTTGTTGTTCCTGATTTGGAAATCATATTTACAGAGAAATCTCTGTCTCCGATTACATCGATCAGATGTTTGAGATATGTGCTGCTGATGCTGTTGCCAACATAATAAATCTCAGGTGTCTTTCTAATCTCTTTTGAAACAACATTGTAAAAACTATGTCTTAAAAATTCGATTGCAGCTCTGGCTCCCAGATAAGAACCACCGATACCGATTACGAGCAATACCTCGGAATCATTTTTAATCTTCTCTGCCGCTTTCTGAATGCGTACAAATTCTTCTTTATCATAATCAACAGGCAAATCAATCCATCCAAGGAAATCATTCCCTGCTCCTTTTCTGCTTAAAAGCAATTCCTTTGCATCCATCGCCAACTTGCTCATATAATCTACTTCATGTTCTGCAACAAATGTACTTGCTTTTGAATAGTCAAATGTGACTTTATTTCCCACGTTTATCCTTCCCTTCTAATTGGTCTCATAGATGTTATTATTTTACCAAACAGCAGAGGGGAAAGTCAAGGAATTATAAATATCTGTTCACAATTGTATTCCTTGTACAAATGTGATACACTCTGAGTAGAACAATCGTGATATAGGGTGGCTGACCTCTCACTCTTTTATAGATGGGAGGTGGAGCTGATGAACAATAAACATTTTGACTTTAAAGACTTAATGCAATTTGGTATGTTCATTTTATCACTACTGACCTTCATTTATCTGATCAGTCATTAGTACATAGAAAAACCACCCTGATACTTTGACGAGTTGGGTGGTAATTCTAAATTATTTTCAATTGGTCAACCACTTTTATGTGGCGATTGTTCTTTTTGTACCTTTAATATAGCACATCCGCATAGACTGCGCAAGCAATATGTTCTTTTCAGTCTCTATAAAAATCTCTTTTTATCCAATTTGAATATTACTGCCAATGCCACATAGCATATCGCGAACACAATCCCCCACCATTTCAAAGCTTTGTACTTTATTTACTCCGCTGCAATCGCTTTATTTCATCTATGCCAAAAATTCTTCTAAAATCCTGCGCACCTGCACTTCCTGCAGTCTTTTTTCTTCCGCTGCATCTTTTTCTTCTTTTGCCGGTTCCTCCCGCTTCATGGTATATACCTGTTCCTGCTCGGAAACCGGCTCTTCCTGAATCTCTTCCACCTCTGCTGCAACCACTTCTTCCTCAGCCTCCGGCTGAAACGCTTCTTCCATTTCCAATATGCTTGTCTGGCTCATAGCCTTTTCTTTATACAATTTGGCATAGCGATGTGCACAGACATTTTCTAAATAATCAACCATATAATTCTCCGCCATCTGTAAATGATAATTTTCGTCACTTGACATATGTATCATACACAGTATCGCCACACTGGCCCCAGTCCACGCTGCATATTTGAACACTTGATCCTCAAATCCATACAGATAATATACCGCAACAGTTCCCGCTACGCCTAATACTGCTACAATCCAAGTCATCTTCTTTTCCAAATTTCGAAAGGTATGGAGTCTGGTTCCCCAAATACGATACTCATAAACATACTTTTTCACAAATGCTTCCACGTTCTGCACTTTATCGCTCACCATACTGGCATGTTCAAATTTTGCTCGTACAAGTCTCATCAGCTTATGGTTACTTTTGTTCATTCTACTGGCTGCTTTCACCATTCGTCTCAATGTAACATGGGCAACCAGCTTGCTTAAAACTCCAATCCCCGCTGCCACTCCCATTGCATAAAAAATAATTTGATTTTGCACTAATGTCTCTAACATAATAAAAAGAGCCCTCCTTCTTTTATTTATTGCTACCGCTATTATACAGCAAATAAAGAAGTTGGGTTCTTGAATCGTTTTACATATTTCAACAACAAATCATGCGAATTTTGCATGATTTGTCACATGTTTTTTATAAGCGTGGCAGCAAATTCTTCACAAGCCTTACAGAATGTGTGATTGCCTGCTTTTCAAACGCCGGATAGTCCATCGTCGCACTGTTGTCGGCTTTGTCCGAAATTGCTCGGATAATGACACACGAAACTTTATTCAAGTACGCCGCATGGGCGATTGCAGCGCCTTCCATCTCAGTGCATTTCGCCTCAAAATTAGCTACAAGCTTATCTTTCACTTCTTTTGACGATACAAACTGATCTCCACTCACAATACGTCCTACGAATGTGTGAATATCCGGGTTTGCCTCCTCATTGGCAGTCTTCGCCTTCTCTACCAGCTCTTCATCTGCCGGAAATGAAAAGGTATCCATTCGCGGCACCTGTCCGATTGGATCTCCGAAAATACTTGCATCCATATCATGCTCTACCGCATCTGTAGAGATTACCATATCTCCGATATCAATATTGGCATCTAAAGAACCGGCAATTCCTGTGTTGATCAATGTATCCACCCCAAATTTGTCTACTAAAATCTGTGTGCAGATTGCGGCATTGACTTTTCCGATTCCGCTTCTGACAACAACAACTTCTTTTCCGCACAGTGTTCCTCTACAGAAATCCATAGACGCAAATGTGACATTTTCTTCAATTGTCATAGCCTCTTTTAACGCGGCTACTTCCTCCTCCATCGCTCCTATAATACCTATCATAACTGTTTCCTCATTTCTATAATCTCATCTTAAAATCTTCGTATTCGAACTGTCGAACCACCCGGCATTCTCCATCCTTATCTTCCAATACAATTGCCGGCAGACGCATTCCATTGAATGTATTGTTTTTGACCATCGTGTAGATTGCCATATCTTCAAATGTGAGTGTATCACCTCTTTTTAGCGGCTCCTCAAATGAATAGTCACCGATTACATCTCCCGCAAGGCAGGTCGGTCCCGCAAGGCGATAAGTATATTCCTTCTCCTCCGCCTCATAGCCGTCCTGAAGCGTCGGACGGTATGGCATCTCAAGCACATCCGGCATATGACATGCTGCGGACGTGTCCAAAATCGCAATCTGTATGCTGTTTTCCGCAATTTCTTCCACTTTCGTAAGCAGTACACCGGCATTTAAGGCTACCGCCTCTCCCGGTTCCAGAAAAATCTCCAAGTCATATTTTTCTTTCATCTCACAAATACATTGCTCCAACAATGCGATGTCATAGCCCTCTCTCGTAATATGATGTCCGCCGCCAAAATTCAGCCATTTCATCTTCGGCAGCCATTCCCCAAACTGTCTTTCCACTTCTTTCAGTGTGTCATGCAAAGGCTGCGCGTCCTGCTCACACAATGTATGAAAATGCAGACCATCAACATATTCCAAAAGCTCTGGTCTGAATTTCTCAATCGTCACCCCAAGCCTCGATCCAGCGGCACATGGGTCATAGATCTCATGCCCCTCCTGTGTTGAATACTGCGGATTAATGCGAAGTCCCACACTTTTTCCCGCCTCAGCCGCTCTCTTTCCAAATCGTTCCAGCTGTTCAAAAGAATTAAATACAATGTGATCGCAGTAAGTTAAAATCTCATCAAATTCTTCTTCCTTATAGGCAGGTGAAAAAATATGTGTTTCCTTTCCAAACGGAATTCCCATCTCTTCCGCCCCAAGTCTTGCCTCGTACAAACCACTGGCTGTTGTTCCCGAAAGGTATTGCGCAATCAGCGGATACACCTCATACATGGAAAATGCTTTCTGGGCAAGCAGGATTTTACATCCGGTTCTATCCATCACACCTTTTAGTATCTCAAGATTTTGTCTGAGCTGTTCTTCCTGAACGACATAACACGGTGTTGGAAGTTCATTTCTTCTCATCGGTTCTCCTCACCTTTTCTCTCTTCAAATTAATCGATCAATTCCGGATCTTCACTGATTTTCCATGGCAGTCCATATTTGTTCAGCGCTTCCATGAATGGATCCGGATCAAACTCTTCAATATTATATACACCTGCTTTGTTCCATGTTCCGTTCATGATCATCATCGCACCGATCATGGCCGGAACTCCTGTTGTGTAAGAGATTGCCTGAGATCCCACCTCTTTGTAGCATTCCTGATGATCACATACATTGTAAATATAAAGTTTCTTTTCTTTTCCATCTTTTTTCCCGATGAAAATACATCCGATATTTGTCTTACCAACTGTACGAGGTCCCAATGACGCCGGATCCGGAAGTACTGCTTTTAAGAACTGAAGCGGAATAATCTCTTTCCCTTCATACATGATCGGTTCAATAGAAGTCATTCCTACGTTTTCCAAACATTTTAAATGTGTCAGGTAGCTCTGTCCAAATGTCATAAAGAAACGGATTCTCTTAATTCCAGGTATATTCAATGCAAGAGATTCGATCTCTTCATGATGAAGAAGGTACATATCCTTCTCCCCAACTTCCGGGAAATTATAAACACGTTTGATTTCCATCGGCTCTGTCTCTACCCAGTGACCATCTTCCCAGTAGGAACCTTTTGCTGACACCTCACGGATATTGATCTCCGGGTTGAAGTTTGTCGCAAACGGATAACCGTGGTCTCCCGCATTACAATCCATAATATCAATATAATTGATCTCATCAAAATAGTGTTTCAATGCATATGCAGAAAATACGCTTGTCACTCCCGGGTCAAATCCACTTCCAAGAAGCGCTGTGATACCAGCCTCCTCAAATCTTTCACGATATGCCCACTGCCACTTATATTCAAATTTTGCTGTATCTTCCGGCTCATAATTCGCTGTATCGATATAGTGTACTTTTGTCGCAAGACATGCATCCATGATTGTCAGATCCTGATATGGAAGTGCAAGATTGAGCACTACTTCCGGTTTTTCTTTTTCAATCAACGCAATCAGCTCATCTACATTGTCAGCATCTACCTGTGCTGTTGTAATCTTTGTATTTGTCTTTCCTTCCAGTTTTTCTTTTAAAGCCTCACATTTTGAAACAGTACGGCTTGCAATACACATCTCTGTAAATACTTCACTTACCTGACAACATTTTTGAATTGCCACACTTGCTACACCGCCACAGCCAATAATTAATATTTTTCCCATTTTTTCTTCCTCCTGTTTTTATCCTGATTTATTTTGCCAATGCAATTAAAAATTCTCTCACAATCTTTCCTGCTACCGCAGTTGACACGCCGCTTTGATCATAGTGCGGACTAAGTTCGTTCACATCACATCCGAT
Organism: Faecalimonas sp. LCP19S3_D12; assembly: GCF_052121495.1. Taxonomy (GTDB): domain Bacteria; phylum Bacillota; class Clostridia; order Lachnospirales; family Lachnospiraceae; genus Faecalimonas. Next base: position 4,038 of record NZ_JBQKED010000011.1, on the reverse strand, counting down.
GACATTGCAGCCTTCGCACACTTTTATAATCGCATCCAAAAGCTCTTTAAAACTTACTCCACCAGCCTCCGGCGTTCCTGTTCCCGGAAATACAGACGGGTCTAACACATCCAGATCCACCGTGAAATAAACCGGTTTTCCTTTAAGCGCTGCTATCGCATCTTCCAAACCGTTCAAGTCAAACGGATGCATCGTCACATGTCCTTCTTTCGCCCACAAAAATTCTTCTCTGTCACCTGAGCGAATACCAAACTGATAAATTTTGCCGTCACCTACAAGTTCCCAGCACCGTCTCATCACACATGCATGTGACTCTTTCACATCCAGATATTCATCTCTAAGATCCGCATGCGCATCAAAGTGTATGATATGAAGATTGGGGTATTTCTCAACCGCCGCTCTCATACTGCCAAGTGTCACCAAATGCTCTCCGCCGATCATAAACGGAACTTTACCATCCTTCAAAATCACACGGCATCGTTCTTCTATCATCTCAAGAGACTTCTTTGCACTTCCCATCGGCAGTTCCAGATCTCCGCTGTCAAACACGCAATACTCTGTCAGTTCTTTGTCCTGATACGGACTGTATGTCTCCAGACCAAAAGACTCATTTCTGATTGCGGCACTTCCAAATCTTGTGCCTGGGCGAAAAGACGTTGTCGAGTCAAACGGCGCTCCGTAAAGCACAATCTTTGCGTCTTCATACTCAGACTCGCATCCTATAAACGTCACAATATTTTTATTCAACATCTTGTACTAATTCCTCCACATATGCCGGGAGTGCAAATACTCCTTCGTGCAGTCTCGGCAAATAATATTTTGTCTGAATCCCACGCAATTTCCACTGAATTCCATCCATATCATGAATCGGATGATATCTCTTTGAAGCGAACCCAAACAGCCAGTGTCCTGACGGATAGGAAGGGATATGCGCCTGATAAATCCTGCTGATCGGAAAGGATTCAACGATTCTCTTGTGCATTCTCTGACATTGGAATGCCTCTTCCTTGTAAAATGGACTCTCATGCTGGTTGATCATAATACCATCTTCATGAAGCGCATTAAAACAATTTCCATAAAATTCTTTTGTAAAAAGCCCTTCCCCTGCGCCAAACGGATTCGGCGAATCAATGATGATCAAATCATACGCATCGGATTTGGAACGGATAAACCGCAATCCATCCTCATGATAAATATGCACACGCGGATCATTCAGACTGCATGCCATCTGCGGAAAATATTTTCGGCATACCTCCACAAGAAGTGGATCTGCCTCTACCACATCAATCTGCTCCACCGTATCATATTTCGCAAGTTCTCTTACAACACCGCCGTCTCCTCCGCCGATTACAAGTATCCTTTCCACTTGCGGATGCACTGCCATCGGCACATGACTGATCATCTCATGATAGATAAACTCGTCTTTTTCGGTCAGCATCAAATCTCCGTCTACAACAAGAATTTTGCCAAACTCTTTCGACTCAAGCACATCGATTCTCTGTATCTCGCTCTGAGCCGAAAACACCTGATAATCCACTCGGATTGCCAGTTTTACATTGTCCGTATGTTCATCATGGAACCACATCTCCATCGCTTACACCTCCCTGTTATTTCAGCACGTTCAGATACTCTATCTGGGCATCTTCCGGTCCGGTCATAGAACATCCTTTTTCTTTTGCGTAAATAATATAATCCAAAATTTCTTTTGTAATCTCTTCTCCTGGCGCAAGAATCGGAATGCCCGGCGGGTAGCACATTACAAACTCACTGCAGACTCTCCCAACCGTATCTCTCAGCGGAAGAGACTCTTTTTCCGCATAAAATGATTCCTGCGGCGTGGTGACAACACGTGGGTCGATGTACTCTTGCGTCAACATTCCCGTTTTATCTTTCTGATAGCGTCTTTTTACTTCCGCCAAGGCACTCACAAGACGCTCCACTTCCTGCTTACGGTCTCCGATGGACAGATATGCCAGAATATTTCCGATATCTCCGAACTCAATCTGGATATCATACTCATCTCTCAAAATATCATATACTTCGATTCCGGCAAGTCCCAGTTCCAGCGTATGAATCGAGAGCTTTGTCGTATCAAAATCAAAAATACTGCTCCCATTCACAAGCTCTTTGGAAAACGCATAATATCCGCCAATTTTATTAATCTCTTCCCTTGCATAGTCGGCAAGTGCAACGACCTTTCCAAACGCCTCTTTTCCGCGAAGCGCCAGATTTCTTCTGGAAATATCGAGACTGGACAGCAATAGATATGAGCCGCTCGTCGTCTGTGTCAGGTTGATGATCTGCCTTACATGCCCTTCTTTTACTCCTTTGCCAATGAGTAGAAAGGAGCTCTGTGTCAGACTGCCACCGGATTTGTGCATGCTGACAGACGCCATATCTGCTCCGGCTGCCATCGCCGAGATTGGTAAATTCTCTCCAAAGTAAAAATGCGTCCCATGTGCCTCATCCACAAGAACCTTCATATCCTGCTCATGCGCAAGTTTTACAATCGTCTTGAGATCCGAACAAATTCCATAATATGTCGGATTATTTACAAATACTGCCACTGCATCAGGATTTTCCCGAATCGCCTGCTCTACCTGTGACACTTTCATTCCAAGCGAGATTCCCAACTCTTTATCTACATCCGGATTCACATATACCGGATGTGCTCCACAAAGAACAAGAGCATTAATAACACTTCGATGTACGTTTCGCGGAAGTATGATCTTGTCGCCTTTTTTGCAGCAAGACAACACCATTGCCTGAACGGAAGAAGTCGTTCCGCCAACCATTAAAAATGCGTGTTTTGCTCCAAATGCATCTGCTGCCAGCTCCTCCGCCTCTTTGATGACCGATACCGGATGGCACAGATTATCGAGCGGTTTCATAGAATTCACGTCAATTCCAACACATTTTTCTCCAAGAAGTTCCACCAGTTCAGGATTGCCTCTTCCATGCTTATGCCCCGGAACATCAAACGGAACAATACGCATTCTTCGAAATCGTTCCAATGCCTCATATATCGGAGCTCTCTGCTGTAATTCTTTTTCCATCTTATCGTTCCTCTTTTCTATCAGGTTACTACAATTCCTCACCACGCGTAATTTTACATACAAAAAACGCAGGCAGGAATTTACATCATTCTTGCTTGCGTCTACTTCTTTATCACTTTCATGCGAACAATACAGTCCGAGACTGTCCTTCTTCACATTCCAGATATTTATGTTAGAGTCTATATAGCAAATATTTTACTTTTAATACTCTTATTGACCGTTTCACAAGTTGATGTGTTGTTCTCAACACCGGTTATAAAGTAACCAACTTATAAAATTTGAGCTTCTAACTCAATCAATAAGGCAGCATTCACTGCCAAAAATATTTGCATGAAACTCTAAACTTTTCTGCGTTCCATACGTTTTGTATTTTATAATATTTTTGCCCATACATCAAGCACTTTTCACAGTTTTTTTGAAAATATTCACAAATTGATTACTGTTTGCTCCTGTCAGTCCGTAGAAGAAACAGAGCTTTGTAAGGGCATACTTGCACGTAAAAGAAAAAGTTCTGTTTCTTCTAGTTTTTTCATATCCCATTTGTTATAATATGTGAAACACTATTAATATCATATTCATAGGAGGATAATTTTATGGAATACAGAACAAAAGGAGTCTGTTCCCGTATGATAAAACTGGAACTTGACGGAGATATCATCCGCTCTGTAGAATTTGTTGGCGGATGTTCTGGAAATACGCAAGGTGTTGCCCGACTAGTAGAAGGTATGAAAGTAGATGATGCGATTGCCCGTATGGAAGGCATACAATGCGGTCCGCGTCCAACTTCTTGTCCTGACCAACTTGCTCAGGCATTAAAACAAGCTGCCGGAAAATAGAAATAAAAAGAAAAGGAATGGATTCATTCCATTCCTTCAGACTGTAGACAAAGTTGGTGCTGGGAGTTATCCCCAGCACCACTTTTCTGTAAATAGCCTCTGTTTTAATAAAAATCTTAAAAAACTCCAAGATTCTTTCATTTTAG
>NZ_JBQKED010000010.1:0-70085 GCF_052121495.1 Faecalimonas sp. LCP19S3_D12 | reverse complement strand
GTATACCGAGTTCCCTACAAGAAGAATTATAAAGAAAAAATAAGCTCAGGGAAACATTTTCATTACGTTTTGTGCCTGAGCGAAGCGAAAGGAATGGATAAAACGATGAAAAACCCAATGGAATCCAAACCGGTATTTCCACTTTTGATGTCTATGGCAGTGCCGCCAATGGTGTCGATGCTGATCCAGTCTATGTACAATATTGTGGACAGCATATTTGTTGCGCGATTGGGTGAAGAAGCGCTGACGGCAGTTTCCCTTGCATATCCCTTGCAGAATCTTGTCTTGGCGGTTGCGGTAGGACTTGGAGTGGGGGCAAATGCAGGCATTGCAAGAAATTTGGGAGCCAAAAATCAAGACCGGGTAGACCGCATTGCTGCTCATACAATTTTCTTTACGGCGATTCATGCGATTATTTTTATACTGATTGGAATTTTTTTGACGAAGCCGTTCTTGCAGATGTTTACACAGAATGAAAACGTGCTGAGGTGGGGATGTGAATACTCATATATCGTCATCTGCCTTTCCTCCGGAAGTTTGTTCCATATTGCAATCGAAAAGATGTTTCAGTCCTGTGGGAATATGGTGATTCCGATGGCGATGCAGACACTTGGTGCGATTATCAATATTATTTTAGATCCGATCATGATATTCGGCTATTTCGGATTTCCGGCACTCGGGGTAAAAGGAGCGGCGATCGCAACAGTGATCGGGCAATTTGCAGCATGTATCTGTTCGGTGATTTTGTTTGTAGTCAGATGTAAAGAAATCAAGATCCGGTTCAAAGGATTTCGTTTGGATAAGACAATTGTAAGCCAGCTTTATGTCGTAGCGATTCCGTCCACGATTATGATGTCACTGCCATCTGTTTTGATTGGAATTTTAAATGGAATCCTTGCGGCAATCTCTCAGGCGGGAGTGGCAGTACTTGGAATTTATTTCAAACTGCAGTCGTTTGTATATATGCCTGGAAACGGAGTGATTCAGGGAATGCGTCCGATGATCAGCTACAGCTATGGAGCAAAACAATATGACCGTCTGAAGGAGACGATCAAAGTGAGTGTGCTGGTGTCGGGAGTCATTATGATTTTAGGGACGATGTTGTTTGTGCTGCTGCCGAGACCGATTCTGGAACTGTTCAAGGCAGGAGATGAGATGATGACAATGGGAGAAACGGCGCTTCGCATCATTGGAACCGGGTTTATTTTTTCGGCGGTCAGCACGGTGTTTGCGGGTGTGTTTGAGGCGCTTGGAAGAGGTGTGGAATCACTTGTGGTGTCTTTGCTGCGTCAATTGGTCATCATAGTGCCGGTATCACTTGTGTTAGTGCGATTTCTCGGTGTGACAGGAGTTTGGATATCGTTCCCGGTCGCAGAGATTATTGCGATGGTAATTTCGATTATTTTGTTGAGACGAACCTTGCATCGCCTTGTTGAAAGAAGTACAAATTCGTAGTAAAATAGTGGTATGAAGTTACGGGAGTGTTTATCGAAGCGAAGGGAGGCATTGATGTGAACGAAAACTTAATCCACAATTTGAAACATGTAAAAGAATGTCTTGTAAACAAGGAGATGGTCGGTGAAGACTGGGAGGAACGACAGGAAGTCCTCGCAAAATTAGAAGATGTAGTGACTTATCTGAATGATGCAACGGAGGAAAGTATTAATTTTGAAGAATAAAGGTGTTAGCGGCAGCATGGAGATGAAAGCATTCATATTTGATATGGATGGACTTATTTTTGATTCGGAGCGAGTAGTACAGCGCTCCTGGAATATTGTAGGGTGCGAGATGGGATATGGAAATATCGGAGAACATATCTATAATACACTCGGAATGAATGTGGTCAGCAGGAAAAATTATTTTTTGAAACATATCGACCCGAAGTTTCCACATGAGGAATTTACGGCAAGGACGAGAGTGGTATTCCGTGAGATTGTGGACAGAGAAGGTCTTGCAGTGAAGCCGGGAGCGAAAGAGCTGATTATGCTTGGAAAAGAAAAGGGATATCGTCTTGCTGTGGCGACATCCTCCAGAAGAGATTATGCTTCCAGACTTTTAAAAGAAGCAAAGGTGTATGACTATTTTGACGGATTTGTGTTTGGCGATATGGTGAGCCATTCTAAACCGGATCCGGAGATTTATGAGAAAGCTTGTGAGGCGATTGGAGTGTTGCCGCAGCAGAGCGTTGCATTTGAGGATGCGCCGGCGGGAATTCGTTCAGCGGCGGCAGCGGGACTTCGGGTCGTAGCAGTTCCAGACCTTGTGCAGCCGCCAAAAGAGTTGGAAGAGATGATCTGGATGAAACTTGATACACTGGAAGAGATGGTGGAATATATAAAAGAGGATTAAAAAAAGATTGCGTATGCAATCTTTTTTTATATTACTTCGATTCCCATCTCCCGGAGGCACCGCAAGGAAGTATAAGTCCGGTCTCGGTTACTGGAAGTCCGATTTCCTGTGAATCAACTGTTCCATTGAAGCGTTTCAATTCCGTTGCAAGCATATAAGTCAATACGGCAGGAGCGAGCCCTGTTGTGTAAGAGTTGATCAAGAAAAACAGCGGGTTGTCCGACAGAATCTGAGTACATAATTTGATCAGCGGATGAATGGCATCCTCAATCTTCCAGATCTCTCCTTTTGGTCCGCGTCCGTAGGACGGAGGATCCATAATAATCGCATCATAATGGTTACCGCGGCGAATCTCGCGCTCTACAAATTTGACACAGTCGTCAACAAGCCAGCGGATCGGAGCGTCTTTCAGTCCGGAAGAAACAGCGTTCTCCTTCGCCCATGTAACCATCCCCTTGGAGGCATCTACATGTGTAACCTGTGCACCTGCAGCCGCGGCTGCGAGTGTTGCGCCTCCTGTGTAGGCAAATAAATTTAATACTTTAATCGGGCGTCCTGCGTTTTTTATTTTTTCAGAAAACCAGTCCCAGTTCGTTGCCTGCTCCGGGAAAAGTCCGGTGTGCTTAAAACTAAATGGTTTTAAATTGAAAGTAAGGCTCTTATAATGAATCTGCCACTGCTGTGGCAAATCAAAAAATTCCCACTCGCCGCCACCTTTTTTACTGCGGTGATAATGACCATTCATAGTTCTCCAGCCTTTGTGAGCTTTGTTTGTATCCCATATTACCTGAGGGTCCGGTCTTACCAAAAGATAATCGCCCCAGCGCTCCAGCTTTTCTCCGTTGGAAGTGTCAATCACTTCATAATCTTTCCATCCATCTGCTATCCACATAATATTGTAATCCTTTCTATTAACAAAGAAATTTTTGTTTTAAAACTATCATCTCATATAATTTTCAATATTGCAATTGCTGAATATAGACTACGGTCTACAGTAATCCCAATTATACCAATAATTCCAAGGCTTGTATAGATTTATTAAATTAAAAAAATAAACAAAATTTTAACAAAATCAGTTTACCTTCTGTCGGTTTAGTGATAGAATATTTCTATAAGTGAAGAATGTAGGAAAGTTGACAAGAAAAAAAGAAAAGGTGGAGAGAACGATGTTAAAAGTAAATGCAATTGGAGATAACTGTCCGATTCCGGTAATTAAAACAAAAAAAGCAATGCAGGAAGTGAACGGCAAAGAGACGATAGAAGTGTTGGTTGACAATGAAATCGCAGTTCAGAATGTGACAAAGATGGCATCGAGTGCGGGAGCTAAAGTTACTTCTGAAAAAACAGCAGAAAAAGAATTTAAGATTACGATTCTTATGAATGGAGCAAATGAAAGTGAAGAAGAGACGGTCTCTGTGCCGGATCAGAGAGAAAATACGGTGATCGTAATCAATTCTGACCGTATGGGAAATGGAAATGATGAACTTGGAAAGGTGCTGATCAAAGGCTTTCTTTTTGCTGTCACACAGCTTGAAAAACTGCCAAAGACAATGCTGTTTTACAACGGTGGAGCCACACTCACTGCGGAAGGCTCGGATTCACTCGAAGATTTAAAGAGCCTTGAGGCACAGGGAGTAGAGATCTTAACTTGCGGAACCTGCCTGAACTATTATGGCCTCACTGAAAAGCTTCAGGTCGGAAGTGTGACCAATATGTACACAATCGTGGAAAAGATGGCAGAGGCAGACAAGATTATAAAGCCTTAACAAAAGAGGAAGAGAAGGAGAATACGATATATGAGTTATGATGTGAAACTGACACAGATGACAAAGACGGCGGGGTGAGCAGCAAAGATAGGTCCTGAGACCCTTGCCCAGGTTCTGGGTAAGCTGCCAAAATTCCAAGACGATAATTTGATCGTGGGAATCGAAACATCAGACGATGCTGCGATTTATAAAGTGACAGATGAGATTGCAATGATCCAGACGGTTGACTTCTTCACTCCGATTGTCGATGATCCGTATACGTTTGGTCAGATTGCAGCAGCAAATTCATTAAGTGATGTATATGCGATGGGAGGGGAACCGAAGATTGCATTGAACATTGTGGGATTTCCGAATTGTCTCGACCCTGAGATACTGGGGGAGATTCTCGCAGGAGGCGCGGATAAAGTAAAAGAAGCCGGTGCTGTTCTTGTGGGGGGACATTCGGTACAGGATGATGAACCGAAATACGGATTGTGCGTATCAGGGTTTGTACATCCAGATAAGATTTTTAAAAATTATGGAAGCAGACCGGGAGATGTACTGATCCTGACAAAGCAGATTGGAAGTGGTATTGTCAACACTGCAATCAAGGCAGAGATGGCATCTGAAGCGGCGATCAAAGAGGCGATTACAGTTATGTCATCTCTCAATAAGAAAGGGAAAGAAGTCGTTGAACATTATCCGGTGACAGCGTGTACGGATATTACAGGCTTTGGTTTGCTTGGACATTGTGTGGAGATGGCATCTGCAAGTGATGTGACATTTGAACTTCACGTAAAAGATATTGCATATTTGGAGGAAGCTGTTTCCTACGCAAAGATGGGACTAGTTCCTGCGGGGGCATATAAGAATCGGGAATATTCCGCAGAGATGGTCGATATGGAACGTGTAGAAGAACACTATATTGATCTTCTGTATGATCCGCAGACATCAGGAGGACTTCTGATCAGTGTGTCGCCGGAATATGTAGATGATATTATGAAAGCGTTTGAAGAAAAAAATATGGACACAAAGGTGTCGATTATAGGGAAAGTAGTAGAAAAAGGCGATAAATTGATTCGCTTATATTAGGAGAACAAGTAAGATGGATAAGAATCTTTTATACCGCAGCATACCAAAAGTGGACGTGTTGCTCGAAGATGAGAAAATAAAGCAAATGATAGAAGTTTACGGAAGGGATATTGTGATAGATGCCATTCGAGTGGAGATGGACAGACTCCGTAAGTTTATTGCAAAATGTGATTCAGAAGAGGAAGCACGAGAACAGGTTCAAAATTTGGCAGAGCAGATCAGGCTGCAGGCAGAGAAAATTTTTAATCCAAATATGAAAAAAATCATCAATGCGACAGGAACGATTCTGCACACGAATTTGGGACGTGCACCGATCAGTTTAAAGCATATGAAACATATTTCTGATATTGCGACAGGATATTCAAATCTCGAATATAATCTGGAAGCGGGAAGACGTGGAGAGCGGTATTCACATTTTGAAGAGCTGCTCTGCAAGGTAACCGGTGCGGAGGCGGCGATTGCGGTCAATAATAATGCCGCTGCAGTGATGCTTATTTTAAGTACGATGGCAAAGGGCGGAGAGGTGATTGTCTCAAGAGGAGAGCTTGTTGAAATCGGTGGAAAATTTCGGGTTCCGGATGTGATGGAGCAAAGCGGTGCGACACTTGTAGAAGTTGGAACAACCAATAAGACCCATTTCGCTGATTATGAAAATGCGATTACGGAGGAGACGACAGCACTTTTGAAAGTACACACAAGTAATTACCGAATCGTGGGATTTACCGAGTCGGTTGGAATTGATGAACTGGTTCCACTGGGGGAAAAGCATGACCTTCCGGTGATTGAAGATCTTGGAAGCGGTGTTCTGATTGATTTGAGTAAATACGGCATCACCTACGAACCGACCGTTCAGGATTCCATTCGAAATGGCGCCGATGTTGTGTGCTTCAGTGGAGACAAGCTTTTGGGCGGACCACAGGCAGGCATCATTGTCGGAAAGAAAAAATATATTGACAGGATGAAACAAAATCAACTGATGCGTGCGCTGCGAATTGACAAATTTACGGCATCTGCGTTGGAAGTCGTTCTGAAAGAATATTTGTCCGAAGAAAGAGCGGTACAAAATATACCGGTTCTTCAGATGATGACGAAACCATTTGGAGAGGTGAAAAAAGAGGCGCAGCGTCTGAGACGTCTGCTGAATACTCTTTCTTTACATGCGGAGATTGAACTGGAGGAGTGTCATTCACAAATCGGAGGAGGATCCTTGCCGCTTGAACGGATTCCGAGCATGGCAGTGACGATCAAGCCGCTTGGAATGTCGACAGTGGAGTTGGAAGAATATATGCGTTTTCTTCCTGTGCCGATTATCCCGAGGACGATGAATGATAAAATTTTCTTAGATGTCAGAACAATTGGGATACAGAATTTTGCATATTTTAAACAGTTACAGAAAATAGAAAGGCTTACGACCTGATTATGAAAAATATTATTATTGGAACAGCCGGTCATATTGACCACGGGAAAACAACTTTGATAAAAGCGCTCACCGGTCGAAATACAGACCGTTGGGAAGAGGAACAAAGAAGAGGGATCACGATCGATTTGGGATTCACATATTTTGATTTGAAAAACGGAGATCGTGTCGGAATTATCGATGTTCCTGGACATGAGCGGTTTATCAACAACATGGTTGCGGGAGTTGTCGGTATGGATCTTGTCATGCTTGTTGTTGCAGCAGATGAGGGAATCATGCCACAGACACGTGAACACATGGACATTTTAGGAGAGCTTGGAATCGAAAAGAGTATTCTTGTGTTGAATAAGTGTGATCTGGTCGAAGAAGATTGGCTGGAGCTTGTCAAAGAAGAGATTAAAGAAGAATTGGAAGGAACATTCCTTGAACAGGCGCCGATCGTGGAAGTGTCGGCAGCAACCGGACAGGGGATACCAGAGCTGATAGAGGTTATCGAGCGACTGACTGCGGAAGAAGTGGTAGAAAAAGATGTGAATACGATTCCGCGTCTGCCGATTGACCGTGTATTCAGCCTGTCAGGATTTGGAACGATCATTACCGGGACATTGCTTGCGGGAACGATTTCAAAAGAGGATAATCTGCAGGTATATCCGATTGGAAAAGAATGTAAGATACGAAATATTCAAGTGCATGGGCAGGATGTAGAGAAATGCTATGCGGGACAGCGTGTTGCAATCAATCTGTCGAATGTGAAAAAAAGTGAACTTCGGAGAGGGTGTGTACTTGCGCCGCCAAACAACATGAAAAATACGATGCTTTTAGACGTGAAACTAAGTGTTCTGCCGTCATCTATGCGTGTGTTGACGAACCATACAAGACTGCATTTGTTTACTGGTACAAGCGAGATTCTCTGCCGTGCGGTGCTGCTTGACAAAGAAGAGATTGGACCGGGAGAGAGCGGATTTGTACAGCTTCGACTGGAAGAGGAGATTGCGCTTCGCAGAGGGGACAAGTTTGTAGTGCGTTTTTATTCTCCGATGGAGACAATCGGGGGCGGAATTGTTTTAGAACCAAATCCGAAGAAAAAGAAACGATTTGACAAAGATGCGATTGAGGAATTGCAGAGAAAAGAATCCGGCTCTTCGGAAGATGTCATTGAACTGCACGTAAAGTCACATGAGGAGACGATGATCACTGTGACAGAGCTTGCGAAACTGACGGCGCTTTCGATGGAAGAGGTGACGGAAGATGTACAGTCTTTGGAACAGCAGGGCATTGTGAAAGTATTTCGTATGAAGAAGGATACATATGTGTGGCATACGATACATGAACAGAATATGCGTCACCGGCTGACGGAAGCGCTTTGCGGTTATCATGAAACATATCCGTATCGGTATGGAATGAAAAAAGCAGAGATCCATATGACTTATATGAAAAAGGTAAAATTAAACGTATTTGATTTGTATGTGGAGATGCTGTCAGAGGAAGGTGTTTTAAAACGTCATCAGGAATTTTTGCAGCTCCCGGAATTTGAAGTGCGAAAAGATGCGGTTTATGAAAAGGTATTGAAGACAGTTCAGAAACAATTTGAAAAGGCACAGTTTGATTTTCAAAGATTTTCAGAGATTTCTTTTGGGAATATAAAACGGGAAGAAGTAGAAGATATCATGCTGTTACTGATTGATGAGGATATTGTGGTGAAGATGACGGAGGATATTTACACCTTGAAAAGCATTATTGAGAAAGCGAAAGAAGTCATTCAGAACCGACTGAAAGAAAATCCGTTGATTACGATTGCAGAGGTTCGAGATCTCCTTGGGACAAGCAGAAAAAGTGCAAAACCAATCTTGGAATATATGGATAGTATCAAAGTGACAAAGAAGAATGGAACAGAGAGTGAAAGGGTAGCTTACGTATGAATTTAAAACAATTGGAGGCTTTTGTACATGTTGCGGAGGGGGAAAGCTTCTCAAAAGCGGCAAAGGAGCTGTTCTTGACACAGCCAACTGTCAGCGCTCACATAGCCGGTCTGGAGAAAGAATTGAATGCCAGATTGTTTGTAAGAAATACAAAAGAAGTAAAATTATCAGAAGAGGGAAAACTATTGTATGATTCTGCAAAACAGATTGTTGCGCTGCAGAAAAAAATTGAAAAGACATTTTTGGAGAATGAAAAGAAAGAAGAACACTGTATTACGATTGCGGCGTCTACGATACCGGCACAATATCTGCTTCCGGAGATTCTTGTGAAATTCAATGAGAAATATCCGAATGAGCAGTTCAAGGTCATTGAGACGGACAGTGCCAAAGTGGTGGAGAAAGTGTTGAATCATACAGTGGATATCGGCTTTACAGGGACGGTTATAGATAAGAAACATTGCAAATATGTTCCGTTTTATCAGGATGAGTTGATCATCATTGCTCCGAACAATGAGAAATTCCGGAAATTGCAGGAGACGTCCAGTGATACCGGATGGATTTTGCAGGAGCCGCTGATTATGAGAGAAGAGGGTTCCGGCACGCGAAAAGAAGCGGAAAAGCAATTGAAGAAAAGTGGAGTTGAGATTGGCAGACTCAATATTGTAGCGAGCATGGAGAATCAGGAAGCGATCAAAAAATCAGTGAGCAATGGAATGGGAGTGTCGATCATTTCCAGACTTGCGGCGGAAGAAGAAATTGCAGAAGGAGCAATTTTGGGATTTCCACTTACAAAAGAAGATGGAAAGAGAGACATCAACGTTGTGTATAACAGGAGTTTTCAGTTGTCTCATTTGTCGGAAAAATTTGTAAAGACAGTAAAAGAGATTTACAGGCAGAAGGCACAGTGTTTGCAGAAAGTGGGGGAATGAGAATGATCTATATGGATAACGCCGCAACGACAATGCGAAAACCAAAAGAAGTTGCTGAGGCAGTCATGCATGCAATGAATTCAATGGGGAATGCAGGGCGAGGTGCGAATGAAGCGTCTTTGAGCGCTGCGAGAGTAATCTATGATACAAGAGAATTACTCGCAGATTTCTTTGGCGCGGAAAATCCAAAACAGATTGTGTTTACAAGTAATTCTACAGAATCGCTCAATATTGCGATTAAAGGGATTTTGAATCCGAAGGATCATGCGATCACGACAATGCTGGAACATAATTCCGTCTTGCGTCCATTGTATGAGATGGAAGAGCGTGGAGTTGAATTGAGCATTGTGAAAAGCGACCGCAAAGGGAATATTTCTTATGAAGAGATAGAACATGAGATCCGTCAGAACACGAAAGCTATTATCTGTACACATGGATCGAATCTTACCGGAAATATGATAGATATCAAGAGAGTCGGAGAGATTGCAAAAAAGCAAGGGCTTCTTTTTGTTGTGGACGCTTCTCAGACGGCGGGAGTATACCCGATCGATGTGCAGGAGATGCATATTGATATCTTGTGCTTTACCGGGCATAAAAGTCTTCTTGGACCGCAGGGAACCGGAGGGATATATGTAAGAGAAGGCGTGAAAGTACGACCTTTGAAAACCGGCGGAAGCGGTGTGCAGACGTATCATAAAAAGCATCCGGCCGAGATGCCGACAGCGCTGGAAGCAGGAACATTGAACGGACATGGAATTGCAGGCCTGCATGCATCGCTTTCTTATCTGAAAACAGAAGGGATTGAAAAGATTCGTAAGCGAGAACTGGAACATATGTGGAAGTTTTATCATGGCGTGAAAAATATTCCTGGAGTGAAGGTGTACGGTGATTTTGATACAGAAAATCGTTGTCCGATTGTGACGCTGAATATTGGAGAATATGATTCTTCGGAAGTGAGTGACGAACTGCTTGTGACGTATGGAATCAGCACAAGACCTGGGGCGCATTGTGCGCCACTGATGCACGAGGCGTTAGGAACGGTAGAACAAGGTGCGGTCAGATTCAGTTTTTCCCATTATAATACAGAGGAAGAAGTGGAAACTGCAATCAGGGCGATAGAAGAATTGGCAGAGGAAGAATAGATTTATGAGAAAAAAAGAGTTAAAATTAATCGTGACATTTCATACAACCGCAGATGCGATGGCGATGGAAAAATGCTGTAAAGAGCATCAGGTTCCGGGAAGATTAATTCCGGTGCCGAGAGAGATTTCCGCAGGGTGCGGACTTTCCTGGTGTGCGGATCTAAAAGAGCGCGAAAAGGTGCAGGAGATAATGAAAAGAGTTGGAATTGAAGAAGAAGACATACACGAATGTATGGTGTAAAAGAAAGAATAGATTGTGCTTGTGCACAATCTATTCTTGTTCAAACCCGATTTTAAAGCGTTCTAAAACTGGCTGGAGCAGTTTCTGGCTGTATTCGGACAGTGAATACTTTCCTTTGCAAAGAACCCAGTCATAAATCAATGCCCGCTCAAACATAGCGTAAATCTTTACCAGTTCGCTTGTAGTGCTTGTAGAGGCAAACTCTCCTTTTTGAATCCCATCTTCTATAATCTCTGTAATCCATGTGTAATAGAATCGCTTTTTATCGAGCAGCGATTTTTTGTCTTTGGTGACCAGCTGCGAGGAGTAGAGTGATGCCAACAGATGGATATCTACACTCGTCTCTATCATATAAAATAATTCTTGATTTAAAAACATCAGTTTATCGTAAGAGGGAAGATTGGGGTCTATTACTCCGGCTAATTCTTCATATTTAGAATCAAATAGATTAGACAAAGAACTTAAAAGAGCATCTTTTCCTTTGAAATAGTGATAGAAAGTTCCCTTTGAAGTCTTGGATGCAGCGATGATGTCATCTACAGTAGTGGCATCGTATCCGTTTTTGTAAAATAGATTCCATGCGGCTTTGACGATGCGGCTTTTTGTAGATTGGCGTTTTCTTGGCATGTAATTTCACTTCCTTCTTAAAAATTAATATTGTTTCAAAATGACAAAATAAAAGCGGATTGAGATAATCCGCTTTTATCATTCTTGTAAATTATAACAGAATTATTTTGTGCTGTCTAGACTAGCCTACCTGGAAACCGTATTTCAATGGGTCTGTTCCGTCAATGAGATATGTTCCAACACCTGTCAAGTAGCAGCTTCCTGTAATCATTGGGATGACAGCATCAAAATCTGCAACTTTTGTAGTCTCTTTGATCACACCTTTGAAAGTTGTTCCGATAAAGCTTTCGTAGATAAATTCTTCGCCTACTTTGATCTCTCCCCAGTGATGAAGTGTAGCAAGTTTCGCACTTGTACCTGTTCCGCATGGAGAACGGTCGGCCATAGCATCTCCGAATACAACAACGTTTCTCATAGTTGCTTTGTCAGGATTTGGAGTTGGTCCGTAGAATTCTACAAGATCAACGGTATCAATGTCAAGCAATGGATGTTTCACTGGAATTTCTTTGTTAATGATTTCCATCAGCTTCATTCCTAATTTGGTGTACTCAGGAACTGTCTTTGGATTGATCTCTCCGATGTTTAATTTTGTTGTGTCAACTAATGCAAAGAAGCTTCCACCGAAAGAAATTGTAAATGGAATTTCCTGTCCGTCAACTGTAACAGAAAGGTTTTCTTTGTAAACAAATGCAGGAACGTTTGTCAATGTAACATTTTCTACCTTACCGTCTTTTACGATTGCCGTTGTGCGGATAAGTCCTGCAGGAGCATCCAATACAACAGAGTTCTCTCCTTCGTGAGATTCTACTAAACCAGCTTCGATGGCTACAGTGACAGCACCGATTGTACAGTGTCCGCACATGTTTAAGTATCCGCCTGTATCCATGAACATTACACCGAAGTCAGCTTCTTTGTTCACTGGTTCGCAAAGGAAAGCACCGAACATATCATGATGTCCTCTTGGCTCGAACATCAATGCTGTACGAACGTGATCGTAGTTGTGTTCCATCCATTTTTTCTTTTCAATCATTGTGTTTCCTTCGGGTTCCGGGAAGCCGCCGATTACGACTCTACAAAATTCTCCCACAGTATGAGCGTCTACTACTTGAAGTTGTGCTTCAAAACGATCAAAATTTACGTTGGCTTGTAATTTCATAATATACAACCTTCTTTCTTTTTATTTTTGTTTAATGCTTGCTCTGAATACACATACTAGTCATATCTCTAATTGATCTCCGATTGAGCAGTCTGTGACTGTGCTTACATTCAATTATAGAAAATAACTATAAATTGTCATCTGACAAAGAGTGCCTGATCGGATTTTTTGAATCATAACATCTCTAAAATAAGGTAAGAAATGATAAAAAACTAACGATTAGACTATATTCTAGTATCTAGTTCAGTTTATATACACTATTATGTCCCAAAAGGCTTGAAAAGTCAATGAAATTTTGCTAAAATAAATTTAATAAAAAATGTCTAAAAAGTGTTGAAAACTGCGGAAAATTGTGATAAAGTTAGTGAGCAACGAAATGTGATATGGGGGTAGTTGGGTGACTGGTGTGCCTCCTGGTCTTCAAAACCAGTGTGGGGCGTTAAAAGCGTCCTGGGTGGGTTCGATTCCCACATGCCTCCGCCAAAAAAGTGTTAAAAAAAAGACCAACAGAAAAAGAGGTCTGATATATAGAAAAAACCTATAACAATAAATAAGTGAGCAGAGGGTACTCGGCTTTTTACTTATATAAAAATTAAAAATATAAAGGAGAAGATTGTCATGGGAAATTTACAGATTCTACTAAGACAACATGTAGGTGCACCTTGTGAAGCGATTGTAAAAGCCGGCGACAGAGTGGAAAAAGGAACTCTGATTGCAACACCAACAGGGCTTGGCGCTAATATTTTTTCCAGTGCATACGGTGAAGTTGTTGAAGTGACGGAAGACAGAATCATTATTAAACCGGACGAGGAACAGAAAGATGAATTCGTACCAATTGAAGAAGGAAGCAAGCTTGATATGGTGAAAGCTGCCGGAGTAGTTGGTATGGGCGGTGCCGGATTCCCAACAGGAGTAAAACTTGGCACAGACCTTGAAGGTGGATATATTTTGATTAATGCAGCAGAGTGTGAACCGGGACTTCGCCACAACATTCAGCAGATTGAAGAAGAATGTGACAAAGTAATCCGCGGTGTGAAATACAGTATGGAGATTTCGAATGCTGCGAAAGCAATTTTTGCAATTAAAAAGAAAAATACAAAAGCAGTTCAGACATTGAAAGAAGCTTTGAAGGATGAGCCTGCAATTTCTATTCATTTACTGCCGGACATTTATCCGATGGGCGAAGAAAGAGCGGTTGTAAGAGAGTGTCTTGGAATCGAACTTGATCCGACACAGCTTCCTTCGGCAGCAAAATCTATCGTTATCAATGTGGAAACACTCGCAAGAGTTGCAGAAGCAATTGACGAAAGAAAGCCTTGCTTCAGTAAGAATCTTACAGTGATCGGTAAGCTTAACGGTGGAAATCAGCCACATGTATTTATGGACGTTCCGGTAGGAACATCTGTGGAAGAGCTTATTGAAAGAGCTGGCGGCATTGATGGAGTATATGGTGAGATCATCATGGGTGGACCGTTTACAGGAAAAGCAACTACATTTGATGCGCCGATTACAAAGACAACAGGTGGAATTATCGTGACAATGGAATTCCCTGATCTTCACGGAGCAACAATCGGACTTCTTGTCTGTGCGTGCGGTGGAGACGAAGCGCGTATGCGTGATATCGCAGAAAAGATGAATGCAAAAGTTGTTTCTGTGGCAAGATGCAAACAGGCGGCAGAGATGAAGAACGGCGCTTTGAAATGTGAAAGACCGGGAAATTGTCCTGGACAAGTTAAAAACAGCATGCAGTTTAAGAAAGATAAATGCCAATATATAGTAATTGGTAACTGCTCTGACTGTTCCAATACAGTTATGGGATCTGCGCCGAAGATGGGCTTGAAAGTATTCCATCAGACAGATCACGTGATGAGAACAATTGGACATCCGCTTTACAGATACTTAAGAGTGTCTAAAAAAGTAGAACAAGATATTTAGATAACGGTATAACTATCACCAGCCGAATCACATGGAAAACCCCCGATTTTCCAGAACTTAGATGAATCATCTTTGCGGAGACGGAAGAGTGATTGGGATATATACACTGGGGAAACCCGAGGACAAACAAAATAAGGAGGTAAGAAATTATGTCAATTACAGCCGAAACATGTAAAGAACATGCAAAGGATCCTGCAGTATTATGCTGTAGAGCAGAAGCAGGTATTACAATTGGCCCAGAAAACTTAGAAGATCCAACAATTTTTGATGATTTGGTGGATTCAGGGTTATTAAATTTAGATGGTTGCTTAACTATCGAACAAATCTTAGGTGCAAAACTTACAAAAACTTGTGATTCTCTTACACCGGTTACAGCTGATGTTATCGATGCTGTGCAGGTAGAGGCAGCACCAGTAGAGGAAGTTGTGGAAGAAACAGCAGCTCCGGTAGCAGCAGTTCCAGCAACAGCTACAACAACAGTATCAGGTGGAACATTAAAGATTCATATTGGAGAAGGTAAAGATATCGATATCGAGTTACCAATGGGAATCGGTACAGGTGCAGCTCAGGCAGTAGAAGTACCGGCAGAAGCTGTAGCAGCAGTTGAAGCAGCTCCGGCAGCAGCAAACAATGAAGAAGTAAAAGTTGTTAGAACACTTACAAGAAAACACTTCAACATCACAGAGGTTAAGAGAGGACCAGAGACAAAGATCGAGGGAACAACTCTTTACATCCGTGAAGGAATTGAAGAAGAAGCAGTAGCTTCACAGGAACTTGTTAACAGCTTAAAGATTGATATTATTACACCAGAACAGTACCACACATATTCAGAAACAATCATGGATGTTCAGCCAATCGCTACAAAAGACGGCGATGATGAAATCGGTTCAGGTGCTACAAGAGTGCTTGACGGCGTTGTTATGATGGTAACAGGTACAGATGCAAATGGTGTTCAGATTGGTGAGTTTGGTTCTTCAGAAGGATACTTAGACGAAAACATTATGTGGGGACGTCCGGGTGCACCTGAAAAAGGTGAAATCTTCATTAAAACTGAAGTGGTTATCAAAGAAGGAACAAACATGGAAAGACCAGGTCCGTTAGCTGCTCATACAGCAACAGATGTGATCACTCAGGAGATCAGAGAAGCATTGAAGAAACTTGATGAATCTCTTATCGTAGATACAGAAGAATTCCAGCAAGTAAGAAGACCAGGAAAGAAAAAAGTTGTTATCGTAAAAGAAATCATGGGACAAGGTGCTATGCACGACAACTTAATCTTGCCAGTTGAGCCAGTTGGTATTCTTGGTGGAAAACCAAACGTTGACTTAGGAAACGTTCCGGTTATGGTATCTCCATTGGAAGTGTTAGACGGATGTATCCATGCATTAACATGTATCGGACCAGCTTCTAAAGAAATGTCAAGACATTACTGGAGAGAGCCACTTGTTCTTGAAGTACTTCATGATGAAGAAGTTGACCTTTGTGGAGTTATCTTTGTTGGTTCTCCTCAGATCAATGCAGAAAAATTCTATGTATCAAAACGTGTTGGTATGATGGTAG
The DNA here is from genome assembly GCF_052121495.1 of Faecalimonas sp. LCP19S3_D12. Lineage (GTDB taxonomy): Bacteria > Bacillota > Clostridia > Lachnospirales > Lachnospiraceae > Faecalimonas. The sequence continues at coordinate 53,973 of NZ_JBQKED010000010.1, read as the reverse complement.
AAGCATTGGACGTAGATGGAGCTTTCGTTACAACAGAAGGTTTCGGAAACAACCACATTGACTTTGCAAGCCACCATGAACAAATTGGTATGAGAGGCGTTCCTGTAGTTGGTATGTCATTCTGTGCAGTTCAGGGAGCACTTGTTGTTGGTAACAAATACATGACTCACATGGTAGATAACAACAAATCTGAATCGGGTATCGAAAACGAAGTTCTTGCATGTAACACACTTTGCCATGAAGATGCTATCAGAGCTCTTGCAATGTTAAAAGATGCTATGGCTGGAACAGAAGTTAAGAAAGCTGAAAAGAAATGGAATCCAAACGTAAAATCTACAAACGTAGAATTAATCTCTAACGTAACTGGAAAACCAATCGAGTTAGTTGCTAATGAACAGTCATTACCAATGAGTGAAAAGAGAAAAGAAAAATACGACTAAAAGCTAGGTGACGAATTATGAAATATGGCGATAAGATAATTAAGATGGAAGGCGTAATTGTGGAAGTTCATGACGGCTGTGTTGCAATAGACTTAAAAGGTCGTCTTGGATACTTGAAGATTCCGATGAGAATGCTGATTACGGACTATCCGCTTGTGGTAGGACAGGAAGTTGCATGGAACATGAGTTTTATAGAGCAGCTTGGTCCGGAAGCCAATGATAAATATGTCAGTAACCTAGATGTCTACAATAGGCGCCAGGAAGAAATGCGTGCCAAAAATGAAGAGAATAACAAGGAGGTATAAGAAATGAGTTTAACAACTGTTAAAGGAATGCAATCAGAAATTTTCGTTCCGATTACTCCGCCGATGGTATGGACTCCTGTAACAAAAGAGTTAAAAGACATGACAATTGCTCTTGCTACAGCAGCTGGTGTACACCACAAAGAAGACAAGAGATTTAACCTTGCAGGTGACTTTACTTGGAGAAAAATTACTGACCAGATGAAATCAAGTGAATTAATGGTTTCTCATGGTGGATATGACAATGGTGATGTTAATAAAGACATCAACTGTATGTTCCCGATTGATAGAATTCATGAATTAGCAAAAGAAGGATTTATCAAAGCTTGTGCACCTGTACACGCAGGTTTCATGGGTGGTGGTGGAAACCAGGAGAAATTTAAACATGAGACTGGTCCGGCTATTGCTCAGATGTTTAAAGAAGAGGGCGTAGATGCAGTTGTCCTCACAGCTGGCTGAGGTACTTGCCACCGCTCTGCAGTATTGGTGCAGAGAGCGATTGAAGAAGCTGGAATTCCTACAATTATTATTGCAGCTCTTCCACCAGTTGTACGTCAAACTGGTACACCACGTGCGGTAGCTCCGTTGGTACCTATGGGTGCTAATGCTGGTGCTCCTAACAATGTGGAACAACAGACAGCTATTGTAAAAGCAACATTAGAACAATTAGTAGAAATCCAGACACCTGGAAAGATTGTTCCATTGCCATTCGAATATGTAGCTAAAGTTTAATAAAACTTTAAAAAAGCAGATGCGAATGCATCTGCTTTTTTGATATAATAAATACATCAAACAGGAGGTGTAATAGTTATGGAGGAACAGATAAAAGATTTGAGACGTCTTGTGATTAAAGCCTACCACATGAATGAAGTGGAGTGGGGAGAACACAATGACATCACAGTCGATGGGAAGATGACGGTTAGCAAAGAGATGATCGAAGAGCTTGTAGAATCGGAACCGTTGATTGAAAAAATCGACATACAGATTATCAAGCCGGGCGAACATGATCGTTGGACAAATACGATAATGGATATTGTTCCGATTTCCACAAAAGTGCTGGGGAAAATTGGAGAAGGTATTACACATACAATTACGGGTGTGTATGTAATTTTAACAGGTGTGGATGTTAACGGGAAACAGACACATGAATTTGGTTCTTCAGAGGGTAACTTGAAAGATATGTTATATTTGAACCGTGCGGGAACACCTGGCGATAACGATGTGATTATATCATTTGATGTGACATTGGCTGCAGGAATGGGGCAGGAGAGACCGGGACCGACAGCGGCTCACAGGGCGTGTGATAAGTTTATCCAAAGTTATCGCGACAAACTGAAGAAATTCAAGGGTGATTTGTGTACGGAGCGTCATGAATATCATGACATTGTGAGAACGGGAAAGAAACGCGTGCTGATTATTAAGCAGGTAGCTGGTCAGGGTGCGATGTATGATACACATTTATTTGCAAAGGAGCCTTCGGGAGTGGAAGGCGGAAAATCGATTATTGATATGGGTAATATGCCGATTATCCTGACACCGAATGAATATCGGGATGGCATTATCCGGTCTATGCAGTAGGAGGTGTGAACTATGGGAATTGGTCCTTCGACAAAAGAGACATCGTTACATCATTTTAGAGACCCTTTGTTGGATGTGGTTTCAAAAGATACAGATGTGGATTTGATGGGCGTGATGTTAGTCGGATCGCCGGATGGAAATGAAGATAAGATGCTTGTAGGAACAAGGGCAGCGGTCTGGGCGGAGTGTATGCGTGCAGATGGTGTAATTCTTTCCTGTGATGGCTGGGGAAACAGCCATGTCGATTATACAAATACAATGGAACAGATCGGCACACGAGGAATACCGGTTACAGGGATTACTTTTAATGGTACAGTAGCGCAATTTGTAGTAGTAAATGACTATTTGGACGGGGTTGTTGATATGAACAAGAGCGCCAGTGGTGAAGAGACAAATGTAGTAGGCGAAAATAACATGACAGAGCGTGACTGCAAACTGGCACTTGCCAAATTGAAATTAAAAATGCGTCAAAAAGAGCAGAAAGAATAGAGAAAAGATGACAGTAAAATACAGGGTCAAAACAAAGCATACAAAAGAGCTTTTAAAAGAATTTGTGAAATTTTCATTTCGTGTAAATCATCCGAAGACCACGCTTCGTCTGTTCGTTATCGGTGTAGGATTTCTGATTATAGGAACCGGCATGGAGAGAGGCTCTTTGGCGATGTGGATGTGTCTGGTAATAGGTATTTTGTTGTGTATATTTGCATTTGCAAGACATCATATCGGCGTGATGCAGCTGAAAGGAAATGATGAAATTTATCAGAATGACTGGGAAGTGGATACTTCTTTTTTGGATGGGGAGATTCGAATTAAAAATAGTGGAGAGACGAAAGGATTTTCGAAGAGTTATAAGGAAGTAGCTGCTTTGTATATGGATGAAAATAATTATTACATAGGGATTGAAGGGGATAATCTATACCCGCTTCCGAGAAAATGCTTTGTAGAAGGAAAGCAGGAGGAATTTGAGAACTTCATAAAAAAGAAAACGGGGCAAAAGATGATGTATGTTCCGTTTCGCATAAAAAATAAATTTGCAATCATAAGGGAAAATATGAAAGCAAAAGAAGCAGAACACGATTTGAAATTAGAAAAGAAAAAGAATGGGAGTTGTTGCGAGGCAGATGAGAAATCATCTGAGGAGCAATAGCTCCTTTTTGTTTTGGATTGTGCATAATATACTAAAAATAGAGTTGTGTGAGAAATGACAAGTATTTTAGTTGTTTATATTGTTGAAATAAAGATAAAAATAAAAAAAGTATTGTGCTAATTGTTGGTATAATGTTAATATGAATAATAGATTTATATAAAAAATTCCAAGAAAGGAAAGGATAAGGTTATGAGAAAGAAAAAGATATTTAGTCTTTTATTAGCGGGTGCTTTGATTGGACAGACATTTTCGATGGGGGCATTAACGGCTTCAGCGGAAGAAAATCCGTTGGTCGGAAAGGAACAGTTATCGGATAACAACACGGCAGCACCGAAAAAAGATGATGTGGTGCCAAATGCAAATCAGTATGAGTACCAAAAGCAGGAATTAGCAGCTTTCTGTCATTTTGGACCAAACACATTTAATGAAATTGAATGGGGCGAAAACTACGGAGATAAAACTCCGGATGAAATCTTTAAGTTAGAAGAAGAGTTTGATGAGGATACTTTTGTTAAGACAATTAAAGATGCAGGTTTCAAAAAATTGATTGTAACAGCAAAGCATCATGATGGATTTTGTATTTGGGCAAGTGAGCATACAAAGTATGATGTGGCGGAAACGAGTTACAAAGGCGGAAAAGGCGATATTTTAGAAGAATTATCAACAGCCTGTACCAAATACGATATTGATATGGGGTTATATCTTTCTCCGTGGGATATACATGATGATAGTTATGGATATAAAAGGGCAGATGGAACTCCGTTAGTGCGTCTTGTAAATGGAAAAAGTGAGCCGATTGAAGGATTGACTTGGGAACAGGTATTTGAGCAGGATGCAAAAGACTATAACGAGTATTATAACAATCAGTTAAAAGAAATTCTTAGTAACGATAAATATGGTAATAATGGACATTTCAATGAAGTATGGATGGATGGAGCAAAAGGAAGTGGCGCCGGTTATCAGGAATACACATTCGAGAAATGGTTTGATACGATCCAACAGTATGAAGGGAAGAGAGCAGGGTTTGAATCGGATTGTATGCTGTTTGGGGCAGAGGCATACACAACTGTAAGATGGATTGGAAATGAACTTGGTTATGCCAATGAAGAGACGTGGTCTAAATCAAAAGTAGATTATGAGAAGAATACGATTGACAGTAAAAAAGTAGGAAGCTACACAGTTGGTTATGAGGATGGAAATCAGTGGACAGTACCGGAAAGCGATGCGCGTATCACATCGGGATGGTTCTGGGGAACGACTAAAAATACACCAAAAAGTGTGGAAGACCTTGCGGGAATGTATTTTAATTCAGTTGGACATAATTCTCCATTATTGTTAAACATTCCACCAAATAATCAGGGAAAAGTAGATGATGCGATTTTAAAGAGAGTAACGGAGCTTGGACAGAATATCAAAGATACATTTAAGTCCAATATAGCTGCTTATTCTACAGTGAAAGCATCGGAAGTACGTGGCAATGATGTAGATTATTCTCCGGAGAATGTGTTGGATGGAAAAGATGATACATATTGGACAGTAAATGATGGGACAACGACAGGTGAACTTGTTGTAGAACTCGGAGAGACAAAGACGTTTGATGTAGTATCTATTGAAGAAGCAATTCAATTTGGACAGAGAATCAAAGCGTTTAAAGTGGAATACAGCAATGATGGAAGTGACTGGAAAGTGTTTGATGAGGGGACGACAATTGGTGCAAAGAGATTATCTCGAGAAGGTGCGGTAAAAGCGGATAAGCTTCGTATTACTGTGACAACAAGCAAGGGAGTACCGATGATTTCTGAAGTTGGTGTTTATAAGGCAACAGCAGATTTTGAATCTCCATCATCTGCGCCAGAAGGAATGCAAGTAATCGATGAGAGAGACGAAGCCTTCAAGTTCAGTGACGGATGGACACAGGAAAATGCATCACAGTATTTGAACGGTACAAATGCATGGGCAAAGAAAGGTGCTTCATTTGAAATGAAATTTACAGGATCTAAGGTTTATCTTGTAGGCACATTAGACTCTGGGCATGGAAAAGCAACAGTTACAGTAGATGGAAAATCTACAGAGATTGATACGAATGCATCTAAGCGATCAGTTGGACAGATTATCTTTACTTCAGAAGATTTGACGGATGGAGAGCACACATTAAAACTGGAAGTTACGAACAACGATAACAAGGCAATTGGTATTGAAGGGGCCTATGTAATCAATAATGATGAACTTGGAATGATTGGTGTGGAAAAAGCAGACTATACCATGAAAGAAGATTCTGAAATGAAGATAAAATTAGTTCGCGTAGGTGGAAGCAAAGGGGAAGCAACAGTAACTGTAGCACCGAACCCTGGAACAGCGATTCAGGATGATTTTGATACGGAAGGAACGACTACGGTAACATTTGCGGACGGTGAGACAGAAAAAGAAGTTGTTGTTATTACAAGACGTAATACAAAAGAAACTGGAGATCAATACTTTACAGAGGAGCTGAGCACAAAGAATGAGAATCTGATTCTTGGATTTAATTCAAAAGCAAAGATTACAATTTTAGATCAGGAAGGTCAGCCTGTGGAAGTAACAACAGAAAAACTTCCAAAAGAGGTATATGGTGAAGTGACAGCGACTTCAGAAGAAAACACCGCAGAGCATAAACAAGGAATTGAAAACGCATTTGATGATAACTTGGATACCTTTTGGCATGCGCAGTGGGGAGAATCAGGAAAGCTTGAGAATCATGAAGGAGGAATTTCTGTAGAGATTCCATTGAAAGAAGAAAAAGAAATTGCAAAATTATCTTATCTGCCAAAGGCTGGTGATACAGGCACAATCGGTGAATATGTGATTGAAGCGGCTGTTGTTAAAGAAGATGGAAAAGAAGCTAAAGAAGCAGTTTCTTGGAAAGAAGTTTGCAAAGGAACATTTAAACGGCAGGGAAATTCTACAGATCCTCAGGAAGCGGTATTTTCGGAGAGTATAAAGACAAACCGTATTCGTTTTACAGCAAAAACGATGGTTGGTGGAGAACATCCTACAGCAAGGGAGATCGCACTTTATGAAAAAGTAGAACCGGTTATGATTACAGTTACGACAAAAGCTGGAGAAAATGGTACGATTGAACCAGTAACAGGAAAATTAGAAGCTGATGGGACAATGAAAATACAGTCTGGAAAATTAAAAACATTTGCAATAAAACCAAATGCAGGTTATGCAGTGGAGGATGTAGAAGTAAATGGACAATCAGTTGGAGCCGTGAGCCGTTATACAGTGGAATCTACAACAGATGTGACTATTGAAGCAACTTTCAAAGCCTGCAAGCATGAAAAGACAGAAGTTCAAGGTGCAAAAGAGGCAACTTGTACAGAACCAGGTGCAACAGGAGAATTAGTATGTCTGGATTGTGGTGTGACAGTGAAAGAGAGTGAAGTGATTAATCCACTTGGACACAAGTTCGGAGATTGGGAAGTAATCAAAGAAGCAACACAGACAGAAGAAGGTCTTGCCAAGAGAGCTTGCGTTGCATGTGGCGTGGAAGAAGAAAAAGAGCTTGAGAAACTTCACGTTGATGTAGATAAGTCTAAACTTCAAAAATACTATGATGAGTGTATCGGATACTACAAACAGTCTGATTACACAGCAGACAGTTGGAAAGCATATGAGGTAGCATTGAAAGATGCAAAAGCGATTTTGGATAAAGATGGTGTCACACAGGAAGAGATAGACACAGCAATCAATAAACTTGCAGACGCAGCGAAAAAACTAGTGAAGAAGACAGATTCAGGAAATGCATCTGATCAGTCAGGAAATACTCCTGTGACAGGAGATCCGGCATCTGCAATGCTTTGGGTTGCAACAGCAGCTTCGGCAGCAGCGGTAATCGGAAACAAGAAGAAAAAATAGTTTTTTACAAAAAAAGGGAGGTGAATGCCTCCCTTTTGTAGTATGATAGAGAAAATGACAGGAGCAGGGAGGTGTTTTTAGGTGAACGAATTGACAAGGCTCATCTTAGAGGATATGAAGCCAGCGCTGGGTGTGACAGAGCCTGGGGCGATTGCGTTTGCAGCAGCGAAGGCAAAAAGTTACACTTATGGAGAGGCGGAATATATTGGTGTGAAGCTTAACAGCGGTATGTACAAGAATGCATTTACGTGTGGCATTCCTAATAGCTTGGAGGTTGGAAGTGCTTTTGCGGCGGCGCTTGGTGTGATTGCCGGGAAAGATGAACTGGGATTGGAAGCGCTTTCGGATGTAATGCCAGAGGACACAAAGAGAGCAAAAAGACTCATAGAACAGGAAAAGGTAGAGGTTATTTTGAAAGATATTTCCAGCAGGATATTTATCGAAGTCAAGGTGAAAACTGCTTTTGACGAGGCGGTTGTAACAATTCAGGATGCTCATACGAATATTACCAAAATCGTAGTGAACGGAGAGACAAAGCTGGAAAAATCAGAGGAAGACAAGGAGCAGAATGTAGAAAGAGATGGGAAACAGATTCATCAGTATACACTTCAACAGTTATATGAATATGTGGATTCCGAGGATGTAGAAGAGTTGGAATTCATGTGGGAAGCGTATCATGTGAATTTAGAACTGTTTGAAGAGGGGATGAAAAGTCCGCGGACGACATTTGCCAAGTATCTGTTGAAGAAAAATGGCGGTAAAGTATTCTCGGAGGATGAACAGAGGACAGCTTCGCTGCTTTGCAATGCGGCAATTGAGGCGAGAGTTTTGGGGCTTAATAAACCGGCGATGAGCATTACCGGATCCGGAGCTCATGGAATCATTGCGACCATGCCTCTGTATGCTGCCTATAAAGTAAACGGTTATTCTCAGGAGCGGCTTTTGCGGGCGACAGCGCTAAGTTATCTGATTTGCATGTATATCAAGGAATACTCAGGAAAGTTATCTGCGTTTTGCGGATGTGCGATTGCAGCGGGAACAGGGATGACTTGTGGGCTTGTATATTTGCGTGGTGGAACGGTTAAGATGATGGAAGAGACAATCAATAACATGGCAGGAAGCATTACCGGGATGATCTGCGACGGTGGAAATCAAGGGTGTACAATGAAAGGAATTGTGGCGGTGGATGCAGCGTATCAGTCAGCTGAGCTTGCAATGGATGAGGTTTGTGTCGCGCATGTACATGGCATTGTCGGAAGGACACCGGAGGAGACTATGCGAAATATGGGTGAGATTGCATCACCGGGAATGATTGGAACAGAGAAGACGATTTTAGATATTTTACAGAGAAAGGTAGACAGGTAATCAATATGTATCAGGCAGATAAAAAACGTTATGAAGGAATGAACTATAACCGATGTGGAAAAAGTGGACTAAAATTGCCGGAGGTTTCACTTGGATTGTGGCATAATTTCGGGGACACTGGAAATTTTGAGAATATGAAACGGATGTGTTTTACGGCATTTGATCATGGAATCACCCATTTTGATGTGGCGAACAATTACGGGCCGGAGCCGGGAAGCGCAGAGGTACATCTTGGACGTATTTTGAAAGAAGAGATGGGAGCGTACCGAGATGAACTGATCATCAGCACGAAGGCAGGATATCTGATGTGGGATGGTCCTTATGGGGACTGGGGAAGCAGAAAATATGTGCTGGCGAGTCTGGATCAGAGCCTGAAAAGAATGGGTCTTGAGTATGTGGACATTTTTTATCATCACCGCATGGATCCGGAGACACCGCTTGAGGAGACAATGGGAGCACTTGACACGGCAGTCAAAAGTGGAAAGGCATTGTATGCCGGGATTTCGAATTATGATGGGGAGACGATGAAAAAAGCGTGTGCAATTTTAAAAGAATTGAAGTGTCCATTTGTCATCAATCAAAACCGATATTCGATTTTTGACCGTACGATTGAGAAAAACGGACTGAAAGCAGCCGCAAGAGAAGAGGGAAAAGGAATTATCGCGTTTAGTCCTCTTGCTCAGGGAATGTTGACGGACCGTTATTTGAAAGGGATTCCGTTGGACAGCAGAATCTGCACAGATGGAAGATTTTTGCAGGAGCAGACGGTGGAGACAAATCTGCAAAAGATCCACAAGTTGAATGAAATTGCAAAAGAGAGAGGAGAAAGTCTGGCGCAGATGGCATTGAAATGGGTGCGGAAAGATGATGATGTGACAAGTGTTTTGATCGGAGCATCAAAACCGGAACAAATTTTGGAAAACCTGAAGGTGATTGAAAGTGCTGCGTTTACGGAGGAAGAGTTAAAAAGAATTGATGAGATTGCTTTGAGGGAGAATTGAGATGAAGTTTCAGGAATTTTATGAGGGACAGTCGTTTGACGCATATGAGTATTTTGGTGCACACAAAGAGAAAGACGGGGTGATGTTTCGGACATACGCACCGGGAGCGGCGAAGGTGACGGTGTTTGGAGAGTTTAATCATTGGACAGAAGAGGAGATGCAGCAGGACGGGCAAAGTGGTGTCTATGAATTGAAAAGTGCGAAGGCTGAAGTCGGAATGATGTACAAATACTGCATTTATGCAAAAGGGGGCTGGCGTGTAGAGCATTGTGATCCTTATGGATTTGGTATGGAACTTCGACCAAACAGCGCATCGTATATTGTGGATTTGTCAGAATACCGGTTTCATGATGAAAAGTGGATGAAAAACAGAGATAAGAATTATAACAGACCACTCAACATTTACGAGGTGCATTTGGGATCCTGGAGAACAAATGAGAAGGATGCAAATGGCTGGTACCGTTATCATGAGATTGCAGATCAGCTGATTATGTATGCGAAAGAGAACGGGTATACGCATCTTGAATTTCTGCCGCTCAGTGAGCATCCGGCGGACTGCTCTTGGGGATATCAGAATACGGGATATTTCAGTCCGACGTCCCGTTATGGAACGGCAAGGGATCTGATGGAACTTGTAGACAAATGTCATCAGGCGGGAATTGGTGTGATTATGGACTTTGTTCCGATTCATTTTGCGACAGATTATTATGGGCTTGCGAACTATGACGGAACACAGCTGTATGAGTATGTGCAAAGTGATGTGACAGACAGTGAGTGGGGAACACGTAATTTTGATTATTCAAGAAGAGAAGTGTGCTGTTTTCTGCAGTCGGCGGCAAATTATTGGCTGAAAGAGTATCATTTTGATGGAATAAGAATGGATGCGATCAGCCGGGCAATTTATTGGCAGGGAGAGCCGGAAAGAGGAGTGAACCCATGTGCCATTTCGTTTATCAGAAATATGAATGCGGGATTGCAGAGATTGCATCCGAGTGCGATGTTGATTGCGGAAGATTCGACGGCGTTTCCGAAGGTCACAGCTCCGGTGGAGTATGATGGACTCGGATTTGATTATAAATGGGATTTGGGGTGGATGAATGACACTTTGAATTATTTTAAGACACCGCCGCAGGAACGGGCAGAGCACTATTATCAATTGAAGTTTTCGATGGACTATTTTTATAATGAGTTGTATTTGCTTGCATTATCCCACGATGAAGTTGTGCATGGGAAGGCGACGGTCATACAAAAGATGTGGGGAGACTATGAGGATAAATTCAGACAGTGTCGTGCGCTCTATCTATACATGATGACGCATCCGGGAAAGAAGTTGAATTTTATGGGAAATGAAATTGCACAATTCCGTGAGTGGGATGAAAGACGACAGCAGGATTGGGAATTGTTGAAATTTCCAATGCATGATGGATTTTATCATTATGTCCGGACACTGAATGAGTTGTATTGCAGAGAAAATATACTTTATGAAAAAGAGTATGACAGGGAAAGATTTTGCTGGCTTGTTGATGATGCGAAGGAACAGTCGGTGTATGTGTATGAGCGCGGGAAAGGGAAAAAGACGCTTGTGGCAGCCTTTAATTTTTCTAAAGAAAAGCAGGAATGTGTCATAGAAAAGTTGCTAAAATGCGAGAAACTCACTGAAATTCTGAACAGTGATTGGGATATTTATGGCGGGGAAACGTGCAAAAAGAAAGAGATTATATGCAACGGAAAAATTGTGCTTGCTCCTTTTAGTGGAAGAATCTTCTGGAAAGAACACATTTCATAGTGACGAAAACGGCATTATAGGATATAATGGGGAAGATTTGAAAACAAAAGAGAGAGAGGACATGAGATGGAGAATCGTAAAATCATACAGGTGGAAGAAAAAGTTCCGGCAAAGCTTCTGATTCCGCTTAGTATTCAGCACATGTTTGCCATGTTTGGGGCATCTGTGCTAGTGCCATTTGTATTTGGAATCAATCCGGCAATTGTATTGTTTATGAATGGTGTAGGAACATTGTTGTTTATTTTAGTCACGAAAGGAAAGGCGCCGGCGTATCTTGGTTCGAGTTTTGCATTTTTGGCACCGGCAGGGATTGTTATTTCTAAATTCGGTTATGAATATGCGTTGGGTGGATTTGTTGCAGTCGGCTTCTGCGGATGTATTCTGGCGGCAGTCATCTATAAATTCGGTTCGGATTGGATTGACGTTGTGCTACCGCCGGCGGCGATGGGACCGGTAGTGGCCTTGATCGGTTTGGAGTTATCGGGAACAGCAGCAACCAATGCGGGGCTGATTGGAGATCATATTGAGACAAGTAGTGTGATTGTGTTTTTAGTGACATTGGGAACTGCAGTATTTGGCTCGATTCTGTTTCGTAAATTTTTGTCAGTGATTCCGATTTTGATTGCAGTTATAGCGGGATATATTGCGGCTATAGCATGTGGAATCGTGGGTTTTTCAGAGGTTGCAAAGGCGCCGATCTTAGCTTTTCCGAATTTTTCCACACCAAAATTCAGCATAGATGCTATTCTGATTATTTTGCCGGTGATTCTTGTTATTACATCTGAACACATTGGGCATCAGATTGTGACAAGTAAGATTGTCGGAAGAGATCTTTTGAAAGATCCGGGATTACACCGCTCCTTATTTGGAGATAATTTTTCGACGATGATTTCAGGTTTGATCGGATCTGTTCCGACTACGACGTACGGCGAAAATATCGGAGTGATGGCAGTGACACGTGTGTACAGTGTGTATGTGATCGCAGGTGCGGCGGTCTTGTCGATTATCTGCTCTTTCGTGGGAAAATTATCGACTTTGATCCAAACGATTCCGGGCCCGGTAATCGGAGGAATTTCATTTCTGCTATACGGTATGATTGGAACATCCGGTATTCGTATTTTGGTAGACTCGAATGTAGATTATGCGAAATCGCGTAATCTTGCACTCACATCGGTAATCTTCGTTACAGGTTTGTCCGGGATTGCCGTGAAATTTGGAAATATCGAATTGACAGGTATGGTGCTTGCCTGTGTGGTAGGTATGATCTTGAGTTTGATTTTCTATGTGTTGGATAAATTTCATCTGACCAATGATACAGAATAAATGAAAAACTCCGAGGGCGTTATACTTTCGGAGTTTCTTTTATGATTTGCTTTAAAATCTTTTCCACACTGTCGGTCACGGCATATGCACAGTTTTTTACATCTTCCGGGGCAGTTGCCATCGCGTAGCTCTTTTTGGTCAGAGTCAGCATCTCGATGTCGTTTTGCTGGTCGCCAAATGAGACAGTCTCTTCCGGGGACAGGTGTAATGTTTCCAGTAAAGTCTTTAAAGCAGTACCTTTGTTTGAATGAAGTGGTACAAAATCAATCCAGTCCATGCCAGAAGTTACAACTTTGATCTCATTTTTAAACAATTCCTGCAGATGAGTGGCGGACTGCTGTGGTGTCACAGTGTCAAGCAGTGCGATTTTTAAAATCGGTTCCTGAATGGATGCAAAGTCATCTACCGTATCGACGTTGTTATGTACAACATGACGGATATGGTAGAGATACTCGTCGTCCCCGGATTCGATGTAGCAGCAATTGAGACAGGATACGAGCGGCTTACAGTTCGGGCATTGCTTGATTGCGTCGATAATGCGAAAGGCAAGGTCGCGGTCAATCTCAGTTATTGAGATAATCTGATTGTTGTGAATACAGACAGCGCCATTTTCGGCGATATAGGAAATCTCATCTGCAATCGGTTTGAAAAGATTACGTTCACTGGCATACTGTCTTCCGCTGGCGGCTGCGAAATGAATCCCACGTTCTTTTAATGCCAGAATAAGATCGTATATTTCAGGGTTTAATTCCTGAGCGCCGTTTTGTAAAAGTGTGCCATCTAAGTCGCTTGCGATTAGTTTTATCATAAAATCATCCTCCTTTTTTCACTCTTTGAACATTATATACTGATTTTCTGGGAAAGAAAACCCTGATATTAATAAGCATTATAAAAACTTATTAGTAAATTGTACTACAATAAGAAGGAGTTATAAGCTATAATAAAAAAGAAGAAGTCGAGAAACGATTATCACAAGATAAAAGGAGAATGTTCATGGAAATGTTATCAATCGAAAAAGAGCTACAGGGAAATGCTTATCCGGGGCGTGGAATTATTATTGGAAAGACGCCGGACGGAAAGAAAGCAGTGACTGCATACTTCATTATGGGAAGAAGTGAGAACAGTAGAAATCGTGTATTCGTAGAGGAGGGAGAAGGAATCCGCACGCAGGCATTTGATCCTTCCAAATTAACAGATCCAAGCTTGATTATTTATGCGCCGGTAAGAGTGTTGGGAAATAAGACAATTGTGACAAACGGTGACCAGACGGATACCATCTATGAGGGAATGGACAAGCAGCTGACGTTTGAGCAGTCTCTTAGAAACAGAGAATTTGAGCCTGATGCACCGAACTATACACCTCGTATTTCCGGAATTATGCACATTGAAAATGGAACATACAATTATGCAATGTCCATTTTGAAAAGCAATAATGGGAATCCGGATGCATGCAACCGTTATACATTTGCATATGAGAATCCGGTAGTAGGAGAAGGACATTTTATTCATACATATAAATGCGACGGCAATCCGCTTCCAAGTTTTGAAGGTGAGCCAAAATTAGTTGGGATTTTAGACGATATGGAGGCATTTACGGAGATGCTTTGGAACAGTCTGAATGAAGACAACAAAGTTTCGTTATTTGTGCGTTATATTGATATTGCAACAGGAAACTATGAGACAAAGATTGTAAACAAGAATAAGTAGGAGCGAGACAGATGAAAGAATTAGAATTAAAATATGGATGTAATCCGAATCAGAAACCATCCAAGATCTATATGGAGAATGGGGAACTTCCAATCAAAGTATTGTGTGGGAGACCGGGATATATCAACTTTTTAGATGCATTTAACGGCTGGCAGTTAGTGAGAGAATTGAAGAAGGCAACCGGACTTCCGGCGGCAACTTCTTTCAAACACGTATCACCTGCAGGAGCAGCAGTTGGACTTCCATTAGATGAGACATTGGCAAAAATCTATTGGGTAGACGACATGGGAGAACTTTCACCACTTGCGTGCGCATATGCAAGAGCAAGAGGCGCGGACAGAATGTCTTCTTTCGGAGATTTTATTTCTCTGTCAGATGTGTGTGATGTTGCAACCGCAAAATTAATTAAACGCGAGGTATCAGACGGTGTCATCGCACCAGGATATGAACCGGAAGCGTTAGAAGTTTTAAAACAGAAGAAAAAAGGAAATTATGCGATCATTGAGATTGATCCAAATTACGAGCCGGCTCCAATCGAACATAAAGAAGTGTTCGGAATTACATTTGAACAGGGAAGAAATGAGCTTGTGATTGATGATGAATTATTATCGAATGTTGTGACAGAGAATAAAGAAATTACAGAACAAGCAAAAATTGACCTTGCAATTGCTTTAATTACATTAAAATATACACAGTCAAATTCTGTATGCTATGCAAAAGATGGTCAGGCAATTGGTATCGGTGCCGGGCAGCAGTCACGTATCCACTGTACACGTCTTGCTGGACAAAAAGCAGATAACTGGTGGCTTCGTCAGTCTCCACAGGTACTGGGACTTCAGTTCGTAGACAGCATTGGAAGAGCAGACAGAGACAATTCGATTGATTTATATATCGGAGATGAATATGGAGATGTACTTGCAGAAGGAACATGGCAGAATATCTTCAAAGTAAAACCGCCGGTATTTACAAGAGAAGAAAAACGTGCATGGTTAGATAAGCTGGAAGATGTAGCATTAGGCTCAGATGCGTTCTTCCCATTTGGAGATAATATCGAACGTGCTCACAAGAGCGGTGTGAAATATATTGCGCAGCCGGGAGGATCCGTTCGTGACGACAATGTAATCAGCACATGTGACAAATATAATATGGCGATGGCGTTTACAGGAATTCGTTTGTTCCATCATTAATTTAAATTGTTAAATTGGGGACGTAGTAAAATTGAATTTTACTACGTCCCCAATTGACATTAGCCCTGTCCCTTTTTGAAAAAAGTAGTTGTATATTTTATGGCATGAGTATATAATAAAAAAGGTTGGAAAACTGATTGTGCAAAAAAAGCGGTGAATAAGCCAAATTTATGGAGGGAATTAATATGGGAAAATATTTTGGAACAGACGGATTTCGCGGAGAAGCAAATGTGGTTCTGACAGTAGAGCATGCTTTTAAAGTAGGTAGATTTCTAGGATGGTATTATGGTCAGGAGCATAAAGCGAGAGTTGTCATCGGAAAAGATACAAGAAGAAGCAGTTATATGTTTGAGGACGCTCTGTCGGCAGGGCTTACTGCATCCGGTGCAGATGTGTATCTTTTGCATGTAACGACAACACCGAGTGTTTCATATGTGACACGTACAGAAGATTTCGATTGTGGAATTATGATTTCCGCAAGCCACAATATTTTCTATGATAATGGAATTAAAGTCATCAATGCAAAAGGACATAAATTGGAAGCAGAAATAGAAGAAAAAATTGAGTCATATATTGATGGAACATGGGGAGAGATTCCATACGCAACACGTGATGCGATTGGACGTACGGTAGACTATTCGGCTGGAAGAAATCGCTATATTGGACATTTGATCGCGATGGCAACACGTTCTTTCAAAGATAAACGTGTGGGACTGGATTGTTCAAACGGAAGTGCATCTTCTATTGCGAAAAGTGTATTTGATGCGTTGGGAGCTAAGACATACGTGATCAACAGCGAGCCGGATGGAACGAACATCAATAGAAACTGTGGCTCTACACATATTCATGTATTGCAGGAGTTTGTGAAAGAAAAGAAATTAGATGTAGGTTTTGCTTACGATGGAGATGCGGACAGATGTCTTGCGGTAGATGAAAATGGTAATGAAGTTGATGGGGATCTTATTCTCTACGTATGCGGAAAATATTTGAAAGAACAGGGAAGACTGAACAATGATACAATTGTGACGACAATCATGTCAAACCTGGGATTATATAAAGCATGTGATAAAGCTGGAATCAAATATGAAAAGACTGCAGTTGGAGATAAATATGTATATGAGAACATGGTGCAGAACAACCATTGTCTCGGAGGAGAGCAGTCAGGACATATTATTTTCAGCAAATATGCGACAACAGGTGATGGTATCTTAACTTCGTTGCTGTTGATGGAAGTTATGCTGGAAAAGAAACAGACACTTGCAAAGCTAACAGAAGAAGTGAAGATTTATCCACAGCTTTTGAAAAATGTAAGAGTATCTGATAAAAAGACAGCAAGAGAAAATGCAGAAGTCGTAAAGGCAGTGGAAGCAGTGACGGAGGCACTTGGAAATGATGGACGTATTTTGGTACGTGAAAGTGGAACAGAGCCGGTAATTCGTGTGATGGTGGAAGCATCTACAGATGAACTGTGTGAAAAATATGTAAATCAGGTTGTTGAGGTAATGCATCAGCAAGGACTGATTGTAGGATAAGTCAGAAGAGGGAAAGTAGCGATTCATAGAAGTAGCTGCTTTCCCTAAAATTATCTCTACATAATAACAAATTAATATTTAATATATTGATATATTGTTTGTTGGGTGATAATATAAAAAATAAAAACAGATTTAGAAAACCATTGGTTAAAGGAGAGGATAACTATGAAAAAACAAGAGTTACAACGTGCTAGAAAGAAAGATATTGTTATTTTAATTGTTGTGGTTATAGCTTCAGGAATATTTTCATATTTTTTCCGCAACATGTTTTTGGAAAGATTTAAAATTCCATTTATATTTTTGTGGGTAGTTTTACTCTTTGAGCCTGTTTTTGTTTCATATTTGGAAAGTAGAGATCAAGATCCCTTTGTTACTGGCAAAACAGAGCGGCTGGGGGTGGTAAATAGTTTCACTACCGCAGCTGTTGCAATAGGAATTGCTTCAAAGTGGTTTTGGGGCTGGCTGATCACTTCGATTGTAGTTGCTGTTTGTATGTTTGCTGCAAGGGAGTTAGGGAGAAAAAAGCGTGGAAGATTAGAAGAGAAGTACTTGATGAAAAATGGAGTTCTTCTCACAGATTTGCATAATTATGGAATGGCATCTATAGATGGGAAAGATGTCAAGGTATGTTCAAAGAAAGATTTGAAAAAGGGAACTGCCATTACAATTTCGGAAATCAAAGGAACTTATTTATATGTAAAAGAAAATGAAAGTTGAGAAAGATTTTTGAGACGATGAAAAGTCTGTAAATAAGATATTCTATAATAATGAAGGGCGAAAGACTTGAGAAAAACAAGCTTTTCGCCCTTGCTTTATTTATTATACGTTATGAAATCCTTTTCCGATAATCTCACTTGTGTTAGAAATCAAAATGAATGCGCCAGGCTCTTGCTGCTTAATAAAATTACGAAGCTTAATAGCCTGTTGGCGGTTCAGTGCAGTAAAAATAATATAGCGGTGCTCACCGGAAAATGCACCCTGAGCATCCACAATCGTTGCACTTCTCATCAAATCATGTGTGATGAAGTCACAAATGGGTTCGGGATGGCTGCATACAACATTGAAATATTTTGAAAGATTAAAACTTTCGATAAAGTTATCAATCATAAAAGAGCGAATAGACAATCCAAGCAAAGAATATAGACCGGTTTTAATGTCAAAAATAAAGAAACCGGCAATGGTAAATGCCAAATCTGTCAAAAGCAATGCTCGTCCGATGTTGATGCTCGTATATTTTTTAAAAATCGCAGCAATGACATCTGTACCACCACTGGAAGAACCAATGTTAAAAAGTACAGCAGAGCTGAATGCGGGAAGTGCGATTGCAAAGGCAAGTTCCAGCATCGGCTGATCTGTCAGCGGATGGGACATAGGAAAAATACGCTCCAGTAATGATAAAAGCACTGAGAGTAAAATACTACAGTAAGCAGTAGTCAGTGCAAATGTTTTACCGAGAACGATAAGTCCAATCAGTAAAAGGAGCATGTTCATAATAAAGGTAAAATCACTGGCGGACATCACGCCGGTTTTGGCAACTAAAACAGCAAGACCTGTAATGCCTCCGAATGTGAAATTGTTGGCAAATTTGAAAAAGTAAATTCCGATTGCCATCACAAATATACTTCCAGTCAACAGGAAAAAGGATTTTGATTTTTCTCTCATTTGATGTTTTCTCCGTATTCTATTTCTATTCATACGAATTGTAACGCTAGAAACATGAAAAGTCAACGCATTAGAGTGCATAATATGGTAACAATAGAAATAGAAGAGGAGGGAGATAAAAATGAACAGATATTTGGCGATTACAGACGTATACGCAAGAGAAATATTAGATTCCAGAGGGAATCCTACAATAGAAGTAGAAGTTTTGGCGGGAGATGAGTTCCTGGGGAGGGCAGCAGTGCCGTCAGGAGCATCTACCGGACAATACGAAGCTGTGGAACTGCGAGATAGAGAGGAGAGGTATGGCGGACTCGGAGTACAACGGGCGGTGGATCATGTCAACACAAAGCTTGCACAGGCGGTCATTGGTCTGAATGTATTCGATCAGGCACATTTGGATCAAGTGCTTTTAAAAACGGATGGGACACAAAACAAGAGTAATATGGGAGCGAATGCGTTGCTTGGGGTTTCGATGGCTGCTGCGAGAACAGCGGCAAAAGCGTTGCGGATTCCGCTTTATGCCTATCTTGGAGGAGTCAATGCGAAAAAAATGCCGGTTCCGATGATGAATATTTTAAATGGAGGACGGCACGCAGATAATACGATTGATTTTCAAGAATTTATGATCATGCCGGTCGGTGCGTGTTGCTTTCGAGAGGCACTTCGGATGTGTTCAGAAATTTATCACGCGTTAAAGGCATTGCTAAAAGAGCAGGGGTACAGTACAGCGGTGGGAGATGAAGGTGGATTTGCACCTGATTTTAAAGATGCAAAAGAAGCATTACAGTTTATTGTAAATGCGGTAAGAAAAGCAGGATATGAGCCGAGAAAGGATATTGTGATCGCATTGGATGCGGCTGCGACAGAGTTCTACAACAAAGATTTTAAAAAATATGTATTTGAAGGAGAAGGAAAAATGCGGGGCGGTCAGGTAATTCGTTCCGTGGAGGAGATGATTGATTATTATGAGGAACTGATTATGGAATTTCCAATCATGTCTATTGAAGATCCGCTTGATGAAGAAGACTGGGAAGGATGGGAACTTTTGACGACAAGACTTGGAAGAGACGTGCAGCTTGTTGGAGATGATCTGTTTGTCACTAACACAAAGCGCCTTTCGCGTGGGATTGAACAGAAGGTAGCAAATGCGATTCTTGTAAAAGTGAACCAGATTGGGACACTGACAGAGGCATTTGAGGCAATTGAAATGGCGAAAAATGCGGGATATAAGACAATCATTTCCCACCGGTCGGGAGAGACAGAGGACAGCATCATAGCGGATATTGCTGTTGCATTTCAGTCAGGACAGATTAAGACAGGGGCACCTTGCCGGTCGGAGCGTGTGGCAAAATATAATCAGCTGCTTAGAATAGAAGAACATCTTGGCAATGTGTCATGTTACGAAGATCCATTTAAGCGCTTTTAAGGTGACAGAACAGTAACCTTTTAATAAAAAATATACGAAATCCAATCGAAACGCTTGCAGAATGAACAAACATATGGTAAAATAAGTATGTTATTTATTCAGGAGGTGTGTAAAATGGATATTTTAAAAACAGTATTGATGATTTTATTTGCAATAGATTGTATCGTATTGACTGCGATCGTATTACTTCAAGAGGGAAAGTCAGCAGGACTGGGGACAATCAGCGGTGCTGCAGAAAGCTATTGGGGACAGAATAAAGGACGTTCTATGGAAGGCGCTCTTGTAAAATCTACGAAGTTTGCAGCTGTATTATTTATCGTATTGGCAGCAGTATTGAATTTGAAAGTATTTGCTTAATCATATACGGGCGAATGAGATTTGCGAAACACTCTTATTGATATAAGAGTGTTTTTTTTACACTGTGCAGAAGGAAGCAGTTGCTTTAGACTAGAAAGACAAAGGAGAGAGAATGGATCAGACATTTGAAAAACGAAAAAAATTAATTTATGATTTTATTTGTGATGAATTTTATGTGCCGATGAAGCTGAAAGAACTTGCGGTCTTACTGCAAGTACCGAAGGATCAGAGAAAAGAACTGAAAGCGATTATGGATTCGCTGGAAGCGGAAGGCAAGGTACATGTATCTAAAAAAGGGAAGTATACCAAGGGAGAGGCAAAGCGCATCGTAGGGACTTATCAGGCTCATGCGAGAGGATTTGGCTTTGTTGCGGTAGAAGGGGAAGACGATGATATTTTTATATCAGAAGATGATACAAATGGAGCTTTTCATGGGGATCAGGTTGAAGTGACGATCAAATCGGCACCAGATGGAAAGAGACGGGAAGGAAAGGTTGTGCGGATTTTATCGCATGGTACGACAAGGCTTGTTGGATATTTTCAGAAGAATAAAAATTTTGGCTTTGTCGTTCCGGACAATCAGAGGTTTATCAAGGACGTATTCGTGCCGTTAGAGCGCTCGAAAGGAGCAGTCACGGGACACAAAGTAGTTGTGGAACTTACGAAATATGGGGGAGACAATAAAAAGCCGGAAGGAAAGATTGTGGAGATTATCGGGCATGTCAATGATCCGGGGACAGATATTATGTCCATTGTAAAAGGGTACGATCTTCCAATTGAATTTCCGGAAAAGGTGTTGAATCAGGCAGAGCGTGTGGCAAAAGATGTCAGTACGGCAGACATGGCAGGGAGAATGAATATCCGTGACTGGCAGATGGTGACGATTGACGGAGAAGATGCAAAAGATTTGGACGATGCGATCTCCCTGACGAAAGAGGGAGAGAACTATAAACTGGGAGTGCATATTGCGGATGTGACAAACTATGTACAGGAAAAAAGCGCGCTGGATCGCGAGGCTTACAAAAGAGGTACAAGTGTGTATCTTGTGGACAGAGTGATTCCGATGCTCCCTCATATACTTTCTAATGGAATCTGTTCTTTGAATGAAGGAGAAGATCGTTTGGCATTGAGCTGTATTATGACTATCAATGACAAGGGAAATGTAGTAGACTATAAGATAGCGGAGACAGTTATTTGTGTCGACCGCCGAATGACATATACGAGCGTGAAAAAGATTCTGGAAGAACAGGATGAGGAAGAATGCAAAAAGTATGAAGAATTTGTACCGATGTTTCAGATGATGGAGAAAGTAGCGGGAATTTTACGCGAAAAGCGAAAAAAAAGAGGCTCTATTGATTTTGATTTTCCGGAGACAAAGATGGTTCTGGATGAGCAGGGTAAACCGATTGAGCTGAAACCATATGACAGGAACGTGGCGACAAAGATTATTGAAGACTTTATGCTGCTTGCCAATGAGACGGTGGCAGAACATTATTTTTGGCAGGAGATTCCGTTTGTTTACCGGACACATGAACAGCCGGATGAAGAAAAGATTCAAAAGTTGGCGATTTTTATTAATAATTTTGGGCACTCTATGCACATTGCAAACAATGCAGTTCGTCCAAAAGAGATTCAAAAGCTGCTTGTAAAAGTAGAGGGGACGAACGAGGAGGCATTGATCAGCCGACTGGCGCTTCGATCTATGAAGCGGGCAAAATATACACCGGAAAACACTGGACATTTTGGTTTGGCTACAACGTATTACTGCCACTTCACGTCGCCGATCAGGCGGTATCCGGATCTGCAGATCCATCGCATCATCAAGGAAGATTTGCGGGGGAGAATGAATGAGAATCGACGTGAGCATTACGAGAAGATTCTTCCGGAAGTGACGAAACAGTGCAGCGAGAGAGAACGTCTGGCAGAAGAGGCAGAAAGAGAGACGATCAAGTTAAAGAAAGTTGAGTATATGGAGGAGCATATCGGCGAAGTATTCGAGGGTGTGATTTCCAGCATTACCAAATGGGGAATCTATGTGGAACTGCCAAACACGATTGAAGGTCTTGTCCATGTAACTAATATGCATGATGATCATTATGATTATATAGAAGAACGATTTGAGATGGTCGGAGAGCATACACGGAAAGTCTACAAACTTGGACAGACTGTATATATTGTGGCAACAGGGACAGATCGGCTTCAACGGACGATTGATTTTGAATTCGTAGAAAAAGAAGAGGTGGATTATGGCAAAAGAACAGGGGAAACTAATTGCGAATAACAAAAAAGCGTATCATGATTATTTTATACTGGACACATACGAGGCGGGAATTTCTCTGCATGGGACTGAAGTAAAGTCCCTTCGCATGGGAAAATGCAGCATCAAAGAAGCATTTATCCGTATTGAAAACGAGGAAGTGTTTGTCTATGGAATGCATATCAGTCCTTATGAAAAAGGAAATATTTTCAATAAAGATCCGCTGCGGGTGAGAAAGCTATTGCTTCACAGAGCAGAGATTAATAAAATTACAGGAAAGATCAAAGAAAATGGAATGGCGCTTGTCCCGCTGAAGGTGTACTTTAAAGGAAGTCTTGTAAAAGTCGAGATCGGTCTTGCAAAAGGAAAGAAACTTTATGATAAACGGAACGATATTGCAAAGAAAGATCAGCAAAGAGAAGCACAGAGAGACTTTAAGATCAGAAATTTGGATTAGGAGGATATAGATATGGTACCAAGAACAAAGGAAGAACTCAGTAAACTGGTGACGGAGGCGACTGTTGAGACATACGAGGAACTGACGCCGCAATTGATACAGCTGATTGATCAGACAAAGCACAACGAGAATCTGACGGAAGCACAGAAGCAGGATGAGATTTCGCTTCATATGTTGGGATATGTGAAATCTTGTACGAATGAGATCATCATTGATGTTCTGGCAGAAATATTAGGACTTGACTAAGGAGGAAGATGCTATGAGATATTGTGTGAAATGCGGAAGACAGGTAGAGGACAGTATGAATTTTTGTCCGTCATGTGGTGCACAGATTCCAAAAGAAGAGACACATCATACATATGAGTACGGTAATGGTCAATATACGCAGAATCAGACAGAGCAGCGCGATTTCAGAGAACAAACTGTTAAGGAGGAGGGGACAGACAGAGTGCTGGCAGTGCTTGCATATTTGGGACTGCTGGTGTTTGTGCCGATTTTGTCGGGAAGTAAATCAGAATTTGTCAGATTCCATGCGAACCAGGGACTTGTGCTTTTTATCTGTAGTGTATTGTGGAATGCATTGGACTGGATTTTATCGCGTTTTGTATGGTTCATGGATGTTGGGATTATCTCTTTGGGAGATCTCTTAGGTATTGTAAATTTGGTACTTGTTGTACTTGCAGTCATCGGAATTGTGAATGCATGTAAGAGCAAAAAAGAAGAATTACCGTTTATCGGAAACATTGTTTTGTTCCAATAAAAGAAAAAGGGTAAGAGGAGCCGGGCAGCCGTTATACAGGCTGTCCGTTTAATTTTGCCTCAACTAAAACGTCACTTTCATAGCGAAGCTTCAGTGAAAAAAATGGAGTGTTTTCAGCGATCAGGCGGTGAAAGATCCGATCTCCTTCCCAGAGATTCAGCTGATAGATATCTTTTTTGGGAACCCATTCTAAAGTGCCCTCATCACAGGAAATTATCTCACCTTCGTAGCCGTCAGCAGTATAGAGACACATATATTCAGCGTGTCCGACTTTGTCTGAAATGAATGTGACAATTCCCCGGAATTGATAAGAAGTCAAAGTAAGACCGGTCTCTTCTTTTACTTCACGTAAAAGACATTCATCGGGTGTTTCGTCTTTCTCAAAATGCCCTCCCACACCAATCCATTTGTCTTTATTGACATCATTTTTCTTGGAAACACGGTGCAGCATCAGATAGCAGTCATCTTTTTCTATGTAGCATAAAGTTGTCATTTCCATAATTAGTTTCACCTCCTTGAGATAGTCTGTCAGGATTACTTTACCATGAATTTTTAAACCCAACAATTATATATTGAAAAAATTTTCCGCGCAATGCAGTTGTGACCGTACAAAAATTTTGATAGAATTGTAGTGGAAAAGAATGGGGGAAGAGAAAAATGAATCATATGCAAAGAAGAGAGCAGTTAAGAGGAATTGCATTGACAATTATTGGAGGAATATTTTGGGGACTTGCAGGTGTTTGCGGACAGTATTTGTTTGAAGAGCGGGGATTGACCGCAAAGTGGCTTGTAAGTGTGCGGCTTGTGCTGGCCGGACTGATATTGCTTCTGACGGTTTGGGCAAAACAAAAAAAGCAGATGTTTGAAATATGGCGCGAAAAAAGAGATGTATTTCAGCTTATAATGTTTGGAATATTTGGGATGGCATTCTGTCAATTGAGTTATTATGTGGCGGTGGAGACATCAAATGCCGGAACCGCAACAGTTCTGCAGTATACGGCGCCAATCATTATTATGTTGTACGTTTCTGTTCGCAATAAAAAAGTACCGCAGAGAATTGAGATGCTGGCGCTGGTTCTGGCTGTCGGAGGAACATTCCTGCTTGCAACACATGGAAATATCACGAATCTTGCCATCTCTACGGAGACTTTAGTATGGGGACTTGCCTCAGCGGTGGCAATGGCGCTTTATAATCTGATCCCGGGAGAATTGATGAAAAAGTTTGGAACATTCAATGTAATTGGATGGGGAATGCTGATTGGAGGAATCTTTTTATGTGTATTTATAAAGCCTTGGCATGTGATCGGCGTGTGGGATATCTATACAGTGCTGGCAACGGCGGCGGTAATTTTGGTTGGAACAATTTTGTCCTTTACAACATATATGGAAGGTGTTCGATTAATTGGGGCATCTAAGGCAAGTCTGTTTGCGTCTGTGGAGCCTGTGACAGCCACATTTATGACTGTGGTGTTTATGGGAGCAGCGTTTCAATTTGTAGACTTTATTGGTCTGGCAGGTATATTGGGGGCAGTTCTTATGTTGTCCTTACTGAAAAAAGAATAGCTGGAAAATTTACTCTGATTTGTTTGTAAAAGCAGTACGGAATTCTTTTTTATCGCTGTGCTGCATGGCAGACAGACGTTGTTTGGCGATTTTGCCTGTCTTTCCGGAAAAATGATAGCAGCTATAATTTGTTGTAGTTGCTGTTTTTTTTGTATTCATGATGAGATAATCCTTTCTTAAAATTTATATATAGTGTTACCGAAAAATATAAATTTATAACAAAGCTGTCTTTCTAAGAAAAACAGTTGTATTTTTGACGAAGATATGTTAAAGTCTTAGTTGTATAAAAAATTAAAAAAACTCTGGAGAGTCTCAAATATTAGAGCGCCGAAGGTGTACGGCAGATAGAAATGTCTGTTAATCTCTCAGGCAAAAGGACAGGGCAAATGTATGAATTTCAAAGGCCGGTCAAATGACTGGTCTTTCGCTTTGTTTAGGACATATCCGAGTGAGTATGGAATGAGCAGGAGGTTTTTAAATGGAAGCAGTAACAGAAGTAGTGAGTAAGGCGAGTGATTATTTGTGGAATGTCATTTTGATTATTTTGCTTTGCGGAACCGGGATTTATTTTACAATCCGATTGAAGTTTATCCAGATCAGGAAATTTGGTGAAGGGTTTAAACTGGTATTTGGAAATATTTCTCTGAAAGGAGAAAAAGGGAAAAACGGCGAAATGACAACATTTCAATCGCTGGCAACGGCAATTGCGGCTCAGGTCGGGACAGGTAATCTGGCGGGGGCGGCGACAGCGCTGATCGGAGGCGGCCCTGGTGCTATTTTCTGGATGTGGGTAAGTGCCTTCTTTGGAATGTCCACAATCTATGCCGAGGCGACTTTGGCACAACAGTACAAAGTCCAAAAAGACGGAGAGGTGACAGGCGGACCGGTTTACTACATACGGGCAGCATTTAAAGGGACATTTGGAAAAGCGCTGGCGGCAATTTTTGCAATTCTGATCGTACTGGCGCTTGGATTTACAGGAAATATGGTACAGTCCAACTCCATTGGAGCAGCGTTTTCGGAAGTGTTTTCAGCGAGAAATATTGAGATTCCGTCAATTGTGTTTGGACTGATTCTGGCAGCGGTCATTGGATTTATCTTTCTTGGAGGAGTTAATCGTCTCGCGTCAGTGGTGGAAAAGATTGTTCCGATCATGGCGGGAATTTATATTGTGGGAAGTTTAGTCCTGATTCTCATGAATATTACGGCGCTTCCGGGAGCAATTAAGATGATTTTTGTCGGAGCATTTAATCCGGAGGCGGTAGTTGGCGCAGGTGCAGGTATTGCAGTGCGGGAAGCAATACGTTTTGGTGTTGCAAGAGGATTGTTCTCGAATGAGGCAGGTATGGGATCTACCCCTCATGCACATGCGAGAGCAAAAGTGGAGAATCCGCATAAACAGGGACTTGCGGCGATGATCAGTGTATTCATTGACACATTTATCATTTTGAACTTAACGGTATTTTCTATTTTGACAACCGGTGTGCTGGACAGCGGAAAAGAAGGAACAGCCCTGACACAGGCAGCGTTCACAAAAGGGTTCGGAAATTTTGGAGATATTTTTGTGGCAGTGTGTTTGCTGTTTTTCGCATTCTCCACGATTCTTGGATGGCATTTTTTTGGAGAGGTCAATGTCAAGTATCTGTTTGGAGAGAAGGCAGCAAAATTTTATTCGATTCTTGTAATCGGGTTCGTAATCGTCGGTTCTACTTTAAAGGTACAGCTTGTGTGGTCTCTTTCAGACTTCTTTAACGGTTTGATGGTTATTCCGAATGCGATTGCCCTGTGGGCTCTGAGTGGAGTTGTTGTAAAGATATGTAAACAATACGGTAAAAAATAGAAATTCACAAAAGAAACATAAAAAACACAAAGATACCTCACATTTTTTCTATAAACTATTGATAGAAGAAAGTGAGGTATTTTATGTCCGGAAAAGTAAAAGGTATATTGGCGGTAATTGTTTTGATGGGGATTGGTCTTGGGGCAAGATGGATGATACATGATGATTCTGCGGTGCAGGAAAGTAGTCTGTCGGAAGAAGAGACAGAGAAAAAGAAAAAAATAAATGCAGTTTACAATACAGAGAATCAAGCAGAAATCAAGGAAGATTTGGAACGGTTAAAACAGGAGCAGACCTATACGCAAGATAATATGCTTATAAAATACAATCCGTTTGGAACCAATACACAGTCTTTGTATGTGTACTTTGAGACTGAGAATCCAGCGCAGATATCGTATACGATTCATGTGGCGGATAGTTCGATCGAAGATTTCACAAGAACATGCTATCAGGAGTCGGAGATGCAGACACAGCATGAACTTCAAGTGACTGGACTGATACCTGATTTGGAAAATGAGATTACATTTACGATTGCCTATGAAGATGGAACTGTGGAAGAAAAAACAGTTTCTTATGAGATGGGAAGTATTCTTGGGACGGAGAAAGTACAGCTTAGTCAGGAGGAGGGAGAGAGTCAGGAAGCATTGGAAGATGGACTTTATGTAGTTCTTGGAAATGACAGTGAAGCGTTGGATTTTATGTATTACTATGACAATAACGGAGTGCTTAGAGGCGAGGTGCCGATTCTTGGATATCGCAGTCACAGGTTATTGTTTGAAGATGACAAGATGTATTACAGCATCTCGGAGACCAAGATGGCGCAGGTTGATCGACTTGGTCAGGTTACGAATGTATATGATTTGGGGCAGTATAAACTTCATCACGACTATGTGTTTGATGATAATGGAGATCTTTTGATCCTTGCGTCAGATTCAAAGGGAGATAGTGTTGAGGATATGGTGATAAAATTAAACATATCTACAGGAGATGTGGAAAAAGTATTGGATCTTGGAGAACTATTTCCAGATTACAAAGCAAGTTGTGTGGAGAACACAGATGGTGAATTAGACTGGATGCACATCAATACAATACAGTGGCTTGGAGATGAAGAGGTGATATTGAGTTCCAGAGAGACTTCTGCCATTTTAAAAATTACAGATTTGTATGAAGAACCGAAAGTGGATTACATGATAGGAGTTGAAGATTTTTGGAAAGATACAGCTTATGCGGAACTGCTGCTGGAAAAGAATGGAGAGTTTGTAAGTCAGGGTGGTCAGCATGCGGTCACCTATGTAGAAGATGCCGGATTGCCGGACGGACAATATTACCTGTATATGTTCAATAATAATATTGGAGTGAGCCAGTCAAGACCAGAGTATGATTGGGCAGAAGTGATTGAAAATGTGCAGTCGAAACCATATGAAGGGACTACATCCATGTATTATAAATATCTGGTGGATGAAAATGCAGGTACTTATGAACTGGTGGATTCTTTTGATGTGCCATATTCCGGATATGTCAGCAGTGTACAGGACATGGAGCACAATACAGTTGTAGACTCAGGATTTGCGGGGATTTTTGGAGAGTATGATGAGGAACATCAGTTGATCAGACAATTTACGATGGAAAAAGAGAAGTTTATTTATCGAGTGTTTAAATATGATTTTGAAGGATACTATTTTTCGTAGTATCCTTTTCTTATGATTTACTTAGGAATTCCTTAAAGGCTGTCGGAGCGGTTGAGAAAAATATTTTGTTATTTTATAATGGTGGAAAATGCGAAGGAGGGGAAGAAAATGATACAGTTGAGCAACATCAGTAAGAAATTTGGTGAGATACAGGCGGTTGAGGGGATATCGCTTATGATTCCGGATGGGAGTGTGTTTGGACTGCTTGGAAGTAACGGCGCCGGAAAGAGCACACTGCTTCGTATGATGGCTGGGATTCTAAAAGAAGATGCTGGTGAAATTTTAGTGGATGGAGATGTTGTCTTTGACAATCCAGAGGTAAAACAGAATTTGTTTTATCTGTCAGATGCCCCGTATTACTTTTCGAATGCCACGCTGCAGACAATGAAAGAATTTTATCAGACTCTATATCCGCAGTTTGATCAGGATGGGTTTGAGATGTTGATCAGGCAGTTTAACCTGAATGAGAACAAACGGATTCGAACTTTTTCCAAAGGAATGAAGCGTCAGGCATTTATTATTCTGGCGATCTGTTCCAATGCAAAATATATTTTGTGCGATGAGGTATTTGACGGACTGGATCCGATTGTCTCAAAAGTGGTAAAAGATTTATTTCGACAGGAACGAAAGATGCGGAAAATGACTTTGGTTATGGCGTCTCATGACTTAAAGGAGCTGGAAGATTTTTGCGATTCCATAGGAATTATACATAAAGGAGACTTGCTGCATTCGAGTGAGATTCGAAAAGAAGCAAGCGATATGCACAAGATACAGTGTGTGTTTGAACAAGATGAGGAAGCATTTTTGCGAGAACATCTTCATATTGTCCGATATGCGAGAACAGGAAACTTTGTGACAATGGTAGTGAAAGGAGAAAAAGAAGCGATCATGCAAAAGATTCAGGAAAAGACTCCGGTTTGGTGTGAGACGATTCCATTGTCTATTGAGGAGATTTTTCTGTGTAATATGGAGGGGGTAGATTATGACATCAGCAAAGTTATTTTCTAAGTTTTGCAAAGAGAACCGGAGACAAAAAGGGTGGCTTTGGATATTGAGCGGACTTATTTTTACGGTGTTTACTTTTACGTTTTTTATGCAGGATGTTCTGATGGACAGCGATGAGATGTGTTTTGGGTTGTATAACACGAAGATGATGTGGATCACACTCGCCGTGGCGGTTATGATCGCATTTCAGGGATATGGATTTTTGCTGCAGGCAAAGACGGTTGATTTTTACTATAGTCTTCCGGTCAAGCGAAGTTATCTATTCTGGGGAAATTATCTGAATGGGATTTGGGTGTATCTGATCCCAATGTTAATCAGTCAGCATATCTGCTTTTTTATGGTATGTGGGTTAGGAAAAGAGGGATGGAACGAGCTGACAGGATATTTACTTTGGGGAATTTTGGTCCATGTGCTTGCGTTCTTTTTCTTCTATCATCTTGCAATTATGGCGATTTATCTGGCTGGGAATATGTTTGGAGCAGTGGGAATTTTTGTGCTGCTACTATATTGTGTTCGGATTGTGATAGATAATCTTCTGTTACCGCTGTGTGGAAAGTGCTTCGAGACATTTTATCAGATTGATATGATCAATCGGATGCGAACATATGGGATTCCATGGGAACTGTACAGTGGTCTAAATGGATTATACCGCAAGATGTCAGTCAATAAATATGCCTATGCGGTAGAATGGTCAGAAATTGTGACGATTGTGTTGTGGAATATATTGATTTTGGCAGTATGTGTTATCTTACAGAAAAAAAGAACCGCCGAGAGTACGGGAGCGCCGGTGGCATTTTTTAGAATCGAGAGAGTGCTCCATGTAGTGATTGATATTTCGGTCGGACTGTTAGTGGGGAATCTTTTGATTACGTTTGCATCAGGAACATATCAGCTCATCGCAGGTGCTGCAGGGTGCGTAGCTGGAAGTATATGTTCTTATCTTCTGTTGGAAATGGCGTTTCGTATGCGGTTAAAGGTCAGATTCAGGCAGAAGGGCTTGATTGCGGCTGAGGGAATTGTAGCGACGGCAATTGTGCTTGGATTTTTTGCAGGAAAGAATTCATATGATACATATTTGCCGAAGACAGAGAAAATTGCGTCCGTGGGAATCAGCCTGAGAGGCGTGGATGAAAAAGAAGACTACTCTTTTACGGAGGAGCGTCTTCGGAACGTGCGTTTGACAAAAAAGGATGATATTGAGAAACTGCATACATGGATTGAAGAGCGATTGCTTACTCAGAAAAATGATGGGCAGTTGACAGATGTGACAATCGCATATCATTTGGAGAATGGGAAAGTAATATATCGAAATTATCCGATTGCTGATGTGAGTCAGATTGAAGCATTTGATCCAATTTACACGAAGAAGGACTATAAAAACGGAATCTACAGCGTGCTTTCCTATACAGATTATGAAAATCTTGAACTTACGTGGACCAATCAGGTAGAGAATATGACATTGAACATTTCTCCTGATGAGACGAAAAAACTGATGGAGACATATAGCGAGGAATTGACGGCTTTGGATATTAGGACTTTGGAGAAAGAACTTCCGGTAGGGAAACTTTTGGTGACGGACGGAGAGTTTGGCAATGAGACGAGTGCATATTTATATCCAAGCTTCGAAAAGACACTTACGCTTCTTGAAAAGTATCAGATTCCGGCAAAGAAAAAGATTAGTGAATATGAGATTGCAAAAATCGAAGTGACAGAGCTGCGGGAAGGAACAAAAGTGACACAGAAGCGAGACACATATACCGAACCGGAGGAAATCAAACAGATTGCAGAAAAACT
Source organism: Faecalimonas sp. LCP19S3_D12 (assembly GCF_052121495.1). Classification (GTDB taxonomy): domain Bacteria; phylum Bacillota; class Clostridia; order Lachnospirales; family Lachnospiraceae; genus Faecalimonas. The sequence goes on along the minus strand of NZ_JBQKED010000010.1, from coordinate 21,899 downwards.
TGTGTATCAGGGATATGCAATTCAGCCGGTATTGAATCCGGTGGATACAGAAACAAAAGTGGAAGTGAAATTTCAAAATAATAGTAGGGAGACAGTGTATACAGTAGATTATTATATCAAGTAAAGTCAATTGGGGGCGTAGTAAAATTCAATTTTACTACGTCCCCAATTTGCAGATTATAATTTTTCTGGTGCAGTGTATTCTACTCCGTCTGTATCCACGGTTACAGATTTCATTACCTGTTTTTCAAGTGGTCTGTCGCTGTAGTCAGTTGCTGTCTCAGCGATTTTATTTACGATATCCATGCCTTCAATGACTTTTCCGAAAGCAGCATAGGATCCGTCTAAGTGCGGAGAATTCTTGTGCATAATAAAGAACTGTGATCCGGCAGAGTCTGGATGCATTGCGCGCGCCATGGAAAGGACACCCGGCTCATGTTTCAAATTGTTTGTGAAACCGTTCTGTGAGAATTCACCTTTGATTGAGTATCCAGGACCGCCCATACCGGTTCCGTCAGGGCATCCTCCCTGAATCATAAAGTCACGGATGACACGGTGAAAAATAAGTCCGTTGTAAAATCCGTCTTGCACTAATGCGATAAAGTTGTTTACTGTATTTGGAGCGATTTCTGGATATAATTCAGCTTTGATTACATCACCGTTCTCCATTTCAAATGTTACGATTGGATTTGCCATAATCGATACTTCCTTTCTATTATATATAATATGGTTGTTTTATATTGTGACAATGTCGTTCATTACACGCCATGTAAACAACATTTTATAAGTCTGGAATCGGTTTGTCAACCTGAGATGGAAAAAGAAATTAATTACATACAGAATGTCTGCAATTGGTAATGTATTTTTTTGAGTGATGGGTTATAATTAAGTCAAACTTCAACGATAGGATTCACAGAAAGGAGAGAGTCTTATGAAAAAAATGCTTGTTATGCTGGCGATGCTGCTTATTATTAATCTTAGTTCCTATATCGCCGCTCTTTTTGTTGCTGAAAAATTAATGATTATTATTTATCGCATGGCGTTATTGTGCAATATTGGATTTTTTTTCCCAGCATTATCTTTGATACGCAAAGAAATGAAAGAGGGAAAAGAATAAATGAATGATACAGCACATTAGGGGATCAGGTGCGACTCGTACAAGTTATCCTTAATATGTATGGGTATGTCATCAAAATTTATATATTTGTCTAGCAATAGAAACAATGTATTACAGACTTATCACCTGTGTTGCGATTGCTTTCCGGAATGCGTTGTCGTGTTCCACTAAAAGCATAGTTGGTGAAAATGTTTCTATGAGCTGTTCAATCTGCATGCGGGAATACACATCAATAAAATTCAATGGTTCGTCCCATACATATAAATGAGCCTGCTCACAGAGACTTTTTGCGATGAGCACTTTTTTCTTCTGCCCTCCGGAAAAATCAGAGATATCTTTTTCGAACTGCACGCGTTCGAAATCCATTTTCCGCAAAATTGCTTTGAATAAACTTTCGTCCAAATGATGTTTTTCGGCAAATTGAGACAGTGTTCCTCCCAAATGTGAGGTGTCTTGCGGTACGTAGGAAATGACAAGACCGGAGCCGATTGTCACAGTACCTGTATGTTCCGGGGCGTATTCTGACAGCAGTTTTAATAAACTGCTCTTGCCACAGCCGTTTTTTCCATCCAAAAAGATGCGTTCGTTGCGCCGGATTTCCAATGAAATCGGTTGAAAGACCGGGCGATCGTCGTAGATTACGGATACATCAGAAAATGAGGCGAGTACGTCTGTGCGGTATGTAAGTGGCTGAATCTTCAAGAAATCTGCAGTTTCCACATTTTTCAGTAATGCGGATTTTTGTTCGATTGCCTGTTGCTGCCTCGCTTCAGTCGATTTAGAGCGTTTCATCATTTTAGCTGCTTTGTGACCGACAAAGCCTTTGTCTGCCGCACCGATTTTTGATGCTTCCACCCGGTCGGACCAGACGGCAGTGCGTTTTGCAGATTGCTGTAAGCGATGGATATCTTTTTTGAGCCGTTCGTTTTGGGATAACTCAAATTGCTGCTACTGTTCAAAATTTCTCATAAAAGACGAAAAATTTCCGCTTTGTACTTCGATGTTGTTCCGGTTGAGTGATAAAATGTGATCGACACATCCGTCTAAGAAACATCGGTCATGCGACACCAAAATAAATCCTTTTTTCTTTTGTAAATAGGCAGATACCTTTTCACGGGCAGCGGTATCCAAATGATTTGTCGGCTCGTCAATCAGCAGAAAATGTCCTTCATTTAGAAAGAGAGCTGCGAGCAGTACCTTCGTCTGTTCCCCATTGGAAAGTGTTTCAAAAGGACGCCATAGTACATCCGCATCCACATCTAGATAGGACAGTTCACGCATCAATTCCCAGCTTTCGGCATTCGGGCAGACTTCCTGCAAAATATTTTCCGTCAGTTGCTTTTTGTCAGAAACCGCATATGGAAAATAGTCGAACTGCACAGGACAGACGATCTTTCCGCTATACTCATATTTTCCGAGGAGAAGTTTTAAAAACGTTGTCTTTCCTCTGCCGTTTCTGCCAACGAAACCTAGTTTCCAGTCTGTATCAATTTGGAAACTGGTATGATCAAAAATGGCATCATAGCTTGACGGGTATGAAAAAGTAAGATTTTCAATTCGTATCATGGACATTGTAAAATACCCCCCTGCTTAAAATTTTAGAAAATAAAAAGAGCTGCAAGAAAGCGACGCTTGCAACTCAAAAATATACCACTTCATATAGTGGTAATAGAATGATATAATGAGTGAATAGATGGCTGACTTTCCATCTCTTTCTTTTTAATCAGAACTGTTTAAAACATATCACAAGTCAAAAAGGAAAGTCAAGTGTAAATGGAAAAGGAGAACCAAAATGGAAAAATTATTCAAAAAGCCGATTGTAATATGTGTGATGGCGCTGATCTGCTGTGCCCTTTGGGGAAGCGCGTTCCCATGTGTGAAGATCGGGTATGAGCTGTTACAAATAAAAACGACAGGAAGCCAGATTTTGTTTGCAGGATACCGATTTTTCGGAGCAGGAATACTTACGTTTTTGATGGGATGTATTATTGAAAAAAAGGTTTTGACTTTGAAAAAATCAGCAATACCATATGTGGCGGGAATCGGAATTTTTCAGACGACTCTGCAGTATATCTTTTTTTATATCGGAATGGCTAATACAACCGGAGTGAAAGGCTCTGTCATCAATGCGTCGAATGCGTTTGTGTCCATTATCGTGGCGCATTTCCTTGTGAAAGGAGAACGGATGACGTGGAAGAAAGGCGTCGGATGTATTCTCGGATTTGCGGGAGTTGTCATCATCAACCTGTCACCGGGAGCGTGGGGAAGTGGATTTTCACTGAAAGGGGAAGGGATGGTTGCAATCTGTACGATCATCTATGGAACCAGTTCGGTGTTGATGAAATTTGTATCAAAAAAGGGGAGTGCAATGGCAATCACAGCGTACCAGTTGATGGTGGGAGGCGCTGCTCTGATTGGCTTTGGATTTTTACTCGATGGAAATATCAGTGGATTTACTGTGAAGTCAATTTTGCTTGTATTTTATATGGCGATGCTGTCGGCGGTTGCGTTCAGTCTGTGGACGACATTATTAAAGTATAATCCGGTCGGAAAGGTTACGATTTATGGATTTTCCATTCCGATTTTTGGAGCGGGATTGTCGGCGGTATTTTTGGGAGAGGATATTTTTTCGCTGAAGAATCTGGTGGCTTTACTCTGCGTAAGCGCCGGAATCATCCTTGTAAATAAAGTGTCGGCAGGGGAAAGAATTGTTGCAAATGAGAAAGAGATGAAGTAAAATAAAACCCAGTGAATAACATGGAAAGAGGAAAGTCTATGAGCATGATCAAAACAGACAATTTAATATTTGAATATGAGAAACGTGACGAAGAGGGCAATGTAATCGGAACACATCGTGCCATTGACGAAGTGAATCTTGACATAGAGCCTGGGCAGTTTATTGCGATTTTAGGACATAATGGATCAGGAAAATCCACACTTGCAAAGCACATGAATGCAATTTTAGTGCCAAGCGGAGGCACAATGTGGGTGGATGGAAAGGACACGAAGGAAGAGGAGAATCTATGGGATGTCAGACAGACAGCCGGAATGGTGTTTCAGAATCCGGACAACCAGATTATCGGAACAGTTGTGGAGGAAGATGTCGGGTTCGGACCGGAGAATCTTGGTGTTCCGACAGAAGAGATCTGGCAGCGGGTCGAGAAGAGCCTGTCTGCGGTCGGAATGATTGAGTACCGTCATCATTCCCCGAATAAATTATCCGGCGGACAGAAACAGCGCGTAGCTATCGCTGGTGTTGTTGCGATGTGTCCGAAATGTATTGTCTTGGATGAACCTACGGCGATGCTTGATCCGAACGGCAGAAAAGAAGTGCTTCGCACAGTGGAGGAACTTAGAAAAAGAGAACATGTGACGGTTATCTTGATCACGCATTATATGGAGGAAGTGATTGGAGCAGACCGAGTCATTGTCATGGATCAGGGACATGTTGTCATGGACGGAACGACGAGAGAGATTTTCAGCCAAGTAGAACTGTTGAAAAAATATAGATTAGATGTACCGCAGGTGACAATGCTGGCACATGGATTAAAACAGAGAGAATTAGATATTAAAGAAGGAATTTTGACGACAAACGAGCTGATTGAGGCATTGGAGAAAGCAGGAGACTGGCGGCAGAATCAAAAGAAGACATATGTTGGTCATGCAGAAACGGTTGTCAAAAAAGAGAAAAAAGAGAATCCAATCTTAAAACTTGAGCATATCGAGTATGTATACAGTTCTGGGACTGCATATGAAAAGCGAGCGCTGAAGGATATCAATCTTGACATTTATGAGGGTGAATTTGTCGGGGTAATCGGGCATACCGGCTCTGGAAAATCGACGATGATCCAGCATTTGAATGGACTGATGAAAGCGACAAGCGGAGCGCTTTACTATAATGGCGAGAACATTTATGATGAGAAGTATAATCTGCGACAACTTCGGAATAATGTAGGACTTGTGTTCCAGTATCCGGAACATCAGTTATTTGAGATCGATGTCTTGACAGATGTTTGTTTTGGACCGAAGAATCAGGGACTTACGGAGGAAGAATGCAAAAAGCGTGCGATTGAGGCACTGGAACTTGTAGGACTTTCTGAAAAATATTATGACACTTCTCCGTTTGATTTATCGGGAGGACAGAAACGTCGTGTGGCTATTGCGGGAGTGCTTGCTATGCGCCCAAAGGTGCTTGTCTTAGATGAGCCGACAGCAGGACTTGATCCGAAAGGACGCGATGAGATATTGGATCAGATTGCGTATCTTCAAAAAGAACGGAATCTGACAGTTATTCTTGTGTCGCACAGTATGGAGGACATTGCGAAATATGTGGATCGTATTGTCGTGATGAACAAAGGCAGAAAAATGTATGACGGGGAGCCGAAAGAAGTGTTCGCACATTACAAAGAGCTGGAAAAAGTAGGGCTTGCAGCACCGCAGGTGACTTATATTATGCACGCGCTTTCTGAGAAAGGAATGCATGTGAACACGGAGGTAACGACGATTGAAGAAGCAGTAGATGAGATTATGAAAGAGATATAAGATTGGAGAAACAATGATTAGAGATATTACAATTGGGCAATATTACCCGGCGAATAGTAAATTGCACCGCTTAGACCCGCGGGTCAAAATAATGTGTACTTTATTCTATTTGATTTCTTTGTTTTTATTTAAAAGTGTTTTGGGGTATGCGATTGCAACTGTGTTTTTGGCAGCAGTTATCCGTATTTCCAAGGTACCGCTGAAATTTATCCTGAAAGGTTTGAAACCGATCATCATGCTTTTGATGATCACGGTTGTGTTCAACTTGTTTTTGACAAAAGGTGGAGATGTTTTGTTTGAAGCCTGGATTTTTCAAGTGACGGAAGAAGGGCTTCGGACGGCTGTTTATATGGCGGTGCGTCTCATTTACCTAATCATCGGTTCGTCGCTTATGACATTTACAACAACACCGAATGCACTGACTGATGGAATTGAAAAACTGCTTTGGCCATTCAATAAAATCAAGATGCCGGTACACGAGATTGCGATGATGATGTCAATTGCGCTTCGTTTCATTCCGATTCTTTTGGAAGAGACAGATAAGATCATGAAAGCGCAGATTGCAAGAGGGGCGGATTTGGAAAGCGGAAATATTATTCAAAAAGCAAAAAGCATGATCCCGATTTTGGTGCCTTTGTTTGTGTCAGCATTTCGACGGGCAAATGATCTGGCGATGGCAATGGAAGCAAGATGTTATCGCGGCGGTGAGGGACGTACAAAGATGAAACCGCTTGTATATCAAAGCAGAGACTATATCGCATATGCCATTACCATTGTGTATATGGTGGCTGTGATCGTAATAGGGAGGTTAGTTCCATTTAAAGTGTGGATATTTTAAAGTATGAAGCGAATAAAGTTGACAATTGCCTATGACGGCACAAATTATTGTGGCTGGCAGGTACAGCCGAACGGAATTACGGTAGAAGAAGTAGTAAACAAGGCATTAAAAAAGTTGACTGGGGAGGATATTCAGGTGATTGGGGCAAGTCGGACTGATTCAGGAGTGCATGCCCTTGCAAATGTTGCGGTGTTTGACACGCATACGACGATTCCGCCGGAGCGGATTTCCTATGCATTGAATCAGAGATTGCCGGAGGATATCGTTATTGTAAAGTCAGAAGAGGTAGCAGAAGATTTTCATCCCAGGTACTGTGACTGCAGTAAGACTTACGAGTACCATATTTTAAATACGAGGATTCCGATTCCGACAAAACGGCTTACAAATTATTTTGTATCCTATGATTTGGATGTTGAAAAGATGCGAAAGGCGGCAGGATATCTGATTGGAGAACATGATTTTGTCAGTTTCTGCAATGTGCGTACAGATGTGGGAGACACGGTGCGGACAGTTACTGAGCTTGAGATTTTGAAAGATGGAGAGGAGATTACGATCCGAATCAGCGGAAATGGTTTTCTCTACAACATGGTTCGTATTATCGTGGGAACACTGATCCGTGTCGGACGTGAATTTTATGAGCCGGAAAAGGTGAAAGAGATTTTAGAGGCGAAAGACCGAAAGGCTGCCGGAGTGACGGCACCTCCACATGGTCTGATACTGGCAGAGATTCGATATGAATAGAAAGTATGCTTGAGGAGGGAAGAGTATGAACTATGTAGGAATCGACATTGGATCTACTGCATCCAAGGTCGTAGTGCGTGGAGACAATGAGATGTATTTTGTACTGCCAACGGGATGGAGCAGTAAGGAGACGACAAACATCATACGAGAACGTCTGAAAAATGCAGGGGTTGATGTGACAGCACAGGAGACTAAAGTGGTAGCAACCGGTTACGGAAGAGTTGCGGTTGATTTTGCAGACAAAGTCATAACAGAAATTACCTGCCATGCAAGAGGCGGGCGGGAGCTTGCCGGTGGAGACTGTACGATCATCGATGTGGGGGGACAGGATACAAAAGTTATCCAGGTAAGTAACGGTGTGGTGATGGATTTCCTTATGAATGATAAATGTTCTGCGGGAACTGGAAAATTTTTAGAGATCATGGCAAACAGACTGGGTATTACGCTGGATGAGCTGTTTGACTTGGCAAAACAAGGAAAGAGTATCCCTATTAGTTCTTTGTGCACCGTGTTTGCGGAATCAGAAGTGATCAGTTATATCGGAGAAGGACGGGCAAAAGAGGATATTGCGGCCGGTGTGATTGAATCCGTTGTGGCAAAGGTGGCACAGCTTGCGCAGAGACAGGCGTTGGCAGATACAATCATATTGACAGGGGGCCTAAGCCACAGCACTTACTTTACGGCACGTTTGTCAGAAAGATTGGGAAAACATGTGATGCTGGCAGAATTTGGAAGATTTGCGGGGGCACTTGGTGCGGCATATCTTGCGGAAGAGAAGAAATAGTATTATAATTGAATAACAGCAGGAACGATAGCATATCCAAGACAGATGTTTTGGCAGGGGAGCGAGTCGCTGCCCGGTACAGGAGATGAAACGATGAAACGATAAGCTGCTTCGAGGTACTTCTGCACACTTCGTGTGCATGGACCTTGCGGTCCGAGTACGTCTACGCATCTTACGGAATCACTTTATTGTATTGTTCCTGCTTTTTTTATTTAGAGTAATATGCGGGAGGTATGAATTTGAGATTATATCATGGAAGCAATCAGGGGATAGAGAAACCGAAATTATTTCCTGCTGCAAGGGCGTTAGACTTTGGAAATGGATTTTATCTTACTTCGGATTTTGAACAAGCAAAAAAATGGTCAATTTTAACCGTGAAACGAAGAGGAGAGGGGAGTCCGATTGTATCAGTGTTTAAAGTGGATGAAGAAAAATTAAATCAGTTAAAAATATTGAGATTTGATGGTCCGAATGTAGAATGGTTGAGATATGTCAGCTCAAATAGAAAAAGTATGAATTTTAATGATCGTAGAGATATTGTTGTAGGACCCGTGGCAAATGATAATACAATGCCTGTGTTAAATCTTTATTTGAAAGGTGCTTATAATGAAGATGAAGCAATTAAAAGGCTGATGCCACAGAAATTGAAAGATCAATATGTTTTTAAAACAGAAGAAGCTGTGTCTATCTTGAAGTTGATTGAGGTGATAAAAATATGAGAAAAACGTCAGCAGAAATATTAGATTATTATGATGAAGAAGTAGTAAAAATGATTTCTGAAAAATATAATTTAGAACAAATGAAAGCGTTGCGAGAGTATCTACAGTCAGAAACATACTCTATGATGACAGATTCAGAATTGGAGATGTGGGAGTTTGGAGCAAGTGCAATATTTGAAATGTGGGAGAATGAGAAAATTACAGGAAATCCAAGAAATTCTATATATTTAAGGAGAGAATAGAATTGAGCAAAGAGCTAAAATTTTTTATTTATCTGCTTGAACGGTATGCAGAGCAAAAAGGAACAGATGCACAGAAGATAATTGCTGAATGGGATGAATTGGGGGTAACAGATTATATTTATGAAATGTATGAAATTTACCATATCGAACATCTTCAAAATGCTTTTGACGATATTGACAGATTACTTTTAGAGAGAAAAGGATAGATTATGGATAATCAAAGATTATGGCAGCATCGCTCGAAAGAGGAAGACAAAGAGGCAATTCTTTCTTTGAACTTACTGGAAAGGGCAAATGTTCCGAAAGAAAAAACGTTGAAATGTATCTATGCGGTCAGTAATCACATAGAAGAACACTATCGTGAAGTTTTTATTCTGAAAAAGAAAGGTGGCAGGCGCAAACTGCTTGTTCCAGATTATCTTTTGCATACGATGCAGAAAAATATTCTGCGAACAATATTAAGTGAAGAGAAAGTTTCAAAGTACGCAAAAGCCTATTGTCCGGGGAGAAGGATTCGTGACAATGCGTTTGCACATGTCGGTGCAGAAACAATTTTGGAGTTGGATATCAAAGATTTTTTTGAAAATATTACATATATTATGGTGTACCAGTGTGTTTTTTCGGGAGAATACTATCCGCCGACAGTGCGTACACTGCTGACCCAACTTTGCTGTTACAGGGACTATCTTCCGCAAGGAGCGCCGACATCACCGATGATATCAAATCTGGTGATGTTTTCCTTTGACCAATATATGGGAAAATGGTGTGAAGAGCGGGAAATTTGTTATACAAGATATTGTGATGACATGACGTTTTCCGGGAAATTTGATGTGCGGGAAGTAAAACAAAAAGTAAGAAGTTACCTTCAGGTACTTGGATTTGAATTGAATTTGAAAAAGACGAAAGTGCTGAAACAATATAACAGACAATCTGTGACCGGAATCGTTGTCAATGAAAAAGCGCAGGTGTCTAAAACATATCGGAGAGATGTCAGACAGGCTGTCTATTACTGTGGAAAATATGGAGTACAGGAGCATTTACAGAGAACTGGGGCGCAAATGTGGCTGCAAAAAGGAGAAGAGCGGTACCTTCAGCATCTGATGGGAAAGGTGAATTACATTTTGCAGGTAAATCCGGAGGATAATATGTTTCAGGAAGTTCGGAAGAACTTGTTGAGAATACAAAGGCAGTGCAAAGGAGGAAAACTATGATTACGATTTTTAACAGAAAAGAATTGATTGTCACAGCAAGTAAGATATGAAAGAAAAGATTATGATCATCGAGGATAATAGGACAATCCGAGGAGAACTTTGTGTGTTTTTTGAGAAAAATGAGTTTACGCCAGTGGAGACGGGAGACTTTACAACAGTTGAACAAGTTGTTGCAGCAGTCAGAAAAGCAGAGCCAAAGTTGATTTTGCTTGATATCAATTTGGAAGAGATCAGTGGATTTGATGTGTGTAGGGAAATCCGAAAATGGTCGGATACGCCGATTTTGTTCGTGACAGCAAGAGAGCGTGATGTGGATGAACTGTGTGCGATGGAATGTGGAGGCGACGATTATATAAGAAAACCGTACAGCCTTGCAATTCTTCTTGCCAAAGTCAAACGTATGTTACAAAGAGCAGACAGTATGGCAGAAGAAATTGTGGTGGGAGAAGTGCATCTGCATATTGTGCAGGCACAGATCTGCTATCGGGAACAGGTGCTGGAATTATCCAAAAATGAGTTGAAAATCTTGTATTTTCTTTTTCGTAGCAGAGGAGAGGCTGTTGCAAAAGATGCGCTGATTGAATATTTGTGGGAGAATAAATTTCTTGTGGATGAAAATATTTTGAATGTGAATCTGTCAAGACTTAGAAAACGACTTGGAGATATCGGCTTAAAAACACTGATTCAGACGGTGCCAAAATACGGATACCGAATTGAGACAGAAAGTGAGAGATAGATGAATTTTTGGGAATTTTTGTTTGAAAAACTCAATATGGTTCTAGTAAATCTGTTTGCAGCGACTGCGTTGATTGTATTTCTAAAATTAGTCGGAATACAAGGTGGAGCGCTAGGCCTGATTTTGATTGTTTGGGGCATTATACTGATTGCTGTTGGGGGACGTGAATATTGGAGCCAAAAGAGAAAATATGATGAGATAGAATCACAGCTTGAGGAACTGGACAAAAAATATTTAATCTGTGAGCTACTTGGAAAACCGGAGACGCAGATGGAAAAATTATACACAAATATGCTGCGGGTGGGAAGTAAATCCATGGTTGAGGAAGTGAATGAGAAAAGGAATGCTCTTAGTTCCTACAAAGAATATATCGAAGAATGGATTCACGAGGTGAAGACACCGATTACAGCAATTGATCTCATATGTAAAAATCATCCCACAGAGGAGATTCTGCAAATTCAAAAAGAACTGCAGGAGATTGAGCGCTTCGTCGAACAGGCATTGTATTATGCGCGAAGTGAAGTGGTGGAGAAAGATTATTTTATAAAAGAAATCAGTTTGTCGGAGATTGTGTATCCGGTTATTTTAGAGTACCGGACAATGCTTTTGGAACACCGTGTACAGATTGTAGCAGATGATCTGGAGCTTTGTGTTTACACAGATGAAAAGTGGATACAGTTTATTTTAAAACAGCTTTTGTCAAATGCGGTCAAATACGCCAGAAAAGATAATGCAAAGATTCATATCTATAGCCAGGTAGTGGATGGGAAGAAATATCTGACTGTGGAAGATAATGGTATCGGAATCGCACAAAGTGACATTGGACGTGTGTGTGAAAAAGGATTTACAGGAAGGAACAGGGCAAAGAAAAAATCAACTGGAATGGGACTGTATCTGGCAAAAAGACTGTGCGAACGCCTTGGAATCGGACTGTCGGTCACATCAAAGGAAGGTGTCGGCACAAAAGTATCCTTACAGTTTTGTAAGTAAAAAAACTCCTTTTAAAATGGTATAGTGAATTTAGAAAAAGAAAAGGAGTGGTTCTATGGAAACATTATTAAGGATACAGGATATTGAGAAATATTATGGTTCAAAGTCGTATATTACAAAGGCGGTAGACCATATTTCGTTTGAGGTGCAAAAAGGGGAATTTCTCGGAATCATGGGAGCATCCGGCAGTGGAAAAAGTACGCTGCTGAACTGCATCTCGACGATTGACCGTGTGACAAGCGGACACATTTATCTTGAAGATACGGATATCACAGAATTAAAGGATAAGAAGATGGCTGTGTTTCGTCAGGAAAATTTAGGGTTTGTCTTTCAGGATTTCAATCTTTTAGACACGCTGACGCTGGAAGAGAATATCGCATTAGCGCCGATGATCTCCGGCGTGGATGAAAAAGCTGTAAAACAACAGGTGCGTGGAATTGCTGAGAGACTCGACATTGGAGATGTTTTGAAAAAATTTCCATATCAGGTATCCGGAGGGCAGAAACAAAGATGTGCATGTGCAAGAGCGTTGATAAATAAGCCAAAACTTCTTCTTGCGGATGAGCCGACGGGTGCATTGGATTCCAGATCTGCAAGCATGCTGCTTGAAAGTTTTGCGTTAGTCAACCGTACTATGAAGACGACGATTCTGATGGTGACACATGATATTTTCTCGGCTAGCTACTGTAGCAGAATTCTATTTTTACGCGATGGGAAATTGTTCAATGAGCTGTATAAAGGGGAGCGGACACGAAAAGAATTTTTCCACGAAATCATGGATGTGATGACGTTTTTGGGAGGTGACTTGACTGATGTTAGGTAAACTTGCAATTCGAAATGCGTTCCGTTCCATTCGGGATTATCGTATCTATATCATAACAGTTACAATCGCATTTGCTTTGATGTACGCATTCAATATGATTGTATTTTCCGAAGATATCATGATGCTCAATCGTATGATGCTCACATTTGCATATATGGTTGTATTTATTTCAATTCTTGTTGTGTTCGTAATAGGATGGCTTGTACATTATATGACAAAATTCATGCTGCACAGAAGGAGCAAAGAACTCGGCACATATATGGTGCTCGGAATCAGCAATCGTGCAATTACAAGATTGTTTCTGGCAGAAAATATCATAATAGGTGGAATCTCATTTTTGCTGGGGATGATATTCGGAACATTTTTATATCAGGTGCTCACAATGATCATCATGCATATTTTTGAGGCAGTATATGAAGTGAAACTTGTATTTTCTGTGAAAGAATTTGCGCTGACAATTTTTTATATTATATTGATCTACTGTTTTTCTCTTTTGCGCATGAAACGTAAAATCGGGAAGATGAAAATATATGATTTACTTCACGCAGAAAAGCAGAACGAAATTGTGTTTGTAAAACATCAAAAAGGTGATATAATTTTGATGACAATTGCCTTGCTCACAGGCATCACAGGGGCGATTGTATGTAAATTGACATTTCAAAACGGAGACAATGTGCAGATGGGAGCAATCGGAATCTTTTTCACCTGTTTTATCGTCTGCATCTATTGTTTTTATATCTCTGTTTCTCATATACTGATCCGTTTTTTTGTGAATCGAAAGGCAAAACAGAAGAATGCAGGTACACTTGTGCTCGTCCGAAATCTTTCGTCTAAGATTAATACGATGAGTATGACGCTTGGGACACTTGCGTTATTGCTTACATTGACGCTTTCGTTCTCTCAGATTGCAACACTGTTTAAAAATTTCTTTGATATGCAGGGCAATTCCGTATGTCCATATGAAATTATGATGTGGGATAGAGAAGGGGATCCTTCTTTTATAAAAGAAAAAGAGTATCTTGATGAAAAACTTGGCGGTGTAACTCAGGAACATTCGTTTATGGTTTATGATAGCGGAGCAAATCAGGTCGGGAAATATTTAGATGGAACACCGGTTGAAATGTCGTTTTGGGGAAATGATACGGTCATGGCATACAGTGATTACTGCAAGATGCGCAAGCAGCTTGGCTATGAAAAAATAGATTTGAAAAAAGGACACTTTATTGTGCAGGGAGTCAGCGGTGTGAAAACAGTTCTTGACAAGGAACAGCCTAAATTTCAGATAGAGGGGGAGACACTCTCTTATCAGGCATGCTATACAGAAGGTTTTGCACTGGAGGGAGATTTGGGGGCTTATCTCATCCTTGTTTTGCCGGATGAGTATGCTGAGAAACTGGATATTTACGAAGCTGTGTACGCGGCAGATACAGAGAAAAAGTCAGCACCGGAAGATTATGAGAATCTGTGCAGAATTATAGAACCATTGGAAGACGGAGAGGAGATGGACAGCGAAGATTACATTCCGGTCGGAAATGTGAATGTAAAAGGAGCAGTGCTGGGGGAAAACCGGACTATGTTTACGATTATTTCTTTTTCTATGTTTTATATTGCGCTCATTTTTTGCTGTACAGCACTTACCGTGTTGGCAGTTCAACAATTGAGCGAATCAGAAAAACATGGAAAACGATACCGGATTTTATCAGAACTTGGGATGCCCCAAGAGGGAGTGGAGAAAATTATACGAAGGCAGGTCGGAGTATATTTTCTAATGCCGTTGGTGCTTCCGATTCCACTAAGTATCTGCTGTACACTATCCCTCAATCAGCTCTTTCAAGCGTACACAGGACCGGGAATGCTGATAAGCACGATCAGTGCATCACTTGGACTATTTTTCCTTGTGTATATTTTATATCTGGCTGCAACCTATGTCGGGTACCGCAATAGTGTCAAAAGCTGATCGAAGAAAAAGGAGAACAAAATGAAATCATTAGTAATTGCAGAAAAACCGTCTGTGGCAAGAGATATTGCCAGAGTACTGAAGTGTAATAAAAATATTTCCGGGGCAATTGAAGGAAATCAATATATCGTTACATGGGCATTAGGACATCTTGTAACACTTGCGGATCCGGAAGGGTATGATAAAAAATTCAAGGAGTGGAACATGCAGGTGCTTCCGATAATGCCTAAGAAGATGGAACTGGTTGTTATTAAGAAAACGGCAAAACAGTACAATGCGGTGAAAGCACAGATGTTTCGGAAAGATGTGGGAGAGATTATTATCGCCACAGATGCCGGACGTGAAGGAGAACTTGTGGCAAGATGGATTCTGGAAAAAGCAAATTGCCACAAGCCAATCAAAAGACTTTGGATCTCTTCCGTGACAGATAAGGCAATCCGAGATGGATTTGCAAAGCTTGTGGATGGAAGAAAGTACGATGACTTGTACGCGGCGGCAGTCTCAAGAGCAGAGGCGGACTGGCTTGTAGGAATCAATGCAACAAGAGCGTTAACGTGCAAATACAACGCGCAGCTGTCTTGTGGGCGTGTACAGACACCGACACTTGCGATGATTGCAAAGCGGGAGGAAGAGATTCGCACATTCCAGCCAAAAGAATACTACGGTGTGACGGTGCAGGCAGGAAAAATCAAGTGGACATGGCAGGATCAAAAGTCGGGAAGCTACCGTTCATTTTCAAAAGGACGAATAGAAAAGCTGGCAGAAGATTTGAATGGGGCAACTATGGTCGTGGAACAGGTGGAAAAATCTGCGAAGAAATTATTTGCGCCGGGATTATATGACCTGACAGAATTGCAGCGAGATGCCAACAGACGATTTGGCTTCTCGGCAAAAGAGACATTGAATATTATGCAGCGCCTGTATGAGAACCATAAAGTATTGACCTATCCGAGAACAGATTCCAAATATATCGGAAATGATGTGGTTGACACTTTGAAAGACAGACTGCGAGCGGTAAGTGTAGGTCCATATAAAAAGCTTGCGGGAAGCCTGATTATGAAGCCGATCAAGGTCAACAAATCATTTGTGGATGACAGGAAAGTAAGCGATCACCATGCGATCATCCCGACTGAGCAGTTTGTGCAGCTGGAGCATATGACAAATGAGGAGCGAAAAATTTATGATCTCGTTGTCCGCAGATTTTTGAGTGTTCTCTATCCGCCGTTTGAGTATGAGCAGACGACACTGCTCGGAAAAGCGGTAGGAGAACGATTTGCTGCGAGAGGAAAAATCGTAAAACATGCGGGGTGGAAAGAAGTCTATGAACTGGGAGACGGTGATGAGACAGATGTGGAAGAACAGTTGTCAGAACAGTCACTTCCGGAAGTGAACAAAGGGGCAGCGCTTTCCGTACAACAGGTGCAGATGACTAGTGGAAGGACAAAGCCGCCGGCAAGATTTAATGAGGCGACATTATTGTCTGCCATGGAAAATCCGGTGAAGTATATGGAGTCCCGTGATAAACAGGCGGTCAAAACATTAGGCGAGACCGGAGGGCTTGGAACAGTTGCTACAAGAGCGGACATTATCGACAAGCTATTCCATTCTTATCTGATGGAATTGCGCGGAAAAGAGATTTATATTACTTCGAAGGGAAAACAGTTGTTAGAGCTTGTGCCGGAAGATTTACGGAAACCGGAATTAACAGCAGACTGGGAAATGAAGCTTTCCAATATTGCAAAAGGGAAACTAAGAAAAGAAACCTTCCTTCAGGAGATCAAAGGATATACGGTGGAGATCATCGACGAGATCAAAGGTGGAACCGGAACATTCCGACATGATAACATGACAAATAAAAAGTGTCCGGATTGTGGAAAACCGATGCTCGCGGTAAATGGGAAGAATGCAAGGATGCTTGTATGTCAGGACAGAGAGTGCGGACATAAAGAGGTAGTTGCAAAGATTTCCAATGCAAGATGCCCGCAATGTCATAAGAAGATGGAGATTATCAAAAAAGGCGACGAAGAACAATTCGTATGTAATACTTGCGGTCATAAAGAAAAGATGTCAGCATTTAAGGTGAGACGGGAAAAAGAAGGCGCAGGCGTGAGCAAAAAGGATGTGCAGAGGTATTTGAAACAGCAAAAAGAAGAGCCGGTGAATACTGCATTTGCGGATGCATTCGCGAAGTTGAAGCTGTAAAATAGGGGGATTTACGAATGAAGATGAAAATGAAATTGAGACAAATTGTTCTATTACTTTGCGGACTTTCTGTTGCTCACCTTGGAGTGACGTTATTTATTCAGTCAAATCTTGGCTCGGATCCGTTTAATGTGCTGATCCAGGGAATTTTTAGAAGTGTACCATGGCCGGAAGGACTTGCGTGGACTCATGGAAGAACCCACATGCTAATTTCCTTTCTAATTATCCTTGTGCTTCTGTCTGTAGACAAAAGATACATCAAAATTGGTACGTTGCTTTGTATGTTTCTTGGAGGACCGATTATTGACGGGTTTACTTTTTGGATTGGAGACTATATCAATCAGAGTATTCCGCTACCATGGAGAGTGTTGATGGTTGTAATTGGGTGCGTGATTCTTTCAATGGGAATGACCATCGTGATCAAATCCGAAGCTGGAACAGGTCCGAATGACCTTGTCGCAGTTGTCTGGAGTGATAAATGGAAGAAGTCATTTGGAATCATACGTATGGTGACTGACGGATGTTTTGTATTGATTGGATTCTTGTTAGGCGGAATATTCGGGATTGGAACCATTATCTGTGTGTTTGTGGTAGGACCGGTTGCCCAGATATTCATGCCTTATGCAGAGCGATTTTGTAAGTTTGTAAATCGTGTGAAAGAATAGTCATTTATTTGATTGTAGTTACTATTGCATAAAATTGTTATTATATTAACGATAATATATCTTCAATTAAACTAATAAAAATAGACAAAATACAGGAGAAAAGAATGGTCATATCTCTGAAGAGCCAATGAATCAACGTATTCTGCATTTTTAAAGTAAAATTATCGGATTTAAAACTGTATAAAATGCATAATGAACCGAATAAAAATCAAAAAATGTTGTGTAAAAAGTCGTAAATGAGAAAAAGGAAGATAATATATTGACAAATATTTAACGAGGCAGTATACTAAGCCTCGTAGTAAAGAAATACAACACTTACGGAGGATATTGATATGTCAAAGAAGGAAACGAATGTACCAGGAATTATTGATAACGTAGAAGCTCTTGTAGCAAAAATGGAAGCAATGAGAGAAGCACAGAAAGTATTTGCTACATTTACACAGGAACAAGTAGATAAGATCTTTTTTGAAGCAGCAGTAGCAGCAAATACACAACGTATCCCATTGGCAAAGATGGCAGTAGAAGAGACTGGTATGGGTATCGTTGAAGATAAAGTAATCAAGAATCATTACGCAGCAGAATATATTTACAATGCATATAAAGATACAAAAACATGTGGAGTTATTGAAGAAGATAAAGCTTATGGAATTAAGAAGATTGCAGAGCCAATCGGTTTGATCGCAGCGGTTATCCCTACAACAAATCCAACTTCGACAGCAATCTTTAAGACATTGCTCGCATTAAAGACAAGAAATGCAATCATCATCAGCCCACATCCACGTGCAAAAAATGCGACAATTGCAGCAGCAAAAGTTGTATTGGAAGCAGCTGTAAAAGCTGGAGCACCAGAAGGAATCATCGGATGGATCGACGTACCTTCATTGGAACTTACAAATGAAGTTATGAAGAGCGCAGACATCATTCTTGCAACAGGTGGTCCTGGAATGGTTAAAGCAGCTTACTCTTCAGGAAAACCGGCGCTTGGTGTTGGTGCAGGTAACACACCGGTTATCATCGATGACACAGCTGATGTTAAAATGGCAGTTAACTCAATCATCCACTCAAAAACATTTGACAATGGTATGATTTGTGCTTCAGAACAGTCTGTAACTGTTTTGGAAAAAGTTTATAAAGAAGTAAAAGATGAATTTGCACTCAGAGGATGCTATTTCCTGAAAAAAGATGAGATTGAAAAAGTTCGTAAGACAATCATCATCAACGGTGCATTAAACGCTAAAATCGTAGGTCAGTCAGCACATACAATCGCAGCACTGGCAGGAGTAAAAGTACCGGAAGAGACAAAGATTCTAATCGGGGAAGTGGAATCTGTTGATATTTCTGAAGAATTTGCTCATGAAAAATTATCTCCGGTACTTGCTATGTACAAAGCAAAAACATTTGATGAAGCAATTGCAAAAGCAGAGCAGCTTGTAGCTGACGGTGGATACGGACATACATCTTCTATCTATGTTCATCCAGCAGAGACAGAGAAGCTTGCAAAACATGCAGCAGCAATGAAAACATGCCGTATCTTAGTAAACACACCTTCTTCTCACGGTGGAATCGGTGATCTTTACAACTTCAAATTAGCACCATCTCTTACATTAGGATGTGGCTCATGGGGTGGAAACTCTGTATCTGAAAACGTTGGTGTAAAACACTTAATCAATATCAAAACAGTTGCTGAGAGGAGAGAGAATATGCTTTGGTTTAGAGCACCTGAAAAGGTTTACTTCAAAAAAGGATGTATGCCTGTTGCACTTGATGAATTAGGAACAGTAATGGGTAAAAAGAAAGCATTTATCGTAACTGACAGCTTCTTATATCACAATGGATACGTAAAAGGTATCGAAGAAAAATTAGATGAAATGGGAATCCAGCACACATGCTTCTACGAAGTAGCTCCAGACCCAACACTTGAATGTGCAAAAGCAGGTGCTGAGGCAATGAGAGCATTCGGGCCAGACGTAATCATCGCTCTTGGTGGTGGTTCAGCAATGGATGCCGGAAAGATCATGTGGGTAATGTACGAACATCCAGAAGCAGACTTCATGGATATGGCAATGCGTTTCATGGATATCCGTAAGAGAGTATATACATTCCCTAAGATGGGAGAGAAAGCTTACTTTGTAGCAATCCCTACATCTTCAGGAACAGGTTCTGAGGTAACACCATTCGCAGTTATCACAGATGAAAAAACAGGAGTAAAATATCCGTTAGCAGATTATGAATTACTTCCTAAGATGGCGATCATCGACGCTGACAATATGATGAGCCAGCCAAAAGGACTGACAAGTGCTTCTGGTATCGATGCTTTAACACATGCTTTAGAGGCATATGCATCAATCATGGCAACAGATTATACAGATGGTCTTGCATTAAAAGCAATGAAGAACATTTTTGAATACCTTCCATCAGCTTATGAAAACGGAGCAAATGATCCAAAAGCAAGAGAAAAAATGGCAGATGCTTCTTGCATGGCTGGTATGGCATTCGCGAATGCATTCCTTGGAGTATGCCATTCAATGGCACATAAATTAGGTGCATTCCATCACTTGCCACACGGTGTTGCCAATGCATTGTTAATCACAGAAATTATGAAATTCAATGCAACAGATGTACCTACTAAGATGGGAACATTCTCACAATACCAGTATCCGCATGCATTAGAAAGATATGCTGAATGTGCTAGATTCTGCGGCGTTGTAGGAAAAGATGACAAAGATACATTTGAAAAATTCTTAGTAAAAATCGAAGAATTAAAAGATAGAGTAGGAATCAAGAAAACAATCAAAGATTATGGTGTAGATGAGAAATACTTCTTAGATACATTAGATAACATGGTTGAACAGGCATTCGATGATCAGTGTACGGGTGCTAACCCAAGATATCCACTGATGAAAGAAATCAAAGAAATGTACTTAAAAGTATATTACGGAAAATAATTATTAAATTGGGGACGTAGTAAAATTGAATTTTACTACGTCCCCAATTGACATTACCCCTGTCCCTTTTTTAAATTTGTTAAGAAAAAGACAATAAAAATATAGTAAAAAACTTTGTTAAAAAATATTCAAAAATCTATTGCAAAATTGCAAATAAGGTGTATAATAAACTTATCAAATAAGAAAAGGTGTAATACTTATAGGAGGTAAGGACATATGAAATTAGAACAAAGCAACTTAATCGTGAAACGTGCATATAAAGAAGTGTACAAATGTGACGAAGGTATTGTAAAAGTATTTGAGAAAACGCATTCAAAAGCAGATGTGTTTAACGAAGCGTTGAATACGGCAAGAGTAGAAGAAGCCGGTCTTGACATTCCTAAGGTAAAAAGTGTAACAGAGATTGATGGAAAATGGGCGGTTGTTATTGAATACAAAGACGGAAAGACACTTGGAGAGATGATGAAGACAGATCCAGCCAATATAGAGAAGTATATGGAAGACTTTGTAGAGCTTCAATTACAGATGCACAGCAAGAGAGCACCTAGATTGAATAAACTGAAAGACAAATTGGCAAGACAGATTAATAGTCTGAAAGATTTGGATGCGACAGCAAGGTATGAGCTTCTGACACGTTTGGAGAGTATGCCAAAACATGATAAAGTATGTCACGGAGATTTCAATCCAAGTAACGTTATTGTTGGAAAGAATGGAAAAATGACAATCGTTGACTGGGCACATGCGACACAGGGAAATGCAAGTGCAGATGCAGCGAAGACCTATCTGTTGTTTGCGCTGGAAAATCAGGAGACAGCTGATTTATACTTGAAATTGTTCTGTAAGAAGAGTGATACGGCAAGACAGTATGTAGAACAGTGGCTTCCGATCGTGGCGGCAGCTCAGCTGACAAAGAATAATGAGATGGAAAAAGATTTCTTGATGAAATGGATTGACGTATTTGATTATCAATAAGAATATATAAAAATGACTGCGGTTTCTTTAAAACCGCAGTCATTTCAGACTGTAGACAAAGTTGGTGCTGGGAGTTATCCCCAGCACCACTTTTCTGTAAATAGCCTCTGTTTTAATAAAAATCTTAAAAAACTCCAAGATTCTTTCATTTTAGATTCCCTGATTTCTAAAATTTTTGCCAGCTTTTTCAAATTCATACACGCAAACGTAAGCCCGGCTTTCATTTCCATCCGTGCTTTTCCTATGTATTGAGTGTAACGGAAACCATGTTGTTCTTTTGCTGTTCCGAAAAGTCGCTCAATCGTTTCCTTTCGTTGTTGATATATTTCTTTGTTACCTATTGTATGGCGAATATCTTCTGCTTTCTCCATGTATTCTTCCCATACATGTCTGGTAATGACTTTTACATGATCTT
>NZ_JBQKED010000009.1:0-73286 GCF_052121495.1 Faecalimonas sp. LCP19S3_D12 | reverse complement strand
ACTCAAAGTAGTGAAAAGGATTATGTATGGCCGTAACAGTTTTGAACTACTGAAAGCAAAACTGTTACGACTTGAATTAAAGCGAAAAGTCAACTAACATTGGAAAGAACCCAAAAAAGCTTGACCACAACAATTTAGACGGAATATAAGTTCTTTTGGTATAAATGGTTTCGTTATGTAATCGTCAGCTCCCAACCTAGAGCCTGAATATTTATCTTGTATATCATCTTTTGCAGTCAAAAATATCACTGGAATATTGGTGAAACTTCTTAGTGCGTCCATAAGTTCAAAACCGTTCCCGTCCGGAAGCATAACATCTAATATAGCTATATCTGGTTTTTCCTGTTGACAGATTTCCAAAGCTGATTTTACACAATCGGCGGTAATAATATTAAAAAAGTTTTCATCTTCTAATATGGTAATAAGCATACTTCTTAAATTTTCTTCATCATCAACTATCAATATTTTTTTTGATTTTAAATGTGTATCATTCATTTGTTTGTCACGCTTTCTTTATATTTTTCTTTATCCTATTATAACATTCTGAAAAAAGTTGAACAGTCATTTTCGCATTTGTAAGGTAAATGTAAGGTAGAGAGAATGTTATTGTTATAGTGGTTATGTTGTATCAGACGCCTTACATACCGTCACAACGACAGGTACAGGAAGTACAATATCATTATTTCCGTTTATACCATGTGCTGTAATTGTATCAGCATTTGCACTATTCGTTTCTATTAAATGCTTTGGAAGAAAAGAAATGAGGTAATATAAAATGGAAAAAATAATAAAAATATTAGCACTCACCTCTTGACAGTGCTAATTATAAGTGTTATAAAATAAATAGAACAAAGGAAGATGAACAAAAAGAAGTTCCGAAATCCAATGCTCCAAACCAATAAACAATATGTTTTTGAAAGGAGACATGACTTATGTTAAGACCTAGTATTTTTAATGATAATTTATTTGATGATTTCTTTGAATTCCCATTCTTTGATGATCGGGCAGAGAGAAAATTATATGGACACAATGCGAAAAACATTATGAAGACAGACATCAAAGAACACAAAGACGGATATGAGCTTGAGATTGATCTTCCGGGATTTCATAAAGATGAGATTCAGGCTGAGTTAAAAGATGGATATTTGGCTATTAGCGCAGCAAAACAGTTGAATCAGGATGAAAAGGAAAAAGAATCCGGAAAATATATTCGTCGTGAACGCTACAGCGGATCTTGCCAGAGAAGTTTCTATGTGGGGGACGAGATTACACAGGAAGACATCAAAGCGGAATTCAAACACGGTATTTTGAAACTGTTTGTTCCAAAGAAAGAAGCAAAGCCGGAAGTAGAGCAAAGAAAATTTGTATCAATTGAAGGCGAATAAAATAGGTGTGCAAGCAAAGTAACTGATTGAAACCCTGGGGAGTAATTCCCGGGGTATTCTTAATATGGGAGGTGATGATTGTGGAAACAAAACGTGATTATTATGAGGTTCTTGGAGTCAGCCGAGAGGCAGAAGAAGGGGCTATTAAGAAGGCATATCGAAAGCTGGCAAAAAAATATCATCCGGATACGAATGCAGGAAATGCTCAGGCAGAGCAGAAATTTAAAGAGATTACAGAAGCATATACGGTTTTGAGTGATCCCAAAAAACGAAAACTATATGATCAGTTTGGTCATGCGGCGTTTGATGGAAGTTGTCCGCAGGAAGGCGCATATTACAGAAATACCGGAAATGGAGGTTATCGGGAATATCATTTCGAAGGTGGTGACATGGACGATATTTTCGGAGATATTTTTGGTGATATGTTTCATGGAAAGAGTAGTGGAGGATTTGGAAAGCGTGGATTTGGCGGTCGAGAATTTTCCGGCAGAGGGTCTGATGTGGAAGCAGATGTCGCTGTAAGTTTTGACGAAGCTGTTTTCGGAGGGGATAAAGTCATTCATTTAAGAGGTCAGGATGGAAATGTACAATCACTTCAGGTTCACATTCCGGCAGGAATTGAGACAGGAAAGACAATCCGCTTGAGAGGAAAAGGCAATCCGGGAATCAACGGTGGAGGAAGTGGAGACTTATTACTTCGTGTCACGGTAGGAGAAAAGCCGGGATATGAAAGAAAAGGAAGGGATATCTACACGACGGCTCAGATACCGTATACGACAGCAGTATTTGGAGGAGAAGCCCGTGTAAAAACAATACATGGAGAGGTCATTTGCAAGATTCGAGAAGGAACGCAGTCCGGAAGTAAGATCCGTCTGCGGGGAAAAGGCGTTGTATCCATGAAAAATCCATCTCAGTACGGTGATCAGTATGTAACAGTACAGATTCAGGTGCCAAAGAATTTAAGCGCAGAGGCAAAACAAAAATTAAGAGAATTTGAAAAATTAGCCAGCCAAAGCAGTAATGGGCATGCAGCATAGGGAATGCATAGAAACGGTAATTTTTATTTTTTTAGAAATTACCGTTTTTGTATGTTTATTTTTAATGGGTATGCTATAATGACTGTACGCAAATTTGTAGAAAGTAGAAAGGAAATGCGTATGGAGAATCAAAAAGAAAAAAGTACAAAAAAGAGAAGGGTGCTGAAATTTGTAGGAAAGCATCTTACAAAAAATGTAGTTATCGTTCTTGCAGTGGTTTTGGTAATCGCACTTGGGGCAATTGGACTGCGCAGTGTAATCACATCGGAGAGCAAGACTACGAAAATAGGATTTGAAAATATTGGGGAATTGGCGACACAATCCGCATATTGCACAGAAGTAAATGTGACCGATGACTGGAGAAAGCTGTTCGGAATCAAAATACCATTTACTCAGAGTAAATATATTTATAGCTACGATTTTGTGATCAAGGCAGGGTATGATTTTAAAGATATCAAGTGGAGTGAAAAAGGTGAGAAGATTGAAGTGACGCTCCCGGAGGTGAAAGTCTTGAGCAATGAGATTGATTTGGATTCTTTTAAAGTGTACCATGAAGAAGAGAGCATTTTCAGCCCGATTACCTTAGATGAAAGCAACGAAGCATTGGAGAATCTGAAAAAGACAGCGCAGGACGATGCCATTGCAAATGGATTGTTTGAGAATGCGAGAAGTAATGCAGAGACAATTTTGACAGGATTTTTTGGAAATGTCTATGATTTGGATAAATATGAGATTGTCTTTCAGGATAAATAAAAAGGAGGAACGGCAGGATGAAGAAAAAGTTATTATATGCGTTAGGGCTTGTTGCGGCTGCGATTGTGCTGTTTTACTTTATATTATATCTGACAGCATAACATTAAGGCATGTATAAAACACCTCGCGGGACCAGTCTTGATTGGTGGCGAGGTGCTTTTTTAGTTCCTGATTTTGAAATTTGCTTAGTCGTATTTGTTCATCCATTTGATGAGTTCTACACAGTAGTCATCATGTCTGTCTACGAAGCAGGTATGTCTCGCACGTTCCCAAAGAATCCATTTGGAGTTTGGAATTCCGTCTGCCATTGTTTTTGCAACAAGAGGAGAGCAAAGATCGGAGATACCGCTGCAGATCAGCGAAGGGATCTTGATCTCACCAAGTCTGTCAATGTACTCGAAGTCCTTGAGAGTGCCTGTAGGTGCAAACTCGTTTGGTCCCCATCCTTCAACATAAGATTCAGAACCGGATTTTTTAGGTCTTTTACAACACTCAGGAGCATCCTCACCTAGCCAATAGTTGCAGTATCTGTCCATATATTCAGCAACGGCCGCATCGTAAGCTTCTCCTGTGAAATCACCGGTTTCGAGTGCATGATTGATCGCGTCCTGCATATCCTGTGGCATCATCTTGATGCGGCGAAGACCTTCCCGCTCCCAAAGAGAGCTGCTTGGGTGACCGCTGGAAATGATGAAACTTTTAATGCCCTGTGGTTTGTAATCGATTGCATAAGCAATCTGCATCATGCCGCCCCAGGATTGTCCGATAATATGACACTCATCCAATCCAAGATGTTTTCTTAAAGCATCAAGTTCGTCTAACCAAACTTTTTGATTCCAAAGTTCTGAATGTCCGTCGAGGTATGAGTTCCCACAGCCGATTTGGTCATACATAACGATCATACGGTCATCGTCGTCAGCGACGTTATCTAATACCTCATAATAATTGTGAGTAGAACCCGGTCCGCCGTGGAGGCAGATCAAAGGTGCTTTTCCATTGTTTTTTCTTTCACCGACTATTCTATAATATGTCTGATAGCCAAGGTATGGCATATAGCCTTCTGTAATTTTTGCCATGATGTTCCCCTTTCTGTTTTGTTTATTAAGAAAGTCCATTATAATATATTTTGTGGGAAGATGGCAATTGTATTTCAGTTCTTTTTGAGGTCACACAGAGTATCTGCATCATGCAAAGCAAATTTTTGATACGGGACTTGAAATGGATTTATTGCAGGAATATTTTTTGATTCCACTTGATATTTTTCGGAAAATCACGCATAATGAAATTAGTAAATTAGAGGCTTGGCCATACTTTTTAAGTTCTGATAAACCGGAAGATATTTTGAAAGTTGTCGGGAAATATCCGGAGTTTCGAGAGTTATACCAGGATCTCATTGTGTTTCGATATCAACCAAAGGAGCTGATAGATATGTACCGAAAAGCGTTAAGAGAAGCAGATGCCAGTGATATAAAATATATGGTGGAAGAACAACAAAGAGAGATTGAGGAATTGAAGGAAACGAATGAAAGTTTGCAGGAAACGAATGAAAATTTACAGGAAGCAAATGAAAGTTTGCAGGAGCAGATTACAAAATTGCACATTTTGCTTGAAGAAATGAAAGAAAAATAAAATATAGAATAGTAGAGGGCAGCTGTTGATTGGGAAGAGTATAGAAAATTAAATATTTCATGGACTATGGAACGCCTAAAATGACGTTCCTTTTCTATTTCTAGCCGTTCTTATTGGACGGAAAGTGCGGAGTGTGTCGGTATCATTTGATGAAATTCCAAAGGCAACGCAGGACGAAGTTTTCACTGGTGCAAGAGCCTTTGTCAAGCGTGAGTTTTCTAAACTCATCGGCTTCTTGATAGTTGCCTTGATTGCTGTCGGATTGGTGTTCAATGCTGGCGGTGTGAAAGATGTATTGCTAGAGCGGTTCAATAAGATTATCGAAGCATAAAACTTTATTGTTTTGCAGATACAAGAGTGATATAATACGGATATAAAAATACAACTTTAGGAAGTGATATATTATGATAGGATTTAGCATAATGATGTGGTTTGCTTCTGCTATCCTTATATTTGTGAGCATTTCTCTATTAAAGGGAAATTACTCTTTTGTTCATGGCAAAGTGTTTGACACAACTGACAATAAAAAAGGATATGCAAAAGAATTAGGAAAACCTGTTTTATTCGTAGGAATTGGTATTTTAGTATCTGGGATAATTGCGATTATAGTAAAAAATTATTCTATTCCTACCGCAGTTTTTTTTCTTAGTAATTATAGTTGGTATTGCTGGACTATGGCTACACAAAATACAAAAAAACTTTCGAAAATTTTAGTTTCCAAATTTATATGCAAAGTAGTTAGTCTTAGGATTGACTGCTTTTTTTCTTACCTAAAATCAGATTGGAGTGATGAAATGAACGATATTTTTAAGGATATGCAGGCAAAAGTCAGCTGTGAATATATTTCAGACCTGCCCTTTTACAAGCGTGAAGTATGGCAAAATGCTTGACACCAAAAAAATACTAAAAAATTAGCACTCAACGCTTGACAGTGCTAATAATATGTGTTATACATACAATAGAACAAACAAAAACAAACTCACAAAAGGAGGCGTGATGTATGAATATAAACAAATTTACACAAAATTCGATGCAGGCGGTGCAGGGCTGTGAAAAAGTTGCTTATGAATATGGCAATCAGGAGATTGAGCAGGAGCATTTACTCTATGCTTTGGTCACACAGAATGACAGTCTGATTTTAAAATTATTAGAAAAGATGGAAATTCAAAAAGAGTTGTTTATCAACCGTGTGGAGGAAGCGCTTAGAAAGAGAACGAAAGTGCAAGGCGGTCAGGTATATATTGGACAGGATTTGAACAAAGCTTTGATTCATGCGGAAGATGAAGCTACACAAATGGGAGATGAGTACATTTCTGTAGAGCATATTTTTCTAGCATTAATTAAGCAGCCAAACAGAGAAGTAAAGGCGATTTTCAAGGAGTTTAATATTACAAGAGAGCGTTTCCTTCAAGTACTTTCTACCGTAAGAGGGAATCAGAGAGTCACCAGTGACAATCCGGAGGCAACCTATGATACGCTTAATAAATACGGCAGTGATCTGGTAGAACGGGCAAGAGAACAAAAACTTGATCCAGTCATCGGTCGTGATGCGGAGATTCGTAATGTCATACGAATCCTGTCTAGAAAGACAAAAAACAATCCGGTGCTAATCGGAGAACCTGGTGTCGGTAAGACGGCGGCAGTAGAAGGGCTGGCACAACGTATTGTGCGCGGAGATGTGCCTGAGGCGTTAAAAGATAAAAAAGTGTTTGCACTTGATATGGGGGCACTGGTAGCCGGTGCAAAATATCGTGGTGAATTTGAGGAGCGTCTAAAAGCAGTGCTCGAAGAAGTGAAAAACAGTGATGGAAATATTATTCTGTTTATCGATGAACTTCACACGATTGTCGGAGCAGGTAAGACGGACGGTGCGATGGATGCTGGAAATATGTTAAAGCCGATGCTGGCGCGTGGAGAACTTCACTGTATTGGCGCGACAACACTGGATGAATATAGACAGTATATTGAAAAAGATGCTGCATTGGAGAGACGTTTCCAGCCGGTTATGGTAGATGAACCATCGGTGGAAGATGCGATTTCAATTCTGCGTGGCTTAAAAGAGCGTTATGAAGTATTTCATGGTGTGAAGATTACAGACAGTGCACTTGTGGCAGCCGCAACACTTTCCAATCGATATATTTCCGACCGATTCCTTCCAGACAAGGCGATTGACCTTGTAGATGAAGCGTGTGCATTGATCAAGACAGAGTTAGACTCTATGCCTACAGAGTTGGATGGACTGCAAAGACGTATTATGCAGCTTGAGATTGAAGAGGCGGCTCTGAAAAAAGAGAATGACAGATTAAGTCAGGACAGACTTGTGAACCTACAAAAAGAGCTTGGAGAACTGCGTGATGAATTTGCCGGAAAGAAAGCACAGTGGGACAATGAGAAGAATTCTGTAGAGAGACTCCAGAAAATCCGTGAAGAGATTGAGCAGGTGAATCAGGAGATTCAAAAAGCACAGCATTCCTACAATTTGGAACGTGCGGCAGAATTGCAGTACGGCAAACTTCCACAGCTGACAAAACAGTTGGAGGAAGAGGAAAAGAAAGTGAAAGAGCGGGATCTTTCATTAGTGCATGAAAGTGTGACAGATGAAGAGATTGCTAGAATCATTTCCAGATGGACAGGAATTCCGGTTGCAAAATTAAATGAAAGTGAGAGAAGCAAGACGCTTCATCTTGACGAAGAACTCCACAAACGTGTCATTGGGCAGGATGAAGGGGTTACAAAAGTAACAGAGGCGATTATCCGTTCGAAAGCAGGTATCAAAGATCCTACGAAACCAATCGGATCATTCCTGTTCCTGGGACCTACCGGGGTAGGTAAGACAGAGCTTGCAAAAGCACTTGCGGAGAGTTTGTTTGATGATGAGAGCAATATGGTTCGTATTGATATGAGCGAATATATGGAGAAATACTCAGTGTCTCGTCTGATAGGAGCACCTCCGGGATATGTCGGATATGACGAAGGCGGACAGCTTACAGAGGCGGTTCGAAGAAAACCATATTCCGTTGTTTTGTTTGATGAGATTGAAAAGGCACATCCGGATGTGTTTAATGTGTTGCTGCAGGTGTTGGATGACGGACGTATCACTGACTCACAAGGTCGGACTGTTGATTTTAAAAATACGATTCTGATCATGACATCAAATATCGGATCTGCTTACCTTTTGGATGGCATTGATGAGAACGGTGAGATCAGCAAGGAAAGTGAAACGATGGTCATGAATGATCTGCGTGCACATTTCAGACCTGAATTTTTGAATCGTCTAGATGAGACAATTATGTTCAAACCATTGACGAAACAGAACGTTTATGCAATCATTGACTTATTATTAAAAGATGTCAATAAACGGCTGGAAGATAAAGAACTTTCGATAGAGCTTACAGATGCTGCGAAGAATTTTGTGGTGGAAGGTGGCTATGAGCCAATGTACGGTGCAAGACCGCTGAAACGATATCTTCAAAAGCATGTAGAGACATTAGCTGCAAAACTGATTTTACAGGGAGATATTAGCAGTGAAGATGTCATTCTGATTGATGTAGAAGGGGACAAACTGACAGCGAAAATAAAATAAATTGCAGGAAAAAAGCATGGAACAGATTATTTTTCACATTGATGTAAATTCAGCGTATCTTAGCTGGACGGCAGTAGAACAATTGAAAAATGGAGCAGAAGTGGATTTGCGTACAATCCCGGCGATCATCGGAGGCAATCAGGAATCCAGACACGGGGTTGTGCTTGCAAAATCTCCTTTGGCGAAAAGATATGGGATTCGGACAGGAGAGCCGGTTGCACAGGCTTTCCGAAAATGTCCGGATCTTGTGATGGCGCCGCCAAATCATAAGATGTATCAGGAGTACAGCAGGAGACTGATGGAGTTTCTTCAAATGTATACACCAGATATCGAGCAGGTGAGTGTGGATGAGTGTTTCATGGATTTTACGGGGATATCCTATCTGTATCTGTCTCCTGTGGAGGCTGCATTTGAGATCAAAGACGCTGTGTATGAGAAGTTTGGATTCACAGTGAATATTGGAATATCTGTAAATCATCTTTTAGCAAAGATGGCATCTGATTTTGAGAAGCCAAATAAGGTACACACCTTATTTCCGAAAGAAATCCCGGTAAAGATGTGGCCATTGCCTATTTCGGAACTTTATATGGCGGGACGATCCAGTGTAGAGGTACTTAACAAGCTGGAGATACGGACAATCGGGGAACTTGCAAAGGCAGACCCGAATTTGCTGGAGTTACATCTGAAAAGTCATGGCAGGACATTGTGGGAATTTGCAAATGGAATAGACCATGAGAAAGTTCGAAGAGGACACGTGGAGAATAAGGGGATCGGTAATTCGACGACATTGGCAAAAGATGCTGTCACAGAGGAAGAAGCGAAAAAAGTTCTTTTGTGGTTGGCAGAAAGTGTTGGCGGAAGACTTCGCAAGGAAAAACAGAGAGCCGGTATGGTGAGCGTGGAGATTAAATACCACACGTTTCAGACGGTTTCCCATCAGAAACAGCTTGAGACGGCGAGCAATGCAGATCAGGTGATTTATAAAGCAGCATGCGAATTGTTCCGGGAATTGTGGAATCAGGAACCGATTCGTCTGCTTGGTATACGCACTTCAAAACTTCAGGATGAGTCGGCTCCGGTTCAAATGAGTATTTTTGACTTTCAGACAAAGCAGGAAGAACAGAGTGTGAAAAACCAGAAACATCAAAAATTAGATAAAGCATTGGATGTGATTCGTAAAAAGTACGGAGAAGATGCAGTGAAAAAAGGGACTTTACTCAAGTAGGAGAAAAGTCCCTTTCGTGCTTTACGATTCATTTTTTCGATTGCGATAATAAAAGAAGCAACCAAAAAACATAGAAAGTCCTATGATGATAATGACAACGGTAGAATATGTATCCATCACTTCCAAAATTTTTTCCCAGGAGGCTCCGGCAGCAGCGCCGGCTGAGACGAGAATAGTGTTCCAAAGTGCACTTCCGGCAATTGTAAGGACTAAAAAATTGCCCATTTTCATGTTCGACATTCCGGCAGGAATAGAGATTAAACTTCGAAGGATTGGGATACAACGGCAGATGAAAACGGTCACATTCCCTTTTTGTTGGAATTTTTTGATCGATTTTCTGACATCTGATTTTTTGAAATGGAGGATTTTTCCGAGCTTTCCATCTATAAGTTGTTCTAATTTTTCCGGAGAGAGTAATTTCCCAATGTAGTAAAGAAAGATGGCGCCAACTGTGGAACCGATGGTGGAAAAAAAGACAACTCCACCTACTGTCAAATGGGTATAAGTTGTCATAAAGCCGCCGAATGTCAGGATGACTTCCGAGGGAATAGGAGGAAAGAGATTTTCAATCATAATGAGAAGAGCAATTCCGATATAGCCGAAAGAATTCATCATATCCATAATAAAGATGTGCATAGTGATACCTCATATTTGCTTTCTTAAAAATAGTATATAGAAATTTTATTATGAATATTCATAGAGATGTGGTATCCTAATAGTATCTATGAAAAAACAGGAGGCAATAGATGATGAAGCTGACAAAGTTATTAGAACGTTTAGAGTATAAGATAGTACAAGGAAACGATGATATAGAGATTACAGAGCTTACGAATGATTCAAGAAAAGTCTGCGCCGGCAGCGTGTTTGTATGCATCAGCGGCGCAGTTGTAGATGGTCATGAATTTGTAAAAGAGGTGTCAGAAAAAGGTGCGAAAGCTGTGATCGTGGAAAAAGAAGTGGAAGCTCCAGAACATGTGACTGTGATTAAGGTGGAAGATACGAGGTATGCACTTGCGCTGGCATCTGCGGCATATTTCGGTTATCCGGCAGAGCAGCTGAAAGTAATAGGTATCACAGGAACGAAAGGAAAGACGACGACAACATATATGGTGAAGTCCATTTTGGAGGGAGTAGGACATAAAGTTGGTCTGATCGGAACAATCGAGGCGATCATCGGAGACGAAGTGATTCCGGCAAAGAATACGACACCGGAGTCGTTTACGATTCACCAGTATTTCCGGAAAATGGTTGATGCGGGATGTGATGCAGTGGTCATGGAAGTGTCATCGCAAGGGTTGATGCTTCACAGAACTGCGGGTATTCCGTTTGAGATTGGAATTTTTACAAATCTTGGGGAAGACCATATCGGACCGAATGAACATAAAGATTTTGAAGATTATAAACGATGCAAAGGTCTGTTGTTCAAACAATGCAGGATTGGGATTGCGAATGTGGATGATCCGTACTTTGAAGATGTATTTCGCGGCGCGACCTGCCAGATTGAAACATTTGGTTTTGCGCAAAAAGC
Organism: Faecalimonas sp. LCP19S3_D12; assembly: GCF_052121495.1. Classification (GTDB taxonomy): domain Bacteria; phylum Bacillota; class Clostridia; order Lachnospirales; family Lachnospiraceae; genus Faecalimonas. The sequence continues at coordinate 62,146 of NZ_JBQKED010000009.1, read as the reverse complement.
AGACCTTCGGGCAGCAGATACAAAATTAGTGTCAAGACCAGGATACTTAGGAGTATCTTACCATGTGTCCGGGCTGATGGATTTTGATGTGGAGATTGACATTCCGGGAACATTCAGTGTCTATAATTCGTTGACTGCGATTGCGGTGTGCAGACATTTTGATGTGCCGGTGGAGATGATCAAGAAGGCTTTAAAAGTTGCAAAGGTAAAAGGCAGAATCGAGATGGTGAAAGTATCTGAGGACTTTACGCTCATGATTGATTATGCGCACAATGCGATGAGCCTTGAGAGTCTTTTGACAACATTGAAAGAATATCACCCAAAACGTCTTGTATGTCTGTTTGGATGCGGAGGAAACAGAGCGAAGGCGAGAAGATATGAGATGGGTGAGGTGTCCGGAAAATTGGCAGATCTTACAATCATCACATCGGACAATCCGCGTTTTGAAGAACCTCAGGATATCATTGATGATATTAAGATCGGGATTGGAAAAACAGATGGAAAATATGTGGAGATCTGTGATAGAAAAGAAGCAATCCGCTATGCGGTTGACCATGCTGAGGTGGGCGATGTAATCGTGCTCGCAGGAAAAGGACACGAGGATTATCAGGAGATCAAAGGCGTGAAGTACGATATGGATGAGAGAGTTCTCATTGCGGAAGTCGTAAAAGAGAGTAAAAGAGAGAATTTGATTCGATAAAAGTATAGGAGCAGTTGTGCATGTATGCGAAAGTTATCGTAGATATTACACATGAAAAACTGGATAAAATTTTTGAGTACCGTATTCCGGCAGAGTTAGAAGAACGGTTACATGCAGGCGTAGAGGTTGTCGTGCCGTTTGGAAAAGGGAATCGTGAAATCAAAGGGTATGTGATCGGGCTGTCAGAACACTGTGAATATGATCCGAACAAAGTAAAATCAATTCTGAGTCTGGCGGAGAAAAGTGTGGCGATCGAGGGCAGGCTGGTGGCACTGGCGGCGTGGATGAAAGAGTACTATGGCGGGACGATGATACAGTCGCTAAAGACAGTACTTCCAATCAAGCGGGAAGAGAACAAAAAGATCAGGCGCTATGTCCGATTGTTGTTAGATGAAGAAGAAGGGAAGACAAAGCTTGAGGAATATCTGAAGAAGAATCAGAAGGCAAGGGCGAGACTTTTGGCTGTGCTGCTTGATGAGGAGATATTGGAGTATGAGCTTATCACAAAAAAACTGAATGTCACACGAACAGTCATTCGGGCACTTGAAGAGCAGAATGTTGCCAGAATAGAGTCCGAGCAGGTCTGGAGAAATCCGATTAAAAATCGAAAAAAAGAGTGGAAAGAAGTGGTTTATACTGAGGAACAGCAGCATGCGATTGACACATTTCGGGAAGACTATCTGAAAGGAATCCGCAAGACTTATCTCATATATGGGGTGACAGGGAGCGGAAAGACTGAAGTTTACATGGAGATGATCGCAAGTGTGATCAAAGAAGGGAAGCAGGCGATTGTACTGATTCCTGAGATTGCACTGACCTACCAGACTGTGATGCGGTTTTATAAGCGGTTTGGCGAGAGGATATCCATTATGAATTCCAAGATGTCAAGCGGCGAGCGGTATGACCAGATGATGCGGGCAAAAGAAGGGGCGATTGATGTGATGATTGGTCCAAGATCGGCGTTATTTACCCCTTTTGCCAATTTGGGATTGATTGTGATCGATGAGGAGCATGAATCGACTTATAAAAGTGAACAGATCCCACGATATCATGCCAGAGAGACGGCTGTGGAGCGGGCAAACTTAGAAGGTGCAAGTGTTGTGCTTGGTTCAGCGACACCGTCTCTTGAGGCTTTCTACCGTGCCCAAAAAGGAGAATATGAACTTTTAAGACTTCAGAACCGGGCAAAGATGCAGGAGATGCCGACGGTGTACACAATCGATCTTCGAGAGGAACTAAAAAGTGGAAATCGCTCGATTATCAGTGGAAAGCTGCATGAATTGATGGCTGACCGATTGAGAAAGAGACAACAGATTATGTTATTTATCAATCGGAGAGGGTTTGCAGGATTTATTTCGTGCAGATCCTGCGGCTATGTGGTAAAATGTCCACATTGCGATGTCTCACTTGCATCTCATCGCGGTGGGAAATTGGTCTGCCATTATTGTGGATATGAGGAACCTATGATTTCAGTCTGCCCATCGTGCGGCTCAAAACATATCGGCGGTTTCCGAGCAGGAACACAGCAGATTGAAGAACTTGTAAAGAAGGAATTCCCAGATGCACGCGTACTTCGGATGGACATGGATACGACGAAGGAAAAAGATGGACACGAGAAGATTTTGGAGGCGTTTGCAAATGAAGAGGCGGATATTTTGATTGGAACGCAGATGATTGTAAAAGGACATGACTTTCCAAATGTGACACTTGTCGGAGTACTGGCGGCGGATCTATCGTTGTACGCCGATGACTATCGTGCAGGAGAGCGGACATTTCAGCTTCTTACACAGGCGGCGGGACGCGCCGGGCGAGGAAGTGAAAAGGGCGAGGTTGTCATTCAGACATACAGTCCGGAACATTATAGTATTGAAACAGCTGCAAAGCAGGACTATGAAGCGTTTTATCAAGAGGAACTCGCCTACCGTACAATGATGGGATATCCGCCGGTGGAACAGCTTGCAGCGATTTTGGTTACGAGTGAAGATGAATCTTTGCTTGAGACGGCGTGCAGCTACATGAAGAGTTATGCAGAGCGCATGAACCGGAGTCAAGTGAGAATCATCGGTCCCGCAAGTCCGTATGTGGGAAAGGTAAACGATGTGTATCGCAGAGTGATCTATTTAAAACATGCCAGATACGAGGCGATGATAGATTTGAAAAATAAATTGGAACAATATATAGAGATTAATTCCGGATTTCGAAAAGTTCGAGTGCAGTTCGACTTTAATCCGATGAATGTGTTTTAAATGAGGAGGATAAAAAATGGCAATTCGTAAGATTCGAGAAATTGGTGATGATGTGTTAGAGAAGGTATGTAAAGAAGTAACCGATATGACAGACCGAACAAAGGTGTTGATTGAGGATATGCTGGATACAATGTATGATGCGATGGGAGTGGGACTGGCGGCACCGCAGGTTGGTATTTTAAAACGAATCGTAGTTATTGATATTGGAGAGGGTCCGATTATTTTGGTGAATCCGGAGATTCTTGAGACGGCAGGAGAGCAGACAGGAGAGGAAGGATGTTTAAGTCTGCCGGGAAAATCGGGAACTGTGACGCGACCGAATTATGTGAAAGTAAAGGCACTCAATGAAGAGATGGAAGAAGTGGTTTATGAAGGAGAAGGGCTGCTTGCAAGAGCGTTCTGCCACGAGATAGACCATTTGGACGGGCATTTGTATGTCGAAAAAGTAGAAGGCGAACTTCACAATGTAGAGTATGATGATGAGTTTGACGAGGAAGACTAAGGAGGAGACAGCAGATGAAAGTAATTTTTATGGGGACTCCGGATTTTTCGGTGGGTACTTTAGAGGCTTTGATCGAGGCGGGACACGATGTGGTGCTTGCTGTGACACAGCCGGATAAACCAAAAGGACGCGGAAAAGAGATGCAGTTTACGCCTGTCAAAGAGTGCGCGTTAAAGCATGGAATTCCAGTTTATCAGCCGAAAAGAGTCAGAGAGCCGGAATGCATCGAAGAACTTCGAAAATATGAGGCGGATATTATGATCGTCATTGCATTTGGACAGATTCTGCCAAAAGAAATTTTGGAGATGACGAAATATGGATGTGTCAATGTGCATGCGTCATTGTTGCCAAAATATCGCGGGGCAGCGCCGATTCAGTGGTCCATTATTGACGGGGAAACGGTGACAGGTGTAACGACCATGCAGATGGATGAAGGGCTGGATACCGGAGATATGCTGTTAAAGACAGAGATTGTAATAGAAGAAAAGGAGACCGGAGGAAGTCTTCATGATAAGCTTGCGGCTGCAGGTGCAAAGCTCTGTGTAGAGACATTAAAGGCGCTGGAAGAAAAAACAGTGACTCCTGTTAAACAGGGAGAATCACCGACCGCCTATGCGAGAATGCTCGACAAGCATCTTGGAAATATTGACTGGAATCAGAGTGCGAAAGAGATTGAGAGATTGATTCGCGGGCTGACTCCGTGGCCGAGCGCATATACAATGTGGAATGGAAAAACAATGAAAATCTGGAGTGCAGAGGTGGAAGAGACATCGGGAGAGGGCGTACCTGGAACGATTGTGAAAGTAGAAAAAGAAGCGTTTTCTGTACAGACAAAAGATGGACTGTTGAAAGTGCTGGAAGTTCAGATTCCGGGGAAAAAACGAATGGATGCCGGAGCATTTTTGAGGGGGTATCAGGTAAAATCAGGAGAAATTCTTTCGAGAGCGTAGAAAAAAGGAGGAAGCAGGATGTTTTATCCAAGTTTTTATTTTGATCCAACATATATATTGATTATCATAGGAGTTATTATCTGCTCCATTGCATCGATGCGGGTGAAAAGTACATTTTCAAAATATTCCGGAATGAGAAACCATATGGGGCTGACAGGAGCGCAGGCGGCAGAACGTGTACTCCATGGGGCCGGAATTTATGATGTGCGAATTGAGCGGGTAGCAGGAAATCTGACAGACCATTATGATCCGAGAAATAAAGTGCTCAGACTTTCCGATGCAACATATGGACAGTGCTCAGTAGCTGCGGTGGGAGTTGCAGCGCATGAGTGTGGACATGCGATTCAGCATGCAAGAGGATACGCACCGCTACAGTTTCGGAGTGTGCTTGTTCCCGTGGCAAATTTTGGATCCATGATTGCCTGGCCACTGATTGTGTTAGGTCTGTTTATCAACAGTCAGTCTTCGGCACTGCTTATCAATGTCGGAATCTTGGCATTTTCGCTGGCAGTATTGTTTCAGCTTGTGACTTTGCCGGTGGAGTATAATGCGTCAGGAAGAGCAGTACGCATTCTTGCTGAGACCGGGATGATGCAGGGTGAAGAGATTGTAGCCACGAAAAAAGTGCTGAATGCGGCTGCGCTTACGTATGTGGCAAGTGCGGCTGCAGCAATCTTACAGCTTGTGCGTATCTTGATTCTGACAGGAGGAAGAAGACGAGATGACTAAGTCAATCAATGAACGAGAGCTGGTGCTTGGGATTTTGCTGGAAGTGACACGAGATGGGGAGCACAGTCATATCGCACTTCGCAATGTTCTGAATAAATATCAGTATTTAGACAAAAAAGAGCGCGCTTTTATCACAAGAGTGACGGAGGGAACACTGGAGCGCATGATTGAGCTTGATTATATTATCAACCAGTTTTCAAAAGTAAAGGTAAACAAGATGAAACCAGTCATCCGTAATATCATCCGAAGTGCGGTTTACCAGATGAAATATATGGATTCGGTTCCGAATTCCGCTGCCTGTAATGAGGCGGTAAAACTTGCGGTGAAAAAAGGATTTGTAAATTTAAAAGGATTTGTGAACGGACTTTTACGAAATATCGACCGAAATCTGGAACAAATATCATATCCGGATGAGAAAGATTTGGAACAATATCTGTCTGTGAAATACTCGATGCCGACATGGATATTAAGACAGTGGCTGGCAGCGTATGACAGGGAGATTGTGGAGTGTATGCTTCAGGATTTCTTAAAAGAGAAGGACACGATAATCCGGTGTGATTTGGGGCAGATGTCAAAAGAAGAGCTTGTGAAGTCGCTTGAAGACGAAGGAGTACATGTCGAGGAACATCCATACCTTCCATATGCACTTCGAATATCTTCTTACAATTATTTAGGAGAGCTTGAGACATTTCAAAAAGGAGCGTTCTCGGTGCAAGATATCAGTTCCATGCTTGTGGCACATTTGGCAGAACCAAAAGAAGGAGATGAGATCATAGATGTCTGTGCAGCACCCGGTGGAAAGGCACTTCACATGGCAGAGTCGCTTTGTGGTACAGGGCATGTGCAGGCGAGAGATCTGACAGACTATAAGGTGGGGCTTATTGAGGAAAACATCTTACGCTCTGGTATGACAAATATCGAAGCAGTCAGGTGGGATGCGACGCAAAAAGATGAAACTGCATTTGAAAAGGCAGATATTGTGATGGCAGATCTTCCGTGCTCCGGGCTGGGAGTGCTTGGGAAAAAGACGGATCTGAAATATAAGATGACAGAAGAGACACAAAAAGAATTGGTAGCTCTTCAACGCAAGATGCTGTCGACAGTCAAAGATTATGTGAAGCCGGGAGGAATTTTGGTTTACAGCACATGTACAATTCACGAAGAAGAAAATATGGGTAACGTACATTGGTTCTTAGAACAGAATAAAGAGTTTGAACTTGTGCCGATTGCACAGTTATTGTGTGAGGAGTTGAAAAATGATGTTGTGGAGCAAGGGTGTATTCAACTTCTGCCGGGGATACATGACAGTGATGGATTTTTCATTGCAAAGTTTAGAAAGGTGAAATGTGAATAAAAGAGCATGGAGAAAAAAGATATCAGATCATATACATTTGAAGAATTAAAACAAGAGATGGAACATCTCGGAGAAAAGTCATTTCGGGCAAAGCAGGTGTATGAATGGCTGCATGTAAAGCTTGCAGATTCTTTTGAAGAGATGACGAATCTGTCAAAAGCACTCAGAGAAAAGTTGGATGCAGCTTATGAGATCGCACCGGTAAAAATGCTTGAGAAACAGGAATCAAAGATGGACGGCACAAATAAATTTCTGTTTTGTCTGCAGGATGGACATGTGGTGGAAAGTGTTCTGATGAAGTATAAGCATGGAAATTCTGTCTGTATTTCCTCACAGGTCGGATGCCGGATGGGATGTAAGTTCTGTGCATCTACCATCGGAGGATTGGAGAGAAATCTAAAGGCATCAGAGATGCTTGGACAGATTTATCAGATTCAGAAAATATCAGGGGAACGTGTCTCGAACGTGGTTGTGATGGGAACCGGAGAACCGATGGACAATTATGATAACTTTGTAAAATTCATACATATATTGACCGATGAACACGGTTTACATATCAGTCAGAGGAACATTACGGTATCGACCTGTGGCATCGTTCCGAATATGAAGAGACTTGCCGAGGAAAAATTGCAGATTACGCTGGCGCTTTCCTTACATGGTTCTACGCAGGAAAAACGAAAAATACTGATGCCGGTTGCAAACAAATATGAACTTTCTGAGGTGCTTGCGGCGTGCGACTATTATTTTGAAAAGACGGGAAGAAGAGTGACGTTTGAGTACAGTTTGGTGCATGGAGTGAATGACAAAGATGAGGATGCTACGGAGTTAATCCACATTTTAAAACACCGTAATTGCCATTTGAATTTGATTCCTGTAAATCCGATTAAAGAGCGTACATTTGAGAAACCGAGCAAAAAAAATGCCATGAATTTTAAAAATAAACTTGAAAAAAGCGGAATTAATGTTACTATTAGAAGAGAAATGGGTTCTGATATTGACGGAGCCTGTGGACAACTAAGACGACGTTATGTAGAGACAAAGTAAAAGGAGAGCATATGAAGACGTTTTCAAAGACAGATATTGGAAGAAAACGAGAGGTGAATCAGGATTACGTATTTGTATCCGATCAGCCGGTCGGGAATATTCCGAATCTTTTAATAGTTGCAGACGGTATGGGAGGGCATAATGCGGGGGATTACGCATCCAAATTTGTTGTGCAAGTCCTGAAAAAAGAGCTTGCAAAGAGCAGAGAGGATGGTCCTAGAGCAATGCTGAAAAAAGCGATTGCATCTGCAAATCATCAATTGATCGCAGAGTCCAAAACCGATGCAAAACTAGAGGGAATGGGAACAACATTAGTTGCTGCCACAGTGATTGAGCATACATTGTATTTTGCAAATGTAGGTGACAGCAGGCTTTATTTACTGAATGATGAGATTAGACAATTATCAAAAGACCATTCGTTAGTACAGGAAATGGTACGTCTTGGGGGGCTTAATGCAGAGGAAGCGAAACATCATCCGGATAAGAACATCATTACAAGAGCCATCGGAGTAAAAGAAGATATAGAGATTGATTTCTTTGAGTATCGCCTGAAAAAAGGAGATATTATTTTGATGTGTACAGATGGGCTGAGCAATATGGTGGAGGATGAAGAGATATTTCAGATTGTTCGCAGTTCCAGAGATGTTGTGGAGGCAGTGGAACAATTAATAGAAAGAGCAAATAGCAACGGTGGAAAGGACAACATTGGGGTTATTGTTGCAGAACCGTTTGCAGGTGAGGTGAGTATATGATTAAAGAAGGAGTTTTGATTGGTGATCGCTATGAGATCATGGGTAGAATCGGCACCGGAGGGATGGCGGATGTCTATAAGGGGAGAGATCATAAGCTGAATCGCTATGTCGCGCTCAAAGTATTGAAGCGTGAATTCAGAGAAGATGAATTATTTGTCAAAAAGTTTCAATCAGAGGCACAGGCAGCAGCAGGACTGATGCATCCGAACATTGTAAATGTATATGATGTGGGGGAAGACCGGGGACTGTATTTTATGGTCATGGAACTAGTAGAAGGAATTACATTAAAAGAATATATCCAGAAAAAAGTAAGACTGACACCGAAGGAAGTAATCAGCATTACACTTCAGGTATGTGCAGGTATTGAGGCGGCACATAACAATGGAATTATCCACAGAGATATCAAGCCGCAGAATATCATGATATCAAAAGAGGGAAAAGTGAAAGTGACAGATTTTGGGATTGCGAAGGCTACGACATCGAATACGATTAGTACCAATGCGATGGGATCTGTACATTATACATCTCCGGAACAGGCACGAGGTGGATTCAGTGATATCAGAAGTGATATCTATTCGCTTGGTATCACGATGTTTGAGATGATCACAGGAGAACTTCCGTTTGATGGAGAGACGACAGTGTCTATTGCAATCAAACATTTGCAGGAAGATATTGCCGCGCCTTCAGAATTGGTGCCGGATATTCCATATAGCTTGGAGCGAATTATTCTGAAATGTACACAGAAAAGTTCGGACAGACGTTACCAGAACATGGGAGAACTGATCAGTGATCTGAAACGTTCTTTGGTAGATCCTGAGGGAGATTTTGTCACGATCGCACCATTTGCAAATGTTGCGGACACCGTTGCAATCACACCGGATGAGTTGGAGCGCATTCAGAAAGAGGCGGCTTATGACGATGAGTACAACGATGAGGATTATGATGACAATGACGAATACGATGAAGAGGATGACGAGTACGATGAGTACGACGATGAGGACTACGAAAAAGGAAAACGCGGTTCTAAAAAGAAAGATTCAGAAGTGAATCCAAAGATGGCAAAGCTTATGAAGATTCTCACAGCCGTCGTAGCAGCCATTATTGTATTTATTCTTGTGTTTACAGTCGGAAAAGCAACCGGACTTTTGAAGTTTAATTCGAAAAATGTAGAGACGACAGACAATAAAAAAGTGGAAACTCCGAATTTTGAAGGAAAGACACTGGAGGAAGCAAAGGCGTTGGCGAAGAAAAAGGGACTGACTTTGGAGGTTGTAAAAGAGGCAACATCTACAAAATATGAAAAAGGAATTGTCTCAAAACAGATGACTGGAAAAGGAACATCGGTGAAAAAAGGTACGAAGATTCAAGTGTGGGTCAGCACTGGACTGGAGGGAGAAGAGATTACGATTCCTGATGTCAGTGGAATGTTTGAAGAAGAGGCGAAAGAAACATTGATTGCAAAAGGTTTTAAAAAAGCGAATATTTCGGTGGAACAGAAGCAGAGTGATAGCGTGGATACAGGATTAGTAATTTCGACAACACCAGAGGCAGATGCAAAAGCCGCAGAAGATACAAAGATAACAATCTATGTAAGTACAGGTGCAGGAAAAGTAACAGTGCCGAACTTGGTTGGAGAATCACAGGAAGAAGCAGAAAGTGCATTGTCAGAAGCTGGATTGAATGGAAGTGCTTCGGAAGAGTATAGTGATACCGAGGCTGGTAAGGTTATTAGTCAGGAGATTGATTCGGGAGAAAAAGTAGACAAAGGAACAACAGTCTCTTATGTGGTAAGTAAAGGAAAGAAACCAGAGGAAAAGGTTACCATGCCTCCAGTAGTAGGAGTATATCAAAGTAGAGCAGAATCTCTGCTTCGTGCAGCAGGATTGTCTGTTGGAAAAGTAACATCGGAATATTCGGATACAGATGCAGAGGGTGTGGTTATTTCTGCAAGTTTTAACGAAGGAGACAAATTAAATCCTGGTACCGTTGTAAATTTGGTTGTAAGTAAGGGAGCGAAGCCGTCGGACCCGGAGACACCAACGACACCGGATCAAGGTAACGGAAATTCATCGACACAATAGAAACAATAAGGAACTATTTATGCAGGGAAAGATAGTAAAAGGAATTGCCGGATTCTACTACGTTTACGTAGTAGAATTCGGTCTTTATGAATGTAAGGCAAAAGGAGTTTTCCGAAAAGAAAAGATAAAACCTCTTGTCGGAGACAATGTAGAAATTGATATTTTAGATGAGACAGAGAAAAAAGGGAATATCGTTGAAGTTTTGGAGAGAAAGAATGAGTTGATTCGTCCGGCAGTAGCAAATATTGATCAGGCGTTAGTCGTGTTTGCAGTGACCAAACCAAAACCACATTTCAACCTTTTGGATCGTTTTTTAATTATGATGGAAAGTAAGAGAATACCGGTTATCCTTTGTTTTAATAAGAAAGATATTGCAAAAGAACCGGAGATACACCACTTGAAAGAAATCTATGAGTCTTGTGGCTACCAGATGATTTTTACAAGCGCACTGGAAAAAGAGAATATTGAGAAAGTAAAACAACTGCTCCGTGGAAAGACAACAGCCATTGCGGGACCGTCCGGAGTAGGAAAATCTTCACTGATCAATATTTTTCAGCCGGATGCCAATATGGAGACCGGTACGATCAGTGAAAAGATTGAAAGAGGGAAACATACGACAAGACATTCAGAATTGATTTGTATCGAGGAGGATACCTATATTATGGATACGCCTGGATTCAGTTCTCTCTATACAAATGATTTTGAAAAAGAAGAATTAAAATATTATTTTACGGAATTTGAACCGTATGAGGGAAAGTGCAAATTTCAGGGATGTGATCATGTACATGAACCAAATTGTGCGGTGAAAGCAGCGCTCGAGGAGGGAAAGATACACCACATTCGATATGAAAATTATTTAGAAATGTACAACGAGTTGAAAGAGAAGAGGAGATATTAGTTATGATGATTTTAGCACCATCGATTTTGGCGGCAGATTTTAAAGAACTGGGGAAGGAGATCCAGACAATCGAAGAAAATGGGGCTCAATATCTGCATTTTGATGTGATGGATGGAATGTTTGTGCCGAGTATTTCTTTTGGGGTTCCGGTATTGGAGTCTATCCGTCCTGCTACGAAGCTTGTGTGTGATGCACACCTTATGGTGACAGAACCGATTCGCTATGTGGAAGCATTTGCAAAAGCAGGGGCGGATCTGGTCACGGTACACCTGGAGGCTTGTGAAGACATCAATGCGACAATTGAAAAGATTAGAGCATGCGGATGTAAAGTGGGCGTTTCGATCTGTCCGGATACACCGGTGATTTCAGTGAAAAATCTGCTGAAGAAAGTAGACATGATTCTGATCATGTCTGTACATCCAGGGTTTGGCGGTCAGGCATTTATTCCGGAATCATTGGATAAAATCCGTGAATTGAAAGCGATGATCGATGCAGAAGGGTTATGTGTGGATATTCAGGTTGATGGTGGAATCTATACACATAATGTGGAAAAAGTCATTGAGGCAGGAGCCAATGTGATTGTAGCAGGATCCGCTATCTTTAAGGGGGATACAGCAAATAATACAAAAGAAATGCTAGAGATTTTAAAGAGATATGAATAAAAAGGGATTGATTATCAGCGGTGGTACCATCAACACCTCGTTTGCATTGCAGACATTGAAGGAAGTACAGCCGGATTATATTATTGGAGTGGACAAAGGTTTGGAATTCCTCTATCAGAATCAGATAGTGCCAAGCCATATTGTCGGAGATTTTGACAGTGCGAATCCTGAAATCGTAAATTATTATAAAGAGCATACAACGGTTCCTATTCGAAAATTTAATCCGGTCAAAGATGCATCGGACACAGAGATTGCGGTGCGGCTTGCACTGGAGTTGAAGGTGAAAGAAATTTGGATATTAGGAGGGACAGGGACAAGGGTAGATCATGTTCTGGCAAATATTCAAGTGTTAAAAATACCGTATGATGCGGGAGTGGAAGCTTATATTGTGGATGTCTGTAATAAGATTTCTCTGATTGGAAAAGAGACATGCCTGAGAAAAGAGGAAGCTTTCGGGCCTTATTTTTCGGTGTTTCCGTTGGGAGGAATTGTGGAACATTTTTCACTTGAAGGGGCGAAATATCCACTTTGTGATCATACGCTCTGCCCATATGACAGCCTGTGCGTAAGCAATCAGATTCAGGACGAAGAAGTGAGGATTAATTTTCCGAAAGGGTTGGTAATATTGATGGAGACAAGAGATGAAAATTGTAAGTGACAGAAAGATACCATAATGTGGGTATAGAATTTGGGAGAAGAAAACATCCCATTACAAATTCAGAACATTTGGTGACAGAAGAATTGGTGTTTTACTCTGTGTTTGGTATGATGAGTGTGGTGATGAAAATGATGAAGTTTGCAGTTTGTGATGATGAACCTTTTATGGTAAAAGGAATTTCTCAATATATCTCAAAATATATGAAAGAGCAGCGAATTACCTCTTACCATATCGATAATTTTTCAAGTGGACGGTTACTTTTGGAAAGTGAGTGTGACTTCGATGTAGTATTTCTTGATATTCAAATGGAACAGCTAGATGGCATAAAAACAGCAAAAATATTACGCCAGCAGAAAAATCGAAGTCTTTTAATTTTTATAACTGTACTAAAAGAGTGTGTATTTGAAGCGTTTGAGGTGGAGGCATATGACTATCTGATTAAACCAATCGATTATGCATGTTTCAAACGAACAATGAATCGGACTATCGTAACTTTGGAACAACGGACATCACAATGTATTGTAATCCAGCGAGGAACTGCCTGTGAAGTAATACCATTTTCTGGAATTGTATACTGCGAAGTGCAGGGGCGAAAAATTTATATTCACGAAGAGAATGGAAAGGTTACAGATTACTATGATAAACTAAATAGTTTTGAGCGACGTGTTGATAGACGTTTTTTTAAATGTCATAGAAGTTACGTTGTAAATCTTGACTACGTTCGCGGCATTCATGCCGGGCAGGTTACATTACTACAAGGTAATACAATTCCTGTTTCCAGATTGCGAGAACGGGAATTGATTGAAACTCTTTTACGATACATGAAAGAAAAAAGAGGTTGATATGGATTATTTTAGTGTGTTTTTTGATAGTTTCTGTCTTATTGTACAAAGCACTATGCATCTTATTTTTGCAAGCCGAATTTTTGGGAGAAAATATGGGAAAGGATATTTTATGCTATATCCTTTCGTTCTCTTTGTTTTGGGATTTGCGGCTGCAAAAAGCACTACGATTAGCACAGTAGCAATCGGTATGCAGTTAATAATCTTATGTGCGTTAAATTGTGCTGCATTGAAAGTCCGCTGTTCTGTATCATTTGTTGCTGCAATTCTTGCAATTTATATCTCACAGCTTTCATTTGGAATGATTGGCTCTATAGAGACTGTTATATTTCCGCACTTTGTTGGGAAATTTTTATTGTATCCGTTGCTGGTTTTAGCAACGATGGCTGCTTTCACAATTTGCATATGCTGTTATGTTACGGTGTTAAAATTTTTATCATTCAAAGAAAACGAACAAACACCATATATTAGTCTGTTACTTCTTCCAGGATTATTTTTCTTTATCGCAGAATTATACATTCTCCATATGTCATATCGCCATTTGCCTTCCATACTTTCTTTAGAGGAAACTGGAAAACATGCTGGATTATTGTTCGTACAAGGGTTGGGACTAGTAGCGCTTCTTTGTACCTTGTATGCATACCGACGTATCTGTTCTGGATTTCAAGCACAGGCAGCACTGTTCTCAGTAGCACAAGCAGCTCAAGCACAAAAAACATATATTTCCGAGGCTCAAATGCGTTATGAACAGACAACGGCATTTCGGCATGATATTAGAAATCATTTATCGGTATTAGATGGGCTACTGAGCAATGGAAAGATAGAAGAAAGCCGGGCTTATCTAAATAAATTGAGAACTGCGTCAACTTCCTTGTGTTTCCCATATCAGACGGGAAACCCTGTGGTGGATATTCTGTTAGGGGAAAAACTTGGAATTGCAAAGGCAAATGGAATCAAAGTGGAAGTAGCATTGCTTTTGCCTAGGACCTGCGGTATTGATGATTTTGATCTATGCATTATCTTTGCAAATGCATTAGATAATGCAATTAACGCAAGTCAGTCTTTTGAAGGAGAAAAGTCGATTTATATCAATGGGCAACGGCAGGGAGATTTTTATATGTTGGAATTTCGCAATAGTTGTTTGGCAAATTCTCGGATTAAAATAGGAACAGGACTTTCTAATATTAAGACTGTTGCAGAAAAGTATCAAGGTGCAATGCTGATAGAAAAAGATGGTGGATATTTTTGCCTGAATGTGCTGCTAAACATTTCATTACAAGCAAATAACAATTCAAGACAAACTCATTGAATAGTTGGAAGAATACATTTATTCTCGAATCAGGAGGTGGTCTTATGAATATTCCTGCTGTTAATCACAATTATTTTTCTAATCGTCAAACACCATGCCCAAGTGCTGATGCAGATATAAAAATTAGAGCATTAGAGCAGAAATTGCAAGGATTAGAAACTGAGAAACAAAAAGCAGCTCAGCGTGGAGACGCGGAACAAGAGGAAAAATTGGAAAGACAAATTCAAGAAATTGAGAAACAAATTCAGCAACTTAGAAAACAGGAAAATAAAGAATTCCCCAAAGTGGTATCAGATGCTTCAAAACTACAAGAGGCTGCTGAAAAATCACCACATAGTGAACGGTGCATAGACGCCTATGCATAGGAATTAAAAGGCAAGTGCAAGTTGAACGGCGGTTTTGAATTATATTCAAGACCGCCATTTATATTACAAGAAATAGAGACACTTTAATAAGACGGTATGGGGGACGCTGTGTCCTGAACCAAAGCCTAATGCCCTCTTTCGCATACGACAGTATGCCTGAGATCCCTTTTGCTAGCCGGTAATAGCAGAATGCTATCTTTTCCCTGATCGGATTTACTTTCTGTATAATGGCAACTTTAAGCTCATTTTGTGAAAGTTGTTTATAACGATGCAAGCAAAAGTAGGTGACTGTGGATAAAACTGCGGAAACGCAAGAATTCTAAGATTGAAAAAATAGAGTCTTTGTGCTATAATTTGTACCTATGTTAGACTCTTTTTTGAAAAAAGAGTCTGGTAAGGGCATTTGCTAAAGAAAGGACAGCTTACATTTCGTAAGATTTTAATGGTTTTGTATGCATACACTACGACACACCTGTGTCACATGAGCAAGTATTAAAACAATAATGGATAGAGATGTTCATGTTACGGACGAACCCCTTGTAAAAGCTGTTCAGCAATTTTAAATATCTACACCCATAGTTGAAAAAGGTGTAATAGAAATATAAGGAAAGGCAGAAACCTGCATAAATCAAGGGTTTCTGGACAGGTAAAGATAAAAATGAAATTAGGCATCGTAGGTTTACCAAATGTAGGAAAAAGTACATTATTTAATTCTTTGACAAAGGCGGGAGCAGAATCAGCAAATTATCCATTTTGTACGATTGACCCGAACGTGGGAGTTGTAACAGTGCCGGATGAGCGTCTTAACGTACTTGGAGAGATGTATCACACAAAGAAAATTGTCCCGGCGGCGATTGAGTTTGTTGATATTGCAGGACTTGTAAAAGGAGCGTCAAAAGGAGAGGGACTTGGAAATCAATTTCTTGCAAATATTCGTGAAGTAGATGCAATTGTGCATGTGGTAAGATGTTTTGAGGACAGCAATATCGTGCATGTAGATGGAAGTATTGACCCGATTCGTGATATAGAGACAATTAATTTAGAGTTGATCTTTTCGGACATTGAGATGTTGGAGAGACGTATTGCAAAAGCGGTAAAAGTAGCCCGCAATGATAAAGCGGTAGCAAAGGAGTTAGAACTTCTTGAACGAATCAAAGCACATCTGGAAGAAAATAAGATGGCAAGAAGCTTTACTGTAAATGATGAAGATGAGCAGGCGCTTCTTGAAAGTTATAATCTTCTGACATACAAGCCGGTTATCTTTGCGGCAAACGTGACGGAAGATGATCTTGCAAATGACGGAGCTGACAATGAAGGAGTGCAGGCTGTCAAGGAATATGCAGAAAGAGAAGACTGCGAAGTGTTTGTCGTATGTGCACAGATTGAACAGGAGATTGCAGAGTTGGATGATGATGAGAAAAAGATGTTTTTGGAAGATCTCGGATTGGAAGAGTCTGGTCTGGAAAAACTCATCAAGGCAAGCTATAGTTTGTTAGGACTGATCAGCTACCTGACAGCAGGTGAGCCGGAGGTAAGAGCATGGACAATTAAAAAAGGAACAAAAGCACCTCAGGCAGCCGGAAAGATTCACTCTGATTTTGAACGTGGATTTATCCGTGCAGAGATTGTAAGCTATGATGATCTGATGGATTGTGGAACCTATACAGCGGCAAAGGAAAAAGGACTTGTCAGACTGGAAGGAAAAGAATATGTTGTGCAGGATGGAGATATTATTTTATTCCGGTTTAACGTGTAGGGTTTGAGAAAGAAGGAAGAAAATGACAGAGAGTATTAATTTCCCGAATCTGGGAATTCATTTGGAACATGTGGGACAAAAGATATCGGTATTTGGTTTTGATATTGCATACTATGGAATGATTATAGGGTTTGGTATTTTGGCAGGAATTTTGATGGCTGTAAAAGAGGCAAAGCGGACAAAGCAAAACCCGGAGACCTATTATGATCTGGCGCTCTATGCGGTTATTTTTTCCATCATCGGTGCCAGACTTTACTATGTGGTATTTTCGTGGGATTTGTATAAAGATGATTTGTTAAGTATTCTCAATCTTCGCGAGGGAGGGCTTGCAATTTATGGTGGAGTCATCGCTGCGATGATTACCGTGTTTGTGTTTTCGCGGATAAGAAAGATTTCTTTTGGGCTGCTTGTGGATACAGCAGGGCTTGGTCTGATATTGGGACAGATTATCGGCAGATGGGGGAACTTTTTTAACAGAGAGGCGTTTGGAGAATATACTAACAATCTGTTTGCCATGCAGCTTCCGGTAGATGCAGTTCGGGCATCGGATATCACACAAAAGATGCGGGAGCATATTGAGGTGGTTGACGGAATTGAGTTTATACAGGTGCATCCTACCTTTTTGTATGAGTCGGTATGGAATATCGGTGTACTCATAATCCTGTTATTATGGAGAAAGCATAAAAAATTTAATGGAGAAATCTTTTTGGTGTATCTGCTCGGATATGGTGTCGGAAGATTTTGGATTGAAGGACTTCGGACAGATCAACTGCAATTTTTCAATGGAGTTGCCGTATCACAGGTTCTTGCGGCGGTACTTGTTGTAGTGTCAGCAGTTTTATTAGTGGTGGGAAGAAAGAAGATTGTGCCAATTGAACAAAAAGAGTAGACGGATTGAAAGAAATTTGTTATACTTGGTGAAAAGAAGGGGATATCACTTACACAATTGGTATAGGAGGATGAGAGATGTATTGTAAAAATTGCGGAAAAGAGATTGACGACAATGTAAATGTATGCACATACTGTGGAACACCACAAGGACAGGGAGGCGTTGTGCAGTCATCGAACAATGACAGTGGGAATTTTGGATGGAGTGTTTTAGGATGCTGTATTCCGATCGTAGGCTTGATTTTATTCCTTGTTTGGAACAAAGAAAAACCGAATACTGCGAAAAAAGCAGGAATCGGAGCGATTGTTGGTGTGGTTCTCAGTATACTGTTCTATGTTATTATCTTCGTGATTGGAATCGGATCGGCAAGTATGGGATATTATTACTAAAAGATGCGCGCTTTTATTTATAAGTGGTTACCGATATTTTTTGGTTGTCACTGTAGAAAAGAACGATCATTTCATTTTCGAGGAGTCCAGTTTCCGATTTGTGCAAGATGTACAGGCGAATTGGTTGGCATGATTTTATTTTTCTGCCTGTGCGCATGGAACATACCAAATTTTGGGTTGACTGTTCTGCTGATGATACCGCTGCTCATAGATGGTTTCTTACAATTTTTGACTTCATATGAGAGCACGAACAGAAGAAGATTTGTGACAGGGCTGCTCTTTGGATATGCGTTTGCGTGCCTGTTCGTGAAAAGTATTTTGTTTGTATATCATGCAGGGTATGACAGCTTTTTGGAGCGTCACGGAATAGAAAAAAGATAATTATTGTGAGGGAAAAGTAGTGGAGAACTGCTTTTTTTTTTGTATTTTAAAAGAAACAAAAACGAACTAGACTTTTAACTTCGAAAGGACTATAATATCATATATGTCAAAATACAATTTTGAAAATTTGAAGGAGGAACAAACCAATGGGAAGAAAAATGAAAACCATGGATGGTAATCATGCAGCAGCTCATGCTTCATATGCATTCACAGATGTTGCAGCTATTTACCCTATTACACCTTCATCAGTTATGGCGGAAGCTACAGATGAATGGGCTACACAAGGTAGAACAAATATTTTTGGACAGACAGTTCAGGTTACAGAAATGCAGTCAGAAGCAGGTGCAGCTGGTACAGTGCACGGATCTTTAGCAGCAGGTGCTCTTACAACAACATATACAGCATCTCAGGGATTGCTGCTTATGATTCCTAATTTATATAAAATCGCAGGAGAACAATTACCGGGTGTATTCAACGTATCAGCACGTGCGTTAGCCAGCCATGCATTATCCATTTTTGGTGATCATTCTGACGTATATGCCTGCCGCCAGACAGGGTGTGCGATGCTTTGTGAATCAAGCGTACAGGAAGTTATGGACTTGACACCGGTTGCTCATTTATCAGCAATCAAAGGAAAGATTCCATTTATCAACTTCTTTGACGGATTCCGTACATCTCATGAGATTCAGAAAATTGAGACTTGGGATTATGAAGATTTAAAAGATATGGCAGATATGGATGCGATTGATGCGTTCAGAAAACATGCGTTGAATCCAAATCATCCTTGTCAGAGAGGTTCTGCTCAGAACCCAGATATCTTCTTCCAGGCAAGAGAAGCATGTAATCCATTCTACGATGCAATGCCGGCAATCGTTCAGGAATACATGGATAAAGTCAATGAAAAGATTGGAACAAACTATAAATTATTCAACTACCATGGCGCAGAAGATGCAGAACATGTAATTATCGCTATGGGTTCTGTATGCGATACAATCGACGAGACAGTTGATTATTTATTGGCAGCAGGAAGAAAAGTAGGTGTTGTAAAAGTTCGTCTTTATAGACCATTCTGTGCAGAAGCTTTGATCAATGCGATTCCAGAATCTGTAAAACAGATCACAGTTCTTGACAGAACAAAAGAACCAGGTGCACTTGGCGAGCCATTATACTTAGACGTAGTTGCATCATTAAAAGGAACAAAATTTGATGCAGTACCTGTATTTACAGGACGTTACGGATTAGGTTCTAAAGATACGACACCGGCTCAGATCGTTGCAGTATATGACAATACTGAAAAACAGAAATTCACAATCGGTATTGTGGATGATGTGACAAACTTATCATTAGAAGTTGGAGCTCCATTAGTTACAACACCAGAAGGAACAATCAACTGCAAATTCTGGGGACTTGGTGCTGACGGTACTGTAGGTGCTAACAAGAACTCTATCAAGATCATCGGTGACAATACAGATATGTATGCACAGGCTTACTTTGATTATGACTCTAAGAAATCAGGCGGTGTGACAATGTCTCACTTACGTTTCGGTAAGAGTCCGATTAAATCAACATACCTGATCAAACAGGCGAATTTTGTTGCCTGTCATAATCCATCTTATATTAACAAATATAACATGGTTCAGGAATTAGTTGACGGTGGTACATTCTTATTGAACTGCCCATGGGATATGGAAGGTATTGAAAAACATTTACCAGGACAGGTGAAGGCGTTTATTGCAAACCACAACATCAAATTCTATGTAATTGATGGTATCAAGATTGGTAAAGAGATCGGACTTGGCGGACGTATCAATACAGTTCTTCAGTCAGCTTTCTTCAAACTTGCAAACATCATTCCGGAAGAACATGCAATCGAATTAATGAAGGCAGCTGCAAAAGCTTCTTATGGTAAAAAAGGTGATAAGATTGTACAGATGAACTACGATGCAATCGATGCCGGTGCAAAACAGATTGTCGAGATCGAAGTTCCAGAGTCTTGGAAAAACGCTGAAGATGAAGGTTTATTTACACCGGAAGTAAAAGGCGGAAGAGAAGACGTTGTTGATTTCGTTAAAAATATTCAGGCAAAAGTAAATGCTCAGGAAGGTAACAGTTTACCAGTATCTGCATTTACAGAATATGTAGATGGTACAACACCTTCAGGATCATCTGCATATGAAAAACGTGGTATTGCAGTAGATATCCCTGTATGGGTACCAGAAAACTGTATCCAGTGTAATCGTTGTGCATATGTATGTCCACACGCAGTTATCCGTCCGGTTGCTTTGACAGAAGAAGAGGCAGCAAATGGTCCGGAAGGAATGAGCACAATTGATATGGTTGGAATGCCGGGAATGAAATTCTCTATTACAGTATCAGCTTATGATTGTACAGGATGTGGGTCATGTGCTAATGTATGTCCGGGCAAGAAGGGTGAGAAAGCTCTTGTTATGAAGAATATGGAAGAAAATGTTGAAAAACAAGACTTCTTCGATTATGGAAGAGAAATTCCGGTAAAACCAGAAGTAGTTGCAAAATTCAAAGAGACTACAGTAAAAGGAAGCCAGTTCAAACAACCACTTTTAGAGTTCTCAGGAGCTTGTGCAGGTTGTGGAGAGACTCCATATGCAAAATTAATTACACAGTTATTTGGTGACAGAATGTACATCGCAAACGCAACAGGTTGTTCTTCAATCTGGGGTAACTCTTCACCATCTACACCATATACAGTAAACGAAAAAGGACAAGGTCCTGCTTGGTCTAACTCATTATTTGAAGACAATGCTGAGTTTGGTTACGGTATGTTATTAGCTCAAAAAGCGTTGAGAAATGGATTGAAAGCAAAAGTAGAATCTGTTGCAGCTTCTGAAGAGGCTTCTGAAGAAGTAAAAGCAGCTTGCAAAGAATGGTTAGATACATTCAACTGCGGAGCTACAAACGGAACAGCTACAGATAACTTGGTTGCAGCATTAGAAGGTGCTGACTGCGAAGTTTGCAAAGACATTGTAAATAACAAAGACTTCTTAGCGAAAAAATCTCAATGGATCTTCGGTGGAGATGGTTGGGCTTACGATATCGGATTCGGTGGTGTTGACCATGTATTGGCATCCGGTCAGGACATCAACATTATGGTATTTGATACAGAAGTTTATTCTAATACAGGTGGACAATCTTCTAAAGCCACACCAACGGGTGCAATAGCTCAGTTTGCGGCAGGTGGTAAAGAAGTGAAGAAGAAAGATATGGCAAGCATCGCGATGAGCTACGGATATGTATATGTAGCACAGATTGCTATGGGAGCTGACTTTAACCAGACTGTAAAAGCAATTGCAGAAGCAGAAGCTTATCCAGGACCATCATTGATTATTGCTTATGCTCCATGTATTAACCATGGTATCAAGAAGGGTATGAACAAAGCTCAGACTGAAGAAGAATTAGCAGTAAAATCAGGATACTGGCACAACTTCCGTTTCAATCCTGCAGCAGAGAACAAATTTACACTTGACAGTAAAGCTCCAACAGAAGACTACAAAGAATTCTTAAATGGAGAGGTTCGTTACAATGCATTGGCAAGAATGAATCCGGAAAGAGCAGAAGAATTATTTGCAAAATCTGAAGAAGCAGCAAAAGAGAGATATGCTTACCTGAATAAGCTTGTTACTCTTTATGGAAATGATGCTGAATAATCAGAATCAATAAAAGATATAAAACTCCTGGTATAACAAACATATTGTTATGCCGGGAGTTTTTTGTACATGGTCAAAGGAGAAAAGAAATGTTAGATGATATCCGAAAAAAAATTGATGACATAGACAACAGCATGAAGCCATTGTTTTTAGAACGGCTGTCATGTTCAAGACAGGTTGCAGAAGGAAAGGCGAAGACAAAAGAAGAGGTATATGTGCCAAAGCGGGAAGAGGAAATTATAGCAGACAGATCAGAAGACACAGAAGGAGAAACGCAAGAGGCATACACTGCGTTTTTAAAAGACGTGATGCAGATTAGCAGGAGATATCAATATGGAATTTTAAAAGAACTGCAGGAAGAAGTTTTGAAAACAACGCTGAAAAGTGCAGGATTTACAGGAAAAGAGCCACATGAACGAGTGGTTATGAAATTTTGCTGCGAGAAAAAAGAAATGGGATTGTATATGCATATGTTGTATCTGAATCGGATAGCGGTAAGTGGAGTATCAGCAATGGAAGAGGGAAAGAAACTCAGTTGTGAACTTACGCTGGAGGGGAACGTGAACGAAGAAAATATGAGACGTATGATTTGCCAGTTTTGGAAAGAGACAGGTGCATTTGCTATCGTCAATTTAAAGTAGAATAAAAGAGTGGTATTTATTGATGATTTCGATAAATGCCACTCTTTTATAAAATAAATCAATTTTACAGGGGGAATGGATTCAAGTAGAATAGACGGGTAAAAATAAAGGAGGATTAGTAAATTATGAAAAGAAAAGCATTATCGTGTATTTTGGCATTGACAATGTGTGTAGCGCTTTTGGTATCAGGCTGTGGAAACACAAAGTCGGACAAAAATGACGATGGTAAAAAAGATGAGATACATATAGCGATTTCTGCGAATCCACCATCGCTGGATCCGCAATCGGTAAATTCCAATATCGTCGGGGGAATTGGAATTCATGTATACGAATCACTGTTTGCAATGGATGAAAATTATGAGCCAACACCTGTCTTAGCAGAGTCTTATGAGGTGAGTGATGATGGAATGACTTACACGATTAAGCTTCGACAGGGTGTGAAATTCCACAATGGGGAGGAGATGACTGCAGATGATGTTGTTGCATCTATGAACCGCTGGATTGAAACTTCTCCGAAAGCGAACACGTTGATTGGAGGCTCTACATTTGAAAAAGTAGATGACTATACTGTGAATTTAAAAGTAAATCAGGCGTCATCTGACATTATTATGATTCTTGCAAGTCCGATTCAGTTTGCAGCGATTTACCCGGCAGAAGTAGTTGAATCAGCAGGCGCAGACGGTATCAGCGAATATATTGGTACGGGACCTTACAAAGTGTCTGAGTGGAAACAGGATCAATATGTAAAATTGGAGAAAAATGAGGATTATCAGCCTTCAAAAGACGCATCGACAGGTATTGCGGGCGAAAAGAAAGCAGCTACAGAGACACTTTATTTTGATGTAGTTACAGATGCGGCAACTCGTATTGCAGGTCTGCAGAATGGCCAGTATGATATTGCGGAGGAAATTCCGGCAGATAATTATGAGGAGCTGTCAAAAGATGAATCTTTAAAAATGAGCGTTGAAAGAGGAGGTACACTGAATTTGTTCCTCAATACAACGGAAGGAATCATGGCAGATGTAAATATGAGACAGGCGATTCTTGCAGCACTGAACTGTGACGATATTCTTCTTGCAAGTTATGGTAACAAAGATTTATATGAAGTGAATGCAGGATGGTGCGTGCCTACAGATACTCAGTGGGGAACAGATGCAGGAAAAGAATACTATAACCAAAATGATGTGGAAAAAGCAAAAGAATTACTGAAAAAAGCAGGATACAATAACGAAAAGATTGTTTTGGTAACGACCCCGGATTATGCAGAAATGTACAATGCCACTTTGGTTGTGCAGGAACAGCTAAAGAAAGCGGGAATCAATGCAGAAGTAGAAAGCTATGATTTTAGTACTTTTATGGAACATCGAGCAGATCCGAAACAGTTCTCTATGTTCATTACAAGTAACAGTTATAATATGCTTCCAATCCAGCTTTCTGTATTGGATAAAGGCTGGGCAGGTCTGGATCGTCAGGAAGTCACAGATGGAATCGCAGCGATCCGTTCGGCGGCGACAGCGGAAGATGCTTCTGCGGCATGGGCAGACTTGCAGACATTCTTATATGAATATGGTGCAGCTACGGTACTTGGACATTACACCGGAGTGAATGCCATGAGTGCAAATGTAGATGGTGTGGATTATTTGAGATTTCCGATTTATTGGAATGCAACAGCTTCAAAATAGAAACAGGTTAACAGCGGAGTGCAAAAGCAGTCCGCTGATTTTATGAGAAGGGAAGTGTATTTGGATGTTATCATATATTTTTAAACGTATTTTGTCACTGATACCGGTTTTGCTTGTAGTGTCCTGTGTTGCTTTTTTGATTGTATATATGATACCGGGCGGACCGGCGACGGCATTACTTGGAATGGAAGCAACACCGGAACAGATACATACTTTGAATGCAGAGCTGGGATTTGACCGCCCATTTCTTACACAATATGTGGATTGGTTTGGGAAAGTACTTCAAGGCGATTGGGGGACATCATACTTTTTACATCAGTCTGTATTAGAGGCTATCGCAGAATATTTTCCGCCAACATTGAGTCTTGCAATCCTTGCACAGATTATTGCACTGCTGTTAGCGGTTCCGTTGGGGATTCTTGCAGCCTGTAAAAGAGGAACTGCGGTGGATGTGGCAGCTGTCACAACTTCACTTTTGGGGGTGGCGCTTCCGGGGTTTTTGCTTAGTATGTTTTTAATGCTTATTTTTAGTGTCTACAATCATTGGTTCCCGGTAGCTGGTTATGCAAGTTTGTCAGAAGGAATACTGGAACATTTAAAATATCTGTTTGTGCCGGCACTTTCACTTGGAATTGTGCAGGCTGCATATCTTACAAGAATGATTCGTTCTTCATTGCTTGATGTACTGCATATGAATTATATTCATACAGCACGCTCAAAAGGTCTTAAAGAGAGAACCGTAATTTTGAGATATGGTCTGAAAAATGCGGCGCCAGTCATATTGACTGCAATCGGTCAGTCTTTCGGAAGTCTCATTACCGGAACGATTGTGACAGAGACATTATTTAACATTCCGGGTCTTGGTATGCTGACGCTTAGTTCGATCAATCGAAGAGATGTATTTGTGATTCAGGGAGTGGTTCTCTTTGTCACATTGTTATATGTGATTGTGAATTTGACAGTAGATATACTGTATGGTTTTGTGGATCCGAGACTCCGGCCAGGATTGAAATAGGAGGTGACGAAAAATGTATTTTACACGTAAAAGTATGTCGGAGGCAAGTAAGACGATTTTTAAGGAACAAAGAGAACTTACAAAAGAAAGGATTTTGGGAAATCCTGCATTAATAATAGGAACAATCGGGTTTCTTGTCATCTTGACAGCTGCGGTTTTTGTCCCGCTTATCAGCTCTGTCGATCCGAATGCAATGTCGGTATCCGAGCGTTTCAGAGCACCCGGAGGAGCGTATTTATTTGGAACAGATGAATTTGGGAGAGATCTTTTTATTCGTCTGATGTATGGGGCAAGGGTTTCTCTTTGGGTAGGGGGAAGCGTAGCCGTATTATCCTGTGTTATTGGAACACTGATCGGAATTTATGCAAGCTATTTTAAAATATTAGATCAAATTTTAATGAGGATCTGTGACGGATTGATCGCGATACCGGGAATTCTTTTGGCGATTGCGCTGATAGCCGCATTAGGCACATCAAGCTGGAATGTAGTGATTGCGCTTACGGTTGTCTACACGCCGAGTGTTGCCAGAACAGTGAGGGCGAGGGCGTTGGTTATTCGGGAACAGCCGTATGTGGAAGCTGCCAAGGTACAGGGATTTAGCAATTTTAGAATTTTATGGAAATTAGTTTTACCAGGGGTTATTTCCCCGCTTACAGTGCAGGCATCTTTCATTTTTGCACAGGCGATTATCTCGGAAGCATCTCTCAGTTTTTTGGGAGCAGGAATCCCGGCGCCGGCGGCAAGTTGGGGAAATATGCTTCAGGCGAGCAAACTTGTTTTTTCAAAGGCGCCTTGGACGATGTTATGTCCGGGGATTGCTGTTATCGTATGCGTGCTGAGCCTGAATCTTTTGGGAGACGGTCTTAGAGATTTTCTGGATCCTAAAACGAAAGGAGGAGCAGGTAAATAATGCAAGCGAAGAACAATGAAAGAGAGCAGGAAGTACTGTTGGAAATGAAAGGGCTGAAGGTGTCGTTTCCAATCCATAAAAAATGGTTTCCGGCAGTTGACGGTGTAAATTTTTCTGTTTATCCGGGAGAAATCACAGGAATTGTAGGAGAATCGGGTTCTGGGAAAAGTGTTATGTCCCAGTCTATTCTGCGTTTGAAAGAGCATGATACATCTGTTCGGTATGAAGGAGAGATTCTCTTTGAAAAAGAGGATCTTTTGAAACGACCCCTGTCTCAGATGCGAAAAATCCGAGGAGAAAAGATTTCTATTATTTTTCAAGATCCATTGAATTCATTGAGCCCGGTTCATACGGTTGGAAAACAGTTGAGTGAGATTCTTCTTTTTCATAAAAATATTTCCAAAAAAGAGGCGCAGGAACGTTCGGTTGAAATGCTGAAATTGACAGGGATTCCAAATCCACAAAATTGTATGAAAAAATATCCGTTTGAGTTGTCGGGAGGAATGCAGCAGAGGGTGATGATTGCGATGGCGCTGGCATGTGAGCCAAAGCTTTTGATAGCGGATGAACCGACGACAGCTTTGGATGTGACGATTCAGGAACAAATTTTACATCTGATACGAAAGTTGAATGAAAAAATGGGAATGTCTGTATTGTTCATCACTCATGATATGGGCGCGGTGTCGCAGTTGTGCCACAGCGTGAAGGTGATGTATCTTGGACAAATTGTAGAAGATGCCGTGACAGAGGAGCTTTTTTCCAATCCGCTTCACCCATATACAAAAGGATTATTGTCATGTATTCCGCACCTGGGAGTGGAAAGAGATGTGGAATTGCCTACCATACATGGAGCGGTTCCGTCTATTTCGCAGATACCGGACGGATGCCATTTTTGCACGAGATGTCAGTACGCTGATAAAAAGTGCGAACGACAGCAGCCACCTTTGGTAGAAGTCACTTCGGGACATTTTGTAAAATGCTGGAAATATATAGATAAGGGAAATGCGGAAAGTGAGGAGTGATTATGGGCGAATATTTGCTTGAGGTAAAAAATCTGAAAAAAACATATCCGATATATAGAAATACAGGAAAACTTTTTGGTTCAAAAGAGCGTATGAATGCGGTGGACGGGATGTCATTTTATATCAAAAAGGGAGAGACCTATGGGCTGGTAGGAGAGTCTGGGTGCGGAAAGTCGACAAGCGGACGGGTAATTGTAGGATTGACTAAAACAGACAGCGGTTCGATTTTTTATGAGGGGACAGATTTGTGCAGTCTAAGTGAAAAAGAATTTCGCCCGTTTCGAAAGGAGATACAGATGGTGTTTCAAAATACACTGTCTGCATTGAATCCGCGTCAAAGGATTGGAAGTATATTGGAGGATATTCTTTTTATTCACGGTGTGAAAGACCGTGAGGAAAGGAGAAATCAGGCAGTCGAGGTGCTGAGACGTGTGGGGCTTGAAAAAGAGTATTATTTTCGATTTCCGCATGAGCTTTCCGGAGGACAGGTTCAGCGTCTTGGGATTGCAAGTGCACTGGTTGTACAGCCAAAACTGATCGTGTGTGATGAACCGGTATCGGCTTTGGATGTATCAATTCAGGCACAGATTTTAAACATGCTCAAAAAACTGCAAAAAGAACTAAAACTTAGCCTGCTTTTTATATCGCATGATATTGGTGTTGTGCGGTTTATATCGGATCGTGTGGGAGTAATGTATCTTGGCACATTGGTAGAGGAGGCAGAGACAGAAGAATTGTTTTCCAATCCGCTGCATCCTTATACAAAAGCGTTGCTTGCAGCGGCTTTGGATCCATATGTCAGCAGGAAAACGTTTGTGGCATTAAAAGGAGAACAGCCGATTCGAACGGAAAATTTTGTGGGCTGTGCATTTTGCAGTCGATGTCCATATGCAGCAGAACAGTGTAAAAAAGAGACGCCTGTTCTCCAAAAGTTTGGAGAAGGACACAAAGTAGCATGCCACCGGGCAATAGAATTTTAAATTGAGTATTAACAATCGAGGAAAGTTATGATATACTATTAATAATTGAATGACTAAAAGGATAGAGGTGCGGATTTCATCAGTATTGTGTGGCAAAGTTGGACAGCCGTCACATATGAAAGGGGAAGTCGCCGAAGAGATGTTTTTTTGTCCAGAAAGATATCTCTGGGATATTGCAGAATATGCAATATACTGTCACTTATGTGGAGAGCTATCGTTGGTTTGTTAGGAATACGAAAGAAAAGATGCAGGATAAGTATGCGGGAACCATGAATGTGCTTTTACACAAAGGTCATTCATGGTTTTTATTATCAGGGGAGATACCCTTTGAAGGAAAGAGAGGAACTTATTTATGCATATTTCAAAAAAGAAAGTATTGTCAGTGTGTTCGAGTGTTTTTGTGTTGACGCTGATACTGTCTATGACGGTGTTTGCGGCTGAGAAAGCACCGAAACCAGAACTGTATGCTACTTTTTGGGCATTAATCCCTCCCGTTGTGGCGATTGCTCTTGCGTTGATCACAAAAGAAGTATATAGTTCATTGTTTGTTGGTATTTTAGTAGGAGCATTACTCTACTCGGGATTTTCATTTGAAAAAACGGTAGTACATATTTTTGAAGGCGGAATTATCAGCGTGCTTTCTGACAAGTATAATGTTGGAATTTTGGTATTCCTTGTGATATTGGGAGCAATGGTCTCCTTGATGAACAGAGCAGGAGGTTCCGCAGCATTCGGAGAATGGGCAGGACAACATATCAAATCACGTGTGGGCGCACAGCTTGCGACAATTGCACTTGGTGTGTTGATTTTTATTGATGACTATTTTAACTGTCTGACTGTGGGAAGCGTGATGCGTCCGGTAACAGACAAACATAATGTGTCTCGTGCAAAGTTGTCTTACTTGATCGACGCAACAGCGGCTCCGGTCTGCATCATTGCACCGATTTCTTCGTGGGCAGCAGCGGTGACAGGTTTTGTAGAAGGGGAAGATGGATTTTCAATCTTTATGCAGGCGATACCATATAATTTTTATGCACTTCTTACAATTGTGATGATGATTGGAATCGTATTGCTCAAAGCAGATTACGGTCCAATGAGAACACATGAGATGAATGCGTTGAAAGGTGATCTCTATACAACAGAAGGACGTCCTTATGAAAATGCATCTGAAGGTGTTGTGAATCATAATGGAAAGGTAATTGATCTGGTGATTCCGATTCTTTCACTGATTGTGTGCTGTGTCATCGGAATGATCTACACAGGCGGATTTTTTGATGGAGTAGGATTTGTGGAGGCATTTTCAAACAGTGATGCATCTGTAGGTCTTGTGCTTGGAAGCTTTTTCGGACTAATCATAACGATTGCATTGTATGTGGTACGCAGAGTATTGAATTTCTCGGATTGTATGTCATGTATTCCGGAAGGATTCAAGGCGATGGTGCCAGCAATCATGATCCTGACATTTGCGTGGACATTAAAAGCGATGACAGACAGTCTTGGAGCAGCAGAATTTGTTGCAACGACAGTAGAGCAGTTCGCAGGGGGATTGATGAACTTTCTGCCAGCGATCATTTTCTTGATTGGATGCTTCCTTGCATTCGCGACAGGGACATCATGGGGAACTTTTGGTATTTTAATTCCAATCGTAGTTGCGATTTTTGCAAATACGAACCATGAACTGATGATTATCTCTATCTCAGCATGTATGGCTGGTGCGGTCTGTGGAGATCATTGTTCGCCGATTTCTGACACGACGATCATGGCATCGGCAGGTGCACAGTGTGACCATGTAAATCACGTGTCTACTCAACTTCCGTATGCGATGACAGCTGCAGCGGTATCGTTTGTGACTTATATTATTGCCGGATTTGTGCAGAGTGCATGGATTGCGCTGCCGATTGGTATTGCGTTAATGCTCGGGACACTGCTGGTGTTGAGAATGAAAAAATAAGGGAAAAGAGCATCGTAAACTTTAAGTTTACGATGTTCTTCTTTTTGTGTTACAATAGAAATATATGGGAAGACTAAAAATAAAAGCTTATAACAGAGAAAAGAGGAAATATATGAACATAAATGTAATGACAAACTACGAGCTGATACAGCAAAAAGAATTGAAAGATCTGAAGTCAGAAGGTTACTTGCTGCGCCATAAAAAAAGCGGAGCGAGAGTGCTTTTGATGGAAAATGATGATGAAAATAAGGTGTTTACGATTGGGTTTCGTACTCCTCCGGAGGACAGTACAGGACTTCCGCACATTTTGGAGCATTCGGTGCTGTGCGGGTCAAAAAATTTTCCGGTAAAAGATCCGTTTGTAGAGCTTGTGAAAGGATCGTTGAACACATTTTTGAATGCGATGACTTACCCGGACAAAACGGTCTATCCGGTGGCAAGCTGCAATGAAAAGGACTTTCAAAATCTGATGCATGTTTATATGGATGCGGTGTTTTATCCGAATATTTATGAGTATGATGAGATATTCCGTCAGGAGGGATGGAGCTATAATCTGGAATCAAAAGAGGATGCGCTGACTTATAATGGGGTGGTGTACAATGAGATGAAAGGAGCATTTTCCTCACCGGAGGGAGTACTTGACCGTGTGATCCTGAATTCGCTTTTTCCAGATACCTCTTATGCGAATGAGTCGGGCGGAGACCCGGAAGTGATTCCAGAGCTTACGTATGAGCAGTTCTTAGAATTTCACAGCAGATATTATCATCCGTCCAACAGCTATATTTATCTGTATGGCGACATGGATATGGAAGAAAAGCTGGAATGGCTGGATCGGGAGTATCTGTCGAAGTTTGATACACTGCAGATTGATTCTGCAATCAGAGAGCAGGCGCCATTTGATGCTGTAAAAGAGATTGAGATGGAATATTCGATCGCAAGTGACGAGTCGGAGGAGGATAATACTTATTTATCATACAATAAAGTAATCGGAACAAGTCTTGACCGCGAATTGTATCTGGCATTTCAGGTTTTGGACTATGCACTTTTATCTGCACCGGGCGCACCGCTTAAGAAGGCGCTTGTGGATGCCGGTATCGGAAAAGATATTATGGGATCGTATGACAATGGAATTTATCAGCCGATTTTCTCGATTATTGCGAAAAATGCAAATTTGGAGCAAAAAGAAGAGTTTCTTTCTATTGTGGAACGAACATTGTCAGAGATCGTGAAAAAGGGAATGGATACGAAGGCGCTGGAAGCAGGTATCAATTATCATGAATTCCGTTATCGTGAGGCTGATTTTGGAAATTATCCAAAAGGGCTGATGTATGGACTTCAGATTTTTGACAGCTGGCTGTATGATGATGAGAAACCATTTATTCATGTGGAGGCAATTGAGACATTTGAATTCCTGAAGGAAAATATAGAGAACGGATATTTTGAGAAGTTAATCCAGAAATATCTGCTTGACAACACACATGGAGCGATTGTTGTAGTGAAACCGGAAAAAGGGCGAACTGCAAGAATGGACAGAGAGCTGGAAGAAAAACTGCAGAATTATAAAGAAGGATTGAGTGACGAAGAAGTCGAAAAAATGGTACGGGATACGAAACAATTGCAGCAGTATCAGGAAGAGCCGTCGGCAGCAGAAGATTTAGAAAAAATTCCAGTGCTGAGAAGAGAAGATATCAGCCGTGAGATTGCGCCGATTTATAATGAAGTGCTGGATTTTGACAGCACGCCGGTTATTTATCACGAGATTGAGACAAATGGAATCGGATATGTGGATTTATTGTTCGATCTGTCAGGAGTATCAGAAGAAATGCTTCCGTATGCAGGAATTTTGCAGGCGGTACTCGGGATTATTGACACAAATAACTATGAATATGGTGAGTTGTTCAATGAGATCAATGTACACACAGGTGGTATCGGGACGTCGCTTGAATTGTATCCGAATGTAGAAAAGGTGAAAGAAAAAGAGTTCAAGGCAACGTTTGAGATCAAGACAAAAGCCTTATATGGAAAACTTCCGGTTGCATTCCGTATGATGCAGGAGATTTTAACAGAGTCGAAACTGACAGATGAAAAACGTCTGAAAGAGATTCTTTCCATGGCAAAATCAAGACTGCAGATGCGTTTTCAGTCTTCCGGACATACAACAGCGGCTCTGCGTGCAATGTCGTATGCATCTCCGTTGTCAAAGTTGAAAGACCTGACATCAGGAATCGGATACTATGAGATTGTAAAACAGATTGAAGAGCATTTTGAGGAAGAGAAAGATACTTTGATAAAGAATCTGCAGACACTTACGAAATTACTGTTCCGTCCGGAAAATATGATGGTAAGTTACACGGCTGCAAGAGAAGGAATGGAAGATTTGGAAAAGCTTGTGAGTGAATTGAAGGCGAAATTATTTACGGAGCCTGTACAGGGGAAGCCTTGTGTGATTCACTGTGAAAAGAAAAATGAAGGATTTAAGACATCGTCCAAAGTACAGTATGTAGCTCGCGCAGGAAACTTTATTGACGGTGGAGCTTCTTATACTGGAGCTCTCCAGATTTTGAAAGTGATTTTAAGTTATGATTATCTGTGGCAGAACGTCCGTGTAAAAGGTGGCGCATATGGATGCATGAGTAATTTCACAAGAATCGGAGATGGTTACTTTGTGTCTTATCGCGATCCGAATCTGGAAAAGACAAATGAGATTTACGAAGGTGTGGCAGAATATCTGAGACAATTCTCAGTAGGAGAACGGGACATGACGAAATATATTATCGGAACGATCAGCAATATTGATCAGCCGATGACTCCGGCATTAAAAGGAGAGCGTTCTATGAATCTTTATATGAATCATGTGACGGCACAGATGATCGAAGAGGAGAGAGCACAGATTTTGGATGCAAACGAAGAGGATATCCGAGCGCTGGCGGAAGTGGTTGAGGCAGTTCTTGGAAGCAATCAGATCTGCGTAATCGGAAGTGAAGAGAAAATTGAGGAGCAGAAGAGCTTGTTTAAAGAGACAAAAAGTTTATTTTAACAGTTCGGTTATAAGTGAGGAGTTTAGCTGTGTAAGCAGCGGAAAATATACAGATAGGAGAAGCTATGAGAGCAGATTATAAATCAGGTTTTGTAACATTGATCGGAAGACCGAATGTAGGGAAATCT
This sequence comes from Faecalimonas sp. LCP19S3_D12, assembly GCF_052121495.1. Taxonomy (GTDB): domain Bacteria; phylum Bacillota; class Clostridia; order Lachnospirales; family Lachnospiraceae; genus Faecalimonas. The sequence goes on along the minus strand of NZ_JBQKED010000009.1, from coordinate 28,590 downwards.
ACATTGATGAATTATCTGATCGGACAGAAGATCGCGATTACATCGAACAAACCGCAGACAACAAGAAATCGAATCCAGACCGTTTTGACAACGGAGGAAGGTCAGACTGTCTTTGTGGATACACCTGGGATCCACAAGGCGAAAAATAAGCTTGGGGAATATATGGTGAATGTGGCGGAGCGGACATTGAATGAAGTCGATGTCGTACTTTGGCTTGTGGAACCGTCTACCTTTATCGGGGCAGGGGAGAAACACATCGCAGACCAGTTAAAAAAAGTAAAGACGCCGGTTGTGCTGGTAATTAATAAAGTAGATATGGTAAAAAGAGAAGAAGTGCTGGCGTTTATAGATGCATATCGTAAAATATATGATTTTGCAGAGATTGTTCCGGTGTCGGCAAGAAGCGGGGAGAACACAGATGAGCTTGTGAAAGTGATTTTGCAGTATCTGCCGTATGGTCCACAGTTCTATGATGAGGATACGGTTACAGATCAGCCGGAGCGCCAGATTGTATCGGAATTGATTCGTGAAAAGGCGCTGCACTGTCTGAATGAGGAAATTCCGCATGGAATTGCAGTGTCGATTGACCGTATGAAAGCGCGAAAGAAAGTGATGGACATCGATGCAACGATCATTTGTGAGCGTGATTCACATAAAGGAATCATCATCGGAAAACAGGGAAGCATGTTAAAGAAGATAGGAAGTACCGCCAGATTTGAGATTGAGCGTCTTTTGGATTGCAAGGTAAACTTGCAGTTGTGGGTGAAGGTGAAGAAAGACTGGAGAGACAGTGACTTCTTGATTCAGAATTTTGGATATAAAAACGACGAAGAATAAACTTGTCAAGGGGTTGCGGCGCAAAAAGAACTGGCAGATAGTCTCAGTATGGAAACGGTCGAATGGGAAATCCTAATGTTAGAAGCACAAAGGAGGGATTTTTCATGACGAAAACAGATTGGTGGGAAACATTTACAAAGACAGGCTGCGTGACAGATTATTTGTCTTACAAGGGAATTGGCAAAGAGGAATATTCCTGTGTGCAGCCGAAAAATAGAAACGTGGGAGAGAGAACACTTGAGTCAGTCAGTAACAGTGACGGGGATGATACTGTCCGCATCACCTATCGGTGAGAATGATAAAAGAATTGTGATTTTGACAAAAGAAAAAGGAAAGATTTCAGCGTTCGCAAAAGGGGCAAGAAGACAGAACAGCCATCTTCTTGGCGCGACGAATCCTTTTTCTTTTGGCGAATTCGTTTTGTATGAGGGAAGAAGTTCCTATAATCTGCTGCAGGCAAACATTTCCAATTATTTTATGGAACTTGCAACGGATTTAGAGGGGGCTTACTATGGATTTTATTTTATGGAGTTTGCCGATTATTATACGAAAGAACACAATGACGAGCGGCAGATGCTAAGGCTTTTGTATCAGACATTGCGGGCATTATCTTCAAATAAGATTCCGAGAGAACTGGTGAGGTACATATTCGAATTGAAGACGCTGGTTGTAAACGGAGAGTATCCGGATGTGTTTCACTGTACAGGGTGCGGTACGCAGGAGCAAGGTGTTTTGTTCAGCAGCAGAAATCGAGGGATTGTATGTGAAAAGTGCAGGCGCACAGTGTCTGATGGAATCCTGATCAATAGTTCGACTCTTTATACGATGCAGTATGTAGTAACTTCTACGATTGAGAAACTGTATACGTTTGTTGTGTCAGATGAGGTGCTGAAACAGCTTGGAAAGATTATGAAACAATATACGGGAATGTATGTGGATAAACGATTTAAATCACTAGAAATTTTGGAAATGTGCCTGCTTTCCTGAGGGCTTAGGAAAGAGGGTTGAAAAATCAGCACTTTAACGGTATAATGAAACACATTAAGAAATTCGAAATGAGAGGAATGAATAAGATGGAAAAAACAATGGAAAAAATTGTAGCACTTGCGAAATCAAGAGGATTTGTATATCCGGGATCTGAGATTTACGGAGGGCTTGCAAATACATGGGATTATGGAAACCTTGGTGTGGAATTGAAAAACAATGTGAAAAGAGCATGGTGGCAGAAATTTATCATGGAAAATCCATATAATGTAGGTGTGGATTGTGCAATCTTGATGAATCCACAGACATGGGTGGCTTCCGGACATTTGGGAGGATTCAGTGATCCGCTTATGGATTGTAAAGAATGTAAAGAGAGATTTCGTGCAGACCAGTTGATTGAAAGTTTTGCAGAAGAAAATGGAATCGAACTGACAGAAAGTGTGGATTCGTGGTCAAAAGAGCAGATGGAAGCTTGGATTACAGAGCACAATGTTCCATGTCCGACATGTGGAAAACACAATTTTACAGAGATTCGTCAGTTTAACCTGATGTTTAAGACTTTCCAGGGGGTAACAGAAGACGCAAAAAATACAGTATATTTAAGACCGGAGACTGCGCAGGGAATCTTTGTAAACTTTAAAAATGTACAGCGTACATCCAGAAAGAAAATTCCATTTGGTATTGGTCAGATCGGTAAATCATTCCGTAACGAGATCACACCGGGGAACTTCACATTCCGGACAAGAGAATTTGAGCAGATGGAATTAGAATTTTTCTGTGAACCTGGAACGGATTTGGAATGGTTTGCATACTGGAAACAATTCTGCCTTGACTGGTTGAAATCACTTGGAATTAAAGAAGAAGAAATCAAAGCAAGAGACCATTCAGCAGAAGAACTTTGCTTCTACAGCAAGGCTACAACTGACGTAGAATTTTTATTCCCATTTGGCTGGGGAGAACTGTGGGGAATCGCAGACAGAACAGATTACGACTTAACACAGCATCAGGAAGTATCAAAACAGGATATGACTTATTTTGATGATGAGAAGAAAGAAAAATATATTCCATACGTTATTGAGCCGTCACTTGGTGCAGACCGTATGGTACTTGCATTCCTTTGCAGTGCTTATGATGAAGAAGAATTAGAAGGTGGAGATGTTCGTACAGTACTTCACTTCCATCCGGCGCTTGCTCCGATCAAGATAGGTGTGCTTCCGTTGTCTAAGAAATTAAACGAGGGTGCGGAGAAAGTATTTGCACAGTTGTCAAAATATTATAACTGTGAATTTGATGATCGTGGAAATATTGGAAAACGTTACCGTCGTCAGGATGAAATCGGAACACCGTTCTGTATTACATATGATTTTGAATCAGAAGAAGACGGAGCGGTTACTGTTCGTGATAGAGATACTATGGAACAGGAACGAGTTAAGATTGAAGATTTAAAAACATATTTTGAGAAAAAATTTGAATTTTAATCAATTGGGGACGTAGTAAAATTGAATTTAACTACGTCCCCAATTGAAAAAAGTGGTGTCCCTAAATTGCATCTATCCCTGTCCCTAAATGTAAGGAGGGAAGAGGAGTGCCGCACAGACCAAGAAGAGAAAGCAGCACAAGATTTTATCATATTTATGTCAGAGGAATAAATAAAGAAAAGATATTTGGTCAACCGAGAGAAAAAAATTATTTTAAAAGAATTATCAGAAAATATTTAAAAGAATATGGTGTTGAAATATATTCTTACTGTATCATGTCAAATCATGCACATCTGCTAATTAAATCGGACTTAAAAGAATTATCTATGTTTATGTCAAAAGTCTTGGCAAAATACGCGCAATATTATAATTATAAAAATAATAGAAATGGTCATGTATTTCAAAACCGCTTTGGAAGTGAATGTATTGAAAGTGAACGGTATTTTTGGAATTGCTTAAAATATATACATACGAATCCTGTGAAAGCCTGCATGGTGTCAGGCTTAATGGATTATAAGTATAGCAGTATTAAAGATTATATGAATGAAATTGTGGATATACTACATGAAAATGCAATCAAACATTACAAAACGAAATTTCATGATTGGAAAGAATTCCAGCAATATCATCAACCCCAAAATCCGGATATATTTATGGATAGCAAAGAAGAAGTTTACATTCAGAGAAAAGAAAAAGCTTTGTTACTCTTGTGGGAGCTTCAAAAAGAAAAAGGGGTGGAAAATGCTATGGAAATTTTGGAAGAGGGTGAATTAAGGAAAGTATATAAAAAGAGATTAAAAGAAGAGCTGAAAATATCGAATAAAGTGTTGAATAAGATTTATGATGAATTGAAATTGAAAATTATTGGATAGGATAAAAAGACAGGGATAGATGCAATTTAGAGACAGAGTATTCAATTGGGGACGTAATAAAATTGAATTTTACTACGTCCCCAATTGAAAGGGAGGATAGTATGACTAAGAAAAATTTATGGAAATCATATACTCAAGATGAATATGTGAAATTGGAGCAAGTGAACGATGCATACAAACAATATCTGAATTTTGGAAAAACGGAAAGGGAATGCATAAAGGCTACTATTCAATTAGCGCAAAAGGCAGGGTACAGAGATTTGCAGGAAATCATAAAAGGGAAAGAGCCGTTGAAAGTAGGAGATAAAGTGTATTCTGTATGTATGGAGAAAACAATTGTGTTATTTCAGATTGGAAAAGAAAATATTGAGACTGGTCTCAATATTTTAGGTGCGCATATAGACTCACCTCGTATTGATGTGAAGCAAAATCCGTTGTATGAAGCTGGAGAATTTGCCTATTTAGATACCCATTATTATGGAGGAATAAAAAAATACCAGTGGGTGGCATTGCCGCTGGCGATACATGGTGTTGTCGTACGCAAAGATGGTACAAAACAGGAAATTGTAATCGGTGAAAAAGACGAAGAACCAATTTTTGTGATTACAGATTTATTGGTGCATTTATCAGCAGAACAGATGGAAAATAAAGCAGACAAAGTAATCGAAGGTGAAAAATTGGATTTGATTGTCGGAAATAAACCAATGAAAGGTATTGAAAAAGAAGCAGTGAAGGAAAATATACTTGGGCTCTTGAAAAAAATGTATGATATTGAGGAAGATGATTTTGTTTCTGCAGAATTAGAAATTGTTCCGGCTGGAAAAGCGAAAGACTGTGGAATAGATAGAAGTATGATTATAGGATACGGACAGGATGATAGAGCATGTGCTTTTACATCGCTTCTAGCAATACTTGATACTGAAGGGGTCAAACGAACAACCTGTTGCTTGTTGGTGGATAAAGAAGAAATAGGGAGTGTCGGTGCTACGGGAATGCATTCGAAATTTTTTGAAAACACAGTTGCTGAAATTATTGATAGAATGGGAGAATATTCTGAATTAAAATTAAGAAGAGTATTGTCAAATTCAAAAATGCTATCTTGTGATGTGAGTGCGGCATTTGATCCGATGTATGAGAGTGTATACGAAAAGGAGAATACTGCTTATTTTGGAAGAGGACTCATATTTAATAAATATACGGGGAGCAGAGGGAAAAGTGGTTCTAATGATGCAAATGCAGAGTATATTGCACATTTGAGAAATATATTAGAAAAGAATCAGATAGTTTTTCAGACTGCAGAATTAGGAAAGGTAGACGCGGGGGGAGGAGGTACTATTGCGTATATTCTGGCTGCGTATGGAATGGAAGTGATAGACAGTGGAGTAGCAGTGTTGAATATGCATGCTCCATGGGAAATTGTAAGTAAAGCAGATATTTATGAAGCCTACAAAGGATATAAAGTTTTCCTGAAAGAAGGATAGAAAAACTGTTCAAAAAGGGACAGGGATATTTTCAATTGGGGACGTAGTAAAATTCAATTTTACTACGTCCCCAATTGAACAAAAAGCCTTGACGAACCCTGAAAAACCGTATAGAATGAAGATACGACGAAAAATGTCGTATTATACCCGTTAATAATATAAAGCATAGAAAATCGACTTTGGGTAGAAAGTCGTCTTTTTCGTGCGGTGTATTAATAAAAATATTATTTAGGAGGTCACAAAGACATGACAAAATGGGTTTATATGTTCACAGAAGGTGACGCAACCATGAGAAACACTCTTGGTGGTAAAGGTGCTAACCTTGCTGAGATGACAAAATTAGGTCTTCCAGTACCACAAGGTTTCACAATCACTACAGATGCTTGTACTCAGTACTATGAAGATGGAAGAAAGATTAACGATGAGATCATGGAACAGATCATGGAAGCAATCGTTAAAATGGAAGAGATCACAGGAAAGAAATTCGGTGATAAAGAGAATCCACTTCTTGTATCTGTTCGTTCAGGAGCAAGAGCTTCTATGCCAGGTATGATGGATACAATCTTGAACCTTGGTTTAAATGAAGAAGTTGTAGAAACTTTAGCTTCTGCATCAGGAAATGCTCGTTGGGCTTGGGACTGCTACAGAAGATTTATCCAGATGTACTCTGACGTAGTTATGGAAGTAGGTAAAAAATACTTCGAAGAATTAATCGACAAGATGAAAGAAGACAGAGGAGTAACTCAGGACGTTGAGCTTACTGCAGAAGATCTTCATGAGCTTGCAGAGCAGTTCAAAGCTGAATATAAAGAAAAAATCGGTGAAGATTTCCCAGCAGATCCAAAAGAACAGTTAATGGGAGCAGTAAAAGCTGTATTCCGTTCTTGGGACAACCCACGTGCTAACGTATACCGTCGTGACAACGATATCCCATATTCTTGGGGAACAGCTGTTAACGTACAGATGATGGCATTTGGTAACATGGGAGATGATTGTGGTACAGGTGTTGCATTTACTCGTGACCCAGCTACAGGAAATAATGGTTTATTTGGAGAATTCCTTACAAATGCACAAGGTGAAGACGTTGTTGCTGGTGTTCGTACACCAATGCACATTTCAGAAATGGAACAAAAATTCCCAGAAGCATTCGTACAGTTCAAAGAAGTTTGCCAGACTTTGGAAAAACACTACAGGGATATGCAGGACATGGAATTTACAGTAGAACACGGTAAATTATACATGTTACAGACACGTAACGGTAAGAGAACAGCTCAGGCTGCTTTGAAAATCGCTTGTGACTTAGTAGATGAAGGTATGAGAACAGAGGAAGAAGCAGTTGCTATGATCGATCCTCGTAACTTAGATACATTACTTCACCCACAATTTGATGCTGCTGCATTAAAAGCTACTGCACCAGTTGCAAAAGCACTTGGAGCATCTCCAGGAGCTGCATGCGGTAAAATCGTATTCACAGCTGACGATGCAAAAGAATGGGCTGCAAGAGGAGAAAAAGTTGTTCTTGTTCGTCTTGAAACATCTCCAGAAGATATCGAAGGTATGAAAGCTGCTCAGGGTATCTTGACAGTACGTGGTGGTATGACATCTCACGCTGCCGTTGTAGCACGTGGTATGGGTACATGCTGTGTATCTGGTTGTGGTGACATCACAATGGACGAAGCTAATAAGAAATTCAAATTAGCTGGAAAAGAATACCATGAAGGAGATTTCATTTCTCTTGACGGATCTACAGGTAATATTTACGACGGAGTAATCCCAACAGTAGATGCTACAATCGCTGGAGAATTCGGAAGAATCATGGGATGGGCTGACAAATACAGAACATTAAAAGTTAGAACAAACGCAGATACTCCTGCAGATGCAAGAAAAGCTCGTGAGCTTGGTGCAGAAGGTATCGGTCTTTGCCGTACAGAGCACATGTTCTTCGAAGGAAACAGAATCGATGCATTCCGTGAAATGATCTGTTCTGAGACATTAGAAGAAAGAGAAGCTGCTCTTGAAAAAATCCTTCCAGAACAACAGGGAGATTTCGAAGCATTATATGAAGCATTAGAAGGAAATCCGGTTACAATCCGTTTCTTAGATCCACCGCTTCATGAGTTCGTTCCTACAACAGAGGAAGACATTAAGAAACTTGCAGATACTCAAGGAAAAACAGTTGAACAGATTAAAGCAATCATTGATTCTTTACATGAGTTCAACCCAATGATGGGACACAGAGGACTTCGTCTTGCTGTAACATATCCAGAGATTGCTAAGATGCAGACAAAAGCTGTTATCCGTGCTGCTATCAATGTACAGAAAGCACACAGCGACTGGAAAGTAAAACCAGAGATCATGATCCCATTGTCATGTGACGCAAAAGAATTAAAATATGTAAAAGATATGGTAGTAGAGACTGCAGATGCTGAAATCGCTGCAGCAGGTGTTGAGCTTGCATACGAAGTTGGTACTATGATCGAGATCCCAAGAGCTGCCCTTACAGCTGATGAGATCGCAAAACAGGCAGACTTCTTCTGCTTCGGTACAAACGATTTAACACAGATGACATATGGATTCTCTCGTGATGATGCTGGTAAGTTCTTAGATGCTTACTATGATGCAAAAATCTTTGAAAACGATCCATTTGCTAAATTAGACCAGATCGGTGTAGGTAAATTAATGGAAACAGCTATTAAATTAGGAAAACCAGTTAATTCAAACCTTCACGTAGGTATCTGTGGAGAACACGGTGGAGATCCAAGTTCTGTAGAATTCTGCCACAAGATTGGCTTAGACTACGTTTCTTGCTCACCATTCCGTGTGCCAATCGCAAGATTAGCTGCTGCACAGGCTGCTATCAATAACAAGTAATACACCGTATAGAACAGGTGTAGAAACTTCATTAGTTTCAATAACAGAACCCCTTACGCAATGAAAGCGTAAGGGGGTTTTTTAGGTAGATGCTGCATCTAAGAAAATTTTTGTATTGACATATAGCTGGTTTAGTGTTAATCTCAATATACTTTGAGAAGATAGGAAGGGAGAAGACAATGGAAAATAAATTAAAAGTTTTTGGCGTAACCGTTTTGATTGTAATATTCGGTCTTTTTCTCCCTTCTTTTTTACAGTTTCGAGATATGGATTCGTTTGCGGGGAGAACAACTTCAAACATACGAACAGAAACAAAGTACACAGATGATATGGGGGTGCAAATTCTCCATGACAGTTATCTACGTTCGGAAAATCAGAAAGAAGCGTTTTCTGCCCAAAAGTTTGAACAGCGTAAGAATGTTCAGCGATTATCAATTGAATTCTTTGTGATTCTTATATTCTCTTTGGGGATATGTCTGAAGAGAGTCTATTTGTCGTATATTCAATTCTATTCATTCCCCTTCGAGAGGTTCCTATGGGAGCAAAGTGTTTTGCTCAAAAAGGATGGGAAAAAGAGAGGACTTGCTTTTGCCTTTGAAGATTAGAGAGAAGTAAAGAAGGAAAGCGAGAAAATGAAAAATAAAAAATTACATATTTGGATTGCTCTTGTAGTAATCGCTTTTTTTGTGTGCCTGGCAATCTTTGGATGCGGAGACAGTATCAAAGGGATTCGCGATATGCGTTTTGGAATCGATATTCGCGGAGGCGTAGAGGCGGTCTTTGAACCGGCAGGGTTAAAAACAAAGCCGACTAAGGAACAGTTGGAAATGGCAAGAGATGTAATAGAGACCCGATTGGATGCACAGAATATTTTAGACAGAGAAGTAACGGTGGACAAAAAGGCGGGAGATATTATTGTGAGATTTCCGTGGAAATCTGATGAAAAAGATTTTAATCCGGAAACCGCCATTCAGGAACTTGGAGAGATGGCAGAGTTGACATTTCGAGGAGAAGATAACACAGTGTATGTGAAAGGGTCGGATGTTTCCAAAAGTCAGGTGGCGGTGGATCGACAGAATCGGTATGTCGTAGAGCTGGAATTTACGAGTAAGGGTGCAAAGAAATTTGCAGATGCGACAGAGAAGCTTGTCGGACAGTCTATGGGGATTTACATGGATGAAGAGCTGATTTCAAATCCGACTGTCAATGCAAAAATAACAGGCGGGAAAGCTGAAATTACAGGGATGGCTTCACAGGAAGAAGCGCAGAATCTTTCCGATAAGATTAATTCAGGAGCGCTTCCGTTTTCAATGGAGACGACCAATTACAATACAATCAGCCCGACACTTGGAAATAAGGCGTTAAATGCGATGGCACTGGCTGCTGAGATTGCATTGGTATTGACTTGCCTGTTTATGATTGCGTGGTATCGCCTTCCGGGAGTGATCAGCTGTCTGACACTGGCATTTCAGGTAGCACTACAGGTTTTGGTTATTTCGGTTCCGCAGTATACAATCACACTGCCCGGAATTGCAGGGTTAATTTTATCAGCGGGCATGGCGGTGGATGCCAATATTATTATCAGTGAGCGAATCAGTGAGGAGCTGAAAAAAGGAAATTCGGTCCGAACGGCGGTAAAGAATGGATATAAGCGTGCTTTTTCATCTGTTTTGGATGGAAATGTTACGACGGCTGTAGTAGCTGGAATTTTGATGGTGCTAGGCTCCGGCACGATGCTGAGCTTTGGATACACACTGCTCACAGGAGTTATCATCAACCTGCTTGCAGGTGTATGGATGTCCAGATATATGTTGAATTCGGTTATAAGATATAAGATCTTCAATCAGGAAAAATGGTTCCGCAAAAAGAAAGAAAAAAAGATTCTGAAATTTGCAGAAACAAAAAAATATTTCTTCCTGACAAGTGTTGTGCTGCTTATGGCCGGAGTAATTTGGAGTTCGGTAAATGGAATGAAATTAGATACCCAATTCACCGGCGGAGTCATCTTAAGATATACCTATAGCGGAGAGGCTGATACCGGAAAGATCCAAAAAGAGGTTCAGGATGTTGTAGACAGAAATGTCAATGTACAGACTGCAAAAAATTCGGCTACAGGGGAAAAGAATCTGGTAATTACATTATCAGGGAAGAAAGGACTGACACCGGAACAACAAAAAGAGATCCTGAATACGATCAATGAGGGAAATACAAATCAGTTTGAGACGGCGGAGACATCGGCGATAGAACCATATATTGGTGCGAAGGCATTGAAAAACTCAGCGATTGCGATTGTTTTGTCATTTCTCTTTATTGTAGTGTATATCCGAGTGCGGTTTTCAGCATTGGGAGGACTGGCATCAGGAGTTACCGCGGTGATCGCGTTGCTTCACGATATCCTCATTGTGTTGTTTATCTTTGGAATTTTCAAGATTCCTGTGAACGATGCATTTGTGGCTGTTACTTTGACGATTATCGGATATTCAATCAACGATACAATCGTGTTATATGATAGAATCAGGGAACACAGAAGTGGTGCAAAAAATAAAAGCACACTGGCAGAGTTGGTGGATATCAGTACGACAGAGACCTTACAACGCTCTATAAACACAGCATTTACTGTGGTTCTGTGCGCATTTGTTATTTTTGTAGTTTCCGTAGTGTATGGAATGGAATCCATCACGAATTTTTCACTTCCACTTTTGGCAGGACTCATTTCAGGATGTTATTCTTCTATTTGTATAGCCGGACCACTATGGGTATGGTGGGAAGAACATAAAGAAAGGATTCAAAAAAGAAAGACAGGACGAAAAGGAAAATGAAAAAGATAAGTATGTTTTTAAGAAATCAGCCTCCAGGCAGAATGATTGTGGGAGGATTTGCAGCTGTCATACTGTTTGGTATGATTCTGCTGCTCCTTCCGATATCCGTAAAAGATGGAGCAGAAGTATCTGCCATCGATGCGTTATTTACCTCTACCAGCGCAGTGTGCGTAACAGGTTTGATCGCGATTGATACAGCAGATCATTTCACTGCCTTTGGTCAGGGGATTGTGGCAGCATTAATACAGATTGGCGGGCTGGGAGTAACCTCGCTTGGCGTGGGGCTTATGCTTGTGGCAAGAAAAAGAGTCGGAATCAAGAGCCGAATGATGGTGAAAGAAGCGCTGAATATCGAAAGCTATAAGGGTATCGTGAAGCTGGTGAAAGCGGTATTGCTAATGACGCTGTGCTTTGAAGCCGGAGGCGCTATCTTAAGTTTTTTTGTTTTCAGCCAGGATTACGATACGGTTCATGCAGTGGGAATCAGTATATTCCATTCAATTGCGGCATTTAATAACTCAGGATTTGATATTTTAGGAGGACTTAGGAACCTTACGATTTATCAGGATAATGTTCTTTTGAATCTGACAACCTGTATTCTGATTATCTTTGGAGGATTGGGATTCCTTGTGATTTTGGATATGTTAAAGCAAAAACGTTTTCGCAAATTGACTTTACATTCTAAGGTGGTCATTGTCACAAGTTTCATTTTGATAGTTGCTGGAACGGTTATATTGAAGTTGACCGAAAACGTTACATGGCTAGGAGCGTTCTTTCAAAGTGTTTCTGCAAGAACAGCCGGATTTTCCACATACCCGATTGGAGAGTTTACAAACGCAGGTTTATTTGTATTGTGTATTTTGATGTTCATAGGTGCTTCTCCCGGTTCCACAGGTGGGGGTATTAAGACAAGTACATTCTTTATCATGTTTCAGAAGATAAGGGGAACATGTACGAAAGGAATGGTACATGCGTTTCATCGGAATATATCAGAGCAGAATATTACAAAAGCGTTTATGATTACGATACTTTCGGGAACGGTTGTATGTATCGCTGTGTTTTTTATGTGTATATTGGAGCCGGAATATAGTTTTATGCAGCTTCTGTTTGAAGTGGTTTCCGCTTTCGGAACCGTTGGACTTTCTACAGGAATTACTCCTGAGCTCAGCATAGCAGGAAAAGGTGTTATTATCTTAGTTATGTTTATAGGAAGAGTTGGAATCATTACATTGCTTTCTATGTGGGTGAGCCGGACAGAGCCAAGAGCGAGATATTCGGAAGAGGAAGTTGCAATAGGATAAGAAAAGGGAGAAAATAAGAGAATGAAAAAGAAATTAGAAACAGCATATGGGGTCATTGGTCTGGGGCGCTTTGGAGAAGCTTTGGCAATGATGCTTGCAAAATCGGGAAATGAAGTAATCGTAGTGGATAAAGATGAGAAAAAAGTAAAAGAGATGCGCCAGTATACAGATTGTGCTTTTGTAACGGATGATCTTAGTGCAGATACGTTAAAAGAAATTGGGATACAAAATTGTGATGTAGTCATTATTTGTATTGGCGAGAAAGTGGATGTCAGTGTATTGACAACGATGAGTGTGATAGAGTTAGGGGTGCCTCGTGTCATTGCAAAAGCGCTGAGCCCTGAGCAAGGAGCAGTGCTTGAAAAGATAGGTGCGGAAGTCGTATATCCAGAGCGGGATATGGCACTCCGACTAGGGAAAAAGCTATTGTCCAATAATTTTCTTGATTATGTTTCTTTATGTAATCAGGTTGAGATTCGTCAGATACAGGTTCCGGATCGGTTGATTGGTAAAACCATAGAAGAGACAGAGATTCGTCAGAAATATCGACTAAACATTATTGCAATTGAAGATGGAGATGAGACAGATATTGAAGTGATGCCAGATTATCGTTTGTGTCAGGGAGATATCATTGTGGTCATCGGAAAAGTAGATAACATTGATGTTTTTGCAAATGAGATTTAGATGCCGGAGGGAAAGATTATGGAAATGACATTTATAAATTTCTGGCAGGAGATCGTGAGAAATCCGATGCTGTTTATCACAGTTTTACTTACATTGGGAGTTATTTTTGTAAATGGCTGGACAGATGCACCGAATGCGATCGCCACTTGTGTAGCTACCAGATGCATGCCTGTGCGTGCCGCAATCATGATGAGTGCGGTGTTCAACTTCCTCGGTGTCTTTGTGATGACACAGATCAATAGTTCTGTTGCATCTACAATCAGTAACATGGTGGATTTTGGGGATCACACAAACGAAGCTTTGATTGCGCTGTGCGCAGCATTGTTATCCATTGTAATCTACAGTACAGCAGCCTCGTTTTTCGGAATACCGACAAGTGAGAGCCACAGCTTGATTGCAGGATTGTCAGGAGCGGCAATCGCCATTCAGCATGGAGTGAGTGGAATTAATTTTGATGAATGGAAAAAAGTGTTGTACGGACTTGTGTTGAGTTTGGTTTTGGGATTTGTAACAGGATGGGCAGTGTGCAAATTGCTTACTGTTTTGTGCAGGGCAATGGATCGCCGAAAAACAAACCGCTTTTTCGGAGGGGCACAGATTGCCGGTGCGGCAGCTATGAGTTTTATGCATGGTGCACAGGATGGACAGAAGTTCATAGGTGTTTTGTTTTTAGGGATTGCGTTTGCGGGAGGACATAATTCTGTAAATGGTATGGAAATTCCGGTGTGGCTGATGCTTTTGTGCAGTATTGTTATGGGTGTGGGAACCAGCGTAGGAGGAGAGAAGATTATCAAATCCGTAGGAATGAATATGGTAAAACTGGAACGTTATCAGGGATTTTCTGCTGACCTTGCGGGAGCAATCTGTCTGCTGTATTCGAGCCTGATGGGAGTTCCGGTTTCGACAACGCACACAAAGACAAGTGCGATTATGGGAGTAGGGGCAGTAAAAAGACTTTCGGCTATTAATTTTTCGGTTGTAAAGGATATGATGCTAACCTGGATCTTTACATTTCCAGGCTGTGGATTAATCAGTTTTTGTATGGCAAAAATATTTATGTACATGTTTGGATAAAAGGAGGAAGATAGCAATGTCAAAAAAACAGGATGATTATTACTTTGACAATTTTATTAAATGTGCGGAATACGCATGCAAAGAAGCATATTTATTGAAAGAGATACTGACGAATTTCAAACCAGAAGAAATCTCGAAGAGAATGGAAGAGGTTCATGAGATCGAGCGTGAGGCAGACACTCACAGACATGAGATTACTGACAAGCTTGCAAAGGCGTTTATTACTCCGATTGAGAGGGAGGATATCATCGCGCTCAGCCATCATATCGATGATGTGACAGATAAGATTGAGGAAGTGCTGATCCGTGTTTATATCAACAATGTACAGGAGATGCGAGAGGAAGTATTCCGCATGCTCAATGTAGTGATTGAATGCTGTGAAGAACTTCAGAATCTTTTGAAAGAGTTCAAGAATTTCAAACATTCTAAAGCGCTCAAACAGAGTATTATCCGGTTGAATACATTGGAAGAAAAAGAAGATGATCTTTTTATTTCCAGCATGAGAAAATTACATGTGGAAGAGAAGGATGTCAGAAATGTTATCGCTTGGAGAGAGATTTACACATATCTTGAAAAATGTGCGGATGCCTGTGAACATGTGGCAGATATCGTGGGAAGTGTTGCGATGAAAAATACATAAGGTAGAAAAGTGATGATAGGACACCAAATGGTGTCCTTTATATTGAAAAATTGTTTTTGGTTTTACTAACAATCCAGACAGAGTATTTAATAAATTTTCCCATTCTGTATTCATAGCTGCGAGATATTCTTTGCCCTTTGGTGTTAAGTCATGTTTCTTCATTATTGATGCATTACCTGTCTCATTTTTTGCACTTTTTCTGTTGATTTTACATGGAATTAGGAATACAATCGATTGTAAAAGGGAGACGAAGTGGAACATAAAAAAGGAAGGTGATGATGGTGCACCAGGTGGATATGGAACGGTTTACATTTTTGTTTTTATGTGGAAAGCGGGACAGACGCATCTTGCAGGGAAAAGAAAAAATGACATTTTCGGATTTTGACAGACTGAATTATATTGCAGATTTTCTGGGACTAAAGCTTTATGGACTAGAGATCTGGAACAAATATGCTGGACAGTTCAGAGAACAGTTTCAGCAGCTGCAGCGGTTATATGATGAGACAAGCAGCGTTGTGTCTTATGATCCATCGGAAACAGATGAAGATCAGCAGGAACAGTGGGTGAAAGATTTCTGTAGACAGGTACCGGATAGGAAGAGTCGAAAACAATTGGAACAAATTGTAAAACAACTTTATATGGAAAGAGGATGGGAAGGATTGCAAAGCGATATGTGAAGTGATATTATAAAGAAAATACTTTAAGAAAGTAGCTGTGATAATATGATAGAACAAAGAATGACGAATAAAGAAGTCAAAAGAAAAAACAGGAACGCAATATTCCGCTATATTTGCAAACATGATACAATCTCCAATCCGGAGATTTCATATGGAATGAAACTAAGCCTTCCTACAGTGACACAGAATACGAAAGAACTTTTGAAGATGGGTGTAATTCAAGAGACCGGGGAACTGGAATCTACCGGTGGCAGAAGAGCCAAGGCTTTATCGCCAGTCCCAAATGCAAGATATGCGATTGGGCTTGATATTACGAAGAATCATATAGGAATTCTTTTGACAAATTTGTTAGGAGAGATTTTAGAGTATGAAAGAAGTTATTGTCCATTTGAGTTGAAAGCATCATATTTTGAGGAATTGAATCAGCGAGTGAAAAAGTTTTTAGAAGAGAAGTGTATTCAGGATGACGTTGTGCTGGGGATTGGAATTTCATTTCCCGGAATTGTCGATTTACAAAAAAAAGAGATTACGAATTCTCATATTTTGAACGTTAAAGAGCTTCCGTTTTCTGAGGTGGAGACTTTTTTTGAATATCCCTGTTATTTTTTGAATGACGCGAATGCAGGCGCCTTTGCAGAGGGAATCCATTCAAAACAATCGGACAAATTTTTTTATGTCTCGCTGAGTAATACCGTAGGCGGAGCAATATTCTATGAAGAAAAATTAGTGCAGGGAACATCTTTTCGATGTGGTGAAGTGGGGCATATGACGATCATTCCAGATGGAAAAGAATGCTATTGCGGGAAGAAAGGATGCTTCGACGCATATTGTTCTGCAAAACAGCTGGCAGATTTGGCAGACGGCAAGCTTGAAGAATTTTTTATACAGTTGAAAAAGAGGAGCGAAATAACTGTAAAAGCCTGGCAAGAATATATTTATTATCTGGCTATTGCAGTAAATAATATCCACATGGTTTTGGATTGTGATGTCATTCTTGGAGGATATGTGGGAAGCTATTTAGAGGAGTATATTCAGGATATCCGAAAAGAAGTTGCAAATCATAACACGTTTGAAGAAAAGGGAGAGTTTGTTCGGAACTGCAATTATAAGGTTGCAGCTGCAGCGTATGGGGCGGCAATGAAAGTAATCGAAGAATTTATAGAAAAAATATAGAGATAAGAGAAGAACGGAAAATGTTCTTCTTTTTTTGTGCAAATAATACAAAAATGGAATTAAAAAAATGAATATATATAACAAAAATAGAGTGTTGCTATGAAAATATGTTGACAGATATCTGTTTGAGAAGTATTATTATATACATAATAAAACTATTTAATAAAGTGTTTTTAATTAGGAGATGAAATTATGAGCAAACAGATAAAAGGAAAAATGAAGGTTGCAGTAATGAATGGAATTGGAAAAATGGGATTTGAAGAAAGAGAAATTCCGCAGCCAAAAGAGAGCGAAGTACTTGTGAAGTTAGAATATGTGGGAATATGTGGTTCGGATTTACATTACTATGAAACGGGAGCGATTGGAGATTATGTTGTAGAGCCGCCTTTCGTTTTGGGGCATGAGCCTGGCGGTGTTGTAGTGGAAGTGGGGGAAAATGTGACACATTTGAAAGTTGGTGATCGTGTGGCACTGGAGCCGGGAAAGACATGTGGACATTGTGAATTTTGTAAAGAAGGAAAATACAACCTGTGTCCGGATGTTGTTTTCTTTGCGACACCTCCGGTCGATGGTGTATTTCAGGAATATGTGGCTCATGAGGCTGATCTGTGCTTCAAACTACCGGAGAATGTCAGTACATTGGAAGGTGCATTGATTGAACCGCTTGCAGTAGGATTTCATGCGGCGATTCAGGGAGATGCGCATCTTGGTCAAAAGGCGGTGGTCATGGGAGCCGGTTGTATTGGACTTGTGTCGATGATGGCACTGAAAGCACGCGGGGTTTCGGAAGTATATGTGGTGGATATCATGGAAAAGCGTCTTGAAAAGGCACTGGAACTTGGTGCAACAGGTGTGATAAATGGCATGAAAGAGAATGTCGCTGCGCGGGTAGATGAATTGACAGCAGGAAAAGGGATGGATTTGGTTGTGGAGACAGCCGGAACAGAAATTACTACGAGACAGGCAATTGAGATTGCGAAAAAAGGTTCTAATATCGTATTGGTCGGCTACAGTAAATCCGGAGAAATGACATTGCCAATGAGTCTTGTGCTGGATAAAGAACTGACATTTAAAACGGTATTTCGGTATCGTCATATTTATCCGATGGCAATTGAGGCTGTTGCATCAGGAAAAGTGAATTTAAAAGGAATTGTGACAGATATCTTTACCTTGGATGAAGCACAGAAAGCAATGGACTATAGTGTGAACAACAAAGCAGATATTGTGAAAGCTGTTATTAAAATCTCAGAAGACAAGTAGGTGAGTATATGAATGAAAAAGATACGAATATAAAAATCCCCTTGATCAGTAAAATCGCTTATGGCATGGGTGATGTAGGATGTAATTTCAGTTGGATGTTTGTTGGTAACTTTTTAATGATTTTTTATACGGATGTATTTGGAATCGGCATGGGGGCAGTTGCAGGATTGATGTTGTTTTCCAGATTCTGGGATGCGATAAACGATCCTATAATCGGAGCACTCAGTGATAAGACTCATAGTCGCTGGGGACGTTATCGCCCATGGCTTTTGATTGCGGCGCCATTGACAGCGTTGATACTGATTTTATCATTTTGGGCACACCCTGAATGGTCGGATACTGCCAAAATTGTTTATATGGCAGTAACATACTGCATTTTAGTGCTGGGATATACATGTGTAAATATTCCATATGGGACATTATGTGGTGCCATGACGCAGAACATTGAAGAAAGAGCAAAAATCAATACGTTTCGTTCAGTCAGTGCAATGATTGCGATTGGCGTGATCAATATTATTACCGTTCCGTTAATCAGCCATATGGGAAATGGAAATGACCAAAAAGGATATTTTCTGGTAGCAGTTTTGTATGGATGCATTTTTGCGGCGTGTCATATCTTTTGTTTTGCAAAGACGAAAGAGGCTGTTGTGATTCCGGAAAAGAAAAAGATTTCTCTGAAGACGCAATTATCTGCAGTTGTACAGAATAAGCCATATTTAATTGCGGTTGTGGGACAATTCTTGTTTGGTGTAACGTTGTATGGACGAAATGCAGATGCGTTATACTACTTCACGTATGTAGAAGGAAATAAAGCTTTATTTAGTACCTATTCACTGTGTATTATTATTCCGTCTATTATTGGGGCAGCTTGTTTTCCGCCTGTATTTAAGCTTACGAATAATAAGGGAAGAGCGGCATCTATTTTCGCATTGTTGACAGGTGTCAGTATGTTCTTTATGTACTTTTTTAATACAAGTGATTCGGCAGTATTATTTTATACACTTTCCTGTCTGGCACAGTTCTTTTTCTCCGGATTTAATACAGCAATCTATGCAATTATTCCAGATTGTGTGGAGTACGGCGAGTGGAAGACAGGACTCCGCAACGACGGATTTCAATATGCGTTTATCTCACTTGGAAATAAAATCGGTATGGCAATTGGAACATCGGTTCTCGCAGCAGTACTTGGAGCATGCGGGTATGCTGCAAATGTGCAGCAGAATGAGACTGTGCTGGCGGTGATGAAACATTCTTTTACAACAATTCCAGGGGTATTATGGATTGCAACGGCAGTTGTACTGTTTTTCTATCGATTGAATAAGAAATCATACAACAAGATTGTAAGAGAAATTCACGAAAGAAAAAATCAATAAAGATTATAATGTTTTTAGAACTCTCCGGTTTCACTGGGGAGTTTTTTGTAGTATAATAAAAACAAATTTAGGACAAGAAGGTGAAGTTTGTGAAGGGACAAAAGAAGAATCCATTATATAAGAGTTTTGGATATGCTTTTGAAGGAATTTTTACCGGAATCAAAAAAGAACGAAATATGAAGATTCATTGTCTGGCAATGCTATGTGTTGTTGCCGCGGGATTTGTGTTTCGAATTTCAGTTTCTGAATGGTGTATCTGTCTGATTCTGTTTGGAATGATTCTGTCACTGGAACTTGTCAATACGGCGATGGAAGCGGTGGTAGATCTTGTCACAGAAGAGAGAAGGCCGCTTGCAAAGCTTGCGAAAGATACAGCGGCGGGGGCAGTTTTGATTGCGGCAATTATGGCAGCAGGAGTGGGACTTTTGATTTTTGTCCCGAAAGTGTTAGAACTTATATAAACAAAGAATTTCATGGCAAAATGAAAGGAGACAGAATGATGGAAGGATTTGGAGAAAGCGTAAAAAAATTATTGTTGGCAGGAATCGGTGCAGCAGCAACAACTGCGGAAAAATCAAAAGAGTTATTGGATGATATGGTAGAAAAAGGAGAATTAACGGTAGAGCAGGGGAAAGCATTGAATGGGGAACTGAAGCACAATATCAAAAAGACGGTCAAAGAGAATGTGAATGTGTCAGTGAAACCGACTTCTCCGGAAGAACTGGACGAACTATTGAAAAGGATGACGCCGGAACAGATCGAAGCGTTGAAGGAGAGACTGAATGCTATGGAAGGAGAACAATCTGAGACTGAGCAGCAACCGGATGAAGAACTCTAGACAGAATAGGAAGATGTGACAGATGGGCAGACAGGAATCGCAGGAATACAAAGAAAGATTGAAAGAGATGACAGGGGTACTCCGAAAGCATAATATTACCAGAGGAGTATCCCCGGAGAAGCTGCGTCTGATTTTGGAAGATTTGGGACCGACGTTTATCAAACTAGGACAGATTATGTCGATGCATTCTGATATTTTGCCAAAGCGGTATTGTGATGAGCTGATGCGTCTTCGCTCTGAGGTGGCACCGATGTCGTTTCCGGAGGTGGAGGAAGTACTGCGGGAGGCGTACGGCTGTCCATGGAAAGAGATTTTTAAAAAGATTGAAGAATTACCACTTGGCTCAGCCTCCATTGCACAAGTGCATAAAGCAGTCTTGAAAGATGGAGAGGAAGTTGTTGTAAAGATACAGCGAAAAGGGATCTACGATAAGATGGCAAGAGATATCGGACTTTTGCATCGTGCGGTAAAGTTACTTCCGCCAGTCAGCTTAAAGGGCATGGTTGATCTTGACATGGTACTTGATGAACTGTGGGCAGTTACAAGAGAAGAGATGAATTTTCTGACAGAGGCATCTAACCTGGAAGAGTTTGCAAGAAGAAATAAAGATATTGTGTTTGTTGGAGCACCCAAGATGTACCATGAGTACACGAACCGCTATGTGCTGGTGATGGAATATATTGACGGATATGCTGTCGATGATAAAGAAAATCTTCTGAGAGACGGATATGATTTAGAAGAGGTAGGTATCAAGCTGATTGACAACTATATCAAGCAGGTGATGGATGACGGATTTTTTCATGCGGATCCACACCCCGGCAATGTAAAGATTCGGGGCGGAAAGATTATCTGGATTGACATGGGGATGATGGGGCGTCTCACAGAACGTGATCGAGAACTGATTGGAAATGCGGTAGAAGGAATTGCTATGAGTGATATCGGAATGATTCAGGATGCGGTGATGGCGCTTGGAGATTTTAAGGAGCCACCGGATCAAAGCTGCCTGTATGAAGGAATCAGCAATTTGCTCTCGCAGTATGGTACTGCAGATATGGGGAGCATTGATATTGCCAAAGTGACGATGAGTCTCATGGAAGTGATGAAGGAAAATAAGATTATCATGCCGCATGGACTGACGATGCTTGCAAGGGGACTGACCCATATGGAAGGGGTACTTGCTGATATTGCGCCGGAATTAAACATGGTAGAGATAGCCTCCAGACATATGGCAGGAAAGATGCTGAAGGAAAAAGACTGGAAGCAGGAATTAAAAAACAGCGGTAAGACAATTTACAGATCGTTTCATAAAGCAATCAATATTCCGTCACTGATCTCTGATATTTTACAGGGATACCTAAAGGGGCAGACAAAGATTAATCTGGATCTGCATGCATCGATGGAGTTGGAGAGACTGCTGCGAAGACTTGTGAGAAATGTTGTGATGGGACTTTGGGTGATGGCGCTTTTGATCAGTTCCAGCATTATCTGTACAACGAACATGAAACCAAAGATTTGGGGGATTCCGGCACTGGGAGCATTTGGTTATCTGATTGCGTTTGCCATTGTGATGTATGTATTTTTAAAACATATTTTTTCGAGAAAATAGGAAGGATTTGCACAGAATCGATAAAAATTCATGTGTAAATCCTTCTTTTTTGTAAAAGCATGTGTCTTGTCACTTGTAAAATACAGTGCTATAATAATGGAAGTTTACATAAGGAGAAGAAAAGCATGGATATGATTGATGAAATTAAGAAATGGAAAAAAGAAAAAAATGCAGTGATTCTTGCACATTATTATGTGAATCCAGAAGTACAGCAGATTGCAGATTACATTGGCGATTCTTTTTATCTGAGCAAAGTAGCGGTTGGATTAAAAGAGCAGACCATTGTGTTTTGCGGGGTGGCGTTTATGGGAGAAAGTGCGAAGATACTTAATCCGGGTAAGACTGTGCTGATGCCGGACAAGTCAGCAGATTGTGCGATGGCGCATATGGCAGATGCACAGACCATTCAGAAAATGCGTGATACATATGAAGATTTGGCGGTTGTATGTTATATTAATTCGACAGCGGAATTAAAACGTCACTCGGATGTGTGTGTGACATCGGCGAATGCGGTGCAGATTGTGAAAGCATTGCCAAACAAGCACATTTTCTTTATTCCTGATAAAAACCTGGCAAGATATGTGGCCCAACAAGTGCCGGAAAAGGAGTTTGTATTCAATCAGGGGTATTGTCCGGTGCATGAACACATGAAACTTAGAGAGGTGAAGCGGGTAAAAGAATTGCATCCGGAGGCGGAAATATTGACACATCCAGAATGTCCGGAAGCAATCTGCGAGATTTCCGATTACATCGGCAGCACATCGGGAATCATTTCGTATGCCACTCAAAGCCCCAAAAAAGAATTTATTATCTGTACGGAAAATGGAGTGTGCTATGAATTAGAGATGAGAAACCCGGATAAACAATTTTATTTTACAGAGACTGAGCCTGTCTGCATGGACATGAAGAAGATCACATTGGAAAAGGTATTGCATGTATTAAAGACAGGGGAAAATGAAGTGCACGTGACAGAGAAAGTAAGAGAAGAATCGGGAAAAGCATTGGAGCGGATGTTGGAGCTTGCAAAATAACCGTGTTTGCAGTGAAGGAGGAAATATGGATATCAATACAGATGTCGTCATAGTCGGAACAGGAGTGGCAGGACTTTTCAGTGCGCTGAATCTGCCGGCGGAAAAAAAGATTGTGATGATTACAAAATCAGATGTAGAGAGCAGTGACTCTTTTCTTGCACAGGGGGGAATCTGTGTACAGCGAGATGAGGATGACTATGAAAGCTATTTTGAAGATACGATGAAAGCGGGACATTATGAGAACCGAAAAGAATCGGTCGATATTATGATTCGCAATTCCCGTCAGGTGATTGAAGATCTTGTGGGATATGGAGTGGAATTTGAACAGGAAAACGGGGAGTTTTTATATACAAGAGAAGGTGCGCACTCTGCGCCGCGTATTTTATTCCATGAGGATGTGACCGGAAAAGAGATTACAAGCAAACTTTTGGAGCGAGTGAAAGAACTTGAGAATGTGTCGATTTTTGAGTATACTACGATGACGGATATTTTGGAAGAAGAAGGACGATGTGCAGGAATTGTTGCTGAAAATGAGGAAGGAATCATTTATCTCCATGCAAAGGATACGATTTTAGCAAGCGGAGGAATCGGCGGAACTTACAAGCATTCTACTAATTTTGCACATCTGACAGGAGATGCGCTTCGAATTGCAAAAGAGCATGGAATTCGCCTGGAGCATTTGGATTACGTGCAGATTCATCCGACAACACTGTATTCGAAGAAACCGGGAAGACGATTTCTGATATCAGAGTCAGTGCGCGGGGAAGGGGCAGTGTTATATAACAAAGAAGGAAAGCGTTTTGTAGATGAACTTCTTCCGAGAGATGTTGTGACTAAGGCAATTCAGGAGCAGATGGAGAAAGATCATACAGAGTTCGTGTGGTTGTCGATGGAACATATTTCAGAGGAGACGATACGAAAACATTTCCCACATATTTATCAACAATGTCTGGAGGAAGGATACGACGCCACGAAAGAGTGGGTTCCGGTTGTACCGGCACAGCACTATTTTATGGGTGGCATCTGGGTGGATTCTGACAGCCTGACATCGATGGAGCATCTGTATGCAGCAGGCGAGACAAGCTGCAACGGAGTGCACGGCGCCAATCGTCTGGCAAGTAACTCGCTGTTGGAAAGCCTTGTATTTGCGAAACGTGCAGCAAAAAAAATTGGAGCAAACCGATAAGAAAGGAAATAGAAGGATGAATAAAATTACGATGGATCTTCAAGTGGATCATTTGATTTTGGAGGCGTTGAGAGAAGATATCTCCAGCGAAGATGTGACAACGAATGCCGTGATGAAAGAAGCGGTCACAGGAGAGGTAGAATTGATTTGTAAGCAGGATGGGGTGATTGCCGGATTAGATGTGTTTGAACGGGTGTTCCATCTTTTGGATGCGAATACAAAGGTGGAATTATATTGTAAAGACGGGGATCAGGTGAAGAATGGAGAACTGATGGGAAAAGTGGTCGGCGACATTCGTGTACTTTTATCAGGAGAGCGAGTGGCGTTGAATTATCTGCAGAGAATGAGCGGAATCGCAACATACACACGTTCCGTTGCAGAGCTTTTAAAGGGAACCGGTACAAAGCTTTTAGATACGAGAAAGACGACGCCGAATATGCGTATTTTTGAAAAATATGCGGTGCGTGCGGGAGGCGGCTACAATCATCGCTATAATCTGTCAGACGGTGTCCTTTTAAAAGATAATCATATCGGGGCAGCCGGAAGTGTGGCGAATGCAGTGCGCATGGCAAAAGAATATGCACCGTTTGTGCGAAAGATTGAAGTGGAAGTAGAAACGCTGGAGATGGTAAAAGAAGCTGTGGAGGCGGGAGCAGATATTATTATGCTTGACAATATGTCCACAGAGGAGATGGCGGAGGCAATCCGTATCATTGACGGGAGAGCTGAGACAGAATGTTCCGGAAATGTGACAAAAGAAAATATTGCCCGCCTGACGTCACTTGGGGTAGACTATATTTCCAGCGGAGCATTGACACACTCTGCACCAATTTTAGATATTTCCTTAAAGAACCTTCATGTAGTATAATAGAACCAGTGATGCAAAAACAGGAGGTGAAGGTTTGTGAATGGTTCGCAGAGAAGAGAGCAGATTGTTCGTCAGATACAGGAGAGTAAGGAGCCTGTGTCAGGAAAAAAGCTGGCGGAACTTTATGGTGTGAGCCGGCAGGTGATCGTGCAGGATATTGCGCTGATCCGCACAGCAGGTTATGATATTATCTCAACGAACAGAGGATATATACTGAATATGCAAAAAGCAATCAGCCGTGTGTTTAAGGTGCAGCATACTGATGAGCAGACGGAGGAGGAGTTGTATGAGATTGTGGATTTGGGAGGATGCGTGGAAAATGTGATGGTAAACCACAGAGTATACGGTCATATGGAAGCGCCGCTTGGCATACACTCAAGAAGAAAGGCGGCAGCATTTATAGAAGACATCAAAAGTGGAAAATCAAGTCCACTGAAAAATATTACTTCAAACTATCATTACCATACAGTGAGTGCGGAGAGCGAAGAAATATTAGATGAGATAGAAGAAATGCTCAGAGCAAAAGGTTTTTTGATAGAGGCTGTCTAGAAGCAGGGAGGGGAGAACAATTTGGAGTTCTCCTATCCCTTTTTTAATTTACAGCTGATCTGGAGGATATAATCTTCCTCCTTTTTTTCAGTGAGCGTGTCAATCAGAACATCTTCGTAAAATATACCAGTCAGCTCTAAGGCATTTTCAGATGCATATTGCAGCATTTTTTCATAGGTCGTATGGATGGTCTCATAGCCTCCACAGTGAAATGCACGAAGATAGTGTCCGGATTCCCGGACACAAAGCGGAACATTCTCTGCCCTATGGTCTAAAAGCAGATAGAAATCGGTATACTCTTCTGTCGTTAGATCGAACGAAGAAAGGTCGCGGATTCCCCCGACTCCGTAAGGACTTTGAATCTGATGTTCATTGCCGTAAAGAATGAGGTCTCGGATCGTTTTTGCAATTTCCTTGTCGTGCAGGGAATACACAGGTGTGGTAAGCATATATTTTGCCGGAAAATGAATGACAGAAATATCGTCTAATGCAGATACATTGTGAAGCAGCGTAAGCTCTTCTTGAATCCAACGCTCCATCTGCTGCATCGCCTGGATTTTTTCACGGATAAGTGTCTGCTCTTTGGTGAGCAGCTCAATGAAAAGCGATGTTGTCCGGTTGTCCAGATATGATTTGATCTCAGACAGCGGCATATCAAGTTCCTTTAATAAGGTGATGATTTCCAAAAGCTCCAGCTGTGAGATGGAATAGTAGCGATATTGATTTTCAGAGAGTTTGATTTCCGGTGATAAAAGCCCGATTTTATCATAGTGAAACAATGTGTGCTTGGAGACACCTGCAAGTTTTGCAAATTCTCCGGTTGTCAAATAGGCATCTCGATTCGATTTTAATTTTTTCTCCAATTTTGTAAAACCTCCCTTGACTATCGTGTTACCCTATAGTTTATGATAAGGTACAGATTGGAAAAAATCAATATACAATTGGAGGATGAGATGAAATATGACGAATTCAATAGCGCAGAAATTTAATGTGTTTTCATTGCTGAAGTTTGCATTCCCGACGATGGTGATGATGGTATTTATGTCTTTATATACGATTGTAGACGGAATTTTTGTATCCAGACTTGTCGGGAGCAATGCGTTGTCCGCGGTCAATATCGTTTATCCGGTCATCAATCTGATGTTTGCCTGCGGGATTATGCTATCAACAGGTGGGAGTGCCATTGTAGCACGCCAGATTGGCGAGAAAAAAGAAAGTGAGGCAAGGGAAAATTTTTCTTTGATCGCATTGGTGAGCTTTCTGGTAGGAGTGGTGATTTTAGCACTCGGGATACTGTTTTTGGAGCCACTTTGCAATGTACTTGGAGCAACGTCTCTGCTTCTTTCAGACTGTAAACGGTATTTAGGTGTTCTTTTATTGTTTGGACCGCTGACGATGATGCAGATGTTTTTTCAGGTATTTTTTGTGACTGCGGGAAAGCCGACACTCGGATTGGTTTTAACGATTACAGGCGGAGTTACCAATGTCATTTTAGATTATCTGTTTATGGGACCTATGGGAATGGGCGTGATTGGAGCGGCGCTTGCAACCGGAATTGGACAGACGATCATGGCGGTTGTTGGAATTGTGTACTTTTTCGTCATCAAAAAGGGACTTTATTTTGTAAGACCGGTATTTCGCAGAACAGTATTGCTGGAAAGCTGTGGAAATGGCTCTTCGGAGATGGTGAGCAATCTTTCAATGGCGATTGTGACCTTTTTATTTAACCTGACGATGCTGCGTCTCCTCGGGGAAGACGGCGTGGCAGCAATTACGATCGTGCTGTACGGTCAGTTTTTGTTCACATCAATGTATCTGGGATTTTCAATGGGAGTGGCTCCGGTGTTCAGTTTTAATTATGGAGACAAAAATTATGACCAGCTGAAGCGCATTTATAAAATCTGCATGTACTTCATCACAGTATCTTCTATTGTGATTCTTGTGATGGCGCTTGTTTTTGCAGAACCAATAGTAGGAATCTTTAGTGGAAGAGATTCAAGG
Organism: Faecalimonas sp. LCP19S3_D12; assembly: GCF_052121495.1. Classification (GTDB taxonomy): domain Bacteria; phylum Bacillota; class Clostridia; order Lachnospirales; family Lachnospiraceae; genus Faecalimonas. The sequence continues at coordinate 987 of NZ_JBQKED010000009.1, read as the reverse complement.
ACATATGAAATTGCAGCAGATGGATTTTTCTTGTTTTCTTTGAATTACATATTTGCGGGAATCAATATTTTTGCATCTGCGATGTTTACTGCATTTGGTGATGGGAAAAGATCTGCGATCATCTCGTTTTGCAGGACGTTTATTTTCATCGTGGTGAGTATCCTTGTACTGCCATTGGTGATGGGGGTGACGGGTGTTTGGCTGTCTGTTCCGCTGGCGGAATTTGTGACGCTGTTTATATCTGTCGGCTATTTTAAAAGTCAGCATAAAAAATACCACTATGCATAAAAAAGACGGGCATCCCCGTCTTTTTCTATGCTGTCATATAAGAACCAACGATTTCGTTGACAAGCTTTCCGTCTGCTTTTCCTTTTACTTTCGGCATCAGCTCTTTCATGATCCGTCCTTTATCTTTGGCTGTTGGAGCAGTGATTCCAAGATCGCTCAAAACGCTTTCCACAACTGCTTTGATCTCGTCGGCATCCATCATCTTCGGAGCAAATGTCTCCAGCACTGCAAGTCGTCTTTTGCACTCTTCAATCATATCTGTGCGGTCAGAAGGCGTCATCTCCAACGATTCTTTTGTCTGTTTGATCTCCTTTAAGATGACCTGAACCTCTTCTTCTTCGGTCAAATCAGCTCTTTTATCGATGGCTTTGTTCTTTAACGCAGCAAGTAAAAGAGAAAGTGTATCTTTTGTGTCTTTATCTTTTGCTTTCATTGCATCGACCATTGCTTTTCTTACTTCATCTGTTTTACTCATTTTCATGTCCTCCTGATTATTCCTATTCTATGAACGATTCCATTCAATCTGAATGTATATATTTTAGCATAATAAAGTGTGGGATTCAATGAAAAATATGTAATATAAAAATAGGTTCTTTCCAATGTTGGTTGAATTCATAGTGTCTTTTGCTCCTACATGTGTTATAGTATAAACAAGATAAAGGGATTAGGAGTGGGGACAAAAATGGAAGAATTCATAAG
>NZ_JBQKED010000008.1:0-79177 GCF_052121495.1 Faecalimonas sp. LCP19S3_D12 | reverse complement strand
TCCATTCATCATGGTTTTTATGACGGTCTGTGCCATGCTGTCAACTTCCAGATACTCTCCATCCTCTAAGATAGTATGCACGGTGTAGATACGTCCCCCGATAGCAATCAAGGGATTTACGCATGATCCATAAATTCTCAACCGAAATTGCGCCGGCGCAAAATGTTCATTTAAGATGTATGTATCTTTCATTCCGCTTGCATACCGGTATCCATACCGATATCCATACCGTTTGTTGCTTGTGGATGTAATATCGGCAGACTTGAAAGTGTAACTAGTTTCTTTGATCCAGAATGGGTGATCTGTTATGATTCCGTACTCACATTGTATAATCTGATCCGCTCCCCAATTATCCTTCTCCGAAGACTTTATATAGCAGACCATATATTGGTCATCTATGCATAAACGCCCTGGAGTGCCTGATAAGATATCTGTTTCGAATATTTCTGTCAGAGCATTCATATGTTCTCGTGCACCTGCTTGTCTACTTCTGTGCACATCAATATTTAATGCTTTTTCTTTTACAGTGTATCCAAATCCGACAATTCTGTTAGATGCTATAGACACTTCCCATTCATAGTCTAAAAGGTCAGATATCAGCATCTTATACGGTTCTTTATTGAGATTTACTTCTGTTCCATTATGATTTACATATCTAACTATCATGCCAGTACATAACCTCCATCCTTTAATGCTCTGTTAACTTGTCTACTATTTAGAATAATAGGTCGTTCGTTTGACTCATTATTAGCCTCCAGCTGAGCTTTCTTTATCTTTTTATAGTCTATCTGCATATCCGTATAATTGTTTGTCACTGCTTTCGTTGCAACTTTCGCCGTCATTGGCATTGTAGACGTTACTCCTATAGCTGCAGTCTGCATCTTACCAATAGCTTTTTTCATGCCTGCAGTCATTTGCCTTATAGGTGTATTTCTTTCAAACCCAATACCAACACCTTGAGCCATATATTTTCCAACTTCATCTCGCATAACTCTCGATGGAGAATGAATTCCGAAAAAATCTTTGATTCCTCCGAGTATCGACTCTCCAAAACCTTGAATCTTGTCAATTACCCATCCTGTCATATCGGAAATACCGTTCCACAAGCCACGCACGATATCCTTTCCAATAGAAAGCATTTTCCCTGGTATTGATTTGATTGTATCAACAATCACCGAAACAATGCTTCCTGCAGCACTCTTCACCCAGCTAATTCCTGCCGAGATTGCATTTCCAAGACCAGATACTGCTGTTCTTCCTATATTTGCGAGCGTAGACGGTAGATTCAAAATTGCATCTTTTATAGAATCAAGAATTTTCTTCCCTGCACTCTTCGCATAAGATGCCATTCCTCCAATTCCGTCTGCAAAAAATTTAATAATATTCTTTCCTAAACTCAACCATTGGAACGCCATAAGTGTGTCCACAATGGCACTTATAATCTTTGGAATGTTTTCAATTAGAGTTGGGATTGCTTGAATTAGTCCCATGACTAACTGTCCAAGTAATTCTGCCCCCTTCATTAGGATTGTAGGGAAATTATCATTTATGATATTTGCGAATGTAGAAATAATCTCCGGAATACGCGAAATTAAAATTGGTACCGCCGTTATGATCCCTTCAACCAGTTTTTGCAGTAGTTCAAATCCTTTTTGAATTAATATCGGCGCTGCTTCTGCCAACTTATCTCCTATTCCCTGAACAAAATCAAGAATCTTCGGCAATGCTTCGGGAATTGCTTTCACAAATCCATCAACCAAATTACTAAGTAATTCATAACCTTTTTGAATTAATGTGGGAACGTTTGTTATAACAGTATCTGCAATAAGCTTTACAAAATTTAAAGCAACTGGAATAATAGTCGGAATAGAAGCAAGCATCCCGTCTATCAGAGACATGACAGCGTTTTTTCCCGCTTCCACTATCTTCTGCATGCTATCTCCGGACAATGAATTAACCAGGTTTTCTTGAATTAGCTTTCCCACTTCCGGCAACGTCTGCAATAGCCGTGGAACAATTTCACCTAACCCCTTCAGCACATTTTCCCCAGCTGTCACCATAGATTCTGCAAGAGCCTCTGGTGAGCCAGTTCCATTTAGGAAATTATCAAAAGCTCCTTTCGCAGATGCGATAGAACCGGATATTGTCTCTGAGGCTTCTTTCGCTGTTGTCCCGGTAATACCCATTTCTGTTTGGACGATGTGAATCGCTTCTGTAATATCTGCAAAATTAGCTTCTAAATGTCCTTTTGAATCCATTGAAAATTTTGCAGTGCTTGCAAATTCTTCGTTCAAGTTTGCCGCATCTTGTAAAAGTCTATACATTTCAGACGCAGTTCCGCCATAGCCAAGTTTCAGATTATCCAACATGGTGTAATTCTGCTTTGCAAATCCCTGATAAGCGTTCTGGATCATCTCCGTGCTTGTACCCATCTTGTTGGCATTATCGGACATATCTATTATTGCTCTGTCTGCATAATCCGCCGCTTTTTCGGTATCATTTCCCAACGACTGCAATAGTGAAGCCGAGAAACTTGTTACCGTTTCCATGTAAGCATTAGCGGAAAGCCCTGCAGTTTTATAAGCATTCTCGGCGCCATCTATTACTTTTTGCGCACTGTCTTTAAATAGGGTTTCAACTCCACCAATATTCTGTTCTAAGCTCGCAAACGAATCTAGTGCAGATTTTGTCATTACTCCAAATCCTGCAGCAATTCCAGCAACAGATCCAGCTAATACCTTTAAACCTCCTTGTGCGATATTTCCTAAATTCTTTATTCCTTTGTTAAAACCTTTTTCACTAATTTCTGTATCAAATTTCAATGAGCCATCATAGCCCATACTATCCACTCCCTTTCTGCGAATAGCACAGGCTCAATGGCTCAATTTAAAGTGCTTTATTTCTTTATCTCAATCTCTCTTTTACATACCCTGCATTTAATATAAATACCTTCACATCTCGCAGTATTGTCTGCAATCGCAAGTTTACACCCGCAATGAGGACATTTCACCCAATCTCGCCTTAAAATTGGAGTTTTTATTTTCAAAATATCCCTCCTTACACAAACGCATTTCCAATATCATAATCTGTTAAAGACTCTTCTGGAAGGCGGATTGCATTTTGAATTTTCCTGATTCTCTTTTTCTCATCTTTATCTTTTATTTCCTCCAAGTTTATCCCTCTGTACATAATGCGTTGTTTAATTTCCGTATCCTCGGATAACCCCTCAAACAACATTCTGAACTTCCACCAGTGCAGATACTCTATTTCGGTTAAATCAATCCCGTAATCGCGTAAAAATCCTGCCATAATGTATGAATAATCTACACCAAATGAGAAGAGTGGTTTAGCATTCCCTTTACTATTTCCGCCTTCATTCACTTCGCACATAGCCACGAAATTGCTCAATTTTAATATCGCTTCGTCAAAATCACCAACTTCCAACAAGAAATATTCTGACAAAAGGAATGCTTTTTCTTCATCACTTATCTCTTCGTCCTTAATCATGTCAAGCAGTTTTATGTACTCTCTAAAATCAGTAACAATCGGAATTGGTTCTCCACATATTTCTAATACTTTCGGATATTCTTCATAGAATAGATTCACAGAAATCACTTCCTTGTGGCGTTAACATTGTACTTAGACAACCTTTGCGCACGTTTCTTTCCAACTTGAACTACTTGTGCTTTGCAGAAAGAAAGAAAAGAATCGTAGCACTCGTCACAGAGTTTGGAATTAACCTTTCCTTCAAATAATTTGTCGGCTGTTCCTGATCCAAAGATATTGTCAAATAAATTCCAAAAGAGGTTACAATACGCTTTCGTTATTTCTGAGACTTTACCGTCTTTTTTAATCTTCTTCTCTTCCTCTTCCATTATGTTAAATGCATTTTCATATCTTTCTTGGAACTCTACATCTTCCATATCGATTTCGAGTTCCACGTTATTATATTTCCACTGGCTCATTGGCTCTCCTCCTTATTCTGCTGCGTTGTAATCGCCTTTTGTATATGTTGCTTCTTTTCTACCCTCTCCAGCAAACGTAACATAACCTTCCTCAAGTTCAGATACCGACTTAAATGAACCGCTATAAATAAGCGCATCCGTTCCATCACCATCAGAATCCGGAATTACCGCATATGTACGTTTGATTGTGTAAAATTTGTCACTCGTCGTACTCTTTTTAAAAAGATCTACAACAATAATATCCACATGTGTGTCACTTCCTAGTTTTTCTCCATCGTGGATTGATGCAATTCTCTCATGCACCGGGTTATTTGAATGCCTGTCAAACGAATAATCAATAGACGGAGCATAACCAACTACGTCCGCTCTTTCAGAATCTTCATCTACATACTGCCTTGAATACTCTTTCGGATTCTTTGCATTCGTCATAGACGTAAACCCTGTCATTCTCTCGAATTTAGCAGTTCCTCCAGTTGTATCCGTATTCATGAAAGCAACTCTCTGCGAACGATTTACCAATTTTTGTTCTTTAGTTTCTGCCATTTTCATACCTCCTGTATATAAATCAAGCGGCACTCTATACGATATCTAGCATTGTCTCCGTCTACATCGTATAAATAACCGCTGTTTAAAGTTTCTATTTTAACCGGACTTTTCCCTTTTTCTAGTAAGGGCAGTTCTCCGGCAAAGCTTTTTCCCTCCAGCCATTCGTCAAATTCTTGATAAAATCCACTATTATCAATATTTATGCGAGTGTCCTGGTCATATCGCTCCCGACTGGTAAAAGCAAATTGAAACTGTTTCTTGGCACCGCCATCAACGTATTTTTGAATAATCGGGTCGCACGGGAGAGGATCTATAGAATACTCCATATTCTCTCCGAGATAATCTACATTCACGCGGTAATCCTGAAGAAACGGACACTCTAAAATAAAGCTTCTAATGCTTTCAATGATTTTTGACATACTGTTCAGCTCCCTTCAAAATGGAATCTTTGTGACGGTTTTTCATGCGTTCAAACCAGTAAGATTTCTCTTTGTGCTCATAATATTGCCGGCGGGCATACGGAGCAATCTGGTTGATTTCTCCACTGCCAATCACGGTGCCAAGTGTTGCTGACTTATCCAGTACGCCAGTCCGTCTTGGAGTCTCCGGATTCATCCGCCGGATGCATTCAGAATCTACAAATTCCTGTGCATTAGCAAAGCCTTTTTCTTTATCTGGTTTAAATCCGGGATTCCAATCCAGCCTTGCTATCGTCCTTCCCTTCAAGTTTCCTTTGGAAATCGTGTATGTTGATATCGCACCTCTCGGAGTCTCAATCTTGAATTTCTTCTTTCATTTTGCCATTAAACGCCTACCACCTTTAAATGAGGGCTGTCCCCGAATGTATTATAATTTACAGATGTCACTCGCATATTTTCACATCCAATCAGATCCTTTACTGTTTGCATGTCGATCTTGCAATTTCCCTTTACGATATAATCGTCTTTCTTGACTTTTGCTTTTGTTCCTGGTACTCGTACTGTATACACATCTGCGGATTTCAAACCATCTGTAGTAACCGATGACTTCTCTTCCTTAAACCACCATGCTTCTGGTACGTAAGTTCTCTTCCACTTATCAAGTCGAGAAGACTGGCCATATTCTCGGTTATAAATGGTAATATCTGTATTCGTCAGCACTATTCCACCCCCAGATATAAAAGTTCTGTATTCAATAGCCAATATCTCGCAATCGAATACAGCTTTCTTTTCATTACGGTAACAGAATTGTCCCCGTCTGTAGTCTCTGTCACATAACTTACAGAATATCCATCGATTGATTCAGATTTCTTTTCCTTCTTTTTAGAAGAGTATTGAAACACTGTTTCCGCCATTTCGCAGATGCAATCTTTTACATTCTCATACTCGGAAACATTTTCTGCTGTCAATTTCCCATGAGTTATGTTTTTTAAATATACTTCTGCTTTCTTCTCACTTTTTGAAAATTCTTCTTCTGGAACAGTATTTCCACCATATTCTCCTACATAATAGATGTAATCTACAATTGCCATACGATCGACTCCTTTATGCACTTGCCATAATTCCAGCAGCTTTCAGAGAATCCAGCAACGCCTTAAATTCCGCTTTTGTCACATTCTCCCCTGCCGCCTCAGCCACCAATGTAGCCTGTCTTACAAGTCCTGCTTTTGATTTTGTTGCATTCAATGGAATTCCATTATTGGCTGTCTCTACTCCTGTTTCCAAATTATTCATTTTTTCCTTTGTAATAACATCCCCATCATTCCATGTTGTTTTTGTATAAGCCATAATACTTACCTCCTATTTGATTTTCCTACCTTTGCCTTACCAATTTCCCCGCTACCAATTAAGGCTATATCAGGAGCGGGTACTATTCCCCCGCTTTGCATGAACAATAGATGCCAGCCAGCTTATTCTCATAGCAATGTGCATACAGATTATAGTTTCTGTACTTAAATACGTGAGAATCACCATCTTGGTCCTGATCTGGACTGAAATATTTAACAAACTGTTCCATTGCAGAAACAACCGCTGATTTTTCCACACAAAGGAAGTTGATTTCTTTTCCGTCTGCTGCTTTTACAAATCCATACTCCGTTTTTCCATCTTTTAAATCAATCTTTGTGTACATTCTCGTCTGTGGCACTTTGATTACTTGGGAAAAGCGGTTTAACACACCTTTTGATTTGTACGATTCCATGTCGTCCAGCATGCCAAGAAGTGTTGGTGTAATAAACAAAATTCTGTTTCCTTCCACAACCTCGTTTTCATCCATTTCATTTGTACATGCGCGTAGAGCTTTTATTACCGCATCTCCTGTATCTAATGTCTCTTCTTTCTTTCCAATTCCTGCTGTCCCTGCAATCTTCGCAATTCTCGCCGCATCTGTCTCAGGTGCTACATGAAGTCTCATAAACTCTCCTGACAGCTTTGCAAATGGAAGTCCCAATGATTCCGCATTGTCCAAACGGTCAATTCTTAAATCCTGCGAACGTTCCTTATCGTATTTCACAGTTTCCCATGTCAAAGTTGTATTTCCCTTTGTGTATCCGCTTTTTCTGTCAAAATCTCCAAGAGCTGACATATCAAGTTTTGCAATCTTGATTTCTCCATTTCCGCCTTTTTTAGCAACCGTCTCATCTCCGTCAAGTACAGATGTCTTCGCCTCTGCCTTATACTTTTCATCCAGCATTGGCAAATAAATTGTTGATAATTCAATGTTGTTCATTCTCTTCTACCTCTCTTTTCTTATTTTTCTTCCGGCAATCCCATCGCTGCACGAATTGCTGTTGTCTGCTGATTTCCATTCTCTCCACCTGTTGGACCAGTTGGATGGTTGATAGGTTCATCTACGCCAAATAGGAAAGCATTTCCTTTTTTCACTGTTTCAAATGCGGCTGCAATATCAGCACCCTGATTCTGTGACTTTTTCAATGATTCCACATCTAAATACGGCATAACTGCTTTTAAAGCTCTTGCTCCTGCTTTTTTAGCTGCTTCCTGCAATTTCCCTGTAAATTCGTAATTCGCTTGAATATCAGCCTTTTCCTGCTCAGACTGTTCAAACTTTGTCTTGTACTCATTTACTTGCGCTTTCACATCCTCATAATCCTTGAATCCTTCAATTGTCTGATTCGCTGTGTCAAGCTGCTGTTTTGTTGTTTCTAATTCCTGCACCTTCGTATCAAATTCTGCTTTTGAAATATATCCTTTTAGTGTTTCATTCCAAGAGGATACAATCTTCTCCGCCTGTTCTTCTGATACTCCTAGTGCAATCAACTCTTCTTTCTTCATTTTCTCGTACTCCTTTCTTCCGTTCTTTTACGTCTATCGGAAAAAGACAATAAAATAAGACGCATAACCCTGCGCCTCAATGGGAGATGTTTGGATCACCGCCTTTCTATGGATATCCTCTTACCGTCAAACATAAGCACGTCTCCGACTTTTGCAATCTGATCACCTATCCTCACCCCTTTCAATTTTGATATTCCATCATCTATGTGATAGACAAATTTTATCGAATAATAATTAATGCGGGTAGTCAACCACTTTGGCGCTAACATATCCGCATCTTTTGGTACTGTATAATATTGTTTCATAGGCATCCACCTTAAAAATGAGTATAAAAATACCACTCACTCCGAAGAATGGGTGGTATCTATACAACTGCTTTCATTGCTCTATCGTATTCAATCTTCAATTTTCTTTTGAAATCCTCAATTTCTTCTGGTTTCATACCTGGTTCTCCTAATGCACATATATAAGGGGTTTCATCATTCAGTATCTCTGTTGCTCTTGGCTGTTCCGCATACATTTCATCATAATGCACAATCAAAAGACCTTCTAAATCACAGGAAAAATCATAGATATCGTCTGGCGTATTATCTAAAAAATCTTTAATATAATCCATCATTTTTTCAAACATTTTTCCATTCCCCTTTCAAGTTTTTACTTCGCACGACCGATACTATATCTTGAGTATTTTTGTTCTTTATTACTACCAATTGTCTCTCTGCATCGAAATATATCAACTTGCTCTCACCTTCTGTATATTTCGGCTTCCCTTTAATAAACTTCACCAGTTCTTCCTCTGTAACAACCGGAAGACCCGGCTTATTTAACCTTGGAAGTCGACTCAAAGCGTGAACCGACAAATAAATATCTTCCTCGCTAAATCTGTCGTATGCTTCTTTTGATTTCTGCTTAAACTCTGCCGTCCAGTCCTTTTTATTGATTTCCGAGTAAGTATCAACTTTCTTGCTCAAAATTTCAAATTTCTTAGGATTATTGTACTTCATCTGACGGAAATCTGCAAGACTTCCCGCATCGTCTCCGATGATATTTTTGTACCGATAATACTGTTTTGAATCTCTGTCAGCATTCCGAATCATATCAGAAATGTACCGTGCATTTTGCATCTTCGTATTCGTTGCTATTCTTCCACGCATATCATAATATATACGCTCACGTTCTTCTGTCAGACCCATCTTTCGGCAGAATCTTGAATATTCATTGAGCTGTCCTTGATATTTTGCTTTCGCAATCATGATATCATCCTGATCAGCACCGCCACGCTTTAATAGCTGCACTTTTTCTCGCTGTGCTCTCATACATGTTTCCATCTGTCTCTGACGCTGTTTTGCTTCATACAAGGTGTATTCTTTGTCGTTAAATGTCTTTGGAGTATTCTCCTTGCGATTCTGCTCTTCCAACCACTCGTCAGTCCAGTTTCTTGCAGATATCCCAAGAATAAAAGGATAATAAGTGTGATAACAGTTTGCTCCAAGTAATCCGGTAACACTTCCCAGTCCACATACAGTTCTAAGCTCTTCTTTGCTCCAAACTCTTCCTTGCCACACCGCATGAGTTGGACGGGCTCCAGCATGCCATTCCACCTCAAAATGCTCTGTTCCAAGTTTTTTAGCGTTCATTTCGGATATTTTTCCAGACAATTGTGATACCCCTGTCATAACCGCTCTACGTGCTGCCACATCAACTCGGTTTGCTCTGCCAGATGCATACTCTATCTGTCTCAGTCCGCTGTTAGTCAGCTGCGTTACAACTCTTCGTAAGACACTGTTATAATCAAACGCCCCAGACACAATATCCATACAGGCAGCATCAAGATACTTTTGATAAACCTGTGCAAGTGGTGTAAGAACCTTTTTCCCGGTTCCATAATCAAGATAGAAACCAAGAGACTTTGTAATATTCTGCAACTCATCTTCACTCTGACGAATCAGAGCTTCTGTAATCTGCTGCAACTCCTCGTTATCCTCAAAAGGGGTAAACTCTGCATTGATCTGTTCGTATACGTCTTTATTTCGAACATATTCCCAGTCAATGACTTTATCATACAGTTCAAACATCTCCGGATAGGATTTATTTAGAGTCTCTTTTAGCATTTTCTCGATATCTTCTGAGGAATACCCTAAAACTCGTAACCGGTTTATCTGCCAGTCTGCTGTGCTTGTAATTTCCCCAGTTTGTCTGATTCGTCGAACAATATCTTCCATGATCCGCATTTCCAAATCAGAGAAGTGTTTCTCAATCTGACTAGATAATTGTTTCTTGTAATCTTCCCTCAATCAGATCACCTACTCCATGACATTATTCTGCGCCGGAACATTCGACTTTGCTGTCTCTTCATCCTCACCATACCATTTCATACGGTATTCCCAATGATGCATGAATCCCGCTGCTACATCCGCCATATCTTGTTTTCTTTCAGCCTCTTCATCTGTCAGAATAGAATCATTGAACTTACAGTTAAATTCATATTTAGAAGTGTATAATCCATTGTAAAACGCAAAGCCTGCTACTAAGTCTTCCAGACACGTCTTTAACTTATCTTGTATTGCAGTTACGCGATTATACTTCCTTGACTTTGATGTCTTGATTTCTGTTGCCGTTTTATCGACATATTGCACGTCAGACAGATCTCCGTAAGCCAAACCAACAGAGAACTCAATCTGCCTGTAATACTTTTCCAAACCGTTAATGAATCCTTCTTCTCTTAACTCCGGAGAAAATTCTTTGAAAAGTTCAGCGTCTTTTCCTGCATCAAGTTTAAAACCGCGATATAATCGTTTATTCAGCTTTGCAAGAAAACCTTTACCCTTTCCATTTGCGTTATTTAATGCACGATCATCTACATGTATCGCACGCTCTCCCGATTCAAATTCCCAGTCAAGTCTTGCCCCTTGTACGTCTGCCTTTTTAATACGTTCAACAGCAGATTCAAAAATAGATACCCCGCAAGGAGAATCGTCAATTTTATTTTTTAATGGCACTCTGAAATAGCCAAAATCCATCTCCTTCATACCGTTGTACGTAACATCTTCCGGGTAATTCTCCCATTCTTTCACATATGCAAGTGGGATTTCCATGCCAACCGTACTTGGTGATGTACTCTTATAGGCTTTATTGCGAATCCGGAGATTTCCGCCTCTGATATCATGCCTTTCTGTTCTGATGTAATAATTCGATACGCCACGTCTTTTCACTTGAATAAACATGCAATCATCAGGCTTTCCAGTATCATCAAAGTGAATCGGTATAAACTTATCCGCGGTAACATACTCGACTTTATCAGTCCCTATCGGTTTAATGATAAAAGAGCCAAGCGCAAGTCCATCTTGAAGATTCTCGTTCAAATCTTCAATCGCATTCTGCAGAATCTCATTCATTTTTTCATCGTTGACCGACACTTCCATTTCGTTCAAAACAACATCTGCAAATTCTCTGCAAATCCCCTGTTCAATACGGAGCGATGTGATATAATCACTGTTTTCACACCAAGGTGCATTCCCAGCAACCATTGCATTCCATTCATTTATTTTAACTGACATCTTCTCTGTTAAGGCGACCTCTCCGCCGACCAATCTCTGTACTGTAGTCATCGTGAACATCTGTGTCACCCCCTTAATCCAATTCCATATTTTTTCAATCATCTTCCACCTCTTGTATCAGATATTTCATATCTCGTTCTATCGTGTATTCAAATGCATCCAAACTGTCGATATCTGTACTGCCATCATCCAAGCGTTCGTCTTTGTCCTTTACTTCTTTATCCCATACTGCATCTTCAAAGGCTGTTTCTAAACTTTCACAATCACTCGTAATAAAAAACCGCCCTGCTCCCATAAGCCTGACGGTACATCTGATTCTGTCATTTATTGCTGCTTTTCTTGCCTTGCGAACCGATATCCACGGAAACTTTTTCTCTACTGCATTGCGAATAGAATTGCCAAGTACAGTCTCTGCATTATCGTAGTAAACTCCTTCTACGTTGCAATATCTCACATAATCTCCATGTTTGTCGATAACCGAATATTGATCAATCACTTCCTGTACAAACTCACAAAACAACTTGTCCAGCATATTGCTGTCGATATCCTCATTTTCATCCTTTGCCATGATTCTGCGGGACTTTAGCGCAATCACGCCCCTGTAGTCATCTGTATATCCTCTTGCAACAAAGGAGTGCCCGGACTGGTTTCCACCAAAGTCCAACCCTATTTCGATTGATACAATATCTTCTTTCCGGAATTGCTTTACTTCCGGATCATCTTTCAGCTCATCCACCACTTCACATCGAAACGCATCCGGATTGTCTGCAAACCGTTTATAAATTGCTCCATCTGCCCTCTTCCACAGACCAACAATTAAACGGTCGTAATAAATTGTACCCTCATACTCTTTGCAGAGTTGCTCAACAAATTCTTTCGGAAGAAACGGATTGTCAAAAATCGTATACTTCTGCAGATAAATATCAAGCTCCACATTATCCAGGAACTCTTTTAGCCAATGTGTTGGATGCTCAGGATTGCAACTTCCATCGAAGCAACTATACGGCTTATCAAGACGAGATTTAAGCATTTGAAACACTTCCTTGTTCCACTTTGCCACCTCATCTCCGTAGCAGTATTTAATGGATGCCCCTTGAATCTTTGCCACTTGACTTACCTTTTCTGCGCCAAGGCAATATACAGGCTCTCCACAAACCATTGCTATGTTCTGACTGTTAATTGTTCCGATGAGCTTATCTGTGTAGATTTCTCGCATTGGAGCTAAGACATTTCGCTCGATAGAGCTTTTTGATACTCCGAGGATGACGTTTAGTCCTGGCTTTCCAGCTCTCTCCCGGATTCGAAACGGTATAACGAACGCAGTATCTACATAAGACTTTCCAGAACGCACTGCACCGGACTTAAAATTCCAACGGTGTGTCGCATTTACAATATACTCATTCTGTTTCTTGCTTAACTGCATTGTTCCTCAATTCCTCCAAGATACTGTCTAATCTATCAATTGCTTCATCAGATTCATTCTCTCCTGTTACCGCTTGTTTTCGCGCCTGTTTCAACTCGGTGTCTGCTTTCTGATTTTCTAAATCCATGTCTGATTTATCCGTCTGTCCAACAACTTTCATAATCGCATTATAGGCTTTTACATCTCCCATTGCTGCCTGATTGATGATTGCCATTGTAATGATTTCCTCATAGGTACTTTCTCCTCCGTCTGCAATTAACACATCGGACAGTCCATCAACGTGCGCCTGCATAGTCAAACACCTATTCATTGTATCTCGCATGGCTGCTTTTCTTCTTCTCACTTTCCCCGACTCGATGCCGGCAATTCTTGCTAATTCTCGGCGTTCGCTCGGAGTTCGATTGTTATTTGCATCTTTTATGTTTTCATAATTCGCCACGTCACCACCTTCCAATCTATCAACTTTTTCTATCTCTGGATACAACAGGAATCGAACCTGTGACATATTCACTACGAATGAAGTGCTCTACCACTGAGCTATGCATCCGTATTTTGGTATTAGAAAAGACGCCCTAATGGACGCCTTACATTTGTCTCATCTTCACATCAACTGCCTCTTTCCTGACATTGTGATGCTGGTTCTGATTCTCCGGCCTTACCTTCTCGGTAATGCTGTTGAATTCTTCATTGCTTTTCTTTCTGTTTAACTTCTCTTGATCCTTCTTATCCATTTCCTCACCTCGGATATAGTATGTGAGGAATGAGAGGTTTTATGTATTGGAAAAGCACCCCGGAGGGTGCCTATTTATTATTCTTTTCTTTCCTTTTCTTCCTGAAGGTCAATTGAATATTTATAACTCACGAAGAATAAACGTATACATGTCCCCAACAGAGACACTGAATAAAATACTGCGTACATATACAAGTACGTACAAAGAAGTCCTATTGCTATCAGCTTGCTAATTTCAAATATGAAATCAGATGCTAAAAAAATATATACAATCAAATACCAAACGACACTTAATGCTATAATCATTCCGATAAAATAAAAACTAAATAGAATCCCAATAAGAGAATCGATTTTTCTATCAGAATTTATATTCTTGACTAATTTATTTGTTATTGTACCAGTAAATATAGCCAATCCGCTTATTATGAATCCAAGCATCCCTATTGATGACTCTATCGCAAACATAGTAATATCCTCAAGCAGGGATATATATGTGTCAAACTCACAATGATTGTATACTATACACAATGCCGTTGTTATAATCAAAGAAAAAACAAATGCTAATTTTGATTCTTTTTGATTATATAATTCTTTCCACTTCTTAGTCGATTTCAGTAATGACCAAAAAGTAGTTTTTTTTAATGAAAAATAGTCCTCTACACTTTTATATTTATGCTTCTGCTCCTCCATCATTATCACCAATATCTTTCACTGTTATCAATGTTTTATCTCTCAATAAAATAGATACATTAGTTTTTCCATGTTCCTTAAAAGCTGTTAATGAATCCTTTTCTCTATCTGGTATCGGTATTCTATATGGTGCATCTTTATCGCTATTAACTACTAATCTTTCATTTTTCTTATCTTTTCCCTCAACTACTAAATCCGCATATCCTTTGCCTACTGCGTACAACAGTCTATTGAAAAACTTTGATTTTGTAGCGATTGTGTTCTTTCCTCTTGCAGGAACCTCCATTTTTTGTGTGTACTTAGTCGCTCCAGTTTCTTTAAATTCTTCAACGGAAGGTCCTAATAAATTTCCAAATTCCGATTCATTAGCATTTGGCGGGATTATTGTACAGCTTACTTTTAAAACTCTACTCATATTGTAAATTTTTTGTTTTAATTCCCCTACGTTTTTTTCCAAGATAAGTTCAAAAGACCCCTCTGGAAACTTAGTCTCCAATAATCTTCTAAAATAGACACCAAACTGCAAATACCCTAGTCCTTGTCTAGTAATAAAGGCTATTTCTTCATGAATTACATCGAAATAGAAAGTAGCACTCGAAGCTCTGTCTTCTTCGTAGCTATGTGTCACTGTATCGTTTTTTCTATCATAACTTTCTATTTCCCCATCGTAAATTTTTACCAATCTACCAGTTATCGTCATATCATCTTGAGATTTTATCAAATCGCAGAATTTATATTCTACCGGTTCATCATCTTCTCCATCCTCATATCCATACACATACGATAAATCTGAACTGATTTTAGAAAATACGTCATTTAATATTTTATTTTGCAAGTTTTCATCCTTATATACATTATAAATTTCTGCATTAATATTAAATTTGTAAAAATACATTTGAGCCATATTATTTCCTCCACACACTTACATAAACAAAACCCTATAAACATAATACAAGATTTTTCATCATCATTCAACATGGTGTGACATTTATTTCACGTATGAAGTAAATCCATTATAGAACATCTGTTCTTTTTTGTCTATTGACAAAATCCACAAAAAAGACACCTCACAATCTGTAAGATGTCTTCTCTGTAATATAGGTGTGTTTTGGAATGAAAGTTAGAAATAATTCCAACTTCTCTGATTACCATTTTATCACATTGACTATTCTTTTCAAGTCCTATTTAGTCCTATTTAGTCCTCTTTTGTCCTATTTAGTCCTTTCTTTTATATTTTTAAATGAATAAGTGCATTGCTGTGTATTTTATGCACTCTACTTTTGCTAAGTCCCATTTTTTTGTATATATCTTCCCAATCTTCATACAATTGTAAATATCGCAAATCAAGCACTTTTACTTCGTTCGGGTCTGAAAGTTTTTCTATTTTCTTCCGTATATCCATTCTGATATCTAGTTCCTCGTTTTTCAGGTCCATGTATGTATTTTCTAGTTCATCCAACTTCGCTGCATAATCGGATAGATCTTTATTATCTCCTGCTGCCTTTGGCATACCATCCTGTACGACAGAAGGACAGATTTTAGATAAGCGATATTCATTTACGTCCAATCCCGCTCTCTCTGCTTTTTCACGGATTCTCTTATATGACCACAAATATTCTTTCTTTTTCTCACTCTCCTTTTTGATTTGTTCCTTGTCCACCGGCACCACCTCCCCTTAAGTCTTGCCTCATAAAAATCCGCCACACTACTATACTCTGCCAACTGTTTCCTCTCCTTGCGATGACTGCATGTTGTGTATGCTTTCCGCTGCATGTGCCACTTTGCGGTTTCACTCGGTCCTCGCTTTATAATATCATCAAAGGTATTTTCTTCGTCCAGCTTTGCTTGTTTCCGTGTTCTTCCATAGCTCAAATTATCACCTCCCTATCAGCAACAGATTTTCTTTCTCGCACTGAGTACCAGTCTTGAATAATACGACTGGCTTACCCCTATGATATTGCTCTTTCTTGTTCCATTTCTTTTTCAGGAGAAACCGGTTATTATGCGCGCAACTCTTTTCTCCTTTCTGCAGGCAGGTATGTTACCTACTGTATCGTTTCATAAATCTGTTTTTTGTCATTCCACTGTACTGCGACAGGGTTTCCACAATTGAGACATGCAATATCAAACATATCTGCATCCATATTTGTCAAATATTCAAAATAGCTTCCACATTCGCACTTCAAGCGTATCTTTTTCAGTGCCTCTTGAAACGGCGTATCTGCTCCGCACTCGAAACAGTGATGCCCTTTGATTTCTTTGTTCGAATTAAATGCCTTCACAGTACCACATTCCGAACATTTCATGTATAGGAATCCTTTTCCAGAATACGTTTCAGCTTCTGCCGGTTCATCCTCTATGACTTCCTTTTCTTCCTGCTCAGGAACGATTGCCTCCGGCTTTTTCTTCTTTTGGCCGACATTCTTTCTCTTGTCCTGATATTCCTTCGAAATTCCGAGAAGCATAATCGCAAGCTTATTAAATACTGCCTCTGCAATCTCTTGGTTTTCAATATCCAACGAAACATTTCTTCCTGTTGCTGAAATTCTAATTTTCATTCTCTTGATTCCTCCTTAATCCGCTTTATCCTTGCTTTCAAACTCTGCATCACGTAATTCTGCACATCATCTTTTCGTTCCAGCGCCTGTACTACGTCTTCGTCTCTTGTGCCGTCACATACCAACTGGTGAATGATTACCTTCTCCGTTTGCCCCTGCCTGTGCAGCCTTTTATTTGCCTGGGTGTACAGTTCGTAATTCCAGGTAAGACCAAACCAGATTACATGGTTTCCTCCATGCTGTAGGTTCAAACCATAGGCACTGCTTGCCGGGTGCGTCAGAAGGATATCAATTTCACGATTGTTCCAGTCATCCTCATCCTGTGTGGTCTTTAACTCTCTTACGCGTAACCCTGTCTTTGCAAGCGCCTTTAAGATCCGCTCCTTATCATGCTGGAAATTATAAAACACTAATGCTGGTTTCCCCTGAAGAGATTCCACCAGTTCCATGAATGCCTCAATCTTGCAGTTATGGATTTCATGCACGTTTCGATCCTCGTCATAAATCGCACCGTTTCCAAGCTGCAGAAGTTTATTGCTCAACGCCGCTGCACTCGTCACACTGATTTCCTCTTCATCCTCCGGAAGTGCCAGCACCATTTTTCTCTCCAGTTCCTGATATGCCTTTCTTGCTTTTGTATCCAGGGTAACGATTACTGGATGGTATGTCACATCCGGAAGCTGCAGATAATCCTCTGCCTTCATGCTGATGCAGATGTCGGAAATGATTTTCAGGATGCTTTCCTCGCTCCCCTGCTTTGCCTTGTAGTTATATACCACATTGTTCCCACGTTCTCCCGGATCAAAATACCGTTCCCGGAACTGTGTATATCTTTTTCCGAGTCGTTCACCTCCGTCTAACAGATAGATCTGTGCCCACAGGTCGTCAAGTCCGTTCGGGGATGGGGTTCCCGTAAGCTCTACAAGACGGTTGATCCTTGTTCCCACACCTGCAAGTGCTTTGAACCGTTTTGCTTTATGGCTCTTAAAGCTGCTGGATTCATCGATCACCACCATGTCAAACGGCCAGCTGTTCCGGTAATAATCCACTAACCACACTACATTCTCCCTGTTGGTGATGTAGATGTCTGCCGGTGTGTTCAGTGCACGGATGCGTTTTGTCTGACTTCCAAGTACCTGAGATACCCTCAGCATCTGCGTGTGCTCCCATTTATCTTTTTCCTTGGACCATGTTCCTTCGGCCACTTTCTTCGGTGCGATCACAAGCACTTTCCGTACTTCAAACCGGTTATATTTCAATTCCTTCACGGCCGTTAATGTTGTGATCGTTTTTCCCAGTCCCATATCGAGAAATAACCCGATTTTTTTTATCTCGATGATCTTTTCAATACAATGTTTCTGATAGCCGTGTGGTTTAAACTCCATCTGTTTTCACCCCTTTGTATTTTCCGGAAAGCAGAATGCTCACTTGCGGATATCCGTATTTCCCGAAAAATTTGATCAATCCGGTTATCCCCTTTACTACTTCCACCGTTTGACCAAGTTCTCTCAGCCTTTTCGCCTGTACAGTCTGCAGGTTCGTAAGCACGCCTGTGTCCGTTTTCAATTCCACAAACACCGGGGGTTTTTTCGGGAATATTACAATCCGGTCCGGTACCCCGCTGTTGCCGGGACTGACAAACTTATATGCTTTACCTCCCAACTTCTTCACTTCTGCCACCAATATCTTCTCGATCTCTTTCTCTAACATTTTCGCACCTCCTGCAACATCTACAACCTCGCACGCGTATGTGTACTCTCTATTAGGCGCGTTAGGTAATACATATAGCGTACGTGTACTCTTTATTTTTATATTTTTATTTTTTATAAAAAGTTTGTTGACATTGTTTACATATATTTATAAATGTTGTATTTCTGCGGTTTTTCGTGTCAACATCTTTGCAACAATCCTGTTAACATGTGAACAAACTCGTGATTTTTCTAATTTTTTGCATTTTTTATCCCTTTGTTGACAATTTCAGACTTTGTATACAGGTGTCATTCTACATTGTTGACACCCTTTCAAACCCTCTTTGAGTTCCGTAAAAGCCATATCTCTGCGAAGACCGGTTCCTTTTCCATCCTGATATTCCAGATAAAATATTATTGATCTCCATACTGTCTCTTTTTCCCATGTACTTGATATCACTTCCAAAACATTCCTGCCAAATCTCTGCAGCACATACTTTTTCCCGGTCTACCAGAACCTGTTTTTCTGCTGTCTGCATCCCTCCCTGGAGGTACTGCCGCCTCTGCAATAGGTTCATGCTATTCCAGTCTGCTGGGATTTTTCTATCCAAAAATTCCCTTATTACACCTTCTTTTGCAAAAGACTCCCTGTGTTTTTCCTGCTGTTCTTCTGCCAGTTTTTCAATCTCTTTCGGTAAAAATAAGTCTTCCCCCATTGCCCAGTACATATAGGCTTCTGCCCATATCTGATCCACTTCCAAAGGGAGTTGCTGCCATACTGATTTCTTTGCTTTATGTTCTCCTACATCTACCGGCCAGAACCTTCTGTTCCCCGTGGAATCCTTTAAAAACTCGCTGTCGTTGCTTGTACCGAAGAATACGCACCGTCTTGGATATTTATTCGTTGTACGGCCATAAGCGGCCCTATAGATATCATGCGTCTTGCTCAGAAACTGTTTGACCGCACTAGTCTCCTGCTTCGTCATCGCCGTCAGTTCCCCGACCTCATTGATCCAAGTTCCCTGTATCAGCTCCGCCGACTCTTTTCCTTCGAAACTTGTGAGGGAATCAGAAAACCACTCTCTTCCAAGGATTGCAAGAAATGTACTCTTTCCAATCCCCTGCGGTCCGGCAAAAATCGGCATATAATCATACTTCACGCCGCCTAAGATTCCCCTTGCCACTGCAGCACACAATGATTTCCGTATTACTGCGCGCGTATAGAGGTTATCGTCAGCCCCAAGATAATCTGAAAGAAGCGTATCCACCCGCTTCACACCGTCCCATTTGAGACTTATCAGGTATTCCTTCACCTCATTGACTTTGTTCTGGCTGCTGACGATCAGAAGACCATTGTCCAGCTTTTCCTTGCCTGTAATCCCGTAAAACGTCTCCATATAACGATAATATCCGGCATAGTCCACATCTTCCCACCTCCGCTTTCCCTCTCTCTGGTTCCACGGAAGGCTCCCGCGCACCATGCCGCAGCTTGCAAACTCATCTGTCACAATCTTTCCTTTCAAAAAAGGGTCATTCTCCAGGATCATGGTCACGTTATTGATTGTTTTTTCAATCCTGTTATTTCCGTCTCTTGTAAGTCTTAAGACCCAGTCCACGTTTTCGTCCTCCGCCGGATTCATGCCGGAGACTTCTTTTGCCTGTTCAAACTTTTCTTTTACAACAAGACCGGACACTGTCTTGTCTTCCCTTGCAAGTTTTGACATCGCTTGAAAAGAAGGAAGCTTATTCACCGGAGTTGCCTCTTTTGCTTCTTTATCCCTGTCAGAGAACATGTGTAGCCTAATCAAATCAAACGCATTCACAAGCTGTCCGGAACATGGATCCGTTGCATGATGGGAATATAAGAACAGATCGCCATCGTACAGGATCGCCCCGCCTGTTGTGGATCCACCAGTGTATGTATATCTCCCAGGAATATCCGTTGTCTCATACATGCCAGGGATAAATTTCTCCATTGCCTGCGTGACCGTATAAGTGCGGCAGAACGCCCCAATGATTCCTTTTTTCTCTAGCGGGTTCTCCTGCCTTGCAAGTCTTCTGCGCTCGATCGCATCACTTCCCGGTACCTGCGGCCACTCGCTCACGCACTTCCAGTCCTGATACATCCCGAGCAATCCGTCCAGACTGCAGAACGGATGGTCATAACTCTTACAGATATACTCCCCATCACTGCAACAACTTGGCCAGTACATCAGCCGGCTTGCGTCAAATGTCGTTGGATCACAGAACTCGATCCCGATCAGCGCTGCTGCTTTTCTTGCTGCCGGCTCATATTCATCAGAGGTAGCTGTCCTGTCTAATGGGATCAGCACCCTCAGTCTTGGCGCATATCCTGTATGTTTCCTTGTACTGTAGACTGCAGCCGCACATCCAAGCCCTGATACTCTTTTCAATATTTCATCAGTCTGTCCTGCGGGGATATTATCCATATCCAAAGTCAAAATATCCCTTCCTTGTACATAAGAGCTCTTTCTCCTGTCATTGATAAAGGTGCCGCCTACGAATCCTCCTACATCCTTCAATTCCGCCTGCTGGCTTTTCCCCAGCGCCAGATATTCCTCCATTGTTTCAGAACTTCTCACCGGATTTTCCAGACGGTCCACAAAATCAGACCACATGATTTCATTCTTCGGCCAGTACGTTGCCTTTCTGGTTCCGGCCGTGCTGATCCATAATTTTCTATTGTAATCCATCTGTTTCCTCCTAGTCTTTCATATAATAACTGCTTTCAAATCCGGCTCCCTTTAAGAGCAACCCCCGGTGCCCAGCTGATTGGTTCCGCCATCAAGTCACAGATTTGTTCCGCCGTTACTTCCATCGGCGCATCAATGATAACCTCGTCATGTACGTGGAATACGACCTGCAAGCCTAATTGCTCAATCCTTCTGAGGGTTTCAGCTAAACAGTCCCTTGCGATTGCCTGCACGATATTTTCCGTCATTTTTCCTCCATAAGTAGATGCCACTTCCCATTTTTTTGTCTGCTGTCCGACTGTATAATAATGGATTGCCATCTTTCCGAACTGATTTTCCTTTAAGAACGGTTTCGGATAAAAAAGTTTTCGCCCACTTGGCAATTGTACTGTCAGGAAGCTCTGTCCATACATCAGCTCTCCCTCATACCGGAAAATCAAACCGTTGATGCCCTGTGGCTGAGCCGTCTGCATCGTTGTAAGCGCTGCCTGTTCCACCGCATACCACAAATCTCGGATTCTCGGATTCGCATTTCTCCATCTCTGCACAATATCCGGAAGCTCCTCTTCTGCCAGTCCCATGTTCAATGCTCCCATCGCGATCAGCGCAGCTGTTCCTCCCTGGTATCCAAGCGCAAGTGTCGCAACCTTCCCTTTTTGTCTCAGACTGTACTCAGGGTTTCCTTTTACAATCTTTTCAATCGGTACATGGAACATCTGAGATGCTGTTGCTTCATAAATCTTTCCGTGAGTAGCAAATACTTCGTTTACCCACTGTTCCCCTGCAAGCCATGCGATCACGCGTGCCTCAATCGCAGAGAAATCGGCAACTACAAATTTATGTCCCTTCGATGGGATAAAGGCTGTTCTGATCAGTTGGGAAAGCGTGTCCGGAACATTTCCATACAAGAACCTTATCCCGTCATAATTCTTTTCCTTTACAAGTTGCCTTGCATAGTCCAATGTCTTCAAATAATTTCTTGGAAGATTCTGTAACTGCACAAGCCGTCCCGCCCATCTTCCGGTTCGATTCGCCCCATAATACTGTGTCAGACCGCGTACGCGCTCATCTGCACCCTTGGCCGTTTCCATCGCCACATATTTCTTGATAGATGTTTTCCCAAGCTGCTGACGAATCTCAAGAACTCGCCTTATTTCTTTTGGGAGATCGTTTCTTTCCAAAAGCATGGAGACATCTTCTTTCCGCAGTCCCGGAAGTTCCACATCCATCTCTAAGCTGTCTGAAAGTTCTTTTTCCACCCATACTTTCAACTGTGCTGTACTGTTTGGATTCTGCAGTCCTGTAATATTGATCGCCTCTTCTGTCAGCTCCGCACTGCTCACTCCGTCTATCGTCAGGGCTCCTTCAATCAGTTTCGAATCCACGCGCACACCAAAGGCGTTCATCCGGATATCCTGCTGCCATAACTCCTGTTCTTCTTCCGGAACCGGAAAATAATTCAGGCGTTTTAATATTGCACGCTCTGTTACCACGTCCTGTTTGCAGTATTCCTTGAACAATTCCCATTTCTCCGGTGCATGTCTCGGGAGATTCCATGTCCGATTTCCATTGCTCTTTGTCGGTTTACATGGAACGCAGAAGTACCGGATCAATGCTTTTCCGGTTGTCAGTTTCTGCTTGTCCTGCGGAAGTCCGATTGCCTTTCCGGTCGCATCCAGTCCGGCTGTGTAACCACAATACAGTCCATGTATCATAGTACATCTCCACTGTTCTAATGGTGTCTCGTAACCGGCACGATTCAGGCAATACCATTCAAACGCTGCATTGTATGCATGTTTTACAACAGCCACATCTTTCAGCATCAGCTGTACATTTTCCGGGATCTGCTCTCCCTGTGCCAAATCCACAAGCTCAACTTCTCCATCATCCATCTGATAAGCAAACAATAACACTTCAAAATCTTCTGACTGTGCATATCTGTACAATCCGGCTTTTCCGATATCCACGCTGCTCTTTGTTTCAATGTCTATACTCAAATGCCTTAACATCTGCGTCCCTCCTGTTACGAAAAGGGGCATACGCCCCTAAATATCCTACATTGGTAATCCGGTAATCGGATTTATTGTAGGTTGTGTCTGCTGATATTGCTGCGTTTCTTGCGCTGCAGTCTGCTGAGGTGCAGGTGCTCCAAAAGCTTGTGAAGCTGTCGGTGCACTTCCTCCTAATGCTTCTCCATCTGCAAGCTTCTGCACCGGACCTAGTCCGCATCCGATTCCTTTCTTGCCTCCGAATGCATATGGGAAGAAATTCACATTCACTCTTGCATAGATACCACTGTAAATCTCTGACTGATTGATAATCGGATTCAGATTCGCGTCTACAACTTCCGGTGGATAATCAGCTTTTGCACTTGCAGTGAATACCCAGTGTCCTTTGCATTCCGGACCAAATGCCATCCCGTCTGATGGTCTCACTCCATCTCCGTCGTATACCGGAGTCGGAACGATTGGAGGACACACTCCGTTCCATTTATCTGAAACCCCTCTCTGCTTAGCAGCTTCAATTGCTGCATTGATCCGGTTCATCGTATCCATATCTGTCTTTGGTACCAAGATGGTTACCTGAAATTTTTCTTCCTGTCCCGGCTGATACGCGTATGGTTTGAATACATGTACATATGATAATCTTACTTTTCCTGTTGTTACGTTTGTTAAATTTTCCATGATTATTGCTCCTCCTGAAATGCCTTTTCGGCTGTGATTTTATTTGTAATTGCTTCTCGTTTATCGGACTCCTTCACAAGGGTCGGCTTGCCTGGATTTTTTATGACCATACTGCCCACCATCTCTGTAAAATCTTTCTTCCCGATTGTCTTTTCTACCTGTGCAAGTGTTAATGCTTTCTTTTCGTACAGAATTTCTTCTGCAATTCCTTTTTCCTTCAACACTTCAAATGCTGCCTCCATATCGGTCCATTCTCTGGATCCTCTTCCCTCTACTGCCTTCCATCCTGCTACTTCGTTTCCCGCAAGGCATTCTTTCAGTGCATGTTCTTTTAAGTCTGAAAGCCACTTTGCCACATCTTCCCCGGTGGAAAGATATTTTCCCATTTCCTCATTACTGATCAGCGGCGGAAGTTTTCCTTTATCCTGGCTAAAAGCCAGCTTTACGTTTTCTTCTGCCCTTGCCCTGCACTGTGCTTTTGCCCTGCAGAACCGACACTGTTTTTCTCCTGGGCAGAACTCTCCCTCTCCATTGATTGCCAGTTTCGCACGATCCTTTACATATTCTGCAAATTCAAGTAATTCCCCTAATGAACATTCCCATTCTGAAATACTGTCTAGCCTAGGCTGAATGATCACAAGATGGATGCTCCGAATGTCGTATAAGAAACTGTACGCCTGATATGCGCCGAGCGCATACAGCATCATCTGTGGATTTTCTTCTGCGCTAACCGGCACCCCTTTTCCATACTTGAGGTCAATTACGTGCAACGTATTACCACTTAACAGGATGCAGTCTGCAGTTCCAAATCCATCCGGAACATACTGACTAAAATCCACCCGCTTTTCAATCGCCGAATAAGGCTCTGCCGGAAATGAAAGCGCAAGCGTTTTAATGTAATCCTTATAGATTTCTGTATAACCGTCCATTTCATCCTGCCACAGCTCTTCGGTTTTCAGCTTTTTAACCTCGGCGTTATATTTCCGTTTTCCAAACTCTTTTGTCTGAAAATAATGTCTCAGTTTCATCTCGGCCAGCTCATGTGCCAGGGTTCCTTCTTTGGCCGCGTCTGATGTGGTATCCGGAAACTGTTCTTCCAGTCTTGCACTCGGAGTGCACAGGAGCCATCGATGTGCTCCCGACGCACTTAAGACCGCATGTGTTCTCTCCTGATGGCTCATTAGATCTGCGCCCCCATTCCGCGAAGTCCTGTCGCAAAGTTCCCATAATGTTCCGGTGAAAGCTCCATCAAAGATGCTACTCCGAAGCTTTGGATCAGCTGCATAAGCTGCGCCTGCATCCCCTTGTCCATCAGCTGCATGGCTGCCTTAGACAGATCATCTCTTGTATACGTCGGTTCAGATGTCGGTACTGCTGCAGGTGCCTGCACTGACTGTGCTGATGCTTGTACTGGTACTGAAGGAGTTGGTACGGTCCCCGTTGTGTTCTGCTGTGGAACGGATGCATTCCCCCAAGGAGCTTCTTCCGTACTCTGCTGTTTGTGTACGGCTTGTCCGACAGCTGCCCCGTCCATTTGTACAGATTTTCCTCCCATTGCAACTGCCAGCTGCATAAGTGCCTCTGATAATTCTTTTAATCCTGGTACATTGATTGTTACTTCTAAACTCATTTACGTTTCCTCTCTTTCTTATATGTATGGTTAATTGTTACTATTTCTCTCTCTTAAAAATTTGCCAAGAAGTACCTCTCCAGCGTTTCCTTCAAATTCCCCACTTGATAACTTACTTAAAAATGCTAAAGAATCAATAAATGAATCTGCCTCCGCCTTACTCATTGTTCTAGAAATTGATGCGTGAAAATTTTTCAAAATCTCGAGTGTTTCACACCAAATAGTCTCCAAGTCACCGGATATCTTTAACTCCATTGCTTCATTTTTTTGTATTCTGCTTTAATCAATTGACTTTTCCTCCAAAATCCTCTACAATTTAATTGGTTTATTATCCGAGTACCCGAGCTTGCCGGCTCACGTGGGTGCTCTTTTTTAGAATCCCATTGTAGTTAAAAACGTAAGACATCTTCCAACCACCATTCCAAATCCAAAGATCGTAGCCACAACTGCTATGATTGCATATATCTTGCAGCATAACTCGGCTTTCAGCTTGTCCTTCTTTTCCTGTCGTATCTTTTTCAGCATTGCTTGATTTCTCTTCTCTAACATCTCATTACTCTCAAGCAGTTCATGACAATATGTAATCGCCTCCTGAATCTCCTTCATCTGCTCCTCTGTTCTAATTTCTTCCATCTTTCCTTCTCCTTTTCTTTGCTCTATTCTATTTGTGCAATTTTTTGCTGATATCCACACAATTCCATAAGTTCACTTGGCTTGAAATCAGGAAGATATTTCCTTGCATTTTTATCTTTTAATAATTTCCCATATTTTATATAATCCATAAACGCATACACATTAATCATTGTGTCTAAAATTACGTATGGGCTATATCTTCCTTTTTCAATTTCACTTTGCATACCTCTGACCTTTTCATCTACAAAAGCCCTAGATACTTGAAATTCCTCAATGAGTTGCTTTTTTCTCATATACGGATACCCTCTTATCTGCTCCATGTATAGCATCTTGTCCACCTCCTATCCCGCTTTCTTTCCCTGCTACCAATCTCACATCACATTCAGCATATTCATCTGTGATTTTTGTAAGTGTCAGATTTGCCTTTGCTGAATTTTCCGGCTCTTCATAAATGCCCCTCTCCGTGCTATTGGGCTTTTGCTTCTCTAGCATCGTATCATCTAAATGCTTTTCTTGATTTTCTGTATCTTGAATATCTGTAACAAGTATTCGAAAAGATTCTGTAATAAAATTTCTTATGGAATCTCTTTCTTTTCTTCGAGTACACTTTCGCAATCTCAAAGTTTCATCAAGCATAGCCTGACATAAGAAAGACACTGCGTTATCTTTTGTATAATTCAAAACCACCGCGTCATTCGACATTTTATAACCACTCATTCTTCTCACCTCCTACTCTAAGAAATACTCAATGCTTGTCTCATTATGCAGTTTCATACATAGATTCAGAACTTGCATATCGCATGGCTGAAAATTTATTGTCTACACCGAAGAAATAGACTCTCTTATAGCATTTGCTTCATAATTGATAATCGGAATATTATGCTCTTCATCCATCTCTGCAAGAAAATTCCCGTCAAAGTCCCAGTATTGTATCACCTCACGTACTGGGTCTTTTTCTGTCCCCAATCCTCTTTTCGCTCTTGTTTCGATAACCTGAATAACTTTGGCACTTTTTGCTCCATCTGGTCTAATCACTTCTATCACTCCCCTTTCTCTTCTAGTTCAAATGTTATATGTTGCATTTTTTATAAAATAATCACATACTTTTTATAAACCGTTTATTGACTTAGACAATATTTTGTGCATAAACGTATGTTTTGTACTTTATATTGTTTTTTTACTACTTTTATATTGACTTTCTACATATTGTGGTCTACCATAATTATCAGAACAAGTATTCGAATAATTATGAAAGGTGGTGATACCATGAACATGACACCAGTATCATCTTCCAATATTTCCAGTATTGGATACGAAAACGGAACACTCTATGTTGCATTTAATCGTGGCGGATTATATGCCTATTCTGGAGTGCCAGAATCTGTTTATCGTGGTCTTATGTCTGCTTCTTCGCACGGTAGTTATTTAGCTTCCCATGTGAAAGGTGTTTATCCATATAGACGTATCGGTTAATCAATAATGATTAAGATTTCAGCTGGACCGTTTATGTTGATTTTTTTATCAGTATGCGGTTCGGCGTATTCTGTTCTAACGCCTTCACGCTTTTTCAACTCTTCAACTAGTTCAACCGTTTTAACACTTTTTAGTAAGTCCATCTCTCTCACTCTCCTTTCATTCTTTCCACTGCATATAATTCATTCATTGTAATTTCAAGCGCATCTGCAATTGCAAGTGCATCACATGGCTTAATTATTTTTCGCCCATTCAGCATATCGCTGAATTGTTGTTTGCTAAATCCTGCTTTATTCGCTACAGCACATTGTTTCATTCCTCTGTCGTTAATAATGCGAATTATATTTTGAGGAAGTACGAGATTATAATCCCTGACACTCATCTTTTCACCTCCAAAACTCATTTCTCGAACTTTAATTATATGATAATCGAGTTTCGAGTTTTTATCAATACTTAAAAATAAAAAAAGTTTGAGTTTTGAAAACTTTTATATTGATAGATTGATATTTATGTGCTATTCTCTATTTATAAGGAGGTGCAAGATATGTCTTTACATGATAGAATTAAAGAGGCTAGAAAAAATAAAGGAATTACTCAGGAGCAATTAGGCTCTCTTATTGGTGTTGCAAAAACAACTATTACTGGTTACGAAAAAAATCGAGAACCAACAGCGGCAAAGGTCGGAGAAATTGCAGATGCGCTTGATGTAGATGCGAATTTTTTATATCAAGATGAAATGAGAGAACTGAAACATAAAGACAAAACAACCATCGAGGAATTTGAAAATATCATAAAAAAATACCGTGCTCTCGATGACCACGGCAAAGAAATGGTAGATTTCACACTTCAAAAAGAGTGGGAGCGTTCTACTGATTTAATAGAAAAAAATAACATCGTTAAGCTCACACAACATCTAAAAGTCGAAGCTGCACACAATGACTTTGCCGATGACGAAGAACAACAGAAATTAATGAAAGAAGATTTAGACGAACTGTAGAGGTGAGAAAGATGAATGTATATGAACAGCTACTATCTTCATCTGATGAAAATATCATCGTTATAGAAAAACAATTTAAGTCAAAAGCAAAGGGATTATGTAAAGGAAATAAAATCGGAATAAGTGCAGATATTGATAATTCTATCGAAAAAGCCTGTGTCCTCGCAGAAGAACTTGGACACCATTACACTACCGTTGGAAATATTGTCGACATGACAGATGCTCAGAATCGGAAACAGGAACGTCAAGCAAGATTATGGGCTTATAACAAACAAATAGGATTGGCTGGCATCATCCGAGCTTTTGAAGCTGGTTGCCAAGATATGCACGAAATTGCCGAATACTTGGAAGTGACCGAAGAATTTTTACATGAAGCAATTGAGTGCTATCGCAATAAATACGGTGTCTACACAACACTAGATAATTATGTAATTTATTTTATTCCCAACTTAACTGTTGGAGAAAGAGTTTAATGATATAACCGCTACGGCGTTATATAAAGGGGTGGTTCCCCTAAAGATGTGAGCTAAAGAGAAAGAGAGGAAACAAAATATGAGATGTCCAAAATGTGGTGGAGAACACTGCCAAGTTATTTCCGAAACAACATCAAAAGGTAAAGATTTTTCAGCTGGAAAAGGTTGTTGCGGAGCGGTCTTATTGGGACCAATAGGAATTTTATGTGGAGCCTGTGGGAAAGGAAAGCAAATTAACTCAACAAACTATTGGGTTTGCCAAGATTGTGGCAATAAATTTAAAGTATGACAACTAAAGAACATTATTGGATAAAGTCAATGGAATGGTGCAAAAAATACTGTGGGTGTCACCAAATGCCTAATCGCAGCTTTTTTATAAAAGGGTATCAATTACCTATTTGCGCTAGATGCACCGGAATTGCATTAGGGCATCTAATCGCTCTTATTGTAATGCCTTTTCATACTTTTAGTTTTAAAATAGCTGTATTGATTTTACCACTTGCCGTTGATGGTACTGTGCAGTACTTTACAAATTATGAATCCAATAACTTAAAACGCATTATAACCGGTTTTCTATATGGTTTTGCTTTCATGTCTTTTGTTGTAAAATTAATAAGAAATATTGAATTAATATAACTAAAAACCGCCCGGTACGCCAATACCGAACGGTCTCTATACATCCGAAGATGTACTCTTATTCTGAACAAATATATTGTATCATCTTCGGAGACACCCGTCAACGGAACATATTTTCGTTGGGTGTTATTTTTATACATTTTTAAAGAAAGGAAGATGATTTTTATGTGGTCAGAGCAACAACCAAATGGAAAGGTAAAATTTGTGGAGCGATACAGAAACCCACTTACAGGAAAGGAGAATAAAGTATCTGTTACAATGGAAAAAGATACTCGAAGCGCACGAAAACAGGCAGAGGGAATTTTACAGGAACGCATATCAGAAAAACTTTCTAGTAGCCTAACAAGAGAATATTCGAAAAATCTCACTGTAGCAGATCTGACAAAGGCGTATATTGCCGAACAAGAAAAAACATTGAAGAAATCAACGTGCCGAAGAAACACATTTACCGCAAAGGCTATGGAAAAGAAGTTAGGCGCAGACACACTATTAACGAGTTTAAGTGCCCCATTCATTAAAGACAGGTTACTAGTAGCTGATGAGGAAAATAGCACCATAAACGAGCGTATGAAGCGGTTCAAGTCTATTCTACGTTGGGGTTACAACAATGATTTTATAGATGATATTGCTTATCTGGAAAAACTTACACCTCTTCCAGACAGAACGTACAGAGAAAAAATCGAGGATAAATTTTTGGAAACAGATGAGTACATCTCCCTTGTGAAAGGCATGAATGTTGTAATTTGGAAGCTGCTTACGAAATTTTTAGCTTTATCAGGTATCCGGATCGGGGAAGCAATTGCATTAGAAGCAAAAGATATTGATTTCAAAGAAAGGCTGATACACATTACAAAGACATATGATTCAAATAATCTTGTTTCGAGCCTACCTAAATCAGAAGCATCCTTTCGTGATGTTTACATGCAAGATGAATTGTATGCTGTTTGCCGAGAAATACGAGAATATATGCTTTGTCAGCAAATGACAGAAGGTTACAGGACAGGATTATTCATGTCATCTACAAGAGGTGAGCATTACATACAATATTATACATACAACTCATACTTAAAAGAAAATGGGTTACGAATACTCGGAAGAAAGAAAATTACACCTCACATTTTAAGACACACACATACCTGTATGCTGGCAGAACGCAATGTACCACTTGAAACTATTACAAGAAGGCTAGGACACGAAGACAGTCAAATCACAAAAGCTGTTTATCTTCATGTAACAAAAAAGATTCGGCAGAATGATTATGAACAGATTGCAAAAATAAAAATAATGTAAATGCCCTCTTTTCTGCCCCTTTTCTAATTTTAAGCAAAGAAAAAACTGCTAAATCCCTTGATTTTAAAGGATAGTAGCAGTTATATTAAATGACTCCAAGGGGAATCGAACCCCTGATTCCAGCGTGAGAGGCTAGCGTCTTAACCGCTTGACCATGGAGCCGTATCACTCGTACTTGTATATTATAACGTATTACCGCCAAATATACAAGTACTTTTTTAATTTTTTTCAATTACTTAATCATCGTGATATATCCTTGCACAAAGATAAACAATACTACCAACGGTAAAATATAGGTCAAATAGAACTTAAACACCTTTCCACCCGGGAATTTAATTCCTTCTCCAGTATTGGCTTCCTTCAGGAAGTTATCCCATCCCCATCCGTATCTTGTCACACAGAACAACAGATACACAAGCGAACCGAGCGGAAGCAGGTTGTTGCTTACAAGAAAATCTTCTATATCCATGATATTTTTTCCACCAATTTGGAAAGCTGCCCAGTCTGTCATACCAAGCACACACGGAAGTCCTAAAATGATCAGTAAAATTCCGTTTAGCAATGTCGCTTTTTTCAATGACCATCCCCAAAGATCTCTGGTACATGTAATAATATTTTGGAACACTGCAATAACCGTAGACAATGCTGCAAATGTCATGAACAAGAAGAACAGGGCTCCCCATACACGTCCTCCCGCCATCTCATTGAATACGTTCGGCAGTGTAATAAATACGAGTCCCGGCCCTTCCCCCGGATTGATTCCGAATGCAAAACATGCCGGGAAAATTATCAGTCCCGCCATAATCGCAACAGATGTATCTAAAATTGTTACACTGATTGCTTCGCCTGTCAGCGCTCGCTCTTTTCCAATATAACTTCCAAAGATTGCCAATGCCCCGATTCCGATACTCAGAGTAAAAAATGATTGTCCCATCGCCGCAAACACAGTCGTTCCAATTCCAGCTTCTTTGATCTTGGACACATCCGGTTTCAGATAGAACTCCAACCCTTCCATTGCATTTGGCAATGTCAATGCTCTCACTACAAGCACGAGCATAATAAAGAACAAACTGACCATCATTGCTTTTGTGATTTTTTCCACACCTTTTTCTAATCCAAGGGAACACACTGCAAGTCCAAGCAATGAGATAATGACCATCCAGAAAATCATCTCGTTGCGGTTCGATGTAAGCGTTCCAAAAATATTGGCAATCTTCTCTGAGTCAGCCCCAACAAACTCACCTTTTAGCATCTTAAAGAAATATGCAAGCATCCAGCCTCCTACTGTTGTGTAAAACATCATCAGAAGAAAATTCCCTGCGATTGCAAAATATTTGTGAATATGCCATTTGCTTCCTTTTGGTTCCAATACCTCATATGATAGGGCAACACTTTTCTGACTAGCACGTCCGACTGCAAATTCCATAATAATAATCGGCAATCCAAGAACCAATAAGAAAAACAAATAAATCAGTACAAATGCGCCCCCACCATACTGTCCTGTAATATAAGGGAATCTCCACACATTCCCAAGTCCAATTGCACAGCCCGCCGAAATGAGGATAAACCCAAGTCTCGACGAAAACTTTTCTCTCTTTTCCATATTTACTTTTCCCTTTCTACTCTTCTGTCTTTTCTTCTGACACCTCTAAACTCAGTTTCTCCGGATGTTCCATCAGAGACGAAATATGCTCAGGAGATACCATAATCTGAAGCGCCTGCTTTTCGTTGTGAATCTGCACAAAATCATGCTGACCACCAAATTCTCCATCCAGTGTCCACGGAATTTCTTCTAATGATTCAAATGTAATATGATTTGTCTTGAATGTATACATATGTTTTGTATCAATCTGCTCAATCAGAAGCGCTGCTACAATTTCCTGAAGTTCCAACGCATTCTTTGGGCTTTTGATCAAGGTCACTTCAAATTCCCCATCGTCAAACACTACATGCTTTCCGATGATATTGCGGAAACCACCGACAGATCTTGAGTTTGTCACCATACCATACACAAAGTTTTCTTCAATCACCTGATCCTCATATGTCACCTTCACATGATAGGACGGAATGTTATACAGCCGTTTCACACCTTCAAGCACATATGCCAGATGACCAAGCACATTCTTTACGTTCTGTTTTGTCTGATACGATACATCTGTAAACAGTCCAAATGCAGCTATATACACAAATATATCGTCATTAAATCTTCCAATGTCACACGCAAATGGTGCCCCATTGACAGACGTGTGCGCTGCCATCAAAATATCCTTCGGAATATGCAGACTGTTTGCAAAGTCATTCGTCGTTCCAGTCGGAATATAGCCTATAGGAATCTTATGTTCCCTCTGCATCATCCCTGTTACGACTTCATCAATAGTACCATCACCACCGCTGCACACAACAAGCTGGTATTCTTCTTCTAGTTCACATACTTTTTTATATGCATCGCGGTAGCTCTGTGTAGGATAAATTGTAATCTCATATCCAGACTTCACAAAAATGTCCACAATATCGGATACTTTTGGTCTCAACAAGCCCTTTCCGGCATTTGGATTATATACAAATAACAATTTCTTCATGATTCGTACCTCCTCCTACTGTCATGGTGTTAAAAAAGAGCATTCTCATGCTCTTTTTCACCTTATTGTTTACTTAAGTACTCTTCAATCGCACTTGCTGCCTCTTGTTCATCTTTTCCGTCTGTTACAACAGTAACCGCTTCACCATCTGAAATATTTAAAGACATCATACCCATAATACTTTTTGCATTGATCTTTTTCTGTTCCAAAATTTCAATGTATACATTACTTTCAAACTGGCTTGCTTTTTGTACGAGCATCGCAATCGGGCGTGCATCCAGTCCACCTACACAGTTAACAGTTACTTCTCTCCTAATCATAATTGTCCTCCTTGTTTTCCCTAAGCTTTTCTGCTATGTTACTGAGCTTTCTAAGCCTGTGGTTCACCCCTGATTTCCCTAGTGGTACAATCAGTAAATCTCCAAGCTCCTTCAATGTTGCCTCTGGATATTGCAGCCTTACTTTTGCGATTTCTTCTAGTCCCTCCGGCAACTCTTCTAAGCCTACTGTATTTTTTATATATGTAATATCTTCCACCTGTTTGACCGCGGCAGATACGGTTTTATGAATATTGGCAGTCTCACAATTCACCTTTCGATTCACTGTGTTTCTCATATCCTTTAGAATCCGTATATTTTCAAATTCCATCAATGCAACCGACGCTTCCATGACATTTAAAAGATTAGCAATCTGAGCTCCCTCTTTTAAATATACAACATGGTTTTTTTTTCGGATAACAACTTTTACCTCAATCTCAAATGCATGAATGACAGACTTAAGCTGGTCTGCTCTCTTCCCTGACACACACACAATTTCCAAGTGGTATCCTTTTGCCGGGTTACTCATGGATCCAGCTGCCAAAAACGCCCCTCTGATAAACGCTCTTTTGCAGCAACTTTGCCGTAACAGCAAATTTCTGGAAATCGAAAATTCCTCTGATATTTCTCCTGCTCCATTCATCAATTTAGTCGCCTGAAGTACTTTGATTGCGCTCTCGTGTTTTTTTATAATGACTGTATAATAAATACTTCCATTTGATTTATTTCTCGCGACAGAATTTTCAGTATCTATATTAAATGTTTTTCTCAATAATGTAAAGTATTTTCTGGCAACAGATACATTTTCTGTTCTCACTTTAATCGAATATTTTTCCCTACTATCAATTGCAACCTTGCCGCACATACTGATAATTGCCGCCAGTTCCGCGATTTGACAATGTCTGGCATCGGACCATTGTCTGGCAAGTTCTTCTTTTATTTTTCCGGAAAAAGACATTTCCTGTCTTTCATTATAATTTTCTTTTTGCATCCTTCTCAATATCCCGATGTTCTATTTTTATTCCATAATCTTCATCTTCGCAAAGTTTTTCATACAATTCATTTGCCAGTGTCACAGACCTATGCTTTCCTCCTGTACATCCTATGGCAATTACTAGTTGATGTTTTCCTTCTATAATATAGTTCGGAATTAAAAATCGAACCATATCCTCAAGCTTTTCCAAAAACTGAATTGATTTTTCATTCTTCATCACAAATTCCCGAATTTCCTTATCATTTCCAGTCTTTGGACGCATCTCTTCTAAGTAATATGGATTTGGCAGAAACCGAACGTCAAATACCAAATCCGCATCGTTTGGAATACCATACTTAAATCCAAATGACAGCACAGTCACATAAAGATTCTTAAACTCTTTATTTTCCACAAAAATCTTGTTCAATTCAACCTTCAATTCGCGCGTGAGCAGTCGGCTCGTATCTATTATATAGTCCGCTTTCTGTCTCAGCTGGTCTACATAGACACGCTCTTTTTGAATTCCTTTATCAACTCTTCCGTCTCCCGCTAGCGGATGATTTCTTCTCGTCTCCTTATAGCGTTTGATCAATACGTCGTCGCTCGCATCCAAAAACAGAATCTCATAATCCATTCCACTTTTCTTAAATCCTTCTAAAATGCATTCCAATTCAGGGAACTTCTGTCCACTTCTGATATCAATTCCAAGAGCAATCTTATTAATCTCTGAATTCGGAACACGCAACAGTTCTGCCAGCTTTGGGACAAGCGGTACGGGCAAATTATCTACACAAAAATATCCCACATCCTCAAGCATCTTTAACGCTGTACTTTTTCCTGCCCCTGACATTCCTGTCACAATTATAAATCTCATTCTTTAAAATTCTCCCAACTTCTTTACTTCCGGCTCTAATTTAACGCCGAACTCTGTCTGTACTCTTTCTATAATCTGTCTCATCAACTCTACGATATCGGCTGCTGTGGCATTCTCCTTATTGATCACAAAACCACAATGTTTTTCAGAAACCTGTGCTCCTCCGACCTGAAATCCACGAAGTCCTGCATCTGCAATCAATTTTCCCGCAAAATATCCTTCCGGTCGCTTAAATGTACTTCCTGCACTCGGGTACTCAAGCGGCTGCTTTGTTGTTCTTTGCACTTTCAGTTCGTTCATCCTTTCTCGGATCTCCATTTGATCCCCTTTCTTCAGTTCTACTTTCGCTGACAGTACAACATATCCTTTTTTCGCGACAATACTTGTCCGATACCCAAGCTCCAACTCTTCTTTTTTCAGAACTCGTACCTCGTTGTTTTCATCTAAAACAGTCACCTCTGTCAAAATGTCTTTCATCTCTCCGCCATAGGCTCCTGCATTCATAAACACAGCGCCACCCATCGTTCCTGGGATGCCGGATGCAAACTCAAATCCTGCAAGCCCTGCATCCAGTGCCGCACTTCCTACTTTGGATAACAATGCACCTGCCTGCACTTTCAAGAAGTTCCCTTCCACGCAAATCTCATTCATCTTCTTGCAAATCTCAATGATTACACCCCGATATCCCTTGTCACTAACTAAAAGATTGCTTCCATTTCCCAAAATATAATATGGCATTCTTTCTTCTTTGCACAAACAAATGACATTCCTGATTTCCTCTTCAGTCTTTGGAACTACAAAATAGTCTGCGTTACCGCCTATGCGGAATGTCGTATGTTTCCTCATCGGTTCATCCTTATATATACGTTTTTCTTCTATATATTCTGTCAATTTATCATAAAAATTCAAATTCATTCTCTATTCTCCATACACTTCTATGTGTTCATTTATATACCTGTTTCATCATACAACAAACCTCCTACAAATTCAACGGGCACTTGCAAAATCCGTCAAAATGCGGTATATTAATTCCAATATGTAAATTTTAGAAGGAGTGAATTTATCATTGGACTCGAGTGCCGTCATACAAATTATTATTTTAATTATTCTCTTAGGGTTATCTGCTTTTTTTTCTTCAGCGGAGACCTCATTGACTACGGTAAACAAGATTCGTCTTCGTTCTCTTGCAGAGGAAGGCAATAAACGTGCAAAAATGGCATTGAAGGTGACTGACAATTCCGGGAAAATGTTAAGTGCAATTTTGATTGGCAACAACATTGTAAACCTATCTGCTTCAGCATTGACAACCAGTATTGCCTACAGTTTCGGTGGATCAGCAGTTGCCGCCGCAACCGGAATCATCACTGTATTGATTCTTATTTTCGGAGAGATCACCCCAAAGACAGTTGCAACGCTACACTCTGACACACTCGCTTTAATATATGCCTACCCAATTCATTTTATTATGACAATCTTAACTCCGATCAGTTTTATTATAAATATGCTTTCGCGTGGTATCCTGTTTATTCTCCGCGTCAATCCGAACGGAAAAGCCACTACGATGACTGAGACAGAGCTCCGAACGATTGTAGATGTCAGCCATGAGGATGGGCTCATTGAGTCCGAAGAAAAAGAGATGATTTACAATGTATTTGACCTTGGAGATGCCAAGGCAAAAGATGTCATGGTTCCACGTGTACATGTCACATTTGCTGATGTGGAAAGCACTTATAATGAACTGCTTGACATTTTCCGGGAGGACAAGTTCACTCGTCTTCCGGTCTATGAAGAGACAACTGACAATGTCATCGGTACAATTAATATGAAAGATCTTCTTTTATTCGATAACACAAAAGAATTTCATGTCCGTGATATTTTACGCGAAGCATATTTCACGTACGAGTATAAAAGTATCTCCGAACTGCTCGTGGAGATGCGAGAGGCATCTCTCAACATTGCAATCGTATTAGATGAGTATGGCGAGACAGCAGGACTTATCACTCTGGAGGATATTTTGGAAGAGATTGTCGGAGAGATTCGAGATGAATACGATGAGAATGAAGAAGAGTTTTTAAAAGAGATTAATCGAGAAGAGTTTGTTGTAGAGGGCTCTATGAATCTAGATGACTTGAACGATCGGTTAGATTTGAATTTGAAATCTGAGGATTATGACTCACTTGGTGGATTTATCATCGAACAACTTGATCGTCTTCCGGAGGAAGGCGACGAGATTACTACTGAAAACGAAATTCGCATGGTAGTCGATTCACTTGACAAGAACCGTGTAGAAAAGGTTCATATTTATTTGCCCCCAAATTTTTATGAAAAAAAAGATTCTGAATATGATAATGAAATTTAGAACTGAAATTCCCCGCAGAATATGCGGGGAATTTTTTATTATTCTACTACAACACCTTTTTGCAGCATTACGTTTGCATAAATGGCTGTCTCGCCTGTCGCAATGATACAATATACTTCTTTTGCTTCATCATAGAATGCAAATCTTTCAATATTTCCCACTGCGTCAGCGCCACGCTCATCGTGTTTTGCAACGATTTCTTTGTATGTATCCCAAATAGGAGTCTCTACTTTTCCTACATCACCAGGCATTAATTCCATCAGGTTAACTGGTTTTTCTACATATGTATCCAATGGGAACACTTGCAGGATTGCGTCTAAAATTTCTGGAACGCCATGTCCATCCATACGAATTACAATCGCGTTTTTCCCCATAGACTCAGATGGAAAGTTCCCGTCTGCGATTACCAGACGGTCACTGTGTCCCATTTCACATAATACTTTTAATAATTCCGGTGATAAAATTGATGGTATTCCTTTTAACATATCTTATCTCCCTTATGATTCTTATTTATAGAATGGTCCGTATGTTGCGCAAGCTCTGTAATCAGCAGCTTCTTTGTCCATTCCAAATGCACTCCATGCAGCTGGTCTGAAGATCTCTTCTTCTGGTACGTTGTGCATACATACTGGAATTCTCAACATAGATGCCATTGTAATTAAGTCAGCACCGATGTGTCCATAAGAGATTGCACCGTGGTTAGCTCCCCAGTTGTTCATTACATCGTAAGCTGTCTTGAATGCGCCTTCCCCTGTACATCTTGGTGCGAACCATGTACATGGCCATGTATAGTCTGTTCTCTTCCATAATACGTCAGATACTTCATCTGGAAGGTTGATTGTCCATCCTTCTGCGATGTAAAGAACAGGTCCTAAACCTTTCACTAAGTTCAAACGGATCATTGTAGCAGGCATCTCTGCTCTTGTTAAGAAACGAGAAGAGAATCCGCCTCCACGGAAGTATCCGTTATCTGCTGCGTTCCATGTAGTAGCCGCCATAACTTTATCCTGATCTGCTTCTGTCATCTCATACCATGGTTTCATAACTGCATTTCCGTCAGCGTCTTTTACTTCGCCACAAGCGTCTAAGCAGCATGCTCCTGAGTTGATTAAGTGAATAAACCCATCTGCTTCTTTTGCCTTTCCGTCAATTTCATATCCTGTCACTCTCTTAACAGCGTCTCCACTCCAATATGTACGAACATCTGCAAACATCTGAGCTCTGTTTGTCAAAAGTTTCATGAATAACATTCCAAGACCGTTCAATACGTCATTTTCTGTCGCAAGCACATATGGTTCTCTTGCTCCATTCCAGTCAAATGATGTATTTAGCACTGCTTCTGCAAAGTCTCCGTTTGGATAGAAGTCTGTCCATTGTCTCTGTCCTTGGAAACCTGCTGCAATTGCGTTGTGTCCAACTGCTTCTTCTTCGCATCCTGCTGGAAGGTTTTTATTTCCATTCATTAAGTCTTTGATGATAACTGCCATCTTCACTACGAATTCGAACTGTTCTTCTTTCTTTTCTTCGCTCATCTTCAGTTCATCTGGGTTTTTATCAAATCCGATTGTACATTTTTCTTTTGCCCAAGCAAGTGCTTTTTGGAATTCTGCTTCATCGTAGATGCCTTCTGTCATACGACGGATGATCTCTACCTCATCAACAGATTCCACACGAAGTCCTAAGTATGACTCCATAAAGTCAGAATCGATAATTGATCCACCGATACCCATACAGATAGATCCAATCTGTAAGTAAGATTTTCCTCTCATAGAAGCTGCTGCAACTGCTGCACGTCCAAATCTTAATAATTTTTCTTTGATATCATCTCCGATTGTAGAATCGTCTGCATCCACAACATCATGTCCATAGATTCCAAATGCAGGAAGGCCTTTCTGTGCATGTGTAGCAAGTACAGATGCAAGGTAAACTGCTCCTGGTCTTTCTGTTGCATTTAATCCCCATACAGCTTTGATTGTTGTTGGGTCCATATCCATTGTCTCAGATCCATAACACCAACATGGTGTAACTGTCAATGTGATAGCAACACCTTCTTTTCTGAATTTTTCTTCACATGCCGCCGCTTCTGCAACACGTCCAATTGTTGTATCTGCAATAACAACTTTCACTGGTTCCCCATTAGAGTATTTTAAATTCTCCTCAAATAATTTTGCAGCCGCTTTTGCCATTCCCATCGTCTGATCTTCCAGACTTTCACGAACTTTTAAAGCTCCTCTTCTTCCATCAATTGTTGGTCTGATACCAATTACTGGGTATCCTCCGATTAATCTGCTTTCTGCCATTTTTTTCTTCCTCCTTAAGTCTTATTGAATAATAGTTTTAAATTTCTCATATGCTGCATCCCATTTTTCCGCATCTTGCGGAAGATACTCATATGTAGTTTCTGATTTTGCAATAATTTGTCTTGCTTCTGCAACATCTTTGATCTCTCCGAGTGCTATCAACTGAACAGCAATATTTCCAAGAGCAGTTGCTTCTACCGGTCCGGCAATTACTTTCCGTCCATTTGCACTTGCTGTCATCTGACAGAGCAGCCTACTCTGAATTCCGCCTCCAATCATGTTAATCACATTGAAATGCTTTCCTGTACAAGTTTCAATTTGCTCTAATGTATATCGATATTTTAACGCTAAACTCTGGTTGATACAGCACATAATGTCACCGATTGTCTCTGGTACTTTCTGTCCTGTTCTCTCACAAAATGCACGGATTCTTCCAGGAATATCTCCTGTTGTATTGAATTCCGGTGAATCCGGATCAATAAAACTCTGGAAGGGTTCTGCCTCCTGAGCCATCTGCTCCAGTTTGCCAAATCCATACTCTTTTCCCTCACGAATCCACTGTCTTCTACTTTCCTGTGCAAGCCACAGACCGATAATATTCTTCAGGAAATTGTATGTTCCGCCGTATCCGCCTTCATTGCTTACATTCAATTCGAATGATTCTTTTCCAATAACAGGTTCTTTTAACTCTGTTCCAAATAAGCTCCATGTTCCACAACTGATGAAGATAAAGTCTTCCTCCTGCGTCGGTACTGAAACAACCGCACTCTGTGTATCATGTCCCGCAATGGCAATGACTTTCGCCGATTCCACACCAAGCTCTTCACAAATGGATGACCGTAATGTTCCTACAACAGTACCACTTGGTACAATCTCCGGAAAAAGCTTTTTCGGAATACGCAGTGCATCCAAAATTCTATCAGACCATACTTTATTCTTTGCATCCATCAACTGTGTTGTACTTGCCATTGTATACTCTGCTTTTTTCTCTCCCGTCAGGAAATAGTTGAACAAATCTGGAGTCAACAATAATGTATCTGCCCTCTCCAAAATCCATGGTCTCTTCTGAACAAGAGAGTAGAGTTGAAAAATCGTATTAAAGTTTTCGAACTGATTTCCTGTGAGATTGTAGACCTCCTCTTTTGAAATTGCTTTGAATACTTCCTCCTGCATACCAATCGTTCTGTCATCTCTATAATGCACGGCACTTTCCAGCAAAGCTCCATGTTCATCCAAAAGTCCAAAATCCACACCCCATGTATCGATCCCAAGACTTTCAAAACCGCCTTTTTGCTTCGCCTTCACAATACCTTGTTTAATCTCAAAAAAATGTCTCAGCGTGTCCCAATACATCGTTCCGTTTATAATAACCGGGTCATTGGAAAATCGGTGAACTTCTTCCATACGGATCTCTCCATTTTTCAAAGTACCTAGAATTGCACGCCCGCTTCCCCCACCGAAATCAAATGCAAGAACCTGCTTTTTCTTATCGCTCACTAATATGCCTCCCTTCAGTTTTATTCTAAACTTACTGTTATTTTTATTTTACCATTGTCTTTCTTGTAATGCTAGTGTTATAATAGTAAAAAATATAATAATATTCACCTAAAGGAGAGCTATGCAGTACATAAATTACCGAGAGACAAGACAGCGCGGAACCGCTGATTTTCCATTAGAGTTTCATCACGTCACAAGTACACATCCACAATATCTGATGTCCTTTCACTGGCATGTTGAATTTGAAATTATTCGTATTTTAAAAGGTACTTTTACACTAACCTTGGACGAGCAGGAAGTTTGCGTTTCTGAGGGTTCCACTATTTTTATTCCGGCTGGTTCTCTACACGCCGGAATACCTTCTGATGGGTGTATTTACGAATGTATCGTCTTTGATCTAAACATGCTGATGAACAAATCAGACACATGTTGTCATCTGATTCGTCAAATACTGAATCACGAAATTGAATTACTTCCCGTCTACACACCATCTTATGACAATATACACCTAATTGCATGGTCACTATTCGATGCGATGGCAACTAAAAATCCAGGATATGAGTTACTTGTTCAAGGTGCGCTGTATCAATTTTTTGGTACAATTTTTTCAAAAAATTATTACTCAGATATGCCTACCCAAACTCCTAGGGATCACAAAAGGATCTTACAGCTAAAACAGGCTTTGGAATTTATCGAATCGTCCTACACCTTACCATTATCTCTTCAGGAAATATCCGAAAGCGTCGGAATGTCACCAAAATATTTTTGTCGCTTTTTCCAAGAGATGACACATCGGACTCCAATTGATTATTTAAACTATTATCGAATCGAAAGAGCCTGCTATCATTTACTCACAACAAATCTTTCTATTACTGAAGTCGCTTTTTCTTCAGGTTTTAATGATTTGAGTTACTTCATCAAAACATTTAAAAAATATAAGGGCACCACACCAAAAAAATATCTCAAGTCCTAATTAAAAAGAAAGGCAGCATAAAATTTTTGTGCTGCCTTTCTTTTAAAAAATACCAAATATTTTTTCCCGAAACGATTTATACAAAGAATCATAATCTGTATAACCGATTTCACTGTTTTTAAAACGCTTTTTCCATTCTGCACAGATACTGTCCGCTATCAACCTGCACTGCTCATGTTCTGTCTTCAAAATAGCAGGGAACACATAATAAATCATAAAGAAATTGATATCAGCCTGAGTACGGGAAGAAATTCTTTTTTTTGCTCCCTGTGTAAATCTGTTCTCTACACTCGCCCCGACTACCTCTGCAATCTCAGCAGCTGCGCTCTCTTTCTCATCAGATGCATCCACATAATCTGTCATCTCCTGAAAAAAATGTCCATTTTTTTCAAGAAACTGTTCCATATTTATTTCATATGATTTCTTTTTCAATTTTTTCATCATATCGCTCATATTGTCAAACATTGTCTCTAGATTTCTAAGCATATTGTTCCTCCTGCCATCTCTATCATTTCAAAAAGGAATCGGTGTAAATCCGATCCCTTTTTTATTTACGTATTTACTTACTAGATCTTAATCGTAAAGGTTTGGTTTGATATCTTTATCTTCCATGTTGTCTGTGTTGTACCAATAACCGTCCATTGGAATATCAGCTACTTCTTTGCCATCACAGATATCTGTCAATGCATAAATTGTTTCGTATCCCATTTTCAGCGGAGACTGTGTTACAGAACCAATAAACT
Organism: Faecalimonas sp. LCP19S3_D12; assembly: GCF_052121495.1. GTDB lineage: Bacteria > Bacillota > Clostridia > Lachnospirales > Lachnospiraceae > Faecalimonas. Next base: position 35,603 of record NZ_JBQKED010000008.1, on the reverse strand, counting down.
GTCCTGATGTGATAGCCTCTTTCTGCGGTGTACCAGCATCGAATCCAACACCAATAATTCCTTTTGAAGGATCTGTTGATAATTTATTTAATGTCTGGTTTGCTGTGATAACACCTTCTGCTGTTGTCTGATTAGAACCAAAGATAGCGATTGTGTCATCTTTAGACATAATTTTCTGAGCTTCTGTAGAAGCTAAGTCTACTGTTGTCTGTGACGGAACACCTACTTCAATGATAATTTCCGCTTCTTTCTCATCTACTTTTCCTTCTGTTGCATTTACATAGAATTCATTACCAACTACCGCTACTTTCTTACCTGCTGCAGTACAAAGCTCAATCATCTTGTCGATAAATCCTTGTCCACGCTGTTGAATGTTTAATGCTGTAGCATCCTGATTAACTTCACCGATTCTAACTTTTTTATCAACTGTAGCTGCTTTTATTTTTTCTTCAATTACAGGGAACATATTCTCTGCTGCAACTGCACCTGCTGCCGCATTATCTGTAGCAATTGTAGCTTTTACGGCACCTTCTTCAACACCTTCAACACCTGTGTCGAAACATACTACTGGAATACCTTTTTCCAACGCTTTATTTACTGATTTGATTACCGATTTTGCATCACATGCAGCAAGACCAATTCCGTCTGGTTTCTTTTCGATTGCATCGTCAATCATCTGAATCTGGTCAGCAATATCTGATTCGTTAGCTGGTCCGTTAGTATTTGCTTTTACACCCAACTCTCCACAAGCTTGTTCAATACCTTGAACAGCCGCCTGCCAATATGTAGACTGAAAGCTCTTTACAAGGATTTCAAATTCATATCCTTTGCTTTCTCCACCGCCTTCGTTTCCTCCGTCAGTTGTGTTTCCTCCATCTTTTGTTCCACACGCTCCCATGGATAATACCATTGCTGTAGTAAGTAATGCAGCTACGACTTTCTTTTTCATTTTTGCTTCCTCCTTAATAATTTTTAGTTTATATGAAGTCCTTCCCGAACACCATATTCATTAATTTTTTACTATTCTTCTATGCTTTTTTCTTTTTTGCAACATCCACTAATACCGCTGCAATCAACACAATACCTGTAAAGATTTGCTGCCAGTTTGCTTGTAATCCGATAAACGGAAGTCCAACTTTCATTAAGCAGATTACGATTACACCAAGGAAAGCTCCAAAAATCGTACCCACTCCACCAGTTGCTGACACACCACCTACAATCGCACCACCGATTGCATCAAGTTCAAATCCCGCTCCTGAGCCAGGATAAATTGTTGCATATGTTGCTGCATAGGCAACTCCTGATAGTCCTGCAAACAGACCTGAAATAATGTATGCTAACATATGATAGAATTTCACATTTACACCTGCAAGTCTTGTTGCTTCTTTATTACTTCCGATTGCAATTGTATAACGTCCAACTCTTGTATGATTCAATACAAAAGACATAACAATTACTAAAACAATAATAAGTACGATACCTACTGGAATTACCTGTCCATTTGCGGATGTGAATTTAAAAATTTTTCTAAATGCTCCATCAGCAGAAATTGCCGAAGGCCATGATACACCAAATCCACCACAAAGTGCAGGTCCAAGTCCACGTGTAATCATACATGTACACAATGTTGCTAAAAATGGCGGTAAGTCCATGATTGCAATTAAAAATCCATTAAATACTCCAATCAAGACACCAACACCGATACATGCAATGATTGCAACCGGTACAGATGCTCCTTTATGTACAATTAAGAATCCTCCAATTAACGCATAGGAAACTAATCCAGTACCAATAGAAAGGTCAACCCCACCTGTAATCAATGGGAACGTTACTCCCAACGCCATAAGTGTAATATAATATGAGTTATCAAGCACACTTACTAATGTTGAATATGTTCTAAATGTAGGACTGAGAAGGCTGAAAAGTGCAACCATTACAATGATGATTCCCAATACCATAGCTTCTCGTCCATTAATTTTACTAAAAGCCTTTTTCTTTGTCATCCTCTTTTCCCCCTACTCAATCTCTCTTGTTGCAAAATTCATGATATTTTCCTGAGTCGCTTCAGAAATATCAAGCTCACCGGTTTTCTTACCTTCACACATTACGATAATCCGATCACTCATACGTAAGATTTCTGTCATTTCCGAAGAAATCATAATAATTGATTTACCTTCATGTGCCAATTGATTCATCAGCTTGTAAATTTCATTCTTTGCACCAACATCAATACCTCTTGTAGGTTCATCGAAAATCAAGATGTCACAGTCACGTGTAAGCCACTTTGCAATAACAACTTTCTGTTGATTACCACCTGATAAGTTTACAACCAGCTGATCTACACCAGGAGTCTTTGTTGCAAGTGCATCCACATACTTCTGAGCCACTTCTTCTTCCTTTTTCTTGTTTATGAATAGTCCATTCATAAAGTTCTCCATGGAAGCCATTGTTGTGTTCTCAGCCACTGTTTTCTGAACTACAATACCATATCTCTTTCTGTCTTCTGAAAGATAACCAATACCACATTTAACTGCATCCTGCGGGTTGTTAATTGTAACTTTCTTGCCATTAATATAAATATCTCCACTTTCTTTTGGGTCTGCACCAAACAGAGCTCTTGCAGTCTCTGTACGTCCTGCACCCATCAAGCCTGAAAAACCAAGTATCTCACCTTTTCGCAATTCAAAGCTTACATCCTGTACCATCTTTCCTGCATTGAGATGTTCTACTTTCAATACGACCGGCGCATCCTTCGGAACCATACTATGCGTCTTCGGATCTTCATAAATGACACGACCAACCATCATGTTAATAATATCTTCTTTTGTACAATCTTTTGTAATCAATGTTCCAACATATGTACCATCACGCATAACTGTTACACGGTCTGTAATGACTTTAATCTCATCCATACGATGTGATATATATACCATCGCAATATCACGTTTTTTCAAATCACGGATAATCTTAAACATCTCTTCAATCTCAGATTCTGTAAGAGCCGCCGAAGGTTCATCAAAGATAATGACTTTGGCATCAAAGGAAACCGCTTTTGCAATTTCACACATTTGCTGCTTACCTACCGTTAGGTTCGCCATTTTTTCTCTTGGATCAATGTCAACATTCAATTTATCAAATAATTTCTTTGCTTCTTCATTCATTTTTTTATCATCGATTTTGATTCCTTTTTTGAATTCTCTACCGATGAAAAGATTTTGAGCAACCGTCAAATGTCCCAACATGTTCAATTCCTGATGCACAATTACAATACCTGCATCCTGTGCTTCTCTTGTGTTCTTGAACTCAACTTCTTTTCCCTCATATGTAATTGTACCAGAATCTTTTTTATAGATACCCGTCAGTACCTTCATCAATGTTGATTTTCCAGCACCATTTTCACCCATCAGTGCAAGAACTTCACCTTTTCTTATTTCCAAATCCACATGGTCCAGTGCGTGAACACCAGGAAAAGATTTGTCAATATCTTTCATTGTCAAAATAATATCGCCCATTTTCTTACTTCTCCTTTCTCTGTATCACCACTAATTTTTTCTACGTCTTGCAGAAACGTCTGCATAAACTGCTGCAATAACGATCAAACCGGTAATAATGTACTGATATTCTTTTGTAAATCCAAGTGCAAGAATACCTTGTTGTAACAGAGAAATAATAACCACACCAATCACAGTTCCACTAATTGATGCAAGACCACCAGCCATAGAGGTTCCACCCATTACACAGCCAGCAATCGCTTCGTTATTGTACTGGTCACCATATCCCGGCTGCACTGTTGTATATGTAGCAACAAAGAAAATAGATGCGATACCGACTAAAGTTCCACAAATAATGTATGCCAACATTTCCCATTTCTTTACATTTACACCAGAAAGTCTTACCGCTTCTTTATTGCTTCCAAGGCAAAGTATATACCGTCCCCACTTTGTCTTATTTAAGATAACAGCACAAATCACAGCAATCGCAAGGAAAATAATAAGCCCTGTCGGAATCTCTCCCACTGCAACAATACTCTTATACCATCCATCGGCATCCGATTCCTGCGGCCAGCTTACAGACTGTGTTTTTGTAAATACTGCTGCAATACCTTTTGCTATGTTCATACTTGCCATAGATACAATGAACGGCGGTACCTTCCAATACGCAACCAAATATCCATTAAACACTCCAAACGCCACACCAATCAAAATACTCATAATCAAACTTGCTGCCATTGGAACGCCATATGTTGTCAAACTGTATCCCGAAACTAATGAACAACAAAACATAACAGGTCCAATCGAGAAATCAATCCCTCCAGTAGCGATAACAAATGTTACGCCCAAAGAAAGAAATCCCAGAAAATACACATAATTCAGTGTATTCTTAATACGTGAAAATCCAAAAAAACTTCCGCCCGTCAGAATTCCAAACGCTAAATACATTAAGAGTAGGACACATACCAAAACAATTCTATTGAATCCCACCTTCTTCACAAATGCATTTTGTTTAATCTTTTCCACTTTTATTCCTCCTTCATAATTTATCCTCCGAAACATTTACCTCTACTTTCCGTCTGCCACAAATTCGTCCTTGATATTGCGTGTAACGTTTCGCCCCTTATTACGCATGCACAAATCGGCATTTTTCACACACAAAAAGCCGTTAAACTGTTTCTATAGTGCATATTATACTATCATATTGCCCTTTCGTCAACATTTTTTTGGGTTCTTTTGATAATTATTTCACTCATTCCTCTCATCTTTTAAACACTCGGACGTAAAACGTTTCATTCAAGTGTAGAAATAGAATCTCCCTCTTGTATTTTTGTGCCAAAACACATTTTTACAGACTCCTCCTCTTTCTTCTTTTTGTTTACTCTGTCCAAAAGAAGCTGAACTGCAGCAAAGCACATTCTTTCCATTGGCTGCACTACCAGCCACAATCTCGGCCTTACTACATCAGCAATAATCAGATCATCAAATCCTATTACAGATATGTCTTGCGGACACGAAAACTTTGATTCATTGATTGCCATAATACCACCAAGTACAGTATCATAATTACTCATAAGTACAGCTGTTGGTCGGTTTTTAGACTCTAAAAGTTCCTTCATCTTTTCATACCCAAGTTCTACTGAATGTCTTCCGAGCTTCATATACTGTTCTTTTGCTTCCAACCCTGCTTTTCCCATCGCCTCTTTATAGCCTTTGATTCTCTCAATTCCAGTATATTCCACATCTGAAGCAATTACTGCAATTTCTTTATGATTCCTCTCCAAAAGGAGATTCACGGCACGAAATGCGGCAGTCTGATTGTCTATTCCCACACAGTCAAATTCTTCATCCTGAAAGGATCTGTCCATCAAAACAACTGGAACTTTTTCTTTTCTGGCAATTTTCAAAAAGTTTCCACTAATGCTCACTGGAAATATAATGATTCCGTCAACCTTTCTGCTCAACAAAAATTTTAGATTTTGCGCCTCTTGCTTCTCATTATTGCACGAATCACAAATCATCATACCATACCCGTGTTTTCTAAGTTCCTGACCAATGTAGTGAAGCATCTTTCCCGCAAAATAGCATTCAATATTGTAAACCATAACTCCAACTGTATTCGTTTTGTTCTTTACAAGCCCTCTTGCAATCTCATTCACTTCATAATTTAATTCTTTAATCGCTTTTTCAATCAAAATCTTATTTTCTGGAAGCACATTTCCCCCATTTAAATATTTTGAGATCGTTGCCATCGACAACCCTGTCTTTTCCTTGACGTCACGCATCGTTGCTGACATTCTTTCCACCTTCCTCTTTTCTTTTTCATATTAATAGCGCGAAACGTTTTTCTTAGTTGTTTTTAGTTAATCACATCTTTCTTCACAAAGTCAATAGCATTGGTTATATTTTCGAAAATTTTGACATTTCATTTCCTTCACATCTGTTGTATAATAAATTCATATCAAACAAAACGGAGGTTCTTATGAAGTTATCAAAAAAAATATTTTCTTTATCCTGTGTGCTACTTTTTATTTTCCTTTCCACTGCCAGCTGCGAAAAGAAAATAACGAAAGCAGAATGTCCCTTTACAACTATTACTTGGGAAAACTCATTAGCGGACATAAAAAAACTAGAAGGAGAGCCAGCTGAAACAGATGATTCCGGATATGATGGTCTTGCTTATATTTATCCTAAGACATACAATGGAAAAGATGGCTATATCTATTATATGTTTGATGATAAAGAAAAATTAGTCAGCCTATTATGGGTATATGAGACACCTGATTCCAAGGATGCTAAAGAAGTATATGAAAAAATCCACAGTGAGACTGAAAAAGAATTGGGCGAAAGTGGTTTTCAGTATAATTCCGAAAAATTCGCTAATTCAGGGACACCTGGAGATGTGTGGTACTTAGACGGTGGTAATGTCATTACAAGTATGGTAAGTGTAAGTGAATTTAGTGTAGTACAATATCAATTTCTCCATCCAGATGTCTCTTCTGAAAAGCCAGAATCATAAAAAAGCTCCAGATTCGGAGCTTTTTTAATATATATCTTTATTCACTTTTCTCTTTCAGTTTGAAGTAATTAACTAGGTTTTTCATCTTTTGTGACTGTTTTGACAATTCTTCACTAGCGGCTGCACTTTTTTCTGCAGTCAGTGAATTTGTTTGAACAACTTCTGAAATCTGATCTATTCCAGCTGTAATTTGAGTTACCGCTGAAGCTTGTTGACCACTTGCATCTGAAATTCGATCTATTAATTGTGTAAATTCCTTGGAACCATTAACTGCATTTGTCAATGATTGCGCTGTCTCATTTGCAATCAACGTTCCATTCTCCACAGATCGAATAGACTGCTCAATCAAAGATGCAGTACTCTTTGAAGCCTCTGCACTTTTGCTAGCTAAATTTCGAACCTCATCTGCCACTACTGCAAATCCTTTTCCTGCATTTCCAGCTCTAGCAGCTTCCACTGCGGCATTCAAAGCAAGTATGTTCGTCTGAAATGCAATGTCTTCAATTGTCTTAATAATCTTTCCGATTTCATTAGAGCTATTGCTGATTTCCTCCATAGCGTTTACCATGTTCTGCATCTTTTGATTACTGAGTGTCATTTCTTTATTGACCTCACTCGCTCTCTCATTTGCTTCAATTGCCGTGTTCGCATTTTGACGAATCTGTTCTGAAATTTCTGCAATGGTAGCTGCCAATTCCTGAATCGAGCTTGCCTGTTCCACCGATCCCTGAGATAACGCCTGTGCTCCCACCGAAACATGTTCAGAACCACCCGCAACTCGTTCTGCGCTCTCACTGATGTGAAGCATTGTCTCATTTAAGTGTTTTGAGATTTTTCTGAAAGAGAGCAGTAATGGTTGAAAATCTCCGATATATTCTGTTTCGCATTGTGTATCTACTGTAAAATCCCCGGCAGCCATTCTGCCCAAAAAGTCATTCTCGTCTTTTATAATTACTCTCAATTTTCTTGCTAATTTACGAAAACGTTCTGACAGCATTCCTAATTCATCTCTTGACTCATATGGAATAGAAATCTCCAATTCTCCATTTGAAATATCTATGGTAGCTTTCTCTAGTTGTCTCAGAGGAACTACAATCCCACGTACGATAATATACGAAAAAGTAACTCCCAATGAGACAAACACTAAAAGTAAAACCAACATACTTAATTTTGCTTTAGTATATGTATGGTTACTTTCAATCTTAGCCTGCTCACTTCCATTCATATTATATTCTATAAGATTACTAATCACATCATTTATATTATTATACAGTTTAGCCCCTTCATTGTTCAGCTTTTCCAAAGCCTCTTCCCAGTTGCCCTCTGCTTCCATTTTTATAATAGTTGCGTCAAATTCTTTATATTCATCCCAACATAAAGCCAGCTCATTAAAAATCTTCTTATCTTTTTCATCAACGACAGCTTTTTTATAAGACTCAAGAAACGTATCCATAGAATTCTTTTCTTTTTCAAGATATTCCTTACTTGCCAAAAGATCTTCTCTGCTTTCTGTCGTCAAAATCATCGTCTCATTCAACCGAACATTTGATAATGTTGTACTCATACTTCGTGCAGTGCTCAATCCAAATAACCAATTTTCAGTAATGTCGTTCGTTACTCCATTTAAATTTTTCATCTGTAATAAAGACAGACTTTCCAAAGCAAGCAAGCCGGCCAAAGCAATCCCTATAAGTATGTATAGTTTCCCTCTAATTTTTAGGTTTCTAATTACATTCATCACGGTTTCCCCCTTTAGCTTAATATAAATTTAATACGTTTTTATACACACTTTAAATTTATCGACTGCTTGTTATAAAAACCTAAGATAAAAACAGAAAAAATCTCTTATCCTTTTATTTATATTTCTAGACACCATACACCTGCTATTCATTCACGAGTAACACTTTTCCCTGTACAAGTCCCGGCGTCTTGAACATCTGGAACGCTTCCTGAGCCTGACTCATCGGCATTTTTTTATAGATAAACCCATCATCAAACTTGAGCTGTCCTGTCGCAAAATAATGTGCGGTAAGTTCCCATTCTCTTCCTGGAAACGGAGCACTGTAAGACATCCACGATCCAGTCAATTTGAACTCTTTACGGTTCATGTTCTCCCACATTTTCGGTGTGAATAAAAGGTCTACATGAGGTGTCCCGATAAAACATACATGTGCCTTATTTCCAGCAAGCTCAAATGCCATATGCATTGTCTGCACCTGCCCCGCTGTCTCGAATACGTATCCATACCCCTTTTCTCCTGTGATTTTCATCGCCTCTCCCATATAATTTTCCTTTGTTGTATTGACAACTACATCTGCCCCTAATTTTTTTGCAAGAGCAAGTCTCTCATCGCTAATGTCAAACACAACCACCTTCTTTGAGCCAAAAATTTTTGCCCACTGCATTGTAAACATGCCAATTGTTCCGCCGCCTAGAATTGCAACATACTCTCCTCCTCTATAATCATTCTGAAACACTCCATGAAGTGCAACTGTAGAGGGTTCAAACATCGCTCCCTGCTCATAGGAAATATTTTTATCAAATGGAACTGCATTCTGCTCTGGAATTACAACATAGTCAGCGTTACTTCCCTGCTGTCTGGAACCGATAAAACTATAATGTTTACAAAGTGAGAAATTGCCATTTTGGCAATCATCACATTTCATACACGGCAGCAATGGTGCACCAGATACTCTGTCCCCAACTTTTACTTTCGTTACACCTTCTCCCACTTCCACTACATCACCGGAAAATTCATGTCCCAAAACAATGGGATAAAAATGCACGCCGTTATGTAGTACTCTCGGAATATCTGAGCCACAGATGCCAGACACTTTCACTTTTACTTTTACCATTCCCCCACGAATCTGTGGTTCTTCACACTCTAGATACTGTACATCTTCATTTGCACAAACAACCGATGCTTTCATGTTTATATTCCTCCTATTTTTTCATAGTATTTTTTAATTGGTTATATAGCTCCAGATAAATTTCATAATTTTTGTTGTACACGTTGGCGTTTTCAGGATTTGGTTTGTGGAAACGTTTCGCTTTCACGGTCAAAGCTACCGCCTCTTCAAAGTCTTTATACATGCCGACTCCAACACCTGCCAAAATCACTGCTCCAAGAGTCGTTGCAGTATCTGAGGACGGCACCACAATTGATTTTCCAATCACGTCAGATTTAATTTGTGTCCACAACAGTGAATTTGCTGATCCCCCCATCGCACGCAGCACACTTACTTCAGCACCTGCTTCTTTTGCTACTTCTAGATTATGACGCAGAGACAATGCCACACCTTCCATTGCCGCTCTCACAAAATGTCCTTTCGTTTTACGAAAATCCAATCCATAATAAATCCCCTTCGCATTCGTATCCCAAATTGGAGATCGTTCTCCTGACATATAAGGCAGGAAAATAACTCCGTCGCTTCCAGGTGCAACTTTTTCTGCAATCTCATTGAACAACTCCAACGAGCTCTTTCCAACTTTTTTCCCCTCTTCCCGCTCATAGTCTGCAAATTCACGTTCCAACCAGCGCATAACACCTCCGCCTCCAGTCGTGCCTCCCTGCAAAAGCCATCGATTAGGCACAACATGGTAACTTAGAATTAATCGCTTATCAGCCTTATATGTATCTGTACAGATACTCATGCCTCCTGCCTGACCTCCCTGCTCCTGTGTCTCACCCACATTCAACACACCGACTCCAAGTGTCCCACAAGCTGCATCAAGTCCCCCTGCTACAACCGGAGTTCCAACCGCAAGCCCGCTTTCCTTTGCCGCTTTCTCTGTCACTCCCCCAATCACATCATGGCACGCATGAATCACTGGCAATATATCCATCGAAATTCCAAATTTCTCGCACATCTCCTCATTCCATGTTCCGCTATGCATATCAAAACAATGCAAACCATACCCTTGCGATAAATCTTGGGTCATTTTTCCGGTCAATTTATATGCAATATAACTGTTGGACTGCAAAATCTTATATGTTTTTTCATATACTTCCGACATATTTTGTTTGTACCAAAGAATCTTTGCAGTTGTATAAGACGGTTGCAGCGAATTTCCACACAACTCAAAAATTGCATTCTCTCCAATCTTTTCTTTCAGCTCCTTACAAATATCCGTCGCTCTTGTATCCATCCAAATTGGTGTATTCGTGAGTACATTTCCATCTTTGTCTACAGCTATTGCCGACCAACTCTGCCCATCGATCCCAACTCCTGCAATTTGATTCGGTGAAATCTTACCTTTTTGCAATGCCTCTTTCACCGCCAAGCACACTGCATCCCACCACTCCTCTGGATTTTGTTCTGCCCAGCCCGGTTTGGGATAATATACCGAATAACTTCCATTGGCCTGTGATAGCACTTCACCGTTTCTATTAAAAACCGCAACTTTGCAGGCACTTGTTCCAATATCAATTCCTAATAAATATGGTTTCATTACTCTTTCCTCTTTATTGATCTTCCTTCTACAAAACTTGTCTGTAATTTGATAGTAATACTGTTGTCTTCTTTCTGGTACCCTTCTAAACGCTGCAACATCAATTCTGAGACATGTCTTGCAATTTCTTTTGTCGGCTGTGTCACAATACTCAGTTTTGGCACACATGCTCTTGCAAATTCTACATTGTCAAACCCAATAAATGACAATTGATCCGGTATCAAAATATTGAGCTCATTCAGTTCAATAATCGCCCCCATTGTCATTTCGTAGTTTGATACAAACACCGCTGATATATCAGGGTTCAATTTTACTAGCTTTCGCACACTTGCCGCTCCTCCAGCTATCGTATAATCACTATGCACAATCAGCTCCTCAGAAATCTCTACGCCCGCCTGCCCCATTGCTCTGCGATATCCTTTCAAGCGCTCATCTGCTGTAAACACTTCTTTCGGCCCTGCAATCATTCCAATTTTTTTGTGTCCTGCTTCCAGAAGTTTTCGAACTGCATCTTCTGCTGCTTTCTGGTTATCTACCAAAACACAGTCACAATCAATATCCTTCAGTTTTCTATCAATCATCACGATTGGAATATTGGATTTTGCAACCGTCTGAAGATGCTTTCCTTTATTTCCTGACGGCATAATAATTATGCCATCTACCCTGCGTTTTTTCAAAAACTCAATTGCCTCATCTTCTCGTTTCTCATCCGTACGACAATCGCAAATCATCGTTGCATAACCTCTGTTTCTTAAAATATCCTCTATCTCTGTAATAATCTCAGCACAGAAAATATTATTGAGTTCTGGAATTAAAACTCCGATGATTTTTGTTTTATTTGTCTTAAGTCCTCTTGCAACTTCATTCACCTCAAAATGTAACTCTTCAATTGCCTTCTCAATTTTGATACGGTTTTTTTCACGAACATTGCCCCCATTCAAATAAGAAGATATGGTCGCTAACCCGAGTCCTGTCTCTTTTGCAACATCTTTAATTGTAGCTGCCAAATTTCTTTACCTTCCCTCTTTTTTATTCAACTTAAAAGTCACTTATTTTCCCTTATTGACACATCCACATACTTTCATACGATTCACAGCCAATTCTTTTACTGCCAGCATACCAACTTCCCCAATTTTTTTTGGATCAAATGTCTCTGGCTTTTCTTCCAATAATCTCTTTACTGCATCCGTATAAGCCACACGTAACTCTGTCGCAAAATTCACTTTACACATTCCACGATTCACACATTCTTTTATCTCTTCATTACTAAGTCCAGACGCTCCATGAAGCACGAGCGGAACGGATACTAAGGCTTTTATTTCTGATACTCTCTCTTTGTCTAATACCGGTGTTCCCGCATAAAAGCCATGTGCCGTTCCAATTGCAATTGCCAACGACGAAACTCTCGTTCTATCAACAAATTGTTTTGCTTCTATCGGATCTGTGTTCATATCAGCCTCCGCTTCCAGATCATCCTCTTTTCCGCCTACTTTTCCTAGTTCTGCTTCAACAGGAATTTCCTTTTTCTCCGCATCTTCCACTACTTTCTTTGTAATTGCAATGTTATTCTCCAAGCTTTCATGAGAACCATCAATCATAACAGATGAATACCCTGCCTCTATCGCCGCCATCGCTAATTCATAACTGTTTCCATGATCTAAATGCAGGCATACTGGAACTGTTGCCTTTTTTGCTTCCGCAGCTACAATTGCCGCATATGTCTCTAACGAGCCATACTTTACTGTAGATGGCGTTGTCTGAAGTATAACAGGGGCATTTAACTCTTCCGCTGCTGCTATTACTGCTTTTACCATCTCCATATTTTCTACATTAAATGCACCAACTGCATATCCGCCTTTTTGAGCATCTAACAACATTTTTTTTGATGTGACTAATGGCATCTTTCATTCCTCCTTACAAAACCGAAACGTTTCGTTTTTTGTTTTTATAATAGTACGATTCTTACGAAAAGTCAATATTATCTTAAAAAATCCTCCTCTTATTTCTGTAGAGCAAATTACTATAAAAAAAGTGAAATACTTCCTGAAAAGTATCTCACTTTCTATAGCTAATCCTATTTCCACAAATCTTTATAAATCTGTATGACATCTGCTTTCGTCGCTTCTCGCGGATTTGTTGCTGTACATCCATCAACCAAAGCCGCCTCAGCCATCACATCTAATTTACTCATATATTCTTCTTCTGTAATTGTTCCCATCTGAGAAATTGAAAGAGGAATATCCATCTCTTTTAACATAAACTGTACCCAGTTTACAAGTGAGCGCACTGTCATAATCTTATTATAACTGCTCAATCCTAAAATTTGTGCAATCGTTGAATATCTTTTTACCGCTGGCAGGTATTCTTTCCTACTCTTGCTGTGCTTATTGATATCACTGTTAAATTCAATGATATGAGGAAGCAACATTGCATTCGCACGTCCATGTGGAATATGGAACATTGCTCCCAGTTGATGAGCCATTCCGTGGTTCAATCCTAGAGACGCAGAATTGAATGCCAATCCGGCAAGACAAGATGCCACATGCATTTTCTGCCTTGCATGTGTATCATTTCCATCCAAATACGCTCTTAAAAGAAATACACCACATATTTCGATTGATTTTTCTGCCAAAGCAGTTGAAAAATCATTTCTATTTGTGCTCACACAAGCTTCAATTGCATGTGTCAAAACATCCATTCCAGTATCTGCCGTAATTGCAGGCGGAACACTCTTCACTAATTCGGCATCCAAAATAGTCTCTTCCGGCGTCAATGATTCTGATACAAGCGGATATTTTCTTTCAGCTTCTCGGTCAGAAACGACAGCAAATGAGGTTACTTCTGAGCCAGTTCCACTTGTTGTTGGGATTGCAATTAACCCCACCTCTCCATAATTGTCCACTTTCAACGCAAATTCACGAATGGATTTTGATGAATCAATCGCTGAACCACCGCCAACAGCCACGATTGCTTCTGGGCGGTATTCTAATAACTTTCTAACACCTTCACTGATTTTTTCAATCGGAGGATCTGGTACAACATCCTTAAAAATATCATAATCAATTTTTGCTTCAATTAAAGGTGCGGTAATTAAATCTATCATTCTGCTTTGTACTACAAACGGATCTGTAATGATCAAAACTTTTCTATAAGGCAATTCTTTTAAGTGATCTAATGCCTGTTCACCAAAGAAAATCCTTGTCTTAATCTCAAAACTTTTCATATCTGACCTCTATTCCGGATAAATACACTCCACTCCTAGACGATTAAGCTTTCGGAGCCATTCTTCCTCAGGTTTTTCATCTGTTACAACTGTTGTAATATCATTCAGACTGCCAATTTTAGAAAATCCAATTTTCCCAAACTTAGAATGATCAATTGCTAAGATTTTTTGTTTCGCACATTCTAGCATTGTTTTTTTATTATTGGCATGTAATTCATCACTGTCAGAGAAACTATTTTTCAAATCCAAACCTTTTGAAGAAATAATTGCTCGATCAGCATAATATGACTGAATTGCTCTGTCTGTTAATGGACCGACCAATGCAAATGAGCCACTTGTAGCCACACCACCGGTTGATATTACTTTACATTCTGGAGTTTCCAGTAATTCAATTACAATCTCCACAGAATTTGTGATGACTGTCATGTCTTTCTTATCTTTTATTGCTTTGGCAATTGCAACTGCAGTAGAACTTGCATCCAATATAATACACTCTCCATCATTAATCATGTTGCTGATTAACTCTGCAATTTTTTGTTTTCCCAAAACATTCCTATTCTTTCTTACATTAAACGGCAAATCAAGATTGGCATTCTCATTAATAACGGCTCCTCCATAGCTTTTTATCGCAAATCCATCATTTTCAAGTTTATCCAAATCTCTTCTGATTGTCTCTTCTGATACATCGTAAAGTTCACTGAGTTCGCTAACAACAACTCTTCGTTCTATCTGTAGTTTTTCTAAAATCGCATTACGTCTCTCTATTGCAAGCATACTCTTTCCTCCAATTCTATATTACAGAATTGCCTGCCGAATTTGTTTATCTGGATGTGCGATTACAGAAGAATCCAAATACATTCCTTCTTTTGCGACTGTCATTTTCGCACGTTCAATTGCCGCTTCAACCGCAGCTACTTCTCCAGTTAACATCATATATGATTTTCCACACATACCTCTTGCAAGACGAAGTTCAACTAAATCTACAATTGCTGTCTTTGCAGCTTCATCTGCTGCCACAATCATTGACGCAGCATCATATGTTTCTATAATACCAAGTGCAGACACCTCTTCAATTTCTGTTGCTCCATAAATTGCCGGGAAAATAGATTCGTGTGGATTTCCCAATACGAAACTGCTGATTAAATGATCTTCATGCTGTACCTTCGCTGTATTCACCGCTGCATCTACTGCACTTAAATCACCTGTAATAATCACAATATATTTTCCAGGACATACAGTCTGTGCTTCAATCACACTAATATCAGAAGTTTTCACCATAGCATCTGCTGCTACAACTCCTGCCGAAACAGTCTTATATTCTACCATTCCAATTGCCTTACTCATTTGGTGCACGTCCTTCCTATTTCTCTATTATAACATACTTGTCATTGACTTCTGTCACTGTACCGCTGATAGATGCATGAATTGCAACGCTCAAACCTTTTCCTGGCTCTGCAATCACCTGTCCCATCTCTACTTTATCACCTGATTTTACAACTGCAGATGCAGGTGCTCCAATATGCTGGCTCAACATGATCTTTACCCTCTTCATATCAACAACATCATCATCAAGTGGTGCTTCTCTGTCATATTTTGTCAAATCAAGTCGTGCCATCAGGCGTTCCATTGGTACTTTTCTGTATTCTCTTTCAGGACCAACTGCTTTTGCCTCAACCCCTTGTGGTGGTTTGATGCCATTTGCTCTAAGTCCCACTTTGTACTCAGCCATCAGGCTTCTTGGCGACAGACTCTGCATACAAGAATATAGCTCACATAATCCACATGAACAACAGAACATTGTATTGATAAATATTTCTGTCTTCTGCATATCTTTACATGTCGCTGCCTGCATAAATTTATGTGGTTCAATTGGATGTCCAAGAAGATGTCTAGGACATAAATCTGTACACATTGTACACTGGCAACAAGACGCTGCTGCACGTTTCAAATCAATGGATGCTTTACTTTTTTTCTTCTGAATAATCAAATGATTTTCCGGCAGAACCAACACCGCATTCGTTGTCTTTGTTACCGCCTGTGCCCCTGTCCCGATGTTTCCCATCATAGGACCACCTATAAAATATACTGCATTTGGAGTCGTAACTCCTCCTGCCATAGCTACAACCTCTTCTATTGTACATCCTATTGGCACTCTTACAGTTATCGGATTATTTACCTCTGCCACTACTGATACTAATTTATCTACAACTGGTGTGTTATGTTTCATCGCACGGTATACATTGTATACTGTCTCAACATTAAATACCGCCACACCACTTTCTATTGGAAGCCCCCCCGGTCTTACAACTTTACCAGTCACTTCATAGATTAGGACAACTTCGTCTCCTGCCGGATATACTTCATCTAAAAGCCCTAATCTTACTCCCTCGTAATCTCCAATACATTCATTCAATGCCTCAATCGTCTTTTTATATGCTTTTTTTATACCAATTATGATATCTTTTGCACCAACAGTCTGACCAATCATATGAAATGTCTCTACGATCTCACGAGCATGTTTTTCCAATAATTGTCTATGTAATCTTAGTAGCGGTTCACATTCTGCACAGTTCAGGATGATTGTCTCTGCACGTTCATCCAACTTTGCATAAGTGGGAAATCCTGCTCCACCTGCACCAACGATTCCATTTTGTTGCAATATGTTGCTCAATTCTTTTATTTCCATAAACTTTCACTACTCCAGTCTTGTTCCATCATCAATAATTCCAACAATCGCCGCATCAACAGGCGCATCTGGCATATTGCATCCTTTACGCGCGGCACTTCCTTGAGCCACAAGAACATATTCCCCAATTCCTGCGCCAATATTGTCAACCGCAATCAATTGTTCTTCTTTCGCTCTCATACTGTCCATAATCTCTACGATCATAAACTTATTTCCTACTAACTTTTCATTTTTTCTCGTGGCAACGATACTTCCCACTACTTTACCTGCGAGCATAATTACCTCCAAACCATTACAGCTATTTTTTCATTATATGATAGTCACTGTCTCGCCTGTAGAAATCTTTGCCGCATTCGCTTCATCTGTATCGATATGCATCTCTAGTGTGAAACTTTCATCCACTCTGATTTGTACATGGTTAAAAACAGTACCTCTCTCATTATCTGCTTTTACAGACACGATGTCTCCGTTACGAACTCCTGCTGCTATAGCGTCTTTTGGTGCCATATGGATATGTCTCTTTGCAATAATACAGCCTTCATCAAGATAAATAACACCTTTCGGCCCAACTACTGCAATCGGGGCTGATCCCTCTATATCGCCTGATAGTCTGATTGGTGCTCTCACACCTAATTTTATCGCATCTGTGGCAGAAATTTCTACCTGTGATTTACTTCTGACCGGACCTAAAACTCTGACGTTTTCAATGGCTCTTAATTTGAGTCCTACAATTGTCACCTGCTCATTCGCCGCAAATTGTCCACCCATAAGTTCTTTTCTCTTTGTCAACTGATATCCTTCTCCAAAGAGAACCTCAACATGTTCCTGTGTCAAGTGAATATGTCTTGCAGATACACCAATCGGTACCATGAAACCATTGCTTGTACTTTCTTTTTTATCAATTGCTTCCATAACCAGCCTTGCAATTAATTCCACATTATTATTTTCCATATCTGAACCCGCCTTTTCATCAAGGTAACCTTCCTCTAACATTCATAGAACACTATCAATGTTACTTCGCCAAAGTTATCTTTCATCCGAGCTTTGGCGAAGCAACTGATTTGTGATTGATTACATTATTTTAATGCCGGAAGAATTTTTTCTACATCTGTATGTGGTCTTGGGATTACATGTGTTGCCACTAATTCTCCAAGTCTTGATGCACTTGCTGCTCCAGATTCTACAGCTGATTTTACAGCTCCTACATCTCCACGTACCATAACTGTTACCAATCCTGATCCGATTTTCTCTGTTCCTACTAATGTTACATTAGCTGCTTTTGTCATTGCATCTGCCGCTTCAATCGCCGCTACTAAACCTCTTGTTTCCACCATTCCTAATGCTTCCTGTGCCATTCTGATTTCCTCCTTTGGCTGTTGTTTTTGTTTTACTACTCTCTGTACCGTTTTGGTCGGAGCCTTTGCTGTCGCTTTTGCTGTTGTTTTTGTTGCCGCAGGCTTTGCTGCTGTTTTCTTCTCTTCCGCCATGATTCCTGCCTCCTATTTTAATCGGCTAGCACTTCTCTCAACGATCTTTACTATCTCTTCATGGGGATTCGCAATAACTGTCTTTGCAACCGGTTTTTTTATTGCCTTTTCCGTCGCTGCTTCTACCGCCTGTGTGACTGCGGACACACTTCCCTGCACAATAATCGTGACAAGTCTTCCACCTAGTTTTTTCTCCCAAGTTACAAATTCCACATCCGCTGTCTTACACATAATGTCGAGTGCATCAATAGCTGCCGTCGTACTAGGAATTTCAATAAATCCATATGATTTTCCCATGAAATGAACTCCTTTTCACTAATAGTAATTAGATTGTTGGAAGAATTTTTTCTACATCTGTATGTGGTCTTGGGATTACATGTGTTGCTACCAATTCTCCAAGTCTTGATGCTGCATCTGAACCCGCCTCTACTGCCGCTTTTACAGCTCCTACATCTCCACGTACCATAACTGTTACTAATCCTGATCCAATTTTCTCTGTTCCTACTAATGTAACTTCAGCTGATTTTGTCATTGCATCCGCTGCCTCGATTGCTGCTGTAAGTCCTCTTGTTTCTACCATTCCTAATGCCTGTTGTACCATTTTTTAATCCTCCTGATTTTTCATATAAAAATTTGTTTATTTGCTATTTTGTTTTATCTAAACCGCTCAGCTTCAACATCTTTTCTGTATCTGCCTCTGGTCTTGGGATTATGTAAGTTGTAATCACACCAGAGATTTCATTGGCTTTTTGTACCGCCGCTTCTACTGCTGCCGTTACATCCGTTACACTGCCTCTGAATTTTACTGCCACAATAAGTGGTATAGGTAATGCGTCCGCATTCGCCGGTTTATTCTTATCGAAATTTTCCAAAGTTACATTTGCAGCCTTACAGCCTGCATCTGCCGCCGCAAAAGCTGCCACCAACCCGAATAATTCTACAATGCCGACTGCTTCTCCCATATTATACCTCATTTACTGTTATTTGTTAATAACTGCAATCTTCAAACCTTCCATTTTTAAGTTTGTAATGTGAGCTTCGTTAATCTGCTCTAATGGGAATGTATGTGTAATCAGTTTTTCCATTGGTAAACCGATTCCCTTTGCTCTCTTTAAGAAGTCAAATGTTGTTGCATAGTCTCTCAATGTATATACCCATGAACCAACTGTTGTGATTTCTTTTGAACAGATATCAAAATGTGGATTGATTGTTGCGTCTCCACCATTTATGAAGAATCCTAACTCACAAAGTCCTCCACCGTTTCTGATGAATTTATAAATGTTTGCATGTGCAACTGGTGATCCCGTACACTGGAACGCAAAATCTGCAAGGTGCCCATCAAAGCAATTCGCAACAGCTCCTGACAGTGCTTCAATTCCCTGATGTTCTTTAAAGTTTACAGATTTTGTAGCCCCCATCTCTTTTGCAAAGTCTAATCTCTTTTGTTCTCCGTCAACAGCTACGATGTTCTCGATACCCATTGTGCGAAGTATCGCAATACAAATCAAACCGATAGGTCCACATCCCTGAACAACAACTCTACTGTTAAATCTCAAGATTCCTGTTGTCTTTGCTCTCTCTACCGCATGAATAAGCACTGCACATGGTTCAATCAAAATCCTTGAGTATAAATCTAAATCACTTACGTTGAATACTGTTGACCCGCCGCGAATTACAATGTAATCTGAGAACCACCCATTCAAGTGAATATCATCGTCAGGAAGTAATCCATACACGTCTGCGCCACCCACGTTCTGTTTGTTCAAGTCAAACATCGTGATATCCGGATCATCTTTAAAAATCATACATGTAACTACTTTATCTCCAACTTTCAAATCTTTTCCGGCACTATCTTTCTTCACATTTTTACCCATCTTCACAATCTCTCCGGTTCCTTCGTGTCCAAGCACTACCGGAATCAAGCTGAATGGGTCTCTTTTAAATTCATGCGCATCTGTTCCGCATACACCGCATCCTTCTACTTTTACAAGAATATCGTCATCTCCAAGTTCTGGAATCGGATATTCTTTGATTTCATAATGTTCCAAAGCTGTCAGCATTGCCACCTTCGCTGTTTTTGGAATTGCTCCATTTGCTGTAGGTGCTGCTATAGTAGTTGTAGGAGCTTCTTGTTTATCCAACATGCCTTCAAGCACTTGTTTTACAATCGCTTCTACGTTAACTGAATTCATATCCATAGTTTTTTCCTCCCATCAACGGATGCACAGGCTCTCTGCCATTACGCAACGTCTTCTTTTTGTAAATGTACTTGCACTTGTAAGCCCTTCTCCAGTACGGCTTGCAATTGTAAATGTACAAAATCCTTCTCCGCCAAAGCCAAGAGCTGCATAAGACGGTGCGTTCTTTACTAAAATAGCTGTATCAATCGCCTTTGCATACGTGGTAATATTATCAATGTTCTTTGAATGGATGTGAGCGGAGTGGCGGTTGCCATGCTCAAGCCAAACTGCTTTTTCCACTGCATCTTCAAAATCTTTCGCTTTTACAACTCCGAGAATAGGCATCATCAACTCTTCCGCAATCAACGGATGTTCTTTTTCACCTTCAAATACAATACATCTGATATTATCTGGTACTGTAACTCCAATCATTCCAAGAAGCGTCTTCGCATCACGCCCTACACACTTTCTGTTAAGCCCTTTTGGCGTGAGCACAGTATTCACTAATCTTTCTATCTCCTCACCGGATGCATGATAACATCCTTGTTCTGCAACCATATAGTGCATCAATTCATCTGAGATGGATTCGACTGCCACGATCTCCTTTTCAGCAATACATGGAAGATTATTGTCAAATGTACATCCATTCACAATGTCCTCTGCTGCCTTTCTCACATCTGCTGTCTCATCCACAAGTGCTGGCGGGTTTCCTGCACCTGCTCCGATACCTCTTCTTCCAGAAGATAATACTGCTGTTACAACTCCAGGACCTCCTGTCGCCGCAATCAACTGAATATCCTTATGTTTCATCATAATATTGCTCGTTTCTAATGTCGGTTTAAAAACAGTACACGCAATATTTTCTGGTCCTCCAGCTTCCACACAAGCTTCATTCAGCATATTAATTGCATATAATGATGTCCGAATCGCAGCTGGATGAGGATTAAATACAACTGTATTTCCGCCTGCCAGCATACCAATCGTATTACAAATAATCGTCTCACTTGGATTTGTACACGGTGTAATCGCCCCAATCACACCAAACGGTCCCATTTCAATAAGCGTCAGACCCTTATCTCCCGACCATGCAGTTGTTGTAATATCTTCTGTTCCAGGGGTTTTCTCAGCCACTAACTGATGTTTTAAAATTTTATGAGGAACGTTACCCATTCCCGTCTCCTCAACACCCATACGCGCTAATATTTCTGCATTCTCATGTGTTTTTTTACGGATGTTGGAGATGATATGTTCTCTTTGATCCATCGACATTCTGTGAACATAAACTTGTGCTTTCTTAGCCGCTGCGATTGCATCATTCATATCATGAAATACTCCAAGCTTCGCACTCGGTTCAGAAGAAAGCTGAAGTTTCGCCATCACTTCCTTCACAACGTCCTGAACCATCTGTTCATTTACAGACACGAAATTACCTCCTTCAGCACTTCTTTTCCATAGGCCGCAAGCATAGTATCCTGTTCAGCAGTACCACCGCTTACCCCTATAGCTCCAATTATCTTTCCATCTATTTCCAAAGGCTCTCCGCCGCCAAATATGACAATCTTTCCTTCATTCGTATGCTGAATGCCATATAACGGCTGTCCCGGCTGACTTAAATTCGCAAGTTCTGCGGTAGACATCTTAAGCCCCGCCGAAGTAAATGTCTTATTCACTGCAATATCATAACTTGCAATATATGCACCATCCATGCAATGAACCGCAGTGATTCTTCCAGCATGATCCGAGACCGCAATCGCCACCGGCAACCCAATCTCTTCTGCTTTTTGTTCAACTTTTTGGATTAAAGATTTCGCCAACGCCAATGTCATCTTGTGCTTTTTACATCGGCACTGATGCGCTGGTATCTTCCGCTCAGAGTTCATTCTTCTGAGAACTTCCTCCACCGCTTTTGAAATCATCTGTTCGTCCATAGCATTTCCTCTCAATTCAAAGTTCTAATTACAGACCTAACTGTTCCATTACTTTTTTCGTAATAGAAGATACTAATTCTGCATCCGGTGTTCCCTGTACCGCACTCTTGCAAGAACCTCCACAGCTATGGCAGCTTTCTTTACCTGCTTTTGCATTAGGACAAAGATTTGCAGGATGTTTTCCAGGCAATCCCATTTGTCTTCTAATCTCATATAATTTTTCAATCTGCTCTTTGTCAAACTCTTTTGGTCCTCCAAGCATTTTTGATTTGTACAGTAACTCTGCGTAGAATTCAACAGATTCCATTTTGTGATATGCACTCATTAAGTCTGTTGACCATGTCAATGCACCGTGGTTCTCCAATAATACCTGATCAAAGTATGGTAAGTATTCTTCTACAGCGTCCGGAATCTCCATTGTAGAAGGTGTACCATATTTTGCAATCGGAACACATCCCAAAGCGATAACGGCTTCCGGCATAATTGGTGCTGTCAAAGGAATACCTGCGATAGCAAATGATGTAGCGTAGCTTGGGTGAGCATGTACTACCGCACCAACATCTGGTCTTTTTTCATATACACGCATGTGCATCTTAATTTCAGAAGATGGTCTGAAATTTCCATTCGCCTGAAGTACATTTCCTTTTGCATCTACTTTACAAATATATTCAGGTGTCATAAACCCTTTGCTAACACCTGTTGGTGTACATAAAAATTCATTGTCATTTAATTTCACAGAAAAGTTACCATCATTTGCAGCAACCATTCCTCTGTTATAAACCCTTCTTCCGATCTCACACATCAATTTTTTCAATTCGAATTCGTTTTGCATTCCTTAATTCCTCCTTGGATTTTAGACAAATTCTTCACAATCCGCCTACTTTTGTTGTTTTTTGTTGTTTCTATCCCAATATTAACACATAAAACCACATGCGTCAATATTAATAGATGTTGTTTTTTATTGGTTTTCTTCTTCCCACGGCATGATGTCACCCTCTTCACGAAGATATTCCAACAATTCCGGAACCCCTTCATTGGCTTTTGAATTCACAAAGAATATTTTTTTACATCCAGCAAGCCTCAGCCATCTTTCGGCTCTCTTCGGATCTCCGCCTTCCACATCCACTTTAGTCACAATCCCAATAACTTCCCGGTTCGCCATCGGCGTTACATTCGGGGGATACAGCGAATATGGTTCCGTCGAAGATAATAAAAGTCCAATCACATCTGCTTCATAAGAATATAATGCCAACGCATAACCAAGTGATTTCGTCTGCGCATATTCTCCGGGTGTGTCGATCACCACATCAAAATGATTCACATACTGTGTCTTATGGTACTCTATCTTCTCGCCCCGAAGTGCCTGTGTCAAAGTTGTCTTTCCACATTCACTTCTTCCCATCAATACAATCTTTTTCATAGTCTCTTACGTCCTTGTCATATTGCACACTGTAAATCCCATTTTTTCTTCTACATAATCTAAGATTGCTTTCAGTGCCGCCTCCGTCTCAGAAACTGTGCCGGTCACGATCAGTGTTCCGCTGAAACGGTCTACAAATCCCAGTTCCACTCCGGCTGATTTCACCGCAATGTCCGCGGCGATCACTGCCGTCTCCGCCGGACTAATCGTAACAATTCCGATTGCCGATTTGGAATAATCAATATTCGGATTCAATCCCAACTTTTCATATAGTTCATTATCTGGATTCGCAATCAGGTGAGCAATTGTAATCTGCTTTCCCGGAACCAGTTCCTGAATGATTCTCACTTTTCCTTCATTGGTTAATAAATCCTGTATATCCATTCTCACCCTCCTATCTGACATGGCAGACCGGATACTCGCTCTGCCACTCCCAATAACGTCTGCATCTGTTCATTCGACGGCGGAAGCACTTCTTTCATAAAATATTCCCTTCCAAGCCCATCGTATTTATCTTGCCCCAGTCTGTGATATGGAAGAAGATACAATCTCTTCACTCCATTCAGACTCGCCGCATAAGAAGCAATTGCTTCAATCTCGTTCACGCGATCGTTAAATCCCGGTATGACCGGAACGCGGATACTTAATTCTGTCATGTTAGAATCCGCAATTTTCTTCGCATTTTCCAGCATCAATTCATTCGAACATCCTGTAAATTGTCTATGCTTTTCCGGATTCATATGTTTGATATCAAGCAGATACTGATCCAAATATGGAAGAATACTTTCTATTACATCATAAGATGCGTATCCCATGCTCTCCATCGCCGTATTGATTCCGACTTCTTTTGCGGCTCTCAGTAAATCCCTTGCAAATTCCGGCTGACATAGACTCTCTCCGCCCGACAGGGTAAGACCGCCGCCCGAACGTCGATAGTATGGGCGATCCTTTTCCACCGTCTCCATCACTTCTTCCACCGTGATATCTTGTCCGATAATCTTCGGTTTTCCCTGAACCATCATTGTCTGAATGTCATATTCCTGCGATTCCGGGTTACAGCACCAACGACACCGAAGTACACACCCTTTCAGAAATACAATCGTTCGGATTCCATTTCCATCATGTATGGAAAATCGTTGGATATCAAAAATACGCCCTTTTGTTTTCTTATAATCCACGTTGTCTCACCTTTCTCTCTTCACATTAGAAGCCCTGTTCCGTACGATTGATAATATCGTCCTGAAGAGAACGCGACAATGTTGTGAATAACGCACTATATCCCGCCACTCGCACTACAAGATGTTTATATTGTTCCGGATGTTTCTGCGCGTCCAAAAGGGTCTCTCTGCTGACAACATTAAATTGCATGTGGCTTCCTTTCTGATCAAAATAGGAACGAATCAAAGCCACGAAATTTTCAAGCCCTGCCCTTCCGCTCAGTGCAGAAGGATGGAATTTCTGATTGAACAGCGTTCCGTTCGACGCAATGTAGTGATCCAATCTTGCCACAGAATTTGCCGCCGCTGTAGGTCCATGCACATCCTTTCCCGCGGATGGAGATACTCCGTCTGCCACCGGTGTATGTGCCAATCTTCCATCAGGTGTTGCACCTGTCTGCGCTCCCAGCGGAACATTCGCAGATACCGGATAGAGTCCTGCCTGATAGATTCCGCCTCTTGGGTTCTTGAATGTCTCAAGCGGTTTTGTGTAGGTGTACGCTACCTCTCTCGCAAATGCATCCACCTCCGGAACATCATTACCAAATTTCGGAATTTCCTCAATCATATTCAATAGCTTCTCGCCGCTTTGTCTGACTTCCTGCGACTCCGAAACTTCCTTCACAACTGACAGAATGGCTGCAACCTCTTTTTCTCCTATCGAACGTCCTGCCTCTTTCAGGCTTTCTGCAATCTGGGCTGTCATCTCAGAAATACTTGTGGCATCCATCCCTTTTCCATAGTTCGTTAACAGTGCTTTTTTGTAGTCCGTGATCGAAATTTTTTTCTGATCATATACCAATTTCTTGATCGCATACAGGGAATCCGCCATATTGGCAACACCAAATCCCTGTGGACCTGTAAAATTATATATAGCACCGCCTTCCTGTACCGTCTTGCCTCGCTTAATACAGTCATCAACCATGCAAGATAAGAATGGTAGCGGACATCTCTCTGCATGTGCAACGTCAATCGCATTGTCCGCATTGACCAGAAGTTCAATATTGTAATTCATCTGTGCTTTGTAAGCATCAAAAAATTCTTCAAATGTAGTCATCTCTTCTACATTTCCAGTCTGAACGCTGATCTGTTCTCCCTTGTCCACACCATTTGAAAATACTAGTTCCAACGGTCTGCACATATTAAAGAACGCCGCATCATGCCATCCTTCTGTCTTACCAGCTTTTTGCGGTTCTACACAGCCTATAATATTGTATTCACGCGCATCTGCCAGTGTAAGTCCTCGGTTCACAAGCGCCGGAATAATCACCTCATCATTGTAATACGCCGGAAGTCCAATTCCCGTACGAGTCAGTTCCGCAGCTTTTATCATAAACTCATGCGGCGTTCCATTCCACACGCGAACAGAAAACGATGGCTGCGGAAGCATCACATGCATTGAAGCCTGAATACTCATGAAAGACAAATCATTCGTCACATCCATTCCATCTTCATTCTGGCCTCCCGCAATCAGATTTTGGAACAAACTATATCCAGCAAACCCTTCTGCTGATGCGGCATCTCGACATTTATTCAAGTCATTTAATTTCACCCAAATACAGTCCATCAATTCCTGTGCAAACTCTCTTGTCAGATTCCCGCTGTCCAAATCTTCTTTATAATAAGGGTACATATACTGATCGAATCTTCCCGGCGAAATTGAATGACCGCTTGATTCAATCTGAAGAAGCTGCTGTACAAACCAGAATGACTGACACGCCTCATAAAAGGTGGTTGCACCTTTTGCCGGAACACGAGAACAATTCTCTGCAATCCTCCTAAGTTCTTCCTTTCGCCTTACATCTGTACAAGCTTGTGCTTCTCTAGCAGCAAGCTCTGCATATCTCTGTGCATAAGTAATGACTGCCTTGCAGCTTATAATAACCGCCTCTAAGAAGTGAGATCTTTTCGCATAATTATCATCTCCCACATTACATTTTGCCAATTCTGCTTCCGCCTCTGCAATGATTCCTTCATATCCAATCGCCAGCACTTTCTCATACTGAACTGTCACATGCCCTACACCATTGTAAAAATAATTTCCTGGTGTGAAAATATTGTGATTGATTGCACGAATCGTCTCGGGCGCCATATAGGAAGTTGCCAATTCACTTGTCGTCTTCCCTTTCCAGTACTTGTGTACTTCTCGGAGATCCTGCTTTGTCTTCTCTGAAATATAGAACGGATCGGCTGTTCTTGTTGCCACTGTATCAAACTCATCTTCCAACCACTCAAACGAGAATTCTGGATACGTCTGACAACCTCTCGGTGCAAGTGTTGTACTGCCTACAATTAACTCTTCATCTCGAATAACGATCGGAATGTTCTTCAAAATATGCTCAAATGCTTTTGCACGTCTTATAATCATCGGCTCATTCTCTGTTGCTCTATAAGATTCCGTAAGTAAAACTGCTCTTGCTGATTCAATTTCTGGCATCTTCGCAAACAGATTCTCTACCAGCCTGCTGATTCGCTCTGTTTTTGGAATACTTTCACTGTGATAAGTATAAAGTCCCATTGCCATTCTTCCTCCTTGTAGTCTTTTTATAATCATCCTAATATACCTAGTTATTTTCTCATTATAAATGAAAAACAAAACAAATTCAACATTACACAACAATATTTTTGTTGTTTTATGCACCTTTTAGTTGTTTATATGTTGGTTTTTTTTGTTTTTGATTGACAGGAAACCGGAAACAGTGCATACTTAATATAGAAATACTCAGAAAGGACTAACACATCATGTTTGAATTTGACCCACATACACATTCTATCGCAAGCGGGCACGCCTCTTTAAGCACCATTACTGATCTAGCAAAACAGGCTGCCAAACGCAATTTGAACATGCTTGGAATCAGCGATCACGGTCCCGCTACCGTACACTCTAGCCGCAGTTCCTATTTTCGCAATTTGGCATACGCCCCCAAAAAACGATGCGGAATTGAACTCTTGTACGGCGTGGAATTAAATATTTTGGATAATGACGGGACTGTCGATTTAGATGATAAGATTTTAGAAAAGTTGGACTATGCCATCATCAGCATGCATCTTCCAAATAAAAAACCAGATACTATCGAAAAAAATACTTTTGCCTACATAAATGCAATGAACCATCCAAAGGTAAAGATTGTCGGACATTGTGATGACGTGAAATATCCGGTCGACTACGAAGCATTGATTGTCGCAGCCATTCACTATCATGTCGTGTTAGAGGTTAATAACAGTTCGCTAAGTCCCGATGGTTACCGCGGAGACACGAGAGAAAATATAAGGACGATTTTAAGACTCTCCCAAAAATATAATCATCCGATTGTGCTATCAAGTGACAGTCATGGCACTGAACATATTGGGGATTTTCAATATGCACTAGAATTAATTCGGGAACTAGCTTTTCCAGAAACACTGATATTGAATACTTCCTCTAAAAATTTTAAAGATTTTCTCGGATATGTTTAAAAAGAGGCCTCTGCACTTGCAAACGCCTCTTTTTCTTATTCTGTTAACTTCAAAATCTCCTCTGTCAGGAGCATATACTCCTGCGCACTTCTGCTACCCTTTTTGTAAGCCATAATCGGCATATTATTATCCTGCGACCATTCCACATTGCTGTCCACGCGGATATAGGTTTCAAATACAGGAACTTCTTCCAAATTTTTCAGAGAGTCAATTGTCTGTTTAAAATAGCTCTTTCTTGTATCCACTTTTGTAACCGCAATTCCGAGCACTTTCAAATCTGTTGCAACCTGCTTTACTTCTTCCAAGAACTCGAACATATTACCAAGTCCAAACAGCCCCCAAGGCGACGCCTCAACCGGTATCACAATTCCATCGGACGCACACAGGATGTTCATTACCCAACCGCCAAGTGTCGGAGGTGCATCAATCAATATGTAGTCGTATTCTTCAGACTCTTTGATACTTGTAATTCCTTTTTTCAAGATAAATTCTCTCTGCCATTTTGTGAACAACTCATACTCTATTGAACTCATCAGTGTTGAAGATGGTATCATATCCAAATTCTCATAAGGCGTGGATATGATATAATTTTTTAACTCTTTCTGATTCTTGATCGCATAATAAAGATTCTCTTCACTTTGCGCAAACTTTAGCACATCCTCTTCCGAAAAAAACGAAAGTGACAGATTCAACTGCATGTCCCCGTCAATCAGTAGCACTTTCTTTCCAAGCTGTGTCAGCGCATACCCAACATTTGCACATGTCGTCGATTTTCCACTTCCACCTTTATTGTTCGCAAAACAAATTACTTGCGTCTTCATTGCTGCGCTTCCTCCTCTTGTGTCTCTTCTCCTGTCAACCGCAGAATATCTTCCACCTCTTCTTCTGACATTCCCATGTACACTGCAAGCTCCTCGAGCGTCACCTTACGCCCAAGTTCCTCTGTCAATGCTTGAATACTTTCATCCAGTGTATTCACCTTTTCTACCATCTTCTTGTCTCTGTTTTTTAATTCCGTCTGTTCTTCGATCAACATTTGAATAGCCTGTCTGATCTCTCTGCGAATCACGTCCTGTGCCTTGTCCAAATCGTCTATCATATCTACACCGAGAATCAGTCCGACATTTCCCTCCTGAACGAGATCTCCCCAAAATACTTCCGGGTGATACAGCTCTTTTGCAATTTCCACAACTTCCGGCAGATATATCTCCACCAGCCTGCTTTTTGCCAGTGCGTCTCCTTCCAATGCTTTTTCAAACAACGCTTCTCGTTCTTCTTCAGCAGCCTCTCTCACTCCGCCAATATCTTTCATATACTCTTTAAGATATCGTTGTTCTTCCTCAGTAAATACAGCCTTGTTTTCCTCACTGCTCGTCACACTTCCGCCAGTCTTCTCATAGCCTTTTACGACTATCTTTTGCGCTAAAAGATAGTCGAAGACTAATTCTATCTGTTCCTTTGACAAATGTTCCTCTTCAAAATAACATTCTACCTCGTCTATTGTAATCTGGCATCCATTCTCTTCTGCCATCTTCAAAATACCGCTTAGTTTTTCACGAAATTCTATTCTTCCTCCCATATATACCTCCATATTGTTCTTGTGTATCTCTATTATGTCACGATAACCGTCTGATATCCAGCTCTTTTTAATCTTTGCTCCATCGCAGTCGCCTCGTCCAGTGTCCCATAATTTCCGACCATCACACGGAAGAAGCCGTTAGACTGTTCCACACGTGCCGGGAAATCCATCTCTGTCAGTTCATTTTTCAGGTTGTTTGCATACACCTCATTCCGAAACGCCCCTGTCTGTACTTTATATCTATTTGTACTCGGTGCATTTTCAACCTCCAGTGTATCTAAAATCCCCTCTGCGATTGCCTGTGCAATATCATAAAAATGGCTGTCAAACAATTCATTGTCCACATCAGAGTTGATAAATCCCACTTCCACCAACACTGCCGGCATCTTTGTCCTCCGAAGCACGATAAGATTCGGTCTCGCCTTCACACCAAGATTCACAAACCCGACCGTCTCTAACTGTGCATTGATGTTTTTTGCCATTTCATATTTGATTCCCGACAAATCATACACCAAAGATTCCACTCCTGACACAACATTGTCAGTCGGAAACGAATTGCGGTGAATCGATACGAAAAAATCCACTCCCGCGGCATTTGCTTCCTGCGCTTTTTGAAGCGGCGACTCGTAGATGTCCGTCGTTCTCGTATATTCTACATCAATCCCGTTATTTTGTAAAATTTCCCCGATTGCCAGCGTCAGGCGGAGCGTATCATCCTTTTCCTGCCGTCCCTGATAGACTGCACCGGGATCACGTCCCCCGTGTCCGGCATCGAGCATAATTGAATATGGCATAAAATCTCTCCTATGTTTTCTTTATATACCATTATATGTGCACCGCATATTTATGTGTCACTTTTAATCAATCACAAAATACTGCCCGCATTTCCAATTTAATTAAAAACTTCTCAGTTTATCTTCCTCATCCGGATCCGCTATTTTGATTGACTTCACAACTACATAGTATCCTGCATTAGCGTTGATCGGAATCCACACTTTGTCCCCCACCTTGTGTCCGAGCAGTGCTTTTCCAATCGGAGACTCTGTACTTACAAGTCCCTGAAGAGAATTTCCACGCACAGTCGTCACAATTTTATATGTCTCTACATCATCTTCGTCTTCAAAATACAATTCCACAATCTTGTTCAGTCCGATTTCATCGTCTTTTGATTCATCACTGATCACTTCTGCTGTCTTTATCATTCTTTCCAAATACCGTATTCTGCTTTCGTTCCTGTTTTTTTCTTTCTTCGCAGCATGGTATTCAAAATTTTCACTCAGATCACCATGTGCTCTCGCCTCTTTCACATCTTCCAATAGCTCTTTTCGCACCACGACTTTTCGATGTTCTATCTCCGCTTTCATTGCATCAATATCTTTTTGTGTCAATTGATTATACACGCTCACCACTCCTAGCTGGATTTTTCTATTTTCAAAAGAAACAACCGCTCGCAAGAAATTATCCTGAAATTCCGCAGACATAGAAAATTCCACCCTGACCGCAAAGGTATAAGGGTGGTTCTATGTTGGAAATCCGCAACGATAACTCAAGTAAATGATTGTTCTCTTATTGATATCTTATCACGTTTATGTAATGCTGGCAACTGCCGGCAGGATTGTAACTTTTCTTCACAATTATTTTTTCACTTTTTCGTATGTAAATGTATGAAGAAATCTCTGCGCCCGCTCTGTTTTCGGGTGTTCAAAAAACTCTTCTGCTTTTCCTTCCTCCACAATGATTCCTTTATCTAAAAAGATTACACGATCTGCTATTGCCTTTGCAAAAGACATTTCATGCGTCACGATAACCATCGTACGTCCCTGTTTTGCGAGATCCAAAAGTACCTCAAGCACCTCCCGCACCATCTCCGGATCCAGTGCCGCTGTCACCTCATCAAACAAAAGTACTTCCGGATGCATGCAAAGAGCCCGCACAATTGCAACACGCTGTTTCTGTCCTCCAGAAAGTTGACGTGGATAGCTGTCTTTCTTCTCTTCCAGCCCGACCCGTTTTAAAAGTTCCAATGCTTCTGCCTCTGTCTCCTTCTTATTCCGACTCTGCACCAATTTCGGCGCCAATGTGATATTTTGAAGGATTGTCTTATGCGGGAAAAGCTCATAGCTTTGAAACACCATCCCCACTTTCTGACGAATCTCCATAATATTTTTAGATCTGCCATCTACGGTTTCTCCACAATAACTGATTGTTCCCTTTTCGATAGGTTCCAGCCCATTCATACACCGAAGAAGGGTGCTTTTCCCGCATCCGGAAGGACCAACAATCACTACAACCTCTCCTTTTCGAATAGATAATGACAAATCCTCGAAAATAACATTTTCATTGTATTTCTTTGTAACCTGCTCTATTTTTATCAATTCTTCCGCCATATTATACCCATTTCCTTTCCAAGTATTTTGAAAACATACTGATCGGCCAGCATGCAATAAAGTATAAGACAAATACCGCTGCAAAAACACCAAATGCCGCATTTGGAGACGAAGTACGGTTCGCCTCAATAATCTGCTGACCAACTTTTAAGACTTCGACCACCCCAATCATCATAATCAAGCTAGTTGTCTTGATCATTCTTGTGATGAGATTCATGGACAGTGGAATTAATCTTCGCAATGTCTGCGGCATTACAATATGTAAATAGATTTGCAGCTCACTCATGCCCAATGCTTTTGCACTCTCATATTGGTGTTTTGGAATGCTGATCAATGCACCGCGGACAAGATCCGCCATTTCCGCTGTTCCCCAAAAACTAAATACAATAATAGATGCTTTTTCTGCCTCAATATCGATTCCAAACACTCTGGTCGCTCCAAAGAAAACAATAAAAAGTAATACCAGCTGAGGCATAATTCTTACAATTTCTAAATAAACACGGGTGAACACCTTGAGAATTATATTTTTCCTTGTCATTAAAACTCCCACTATCAAGCCGAGAAAAATACTAATCACAACTGCTATCAAGCTGATTCGCAAAGAGGTCCAAAGCCCTATCAGAAGACGCTGCATGTTAGATCCTTTTAGCAAAACATCAAACCCCAAATCCTGCATAACGCACCTTCCTTTCTACAATGCTCCCCATAAGGGATACCGGCAATAAAATAATGAGATAAAAAATCACAAGCAGCACAAGGCATTCCGTTGTTTTATAATACAAGCCTATCAAGTCTTTTGCTGTAAACATCAAATCCATCAAACTGATTGCAGAAAACACACTCGTCTCCTTCAGCAAAAATATGATATTCGCGACAAATGCCGGTACACTGATTGAAATCGCCTGCGGGAGAATAATATGCCTCACCGCCTGCTGCCTGCTCATTCCCAGCGAAAGCGCGCTTTCCATCTGGATTTGTTCTACGGACTCTAAACCGCTTCGAAAAGCTTCCGCCATATATGCGCCGCCCAAAAGCGCCAATCCTAACACTCCGCAAAATTCTGCTCCAATGGATATTCCCAATTTCGGCAAACCAAAATACAGAAAAAACAGCTGTACCAGCAATGGAGTATTCCGGAATAATTCGATATATCCTCCTGCGATTGTGCTAAGAACCGGCACTTTATAATGCCGAATCAAAGCACAGAACAAGCCAATTACAATCGCAAACAAAATACCAATCCAACCAATCTTTAAAGTTAATATACAAGCCTTCTCATATAGCGGAAGGTATGATTTCATTGCTTCCCAATTCATTCTTTGATTTTATCTCCTTCCGTTAGTTGCTCTCCACAACACCACTTTCTACTACCAGCGTATCTTCGTAATCAAGTCCGTAAGCATCCACAAGCGTTTCCTCATAATCTTTATGGAAAAATTTCTCTTTTCCCAATGTCTCTATTTCTTCATTCAGCCAGTCTAACAGAGAAGTGTTTCCTTTTGTAACAGCCGGTGCAATCGTATCCGAACTTCCAAGTGAGTCAATTCCAATGGTATACCCTTCATTTTCTTTCGCAAATGCTATAACTTCTGTGTTGTCATTCGCCCATGCAACTCCGGTTCCATTCTCAAATGCACTTTTTGCTGCTGCATATGTATCAAATTTCTGTAATTTAATATCCGGATAATTCTTCGTCAGATAAGTCTCTGCTGTAGTTCCCGAAATTACAATCACCTGTTCATCTGCACCGACCTGACTCAAGTCAGTTATCACATGATCCTTGTGTGACACCACACCAAGAGAAACATTCATGTATGGCAAAGCAAAATCAACTTCTTCTGCTCTTTCATCTGTCACTGTAAAGTTTGCAAGAATCACATCAACCTTCCCAGTCTGCAGATACTCAATACGGTTCGCCGCCTCGGTAGATACATAGTTAATCTTTACCCCGAGATCCTTTCCAAGTCTTTCGGCAAAATAAATATCGTATCCCTGATACTCTCCATTTTCATCTACATACCCAAATGGAGCTTTATCTGAAAATACGCCTATATTGATGGTACCGCTTTTCTTAATCTCATCCACTGTTCTATAGGTTGTTTTTGATGATTTTGACGACTGGTCTGTCTTTCCGCATCCTGCTAATAATCCAACTGCCGCCACCGTTGCAAGACCTACTGTACTGATTTTTTTCAAAAACTTCTTTCTCATAATAAATATCCTCTCTTTCTCTTATTGTGCTTTTACATTTGTCCGAAATTGAGCGAAAAAAAACGGGAGTCTTTCAACTCCCGGACAAAATGGCATATGTAACATTTAATCTAAATGCTCTTTACAGGCGCACAGCAATGTATGTCGAAACACCTGGCCATATAAAAATGCCCGGGAAAAAATCATTCGACAGAAACACATCATATTATTTACAGTAATGTTATAAATTTTCATTGCACTCGCCTCCTTAATCATAGTCTACTCAAATTCGTTGTTGTAATATTACACCTATTTACCCACTATGTCAATAGGTTATTTTATTTTTCTTTAAAAATGATATACCTAGTGATATAATAGGTAAACGAAAGACTAACTATTAAAAGTCAAGTCTAAAATGAAAGGTTTTTAAATGAATTGCAAAAATGCATTTCAGATATAGTTGAACCTTGAAAACTGCATGACAAACAGAGTGTCGTTGCTGGCACTCTAAAAGGAGATAGTTACAGAAAAAATTAAGCTACTGGCAGGTATGCTTTTCCTGATTTTTCCATTGCAAAAATTAAGCGCACAAGCTTCTTAGTGGCATGAGATAATGCGACATTATAATGCTTGCCTTCCGAGCGTTTCTTTTCAAGATATGCACCAAAAGATTTATCCCAGTGACAGACATATTTTGTGGCATTATAAAGGGCGTACCGGAGGTATCTGGAACCTCGTTTCTCCATATGAGAATAACAGTTATCTAACTGCCCGGATTGATAAGTGGAGGGAGACATTCCTGCATATGCAAGGATCTTATCTGCGGAATCAAAACGGCTGAAATCTCCGATTTCAGCAAGGATCATTGCGCCCATCCGGTAACTGATG
>NZ_JBQKED010000007.1:0-80080 GCF_052121495.1 Faecalimonas sp. LCP19S3_D12 | reverse complement strand
TATCTGTTCCATCTGAAATACGGTGTTTTCAGATGATCTATTAAAGTTACCCTTTTTTATTACACAAACTTTTTTTCAAAAACCACTTGACTATTTATAGTTTGTCACCTCTTATTGACTGCTATTGTAAAGTAATAAAGGCATCCAATCCTGTTGGTGCATCTGGGTTTCGATCTAACAAAATTGCCTTTTCATAAGCAGACATTTGCATTACATATATAAACGGAATTCCATATACTCTAAAATCCTTAATATCTCCAATACAAATATGTGCATCCACGTCGTATTTATTTTCTTTGCCCGTAGACACTGTCACAATCACTCCACCATGTGTTTTTAAATCGGCTACCATGTCACCTTGCAGCTTATCTTCTACATCACTTAAAAGTACAACAGTCAATGTCTTTTCGTTATTTAATACCATTGGTCCGTGACGATAATCTAACATATTAAAGCATTTTCCAGAAAGCATTGAAATTTCTGTATAAGCAAGTGCGCCCTCTTCCCCAATTCCAGTTACCGGTCCGTCTGCTAAAATAATAGCATTGTCCCAGTCTTTTTGGGCAATTTCTTTTAATATCGGACGATAAGTCTCTTTATATTCTTCGTTTTTATTTACAGCGTTACTGATTTCTTCTAATAAACTGTTGTCCTCACTATAAATACCTGTTAACATTAACAGCGCTGTATATAAATTTGTAACGGTACGCGTCTGACAAACACTTTTGTCATAGCACCAATCCATCGTATAATCTAAATCACTATACGGCATTACATCGTTATCGTCTTTCATAGAAAGCGAGATCACCGGATTACCATATTTTTCTTTGATATTTTTTACTGAACGTACAATTTCTGAAGTCTGCCCTGATCTTGACAACAAAATAATAATACTGTCTTTTATCGTTTCCTTGTAATACTCTTCATGGATCAAATAGTCACCGCCTGCAATTGCAACCGCACTTGTATTTTCACACGCTGATAAGAATCTCTCGCCAGACTTTGCCAGCATATAACTGGATCCACATCCTAATAATACAAATTTTCTACTCGTATTCTTCTTAAAAAACGTTTTTGTTTCCTCTGCTTTTCCAGTTACATAAGCTACTGTTTGTAAGAGAGCCTCATGCTGGCCCATAATTTCCTTTTCTGTTAAATACATCGATCTGTCCTCCTATATTCCGTCTTCCTCATCTTGACATTTTTGCATACTTACAAGTTTAAATTCAGAAAATGCTCTCCGTCCCTCATCCATTGTTATTTTTAAAAACTCATCCAAATCAACATCTCGCTCTGCAAAAGCAGTGGATAATATCATCGGAAAATTCACACCCGCAACTACCTTTATCTTTTTGTCTGTCAGTTCTGACATTAAGGTTACCGCAACATTGTACGGGGAGCCACCGGCTAAATCAGTGGCAATGAGCACCTCATTGCCTGCTGATTCAATCATTTTCTGTAATTTTTCTTTTAGTTCCGCCGTACTCAAAGATTCTACAAAGTCTAATCCATGTATGTGCTCCTGCTCTCCAGCTATTAACTTTAATGCTGAGAGCATACCGCTAGCAAAATTGCCATGCCCCGTTACAATTATTTGTATCACTGTAAAATCCTCCTCAAACTAGTTATATTTTCTTTTCTTATCCAATAGCACTGCTGCAATAACCGCAATTGCTGCCAATAATACGGTCGCTGTGGCAACTGCTGAAACGCTGTCACCAGACTGCACGCTGTCAGATTTGTTCTTATCGTTCGTATGCCCCAAATTACCCGAGTCATTCCCATCCGGCGTTGTCGGAACCTCTGAAGATTTCTTAACAAATACTGCATAGACTGTTACATTTTCTTCTGCGACGGTATCCTTTGTAATCTCTGTTCCTTTTCCATCGGACTTTGTATTCCAGCCTTTGAATGTATATCCTTCTTTTTCCGGTGCTTTCGGAAGTTCTCCAAACTTTTCTCCCTTCACAACTTCTTTTGTTGCAAGCACTTTTTCACCATCTTTAAATGTCACAGTCACTTTCTTTTCCACTGGTGGTTCTGTACTGTCTTTCTCAAAAATAGCATAGACTGTCATATCTGTATCTGCTTTTGTCTCCGCGGATACTACATCTCCAGTTCCATCCACTTTTGTATTCCAGCCTTTAAATGCATAGCCTTCTTTTTTCGGCGCTTCTGGAAGTTCTCCAATCGCTTCTCCTTTGACCACATCCTTTGTCGCAATCTCTTTTTCACCGTCTAGGAATGTGACTTTTACCTTGTCCTTTGGAACTTCTCCTACCGGAACGGCGCGAACAAGTAAATATTGATCAAATGGTACTTGGAATGTTGCTTCTGTTCCCACTACCTTCTCCACAATCACTTTGCCATTTACGTAATCTTCAATTCGATAAATTTTGTTCGGGTCAAGCCCTTTTAGTGTCACATCTGG
This sequence comes from Faecalimonas sp. LCP19S3_D12, assembly GCF_052121495.1. Taxonomy (GTDB): domain Bacteria; phylum Bacillota; class Clostridia; order Lachnospirales; family Lachnospiraceae; genus Faecalimonas. The sequence goes on along the minus strand of NZ_JBQKED010000007.1, from coordinate 77,649 downwards.
ATGTCCAACCGGTTGATATTTCTTCCCATCATAATAGAAGCTATAATACATCATGTTATCTTTTTCAATTACATATGTCTCATACGGATCAATTCCATATGCATATAAATCACCAATATGTGTTCCCTCCTGAAGCTTGTGAGTGTCCGCAATCTTCAGCCATTTATAGTATTCTTTCTCTTCAGCAGATCCTTTTTGGAAATCTCTCTTCTCAATCAATACTGCGCCTGTTCCAACAGCTGAAGGATACCAGATTTCATTGTGGTCTGTCGTAATCGGGAAATCATCTCCCGCCAACGCCTTATATGCTTTCACACGACGTCTTGTCTGGTCTACGCTTGTAGGGTCTGCTGTCGGAATCTGTGTCACATATGGGAATGAATAATAGTCCTGCGGTGTTCCACAGTTACATAATAAGTGGAATGCATCTTTATTATGCTTCATCATCTCATCATAAATCGCTTTATAGAAAATGTTTGCAGCATACTGTGTAGATTCTTCCGGTGTTTTATGATTATGTGCCTCATTGTAGCATTTTGGAACGCCCCATACATAATCACTCTTGAAACCATCGATGCCCCACTCTGTCATCGCACGTTTCACAAAGTCTACTTGACTCTTCACTGCACCCTCTGAGTATGGACAAAGTGCATAACCTGTTGTTCCATTAAAATGTCCGCTCTGTCCCGGATTGGAAAGATGAGCAAAACTTCCATCTTCATTCTTAATAAAATATTCTGGATGTTCTTTTAACAGCTTACTTGGCTGTTGTTTAAAACTTCCCGGTCCAGCAAATTCTTGAGCACGTCCACCATCCATCGGTCTCCACCAAAGAACGACTGTCATGCCTTTCTCATGAATTGCATTTGTCAGTCTCTTCATGTCTTCGACACCTTTCGGAAATTTTTCTGGATTTAACTCCCAATCACCTGCGGCTGTATACCAACAGTCATCAATGGTAATCTGTTTGATTCCATTTGCCTTCAAATCATCCAATTTTCCTAAAATCTTATCAATGGTCCATTTGTCTTCCCATCCCCAGCTTTCCCAACGAAGATCGTAGCTTGTCTGCGGGATATATTCTGGTGTCTCAAATCCTTGTACTTTCATCACATCTGCAAATGTGCGAAGACCGTTATAATAGTCACCGGCATGTACACCGACAATACTTGTACCTACTTCCGTACTCTCACCGGCTTTCAAGCTGTGATTCTTCCAGTTAATCGAAACCGTTGCTGTATTCTTTGCTCCTTTGACCGGAGTTGTAAGGAATCTACGATACAATGCCGCATCTCCGACCATTACTCCACCTTTTGTAGAATAAATATCCGCAACCGGAATCGCTGCTGATGTCTCATCCTGTTTATTTTCACGCGAAAAACCATTCGTTACTTTCTGCAACGTATCATACTGGCTTTGCGCTCCTTCACCGCCTCCATTGTAGCTCCAGATGCGATCTTTATCCGGCTCTACAAGTGTAAATCCATTCTCTACAACCTCTGTTACATTCATAGCTGCTTCTGCTTTTAATGAAGTTGTTGTAAAGATTGCGCCATCAATCTCTTTTAATAAATCATACGTAACTGTCTTTTCAATCTTTCCTTTTTCACTTGTAAGTACAAGTGTCAGTCTTGTCGCCTCACCACGATCTGTCTTCACTGAATTTTCAATCTTACTCTTTTCCTCTAAGATAACGAAATCAGAATATGTCTTTCCATCTGCAATCACTTTTCCAAGAGAAGAGGACTTTGCAACAAGCACATCACCTCTATAGAGTTTGATTTGTCCATTTTCCACATGCAGTCGGATATTCTTTCCATCTACAGGATCTAATGTAGGTCCTTCCGGCTCTGGTTCAGGTGTTTGTACCTGATGTCCCATCACTTCCAGTTCAACGATGTGGTTTGTTGTTCCTTTTTCCTGAACACCATACATGTATACACGCACATAACGCCCCATTACCATCTTTGCAAGTTCAAATGTTTTTCCATCAGAAGTCTCTGAATACTTCTCATCTGTACCTTTACCCAATCCATGAACATTATCTGTATCTGAGTTATATACAATTGTTGGTTTCGCGAAATTTTCCGTCTCAGAAACCGCAATTACTGTTGCGTCATATGTTCTACCATCTGCCCAATATCTCCAAAGATTAATCTGCGAAATCAGTGCTGACTCTCCCAGATCTACTTGCATATAACGGGAGGCACGAGTGTCATCCTTACCAAAATCACAATAATTTGATTCTGTGTCATTTTTTATACCGTCTGTTGCCATAGAAGCTGGTCTTTGTTCATTTACTTTATCAATGGCACTTCCATCTTTCATATTCAAAGTCGGCTCTTTGCCTAGTGCAAGATTCTCAGGCTCTCCAAGCTCTGCAACGAATTTTGCATCTGCCCAATTTCCCCAATCAGACCAATCTTCGCGTTCTCCTATTTCTGTTCTAAATGTAATTGTTTTTGCATCTGCTGGAATCTCTACACTAAAATGATGTGCATCCATTGTCGGATTCATTGCTCCACTCTGTGCTACCTGTTCCCCATCAATTTCCACAATAAAGTCACCGATAACGGCCTCCCCTTTGTCATAATCCCCTTTTTTACTATAATCCACACCAGCATATGCTTCAAAGCGTGTGTATCCCTTTCCTGCAATGTCATATGTCACAGAAGAAGGTGCATGAACACCAAGCCCCTTCTCAAATGTCTTTTCTGTCTGTCCTACTTTTAGGACAATATCACCGCCACCGATATTTGCATCTTTTTTCGTTCCTTCAGGGTAATCTTTTTCTGCTCCACATGTTTGCTCTTTCCATTCAAGCTCTGACAGGTAGGTATCTGCTCCTGCCACCTGTTTTTCTGTAACCGTGATCTCCACTGTATCACTGATTCCATCTTTTGTAGAAGCTTTCACTGTTGCTTTTCCGGCTTTCTTTGTCTCAACAACTCCAAATGGGGATACTGTCAGCACACTTTCATCCGAAGATTCATATGTCACAAGCTGATCTGATGTCTCTTTCGGTGTAAATCCGACTGTCAATTGTGCCTCTTTTCCTTGCACTACTTCTGTCTTATCAGTCGTGAGGTCAAGTTCTGTTCCCTTTACCAACTCTGGTTTTGTAAAATTGGCGTCTCCTGTGAGTGTCTTCATAATGTCAGTATAGTTACCCTCTGTATAACCGATGCGCCACATCCTTTGATCATCCGGTCCGGCTGTCAAAGTCAATTTTCCATCCGAATCGATGACTTTTTGGTTTGCAGTCTTATCTTGAAGTGCACTGTACCAAACTCTAAGCTTATCATTTTCAAAGACAAAAGAAGAGCGGTAAATCTGGAAGCTATCCCATTTCCCCGATTCTCCCGGATTCAGAACCGGCTCTGTTCCAACCTGTTTCCAATTGATTCCATCTTTTGATGTCGTAAGATATAACATGGAACCGTCCGGATTATTTCCGTCAAAACACTGAGACAATCCCCAATATTCTTTCAATTCCGGAATATAGTTGATATCCTGATGCCACGGTGCAAGCTGTTTATCAGCACTTGTCTTTCCTAAAAAATTATTTACTTTCTTCGGCTCTGACCAATTAATTCCATCCTCTGACCATCTCGTCTCCACATAATTTCTCTGTCCGTTGTTGTAGCCAACATCTTTTGTGTTGTTCGCCCACATTACAAAAATGTCACGGTTCTCATCGTATGTAAATGTCGGAGACAACATATCATAGCGGTCTTTGGAAGCGATTGCTGTGATAAACGAATTATCTAATCCATTCTCATCCTTCGTTGGAGCTTTCAAAGTTCTCTCTGATTCATTCTTCGGTTTTGTCCAAACCCTTGTTTCTTCATCGTAAGTGCTTGGAACTCCCCAATTAATACCATCATATGAAATGCGAATGCGCACTTCCGCTCCAACTCCACCTGATTGATCATCTGCCCAATTCCAATATGCCATCATGGCATTCATCTCTTCATTGTAAATCATATCCGCATCGCAATTGTGATAACGTGTAGAGACCGGTTCCGGCTCAATCGGGTTTTTGATACCAGCTGGTTCTTCCCATGTTTTTCCATCGTGAGAAGCTGCAATGTACGGATTCTCATATTGCGAAGTCACCGAAACGTTCGGTGTATATACTACCCAATATTCATAATCATTCCACGGTTCATCAAGTTTCACAACATCCGGGTGGGTGACTTGCCCCTCAATATGCTTTAATGTTCCATCTTCTTTCTTATTACTTAGTTTATCCTGATAGTGCGTTGGAAATTTCTGATATACCTCTGCATTCTTAAGCGCCGCCTGCTTATCTGCGGCTGACACTGCCATTGGCTGCACAGCCTCCACAATCATGCCAAGTGACAAAAGTAACGAAACAACTTGTTTTTTCGTTTTCTTCATTTCTTTTTTCCTCTCCTTTTTCAAAGACGATACTACTTTCGCAATTTTTTAGTTTATTATGTTATTGATTGCATACGCTACACCATTACAAGTATGCGACTTCGTAACAAAGTCACACACTTCCTTTATTTCTTCCATAGCATTTTCTACTGCTATTTTCATTCCTGCTTTTTCAATCATATAAAGATCATTCAGGCTATCACCGATTGCTGCAACCTGTTCAAAGTCTAAATGAAGGAGACTGCACAAGTGTCCCAATGCAATCCCCTTGTTCCCCCTTTTCTCTGTCACTTCTACATTATGAGATCCAGAAGTCACATGCATGAGTGTTTCATACTCTTCCATTTTCTTTTTTAACCTTTCAATCTTATCTTGATCGAAGGTCACAATTGAAATACTATAAGCCATTTCTTCTATACTTATAAACTCACTCATATTGTTTACAAGCATAATGCCGTTTTGTAGCGCAAGTTCTTCTTTTGCAAATTTTACCTTTTGCAAGGGAATCTCAATTCCTTTTTTTCTTAAGTGTTCAATCTCTTCATCCAACACATTTTCCCATTGTGTACTTGTGATATAATGTCTACTTGTTCCTATCCCATAACAGATTCCACTCTGATCTAAGTACTGTGTCAGTTTTTCTAACATATCCCTTTGGATGGGTCTGGAATATAATAATTCTCCGCTTGTTGAATAAAGACAAGTGCCATTATTAGAAATAATGTAAGGCGAAAGTCCGTGCTGTTTACATATCATTTTGGCATCGTAATAGATTCGCCCAGTTGCCACTACAAAATATATTCCCCGCTTTTGCAAATCCTTAATGGCATTTACATTCTCTTCACTTATCGTAAAATCCTTTTGTAACAGTGTACCATCCATGTCACTGGCAAATAATTTTATCTCCGTCTCTCTCATACTTATAAAATTCCAAAGAAAGACAATACAATTGCTAATACAAAAGTTACTATAATCAATACTACTGGGCTAACTTTTTTCTTCTTCAAGAAATAATACATTAAAAATACATATCCAATTGATAAAATATTGGGGAAGATTTTATCAAAAAAGTCCGCTTGAATATTGACTGTTTTTGCTTCATTGACAACAATTTCTGTCAATACGCTGATTTTTACGTAAGCTCCAATCAAACCACCAATCACCGTACATCCAAGTATTGTCGCTGCTTTTCCAATAATAGCTGAGGTATCTTTTATGGTACTGACCGCTTTTGTTCCCAAGTTATACCCTAAGTGCGTCCAGAAGATACGCATTGCAAAAATACTCGCATAAACTACGAAGAAAATAATCGGACCCAGCACACTTCCTTCTGTTGCCATAGATGCACAGATACCTGCAACGATCGGTAAAATCGTAAACCAGAAAATCGCATCTCCGATACCGGCTAATGGTGCAAACAACGCAACTTTTAAGCCTTTAATCGTTTTTCGGTCTTCTCCCGCTTCCTCCATAGAGATCAATAACCCCATTAAAAATCCGACTAAATTTGGATGTGTATTAATAAATTCCAAATTATCCTTCATGGCAGCAGAAAGTTTCGCTTTATCATTTTTGTAGATTTTCTTTAATGTCGGTAATTGAGATACCAGGAAACCACCTGCCTGCATACGTTCGTAATTAAAACTTGCCTGTAAAAATAAGGTTCTAAATGCAAGTTTTGTTATATCTTTTTTCTCCAATATTTTTTTGCTGTTAGATTCCATCTTCTTCCTCCTCTGCTGCCGTATTCGCAACCTTTACTACTTCTTTTGCTTTGTTCTTGTCCATGTTATAAACAAATAATGCTAATGCAGCACCTACTACTGCGACTGGCAGTAAATTTGAATAATTCAAGAAACAAGAAATTACAAATCCAATGAGTAAGAATGGCAAAAAATCAATTTTCAACATTACCTTCAACAGCATCGCAAAACCTACTGCAGGAAGCATTCCGCCTGCCACTTCAAATCCATGTGTTAACCATGAAGGTAAGACTTCGACAAACGTTTTCATTGCATCTTGTGCTGCATAAGAACATAAGAATACAATCAATCCATACAGCAATGCCACAATTGCAGTACATGTAATATTGATTTTAATGATTTTTTTGATATCTCCTCTTTCTGCCGCCTCGTCAGCACCTTTCATAAAGAATGAGAAACTTGAGTAGCAGAATAGAATTACATATTGCATCAAAAAGCTGAATGGTAACGCCAACGCCATAGAACCGCTCGCGCTCGTTCCTGTTGTATATGCGATTACGGTTGTCATAACACCTGCTAATACAGGGTTCGGCGGTTGTGTTCCTCCTGCCGGTGTCAATCCTGCAAAAGCTAATTCTGTAATACCACCTGTAACCAGACCTAATTGCACATCTCCTAAAATCAGACCTGTTAAGGTGCTAACGATAATTGGTCTAAAAATAAAGAGTCCCTCAAGCCAAAAGTCCACACCAACGACTATGGCCATAACAGCAAGTAATATCCCTTGCATTAATGAAATTTCCATACTTTCTCTCCTCCTGATTCACTCTCTTAAAGTTCTTTAATCTGTTCTTTCAAATCACCCGGTACGTCCTGAATATAAACTTCTGCACCTGAGTTTTTAATCACTCGCAAATCCTCAATGTCTTTGTCGTCCACATAAACTTTTTTGCTTATCTGTCTCTTGCCCTGATCAAAATGCATGTTTCCCACATTGACTTCTTTAATCGGCACATTTCCCTCGATAAGCTTGCGAACAACTTCCGGTGTCTTGCATACAATAAAAATCTTTTGACGTGCTGACGCTTTATGTATCACATCAATTGTTTTTTGTACAGAAAAGAATCGAACACCTGCTCCTGATGATTCGGCTGTAACCATCATAAGCTGCTGCATCAATTCATTTTCTGCAACTTCATCATCCGCTACCAGAATAAGATTCGCACCCAATGTCATTGTCCATGTAACTCCTACCTGACCATGAATAAGACGATTATCAATTCTAGTCAATAAAATGTTTGGTTCTGCCATGTTTTAATCTCCTTTCTATTTCCGTTCAGAATACGAAACATCTTTTGTACAATTTTTACATATTTTTTATTATTTTACAATACTTTATAGTCGTTTTAGCCCACAAGGGCAGTTGGTACATCTATCTCATAATACCACTAGTCCATGTGGTCTTTTTTTACATTTTTTGAATATTTCATACCGAACCCAAAATACTACCTCCTATTCTGAACAAAATTAATTGTTATTTTTTACTATTTATAGTAAAATATTATTATATTATTTCTTAATCGTACATTAATGTATAAGTATATTTCTTTTGGAGGCAATTAAAATGACAACAAACGCATTATATCTTGAAGTCTATCAAAAAATATTAGAATCCATCCATTCTTTAGAATATATAGAAAACACCCCACTTCCATCTGAACGCTATCTTTCAGAACGTTATCATGTAAGTCGTTCTACTATAAGACAGGCACTTAATAAGTTAAAAAGTGACGGTTTTATCTATACGGTCCACGGAAATGGTTCCTTTGTAAAACCACAGGTAATCGAACAGCCTTTAAATCGGTTTTACTCTTTTACAGATGAGTTAAAATCCATGAATCGTTTGATTGAAAATACAATTATTGAATACTCGATGATTTCATTAGAGTCACATCTTGCCCAAAAATTGAATCATCCGACCGGCTCTCTATTCCATAAGCTCATACGTCTGCGTTCAGAGAAAGAATATCCTCTAATGATCGAGACTACATATTTACCGAAATCACGTATTCATTCACTAAATGTCGAATACTTAAACGGACATGGATCACTGTACTCTTATCTGTCGGAACGCTATGCTTTCCATGCTAATCATGCGACAGAAACCTTTCGTCCAATTATGCCTTTGCCGCATGAAAAAGAACTATTGCAGCTTCCTTCTAACAGTCCTTGTATGTTGCTTGAACGTTATAGCTATGAAGATGACTGTATCATAGAATATACAAAATCTATCATTCGGGGAGATAAATATATTTTCAAGATAGATTTTCCGAAAGATACAGGTAAAGCGAATTCATTATAATCAAAACTAGATTTTTTTTAAAAGTAATTGACATCCCTCTTTTTTTCACATATCATACTATGTAGTTCACTTTGTTAACTATACAAAAGGGAGGCTAGTCTATGCGAGATTACACATGGATAGATATGATGAAAATCATGCAGGAAATTCGACTTTTTTCTACACTTCACGTAAGACGTGCCAAAAAAGAAGGAATCACATCTGCTCAGGAAATGGATCTGCTTTCCAGAATCGTACTGTCGGATCACGCCTTGACTCCACAGGATTTGACTGTCCAGATGGGACTTTGCAAATCCGCAGTCAGCCGTCTGATCGACCATCTGGAAAAGAAAGGATTTCTTAAAAAGCACTATTGCGAGACAGACAAGCGCAGTTATGTGCTTTTGATTACAGAGACAGGAAATATGGAACTGGATTGCACCTATCGTTATTATCTGGAGCCAATCTACAAACTGAAAGAAGTGCTCGGCGCAGAATCTTTCGAATCACTAACCACACAGATTCAGACAGCAAATGAATTGCTGCAAGATGAAAAAACAGGGAGGTAGTCATATGACTTTTTATCAAGAATTACAATTGGATCAGGTCGGCTCAAAATCCTATATTGCAAGCATAACTGACCCTAAAGAAAAGCGAAAGCACATCGCAATCTACTTATTTAAAATTTTATTAACTGTTTCGTTTTGCGTTGCTTTTGTTACTATTTACACAAAACTTTTCGGAGCAAACAATAGCATCGTCGGCGTCGTTGTATTATTATCCGTCATGGTATTTCGTTATGCCGATATGGGTATTCACAATCCGCATGGCGCATTTAGTATTCTGATCATCTTCTGTATTCTCGCAGTTGGTCCAAGATTGACCAATATGGTCTCTCCGGGTATCGCATTCTTTGTGAACATAATCTGTATCTTTGCTCTGATGCTGCTCGGCTGCCACAATGTCATTATGTCCAATCACTCCACATTCGTGTTAGCTTATCTGTTATTGCAGGGATACGATGTCAGCGGATATGATTATACTCTCCGACTGATCGGACTTTTAGTCGGTGCAGCAGCTACTGCCTTGATTTTATACCGGAACCACAAAAAAATGTCTTATAAACGAAGTTTCCGGCATCTGTTTCAGGAATTCGATTTATCTTCTGCTCGCACAAGATGGCAGATTCGTCTGACACTCGGTGTCTCCAGTGCGATGCTAATTGCTTCACTTCTCGGAATTCCACGTGTGATGTGGATTGGTATTGCGGCGATGTCCGTTCTCCTTCCATTCCGAAAAGATATGGAATCTCGCGTCAAATTCCGTGCACCCGGCAATATTCTCGGAGCCATTTGCTTTCTCGTACTCTATACTGTGCTTCCGGAAAGCTGCTACGGTTATATTGGAATGATCGGTGGTATCGGAGTTGGTCTTTCGGCAACCTATGGATGGCAGACAGTGTTTAACTCTTTCGGTGCATTGGCAATTGCCACTCCAATATTTGGACTTCCGATGGCAATCTTTTTGCGTATCTTCAACAATGCCTTCGGCTCTTTGTACGCACTTGCATTCGACAGTGCCATCACAAAAGTTCGCACATTATTCGAAGAAAAAGAATCCCGCATCTCCGTGTAGATGCGGGATTCTTTTTCAATTCCAATCACCGACAATATCTTTTACATATCCGTAGATTTCCTGGAAATCCACCTCACAGTCTCCATCAAAAATACCTACTGGTATTCTTGCCTCGAATCCATACATCACCGGATACTCCTCTTTCACAAAATCGTACACAATCACTTTTTTTCTATCAGGATCTACCAGCCAATACTCTCGCACTCCTGCGGTCATATACTTGTTCAGCTTAAGTACCAAATCCTTCTTTCTAGTCGACTTTGACAATACTTCTACGACAAAATCCGGTGCACCATAAATACAACGATTCTGAATCTTTTCCCGATCACAAACCACAATGACATCCGGCTGTACCATCGTCTTATCATCACAGTCAAGCTGTACATCAATCGGAGAGGCAACAGGAACACATAAGCCATGTTTCTTTCTGATATAGTCTTTTAATACAAGCAATATCTCCGTCCCCAAAAGTTGATGTACCGATGTCGGCGCGGACATATCGTAAATCACACCATCGATCAGCTCCACCCTCTGTTCCTCCGGCAAAGCATAATAATCTTCCAATGTATACTCTCCCTGCCTCTTCACGTTATAAATACTCCGAGCTTCCTGAACACATGAAGCAGTATCATTCTCAAAAATCTGTGACAGTGCTGCGATCGTATCATATCTCGGAGACTCCGTCACACCCGCAAAAATCTTTTGTACCGTTCCGAGCGGAACATTCGACAACTTCGAAATCTGTTCATATGTATAACCAAATTCTCTCTTTCTTTTTTTCATCTCTTCAATCGTCATACTATCACCTCTTTCCTATATTTTACCGTTTATTTTCCATTTTGTCAATTAAGCATCCACAATATATCCATTTTATCTAACAGGTTCGTATTCTTTCTCGTTTCAAAAAAGCATTTCAAAGTATTTCTTAAAAATGCTATAATACCTATATAAATTTTTAAGGAGGTTCTTATGAAATATATTAACTATTATTCCTCACCACTTGGAAAGCTTTTGATGGCTGCTGATGACATCGGACTGACTGGTCTTTGGTTTGAAAATCAGCTGCACTACGCCTACAATCTTGATCCGGAACATCAAGAAAAAGAGCTGCCTGTCTTTAAACAGACGAAGCAATGGCTTGACCTTTATTTTTCTGGACAAAACCCTGATTTCACTCCGCCTATTCATATGACAGGCACCCCTTTTCAAACTGCCGTATGGAATATTTTAGAACAGATTCCCTATGGTCAGACAACAACTTACGGAGACATCGCAGCTCAAATCGCCAAGCAAAAAGGTATTGCACATATGTCAGCACAAGCTGTCGGACAGGCTGTTGGGCGTAATAAAATTTCCATTATCATTCCTTGTCATCGCGTAATCGGCAAAAATGGAACGCTTACCGGCTACGCAGGTGGATTGGACAAAAAAACGGCTTTGTTATCCATTGAAAAAATTATTTAATCTTCCCACTCATAATTTTCTCAATTACTTCTTCCCAATTCGAGACACGGATATGCTCCGTCTCCTCGTATTGATTTGCCTTGCTGGAAAACAAAAGTGTAGAAATTCCTTTTTCGGAAGCAGCATCACAGTGAGCTAGAGAATCATCAATCAAAATGGAGATTCCTTCTTCTACACACGCTTTCGCCTTATCAAACGTACAGATCAGTTTATCATAACAGATGCCGCCATTGGCAAGTTCCTGCTCTGTCGTTTGGTAGGGATCTGTATAAAGTGCATCTGTCCTTGCTGTAATAATCACAATACGATGTCCTAACTCTCGCAGTCTTTTCACCCCCCATGCCGCATCTTGTTTAAATGGTGTATCCGGCACAATTCGGTCATAATACGCTCTGCAAAATCCAATTTCATCCTTTTTCCACTCTTTTGGCAAGTTACTGTAAGAAATATTCTGCTTTCTCAAGGTTTCCTCATCCACATCAAAATATTCTGCCACATACGGCAAAAAATAATCAAATGATTCCGTTAATGTATCATCAATATCAATCGCAATATTCATATTAAAATCCCTCCACAACTTTGTACCAACACAACTATTGTCCTCTCCACTCATCTTTAATCTAATGAATTCCAAACTCCTTTGCGTACTTAAGAACACCACAAACCTTTCCTGCATCGTCCTTTAATTTATACGCCATAAAATTTTCTCTCGGCACATCAAACGGTGCTTTGATTCCAAATAAATCTGCTGGTACATATCCCACTCTCGGATAATATTTTTCACTCCCTAATACGATCGAATATCCATAGTGTAGTTCTCTTGCAATTCTATGTCCCTCTTTTATTAAAGCAGTACCTACTCCTTGTCTTTGATATTCTGGTAAGACTGATAACGGAGCCAATGCTAACACTACTGTGTCCTCAACTTTCGCTTTTGTAAACATGACATGTCCCACAATGACGCCATCAATTTCTGCAACCAATGATAACTCAGGAATATATGCATCACCATTTCTCAACACATTGACCAAATCTTGCTCATTTCCATCTGCGTGCTTGGTACTGTCAAATGCTTTCTTTATTACTGAATATATAATTTCATAATCTTTTGCTTCCTCTTTTCTTATAGACATGAAACACCTCCAAATTGACCATGAATTTATCGCTATTGCAATTTAAACTCTCCAACCAGATCGTTCAGTTCGCTTGCCATCGTTGACATCTCCTGTGTAGAGGCGGCACTCTCCTCTACCGTCGCTGAATTAGAATTGATTACTGACGCGATTTGTGCAATACCTTCACTCACTGACTCAATCGAGACAGCCTCTTCTGCTGCAATATCCGAAATATCGCTGATGATCTTCGTCACTTCATTTGTATTTTTCACAGTGTTTTCCAATATTCCCGCTGTATCATTGGCAATACGCACTCCATTCTCAATCGCACCAATGGAACTTGTTATCAGCACTGCCGTATCTTTTGATGCCTGTGCACTTCTCGACGCAAGACTTCTCACCTCGTCTGCGACAACCGCAAATCCTTTTCCTGCCTCCCCGGCACGAGCCGCTTCCACTGCTGCATTTAATGCAAGAATATTCGTCTGGAAAGCTATATCTTCAATCGTATGTATAATTTTTTCAATTTCTTTCGAATGCCGATTCATCTCTTCCATCGCATCTACAAGTTCTTCCATTTTTTCGCTGCTGTCTGACATCTCTTCTCTCACTACATTCGCCTGAACCTTAGCATTTTCTGCTACAGAGGCACTTTCCTTTACCTGATGTGAAATTTGGGAAAGCTTCTCTGATAACTCCTCTGACGTACTCGCCTGTTCTGTAGACCCTTGAGCAAACATCTGTGTATTATTCGATAACTGCTCTGAAGCATTTTTTACAGCATGCGACGTATTCTGAATTTTTAGAAACGCTTTCTTTAACGAATTCGTAAGCGAACAGACTGACTGTTGTATCAAAGAAAATTCACCTTTAAATTGATCTGTACACTCCACACAGAGATCTCCCTGTGCCAATTTTTCCATAGATTGTTGAATTGTTCTGACATAGGATGCAAGCTCCGAAACAGAAGTGTTCAAAGACTGTGCTAATTCTCCTACTTCATTATTACTTTGAATATCAATCTGAAAATTCAGATTTCCCTCAGCTAGTTTTTTACTGTTTTCTGTAATCAGTATCAATGGATTAATGACACCTTTTGTTACATAAATAATCAACAATAAGCAAAAGGCAACAATCAATAGAAAGGCAACACTCACCACAATAAACGTAGTCCTTATTGCACTTGCCAACTCTTTTTCTGCTGAATCAGTCATTTCCTGACCAATTGTTATGATGTTGTCTAGTTTGTTTACTAGTTGTGTAATATTCGATTTGATTGTATTCACATACATATCTTCTGCTGCCTTTTTATCTGTTTCATTCAGCAGCAATGCCTCATCAGCCGATTCATGAATTTCTTTATGAAGACGCTTTATTTCTTCTTTCATCTTTTCCACTTCTTCACTTCCTGAATTCTTCTCTGAATACAGCCATTTTCCGAGTACACAACTTGTATCATCTTTACTGCCTGTAAACTCTGTTCCAAAACTCAATGCCGATCCAAGATTTTCTACCCACGCATAGTGACCTTTCTCACTCTCTAATGCTGTAGTGTGAAGTACAATTGCATTGCTTATCTTTTTGTTACTGTTTCTAATTTTCCCAAGTTCACCAATAATACAGACTGCAAGCAACACGATTGCCAAAAATACACCTATGACTAAGATACCCACTCTTACTTTTATACTGTCTGTTTTTTTCATTTTTCCTCCCTCAAGTATTTCAACTCATTTCCTCTTGATAATGTATATCTAAAAAATATCATATCTTTTAAATATTTGCAAGGCAAGAATAGCTCCCCAAAAAGGATGCTATTTTCTTGCCTTACTCACTTAAAAATTTAGTCCATCTATATATTCTCACTTCGAATGGTCTCTATGATATTCTGCTTTTCTGCTTTTTTCACCGAATATCGCATTGTCCAAAAGATGATCAGAAATACTGCCGCAACTGCAATCAAGATTTCTTTCCACGGAAGTGTATACGGCACCTCAATGATACCGACAAACACTTTGTACATTCCATAGGATAGCGCTACTCCGACCGGAACCCCAAAAGCCAATGCCTTTGTACCATATAAAATACTTTCACAGCGAATCATTTTTCGAAATTCTTTTTCTGTCATTCCAACCGAGCGCAGTATCGCGAATTCACGGCTTCTAAGCGTCATATTCGTTGTGATGGTATTGAAGATATTGGTAATTCCAATAGCTGAAATGACTGCGATAAATCCATATAAGAAAATCGCCGCAACCAATACCATACTGTTCTGCTCTTTTGCCCTCTGCTCATAATCAATGAAATACCACTCTATACTTTCATCCAATCCCTGAATTTCTTCCTGTAATATTTTTGTATCTTCCGCTTCCGCATAAAACCCATCCAGCGTACCACCCATTCTTGTCATCATTTCATCCGAAATAACAGCAACAACAGAATAATAATCCGCCTCCACTCCAAACGGAAGTTCCTCGGTCCGCTTTGCAATCTCCATCGACTCTACTTCTTTTTGTTCTCCATCCTCTGACAACATGCGATAGGAAAGCGTGTCTCCTGCCTTGCTGTTCAGCAATTGGAACTGTTTCCTGACGGTCTCTCCGGTAGCCTGATCATAAATCGTTCTCCGTTGCGTATCGCAGATAATGGCTTTATCTTTTGCCTCCTCATAGGAAAGACCCTGCTCTTTTACATACGCCCGATATTGGTCATCCGGAATGGAGTAAAATGTGATATATAAATCTTCCTCCTCCACTTCAATTGAATCATATACGCCATTCATATCTTCCAATGCTTCTTTTGTATAATCACCTTGTGCAATATTACAGATTTGACGCTTTACAACTGTACTTTCCTTAATTCCATCTGCCTTTTCCACTTTCCCATAAAGTTTTTCCTGTTGCTCCTGCGAAATATCAGAATCTTCAATCGAACCATAAAGATTATAGTCCATCTCCTGATATACATAGCTTTGCAATAAAAATCCATATTGAATAACAGAACTGATTGAGATAAACAGCACAACACTTAAAAAAATGGAAAATACCGTTGTTCTGTATTTTTTGCGGCTTCGTTTTAAATTTTTACTTGCAATCTCACCTTCTATGCCCAATATTTTTGAAAGTAGCTTAGAAGTACGCAATTTCTTCCCTGCAATTTTAATGCCTGCCGAGTCACGAATTGCATCCATTGGAGCAATCTTGACTGCTTTTCTCGCAGGGATGACTGATGAGAGATAAATTGTGATAATTGCAACTGCCACTGCAACTACAAGCGCCTGCCATGATACATATAAGTGTAATGGAATATCTGCAAGACCACTTCCTGCCAATATCTGCGTTACTGTCAAAAGTGTAACCCAGATTGCAAAAACGCCACACAGAATTCCCAATGGAATCGCAATCACTCCAAGCACAACTCCCTCAAACAACACATTTTTCCGAATCTGCTTTGAAGTAGCTCCTATGCTTGCCAACATTCCATACTGCTTGATTCGCTCCATAATCGAAATGTCAAAACTATTCTTGATGACAAAGACCGATGTAAATATAATAATCAGAATGACGATCACAGCCATCCGATATAACACCTGCATGGTCTGCTCTGATCTCGTTCCTCCCTCAAACTGCAGCAGCATATCATTGGTAATGATCTGTTCTTGCGAAAATCCATGTTCCTCTTTTAAATTTTCCGCAAACGTATATGCTTCTTTTGGATCTTTTAATGACAATGCAATTTCTATCGGCTGTCCGGCTGTATCATGGTCCAGTTTTGTCACAAGTGTAGAGCCCATCATCCCGTCTTTCTGAAATTCAAAGCTGTTAATTCCCATCAAGCCTGCAATCGTATACGTCTCCTCTGAACCATTGACTTTGAGTGTCAACACATCACCCACTTCATAGCTAATACCATCCAAACCACTCAGCTGCATCGGCAGCAGGATCTCCTGCTCATTTTTTGGCATACGACCTTCTATCAGCTTAATTCCAAGCCGCTTCAAATCCTTCTCCTCAAATGCTTTCAATTTCAGCATCCCTCTATGATTTTCCTGATCTTCTTCCGCTTTAAAAAACGTCTCAGGCGCTACATCTGCAATTGTCTGCCCAATCATAGTCCGTTCGATTTTTGCATTGTTTAACAAATATTTCTGCTGTTCAACCGGCACATCTGATATAAAAATGTGATAATCTCCATCATTTTTCTTTGCGTACTCTATCATAGAGCCCTGCATGCTGGAAACAAATGTCGTAATCGCCGTAACCAGCGCTACCGAAAGGATAATTCCGAAAATTGTTACAAGCGTACGCTTTTTATTCCGTTTTAAATTTTTGACCGTGAGTTCATTTAAAATGTTCATAAACTACCTCACTCTCTCGTCTTTGACGATCTTCCCGTCATCAATTGTCAGAATCCGATCCGCTTCCAGCACTACGTTTTCATCGTGTGTAATCAAAATAACCGTCTGATTGTATTTTTGATTGGACATTTTTAAAAGATCAATGATTTCTCTTGACGCCTTACTATCTAGATTCCCCGTCGGCTCGTCGGCGAGCACGATCGCCGGATAATTCACGATTGCACGCCCAATCGACACTCTTTGCTGCTGTCCGCCTGACAGTTGATTCGGAAGGTGCTCTTTTCGATTCTTGAGATTTAAGATTTCTAAAAGTTCCTCCAGACGTTCCTCTTTTACTTCCTTTCCATCTAATCTGCATGGAAGCGTAATATTTTCTACTACATTTAAAATCGGAATCAGATTATAAAACTGATAAATCAATCCAACCTGTCTTCTCCTAAAGATTGCCAGTTTATCCGCATTCAGCTCATAGATATCAGTCCCGTCGATAAATACCTTCCCGCTTGTCGGGCGGTCAACACCGCCAATCAGATGTAAAAGTGTTGATTTTCCACTTCCTGACGCCCCGATGATCGCAACAAATTCTCCCCTTTCCACGGTAAAACTCACATTATCCAAAGCAACCACTTCAGTATCCTTTTCTCCGTATCGTTTACATAAATTCTCTACTTTTAAGATTTCCATACTCTGCCTCCTTCGTTTTTCTTTATTCTACGATACAAAAGTGACTCTAAAGTGACTTTTGGAAATCATTTTTATATATTTTTACAATAAACGTCGTGCCCTCACCTTTTTTACTCTTTACTTTCACTTCCCCGTTTTGGTATGCAATCATACTTTTCGTAAATGCCATGCCAAGTCCCATGCTGTCTTCTCTGCTTCCTTTCATCTTGTAAAAGCGCTCAAAAATATGCGGGAGTTCTTCTTTTTCAATCCCTTCTCCATCATCTGTGATTTCAAGTTTTGTATAAAGATTATTTTCCGACCACAAAAGCGCTATGTGTGCCGCGCCATGCTCCAGTGCATTTTTCAAAATATTGTGCAGAGCTTCCAAAAGCCATTTTTTATCACACCAAAGCGTAATATCTTCTTCGCCAGATGAAGCAATCCTACACCCACTCACCTCACAGAAGATTTTGAACGAATCTATCATCTTCTCTGACAATTCTGCCGCCATCGTCTCTTCTCTTTTCAATGTCAGTGTCTTTGAATCTAGTTTTGCAAGATTCAAAATGGTTTTTACGAACCACTCAATCTTCAGCAAATCCGCCTGCATATTATCAAGAAATGTCATCCTTTTTTCGCTTGGCATATCCATATATAGAATTTCATTTGTCATACGAAGAGAGGTAATTGGTGTCTTGAGTTGGTGCGAAATATCTGCGATCAGCCGCTCTGTCTCCTTCTTATTTTTTTCGAGCAGTTGATTCTTTTCCCTGAGAAGTACGGTGATATCATATACTTTATTTTTAAGAAGACTGAATCTTCCCTCTTCGTTATCCCGCAGATCCAGCGTTGCCGTTTCCTGAAGCACCTCCTCACAGTATTGTTCCAGTTCTTCAATCTGCTTTCCCTGCCTTTTCATGGCATATAAAAATATACCGACACAACCTGCACAGACCAAAAATAAAATTCCAGTCACTCCGCCCACTATCATCACCTGCTGATTTCCACCGGTTCGTTTCGGCAAAAAATTATCTTCCTCAATTCCATATTTCTTCAACACACTTTCTTCCTGAGACGCTACCCCATCCGAAGTCATCTGACGAATCGTCTCTTCCTCTACATCTGGATATCGCCTTACAATCTCTGTCACAAGGCTGTCCGTCACGTCGTACAGCCATCTGTTATTCTCTCGCTCCACAACTCCTGCAAATATCCATATACTGATAAGCCCAGTCAGTGCAAGAGCACACACACTGATTACAAATCTCTTTTTGTCCATAGATCACACCCCCGCCTTATATCCCATGCCACGCACTGTCTTGATGATCTTTGGAGCATTCGGATCTTCTTCTATCTTCTCGCGAAGTCTTTTGATATACACTGTCAACGTATTGTTGTTGACAAAATTGCCGGACTCATCCCAGATTCCCGAAAGTATCTGCCCTCTTGTCAGGATCCGACCTTTATTCTCAAAAAATAGGGCGAGTATCTTATACTCCAGTGCTGTCAATTCTATGCGCTCATTGTTCTTGTAAACCGCCCCTTGCTCTAAATTCATTTTCACATGCTCAATTTGAATTTCCTGTCTGTTTTCTTCCAAAATCCCGGTATGTCGGATCACATTTCTAATTCTGGAAAGTAGTTCCCGCGGACGAAACGGTTTCGTAATATATTCATCTGCCCCTAATTCAAATCCTTTTACAATCTCCTCTTCCCCATCCAATGCCGTCAGAAAGATAACCGGCAGTTCTTTTCTTGCTTTGATCTCCTCAAACAATTCAAACCCATTTCCGTCAGGCAATGTGACATCTAAGATGACCAATTGAAAATCCTCCGACTTTAACAGTTCCATTGCCTGCCTTGCCATAGCTGCCACTTTTATCTGAAATCCTTCACCTTCCAAAAAAAATTGAATGCTCTGTGCAATATGTGCATCATCCTCAATCAACAGTATTCTTATCATTTTATTTTCGCCTCTCCATAGTTGTACAAATTTTATAAATAATTTCAATAATTATATAACTTTTTGTAAAATATCAATATAAATTTGCGATATTTTATTGCTCTTCGGCAAAAGTTGTTGTATAATAAATAATATCATAGACAGAATAAAAAATACATAACAAAGGAGTGATTCCCATGGTATATTTATTAACAGGGCAAAAAGGCAGTGGCAAGACACAAAAGATGATTGAATTAGCTAATCAGAAAGCAAAAGCATGTGACGGTAATGTCGTCTTCATCAAGAACAGCCACAACGATACTTACAGTGTATCTTTTGATATCAGAGCAATCTGTATGGATGATTTCCCTTCCATCCGCAACATAGATGAATACACTGGTTTCATCTATGGCATGATCAGCTGCAACAGTGATATCGAAGTTATTTTTATTGACGGAATTTTAAAACAGACTAGCATTTCCCTTGAAAATATTCCAAGATTTGTCGATCGTTTAAGCAATATCTCGAAAAAGCACAATGTAGATTTCTACGTAAGCGTAAGCGCTGACAGAGAAGGTCTAAAAGATGTGAAGATGGAAAAATGTGAATTTTTAAATTAGAACGCGAAAAGAGTTGTGGGTCAGCCTCACAACTCTTTTTTTGCTTTTCATTTATTTTAAATCGGTTACAGTGTTCATCTTTTCTCCCACTTTGTACTCTACCGTAATCTCCTGACCTACATCGTACTTGATGATGTCGATATAGTCCACTACAGATACATCAAAGATGTCCTCGGAGCCTTCTATCATAATGTAATAGTGTGAATTTCCATCCACGACACCTTGCGCAATCTTTGTAATCTTACCTGTCAGTGTCTGGGTTTCCCGCGTATCTTCCTCTTCCACTTGGATTCCTTCTTTTAAGAGCAGCTCTTGATACCTTTCTTCACATTCATTTACCGTATCTCCGATTGCAACAACCTGATATTTATGGACATTCACCATCGCATATTTCTTGACAAGTCCTGCCTCGTCCTTCAGCGCAATGAAATATGTCGGTTCGCCGGAAATATTCAAAAGCAGCGGAAATGCAGCCTTATAGCCAAGATCCTGCACCTCTCCCTGAGCAGAATTCATCGCTGAACTCTCTGTTGCCCCTTCAATAGCGTAATATTTTGTCTCCATCGTACGCTGATTCATCAATACAAACCCTACATTTGACTGATCACCGCTTACGGATGTAACACCTGTATACACCCACACATCATCATCAATTGCAAGATAATTGTATCCTTCTGTCGTCTTCAGACAATCTTTCTGTCCAAGCACACTATTGAAAAATCCGTGTTTCAAAGAGCCATAGTAATCATATAACTGAACTAACAGATCTGCCGAATATGCACGGTCAATCCATTCCGGTACTTCATCAATCGCATAGTCCACTGTCTCACCGGTAATCGCATTGCAGAGAACAACCCGTCCGATTGTCTCACCACCAAACAAACCAATGTTGAATTTCTTCACCGGACACACCCAGTATGGAACCCCGTCATCGTCAATTTCAAAACTTAAATCATTAAAAATATAGGTTGGATATTTAAAACGCAAATGTCTGTAAATATTTCTGTTGAAATACTCAGATGTGGAATACTTCATCCCTTTCTCTAATTTTACAAGTTCTGTTGTCTGCGTCGCCATATCAATTCGGATATATGCCGGAATCCCATCCGACTGATTCGTCAGCCATTTGATTGGGTTCGCATAACGAAGCGGCGATACTCTCACCGGCTTATCCCGGTAGTTGATCTGGGTGTAAATATCGTCCACTTCAAACTGAGATACCATATCTACCATGCTTCCCATCTTACGGTTTCCGAGAATCGTAGCAGAGTCTTTGTCCAAAAGCGGAATCTGATCAAACGATAACTCTTCAATATCTTTTGTGAATTCTCCGTCTTTCACAGTTAAAAGCTTTTGATATTTCTTTGCATTGACAATTGGGGAGGACAATAATGTTCCCACTCCATAAATCAACACAACGCCTAACAGAACAAACAAAATTCCCTTCACAACCTTGGACTGCTTAATCTCATCTTTTCCAAGACGCCTTTTCCATATATAATACACCAGAAGCGCCACAATCAGTAGAATGATAAAAATCCAAAATTCTGATGAATGGATATTGATTGCCGGAATGGTTACGTAATAATAAATACATGCCAACAAAATGACAATCAGTATTCCAATAAGTTTCTTACTTGATTTTTTCATAATCTTCTCTCCCTTAAAATTTTCTTCTCCACAAGTTCGATGAAAACAACATTAAAAACGGGAAAATTTCCAATCTTCCGACCAGCATATCAAAACAGAATACAATTTTTGATAACACAGAAAATTTCGCAAAATTTTCAACCGGACCAACCGCTGCAATTCCCGGTCCCACATTGTTCAACGTTGTGAGCACCCCGGTAAATGTTGTTGCAAAATCAAAATTATTGATGGATACAACAAGAACAGATGCTATCACAATAAAAATGTATGCCATAAAATACACATATACCGCATGCATCGTCTCACCACTCACTCTTTTTCCATTGACCTTTACAACACTGACTGACTTCGGATGCAGTGTCTTTTTCACTTCCTGCTTGATACTTTTTAACAAAATTAAAATTCTCGATACTTTCATACCACCACCGGTCGAACCTGCGCACGCCCCGACAATCATGACCATGAGCAGTAAACACTTCGACAGCTCCGGCCAAAGGTTATAATCTGCGGTCGCAAATCCGGTTGTTGTGATAACGGAAGCCACCTGAAATGCCGCATAGCGGAATGATTTCAGCGGTGTCTCATAAATGTACATAATGTTGAACGTAATGATAATCGTCGTAGCTGCGATGATTCCCAGATAGGCTCGGACTTCTTCATTTTTAAATACAGCCTTTACGTTCTTTAACAGCAACAAAAAATACATATTGAAGTTGATTCCAAACAGAATCATAAATACTGTGATCACACCATCTATATATGCGCTGTCATAAAACGCAACACTGTTATTCCGGTTGTTAAACCCTCCGGTTCCTGCAGTGCTGAATGCATGGATGACACTATCATACAGATTCATTCCCCCCGCAAGCAAAAATCCAACTTCTATCAAAGTCAGTGCAAGGTACATTCCATATAAAATTTTTGCTGTTCCTCTCACCTTGGGAACCAGTTTATCCGCTTCCGGTCCCGGAACCTCTGCACGCATCAAGTGCATCGTATTCTTGTCATCTAAAGATGTCAATACCAGCACAAAGACAAGCACTCCCATTCCACCAATCCAATGTGTCAGACATCTCCAAAAATTCATGCCCATCGGCAAAGATGCAATATCCGTCAAAATAGTAGAACCTGTTGTTGTAAAACCGGACACAGTTTCAAACAGTGCATCGATATATTTCGGTATCGTTCCGGAAATATAAAACGGAAGAGCTCCGAATACAGACCATAAAATCCACGCCAATGCAACAATCACAAAACCTTCTTTTGCATAAATCATCGTATTCTCGGGCTTTTTACGTCCGAAGACCAAAAACAACACTACTAAGACTGCGCTTGTGATCAAAAATGAGCGCATCGTCACTTCTGCATATATTGCGGAAACGATTGCCGGGATGAGCATTACAAGAGCCTCTACCCCTAACATTCTCCCTAATACAAAACTTGTCATTCTATAGTTCATAATTGCATCTTCCTCTAGCTCAGGATATCTGTGATATCTTGAATCTTTCTTTCCAAAGTTACAACTACGACACTATCGCCTACCTGAAGGACGTCTTCACCATTCGGGATAATAATCTGACGCTTTCTCCCAATGCAGGCAATCAGGTTATTTGGCTTAATCGTAATATTTTTAAGCGGTACATTCGTATAATTATTCTCTTTTCTGATGATAAATTCCAACGCCTCTACCTGCCCATCAACGAGACGGTACATCGTCTCCACATTCGCACTGCACAGAGAATTTTGCCTCGCACGCACATAGCTTAAAATGACATCTGCTGTTGCACTTTTTGCAGACACAATACTGTCAATCCCAAGTCCTTCGACCATCTGTGCTCTTGTGTCTTCGTTTACCTTTGCGATAATCTTATTCACACCCTGCATCTTTGCAAACAATGCCATAATAATATTCTCCTCATCCATACCGGCAAGTGCAATAAGTGCGTCTGTCTCATGAATTCCTTCTTCGATCAAAAGATCATGATCCGCCGCATCCCCATGAATAATGGTAGCCTTAGGCAGAGACTCACACAAAGTTTCGCACTTTTTTAAGTCTTGCTCAATAATCTTAACTTGCATTCCCAAAGACAGTAGTTGTTTTGCAAGGTAAAATCCCACTCGTCCACCTCCGCAGATCAAAACTCTTCGAATCTTATTCTTGCAATCTCCCAAAGATTTAAAGAACAATTCAATCTCCCGATGAGATGCTGCAATATGAAGTTTATCCCCTTCCTGCGGAACAAATTCTCCGTCTGGAATATAAACTTTCTTTCCTCTTTGTACTGCACAGACGAGTATCTTAATCTGATATTTTCTATAAATCTCCGCCAGACTGTGACCAATGATCGGATTCCCTGAACGCAGCATAAATTCAACCAGTTCCACTCTTCCTTTCACAAATGTCTCAATCTTACTCGCCACCGGAAAAATCAAAACTCTTGAAATCTCATTCGCAACTGCCAGTTCGGGATTCACCGCCATACTCAGCCTCAAATCTTCTTTCAAAATATCTATCTGTTGATAGTAAATCGGGTTGCGAACTCTGGCAATCGTATGCCTTGCCCCTAGTCTTCTTGCAATCAGACAACTCAACATATTGAGTTCATCTGTAGATGCACATGCAATGACCAGATCTGCGTGTGGCACATCTGCTTCTCTTTGCACTTCTGCACTCACTCCATCCCCAGTAATACAAATAATATCCAGCTTGTTAGTTGCCGCCTTTAATTTTCCTGCATTATTATCAATTAGCACTACATCATAATTATCCTCAGAGAGCTGCTTTGCAAGTTTATACCCTACTTTCCCATCTCCAATGATTACAATCTTCATCGATTTTCCCTCAACTTTTTATTTTCATTCTTTCTGGATTCCCCTATAAATTCCAGACAGCATGGCAATTATAGCACCTTTACCTCAAAAGTACAATACATTCTCCAAAGGTTGTGTCACACAGACAAAAAGGTAAGGGCACCTCTCAAAAGTAATGCCCTTACCTGCCTTATTTATTCCTCAGCTGCACGCTTTGCAATCTCTTTTTCCTGCACATCAGAAGGTGCCTGTTCATAACGAACAAATTCATATTCATAAGAACCTCTTCCACCTGTCATAGAACGGAGTACGGTGCAATATCCAAATACCCCGGTCATTGGAATGTCTGCCTCAATGATCTGTGCACCACCTGCAATCGGTGTCATTCCAAGTACACGTCCACGACGTTTGTTCAGATCTCCCATAACATCTCCGGTATATTCATCCGGCACTGTCACTTTAATCTTTGCGATTGGCTCCAATAACACAGGACTTGCTTCCATAAATCCTTTTTTGAACGCCTGCATTGTCGCTGTCTTAAATGCCATCTCAGAAGAATCCACCGGGTGATAAGAGCCGTCATATAAAACTGCCTTCACACCTACAACCGGATATCCTGCTAAAGGTCCTTTCAGTACAGATTCCTGCAAACCTTTTTCTACTGCCGGGAAGTAATTCTTTGGAACTGCTCCGCCAACTACAATCTGTTCAAATACATATGGTGTCTCTAAATCTCCGGAAGGTTCAAATTTCATCTTTACATGACCGTATTGTCCATGCCCTCCGGATTGTTTTTTATATTTTGTATCTACATCTGAATTCTTTCGGATAGTCTCTCTGAAAGCAACTTTCGGTGTCTCCAAATCCACATCTACTTTGTAACGGCTTGCTAGTTTGCTCACAACAATCTCTAAATGTTGATCTCCCATACCATACAATAACGACTGACGATTCTCACTGTCATTTACCGCCCTCAACGTCACATCTTCTGCCATCATCTTTGCCAGCGCCTGAGATACCTTATCTTCGTCCCCTTTCGTCTTCACCACATATTTCATATATGTATATGGAACGGAATATTCCGTCTTTCCATACAGAACCGGAGTATTCTTCGTAGAAAGTGTATCACCTGTCTTTACGCCGGACAGTTTTGCGATTGCACCGATATCACCTGCGTGTAATTCTGAGACTTCCACCGGTTTATTTCCCTGCATCGTATATAATTTTCCGAGTTTCTGTTCCGTGTCATTCTCTGTGTCAAACAGTATATCCTCACCTTTTAAGACACCTGAGCATACTTTTACAAATGAATATTTTCCAATAAACGGATCTACCATTGTCTTAAACACATACGCTGTCTTTCCTTTTGAAAAATCATAATTTGCTTCAAAAATATCATTTGTCTTGCGGTTGATGCCCACACAAGTTCTCTTATCCGGACTAGGGAAGAAACGCACAATGTCAGACAACAGATTTGCCACTCCCTGCGCCTCTATATTTGATCCCATCGCAACAGGTACGATATCGCCGTCCATTACTTCGGTACGCATTGCAGAACGAATCTCTTCGATTGAAAATTCTTCTCCTGCAAAATATCTTTCCATAAAGTCTTCGCTCGTCTCGGCAACCGCCTCCATCAGTGAATCTCTTAAAAGCTGTAAGTTCGGCAAGCAATATTCCGGAATCTCACATTCCTCTCTCTGCCCGATTCCGGTATATCTTCTTCCCGCATTCTTGATGACGTTGATATACCCCACAAGCTTTTCATTCTCACGAATCGGTTGAAAATGCGGGGCGATCTTCTTGCCGTATCTTGCCGTCAGATCTTCCACAACCTGTCGGAAACTTGCATCATCCACATCCATCTCTGTCACATACACCATTCTCGGAAGATTATATTTGTCACATAACTCCCAGGCTTTTTCCGTTCCTACTTCTACTCCTGCTTTTCCCGAAACAACAATTACGGCTGCATCCGCTGCACTTACCGCTTCTTCTACTTCTCCAACAAAATCAAAATATCCCGGTGTATCCAAAATATTGATCTTTGCTTTTTCCCACTCAATCGGGATCAGACTTGTACTAATCGAAAACTCTCGTTTTTGTTCTTCTTTATCAAAATCACTAATCGTGTTATGGTCGGTTATCTTGCCCATTCGATTGGTTGCTCCTGATACATAAGCCATTGCTTCGACTAAACTAGTTTTTCCGCTGCCTCCGTGTCCTAAAAGTACCACATTTCTAATTTCGTCTGTTCTGTAAACTTTCATATTTTGCTGCCTCCTTATTTTTGTAGTTTCTCATGTGTATATTGTACTAAAATTCACTCAAAATTACAACTCTTTTATTAAATTTATACAATTTATTTGTCTTTTACTTTAGTGTACAATAATTGATAAGTGAAAATAAAGAAAGGATAGCAAATATTATGAACAAACCTTACAAAATCGGTTTTATCGGGCTTGGATTGATTGGCGGTTCCATCGCCCGTGCAATCCGTCAGTATTACCCTGATTCCGAGATTATCGCCTTTGACAAAAGTAGAGAGACGCTCGCGCTCGCCACGCAAGAATCTATAATCAACGTAGCCTGCACTTCCATCGATAACAACTTTTCCAACTGTCACTATATTTTCCTATGTGCACCGGTCTCATATAACACTGCGTATTTAAAGCAGATCAAACACTATGTTACCAAAGACTGTATTCTCACTGACGTAGGCAGTGTAAAGACTTCGATTCACGAGGAGATCATCTCTCTTGATATGGAAGAAAATTTTATCGGAGGACATCCAATGGCTGGTTCCGAGAAGTCCGGTTTTTTAAATTCCAAACCGATGCTGATTGAAAATGCGTACTTCATCCTGACTCCATCTTCGACCGTATCGCAAGATAAAGTGACTGCATACAGCACTTTTGTAGAATCGTTAAAAGCACTTCCGGTCATCTTGGATTACAAAGAGCACGATCTGATCACTGGAACAATCAGCCATCTGCCACATATTATTGCATCCACCTTAGTCAACTTTGTAAAGGATACGGATACAAAAGATGAGTTGATGAAACAGCTTGCTGCAGGAGGATTTAAGGATATCACGAGAATTGCCTCTTCTTCTCCGACAATGTGGCAGCATATCTGTCTGAAAAACGGAGACAATATTGTCAAAATTTTGGACGCTTACATTGACATGTTGAAAAATGCAAGAGATTCTGTCGCAGAAAGCTCCGAGCAAAAATTATATGATTTATTTGAGACATCTAAAAATTACCGTAATTCCATTCCGGAAGGTTCCTCCGGACCGATCAAAAAAGTGTTTGCGATCTACTGCGATATCATCGACGAAGCAGGGGGAATCGCAACAATTGCGACCATACTTGCCTCAAACAATATCAGTATCAAAAATATTGGCATTATACATAACCGTGAATTTGAAGAAGGTGTTCTGCGTATTGAATTTTACGATGAATCTTCTTCCCATAAGGCAACTGAGTTGCTGCAAAAATACCGCTATATTGTATATGAACGTTAAAAAGACGGGATTCCCGTCTTTTTTTCTTGCACAATATACTAATCATAAAATTCCGTTAAACAGTTTTATCAATACCGGAACCGCTGCCGAACAGATAATTCCATTCAAAACTGCCATCATCACCACTTCTCCTGATGTATATTTCATCAGCATCGGAAGTGTCGTATCCTCACTCGTAGCTGCAGCGGGAGCAATCGCCGCATATCCGTTAAAATATTTTACTACAACCGGTATGATCATAAACGAGAAGATTTCCCGCAAAAGATTACACAGAAACGCAATCGTACCAATTTTTGCACCTGCTAGCTCCGTCACCAGAACTCCAGAAAGGCTGTACCAGCCAAGCCCCGACACAATCATCAGACTGTCCCTTAAGCTTTCCCCTAAAAACAGACTGCACACAACACCTCCAAAAATGCTTCCCAAAATAACTCCTATTGGAATCAATAAAATTTTCACATGATGCTCTCTTAATTTCTGGAATACACCTTTGTTCGCTCCAACGCTGATCCCGACAGAAAACATCAGCACATACAACACATGCTCTGAGTGTCCGGTCAGAAAATCAATTATATCCTCCGGAAGAATTCCATTTCCCAGAAACACTCCCGCTGCCAGACAGCACACTGCGATCACAACCATCATATTTCCGCATCCTCCTTACTCTTCATAAATACTTTCGTAAGTCCATAGACGATCAAAATAGATCCTGCCACCGCAGACAACATATAGAGCACACTCTTCCAGCCAAGTTCTGCCAGTTCATTAAAAAAGTTTTCTCTGCTTCCAAGCGAGACGCCCATAATAAAAATCAAAATCCCGGTTAAAACAATCTGAAGCACTCCATTTACCTTCAATGTTTTCTTCAAATTCAGTTTCATACCGATGATAACTCCAAGCATCATAATTACAAGTATTAACATATTTCCTCCAACTAGTAGTATTTTACGCACACCTGTTTTCCCATCTTCCTTGCCACCTCCTGAAGCTGTTCTACCAGATTCATTCGGATACTTAAGTCAAATGGAAGATTGGAATTTTGGTGTGCTTCATTCGTTGCCGTCCCCACAAATAAATGAATGTCCGTACATTCTTCGATTAACAGCCTTGCAAGTCTGGATGCTCCATTATCCGCATCCAACTCATCAAAAAATTCCACGTCAAAATCATCTCTCTCATATTTCTTGAGCAGTTTTAATGCTTTTCCAAGTGTCAGAACTCCCTCTGTCACCAAATCCAAACCTTCAATCGCAGCAGTCGGCGGCACTGATGAATCTTGATAATTCACCGATGTGACAATGTTTTTCTGCAAAACTCGCGCCATAATATTCGCACTCGTCCCTCCTGACACAACCTTTGATCCCTCTTCTGACATAAATTCCCGCACCATACGCTCATCATCATCTTTGCTTTTTGGCGGACCGGTAAAAATGTTCACGATTTTTCGATTGGTCACACGCATGACTGCAATCGTCGTGTCATCCCCCGGACGGTGGGCATACAATTCATTGCACAGATCACTCAAAAGAGCGGTCAATCTCGAAGCAGAAAGTGTATCTTTTGTGCATTTCAGCGTATATTCTGCCATCTCGTTCCACGTCCAGCTCAAATTCATAAGCTCTCCTTCTCCGGCGTAGGTCACACCATCGCTCATCAAAACAAAGCAATCATTGAGCTTTACCTGAAAACGATATTCACGTATTGTTTTCCCTTCGATTATACGTTCTTTGTACGGATAATCCACAATCTTTTTATCCCGGATAAAAATGCAGCTTGGATTGTCAAATTCGACGAGATACGCTTCTCCATTGTGAGCAATCTGAAGAATGCTAAACGTTGCATACGCCACCTCTCGCACTTTGCAGATCGGCAGGGTCTTTGCGATCGTCTCCACCGCAAGCTCAATGGAAGCTCCATCCCGAAACATTGTCTTTAGGATTTTTGAAGTGAGTGTTGCAAGTATGTTCGCTTTCACACCGCTTCCCATCCCATCAGCCAGAATCAAAACATCTGCCTTATCCGTCTTCAGCACCTCCACCTTATCTCCGCAGAGTTCTTCCTGATATTTGTTCAGACTTTTCCACGCAACAT
Organism: Faecalimonas sp. LCP19S3_D12; assembly: GCF_052121495.1. Classification (GTDB taxonomy): domain Bacteria; phylum Bacillota; class Clostridia; order Lachnospirales; family Lachnospiraceae; genus Faecalimonas. Next base: position 47,324 of record NZ_JBQKED010000007.1, on the reverse strand, counting down.
CCACACTAACACCCATGCTACTCCTCCTCATCCATCAGGATTGAATCCCGTAATTTCGTAAGCGTAACCTTTGTCTCCGCCGTTGTCTCTCCTAAAAGTCCCGCAATTTCCTGCGCCACCATCATCTGCTTATCAATAACCTTCTGTGCAGCATCGATTGTCTCCATCTTTAAACGGTACCGCTTTTCCTTCGCCTTCTCCTCTTTCGTGATATCCTGATAAATGACAAGCACTGATGTAAGATTCGGAATATACACAATTTTTTCTTCCGCCTTCAAGTGAATCTGCGGTAAATCTACTTTTTTACTCATAATAGACTGTTTCGTTTCAAGCACCATCTCGATATCTTCCGTCTCGATAAACTCGAATATGTATCGCTCCAGCGCTTCTTCCCTGCTGACTCCCAAATGCTGCTGCGCCATTCGGTTGCACTCTCGAATCCGCATCTCATCATCTATGATGAAAATCAGATTCGGTGTCACATCCAGCACAATATTCGACATCGATTCTGCCTGTGCAATCGCATACGGAAGACACATCCCAAGTTCTGCCTTCTTCTGAAATACCGCTGTCGCTTTCGCCCGACAGGTCGAATACCCGCATGCACCACAGTTCAATTCATCCTCTTTTTTATACTTTCCGATTGCCTGCAGTAATTCTGTCAATTCCTCCTCTGTCGGAACTTGTTCGTGCTGACTGCGATCCAAAAATGTTTTTTGCATTGATATGCAATCATATGGAATATCCTCAGAAGCGGGTGCATGTTCCACCTGTGCTTCAATCTGCACCTTCGCTTTCACAAAAGAATTCTGCCACTGATCCGATGCCGGTCCTTTAATGCAGCCGCCGTCACATACATTTGCCTCGATAAAGCAGTGGCTGAGTTCTTCCTTCTCCATACTTTTAAATAGTTCCATACAGGCATCCAGACCGTCCACGTAAAGTTTGTGATATGTATCCTTCATCTCTTTTTGTTCCATCACGGACTTTACAATTCCTCCTCCAACCGGATAAATGCGGTTGATCCTCGGATCCGGATTTCCAAACAGTTTCTCTTCGCATTCCGATATTGCGATTCCTTCTGCTTTCAGCCATCCGCCAAGCTCCTCGAATGTCAGAATTGCGTCCACAGCCCCAAATACCCTGTCATCTCCAACTGCCTCTTCTTTTTTTGCAATGCAAGGCCCTAAAAAAACAACCTTCACATCCTCACCATAGATCTTTTTGATCAGCCGCCCATGCGCGATCATCGGCGATACTATCGGAGTCATATATCTTGTCAGACTTGGATAGTATTTTTCGATCAGATCATTCACACTTGGGCAACAGGTTGTAATCAGATTTTTCATTACTCCTTCTTCCAGAAGTTTCTGATATTCACGTGTGACAAGCGCCGCTCCCTCTGCCGTCTCGCGCACTTCAAAAAAACCAAGTTTTAACAGTGCATCCACAACCTGTCCCGGATTTTTATACTCCAACACTCCAAGATAAGATGGAGCAATAGAAATCACGGTTTTCATCCCCTGTCTCAGATACCCTTTGACACGCTCCATATCACTTGCGAATGTTTTCGCATTCTGCGGGCAGACCTCCAGACAATGCCCACAGTGAATACAGGCTTCCCGAATAATATGCGCCTGTTCATTTCGAACTGAAATTGCTTTTACACTGCAATTTCGGACACATTTATAGCAATGCCTGCAATTTGCATCTTGAAAATCAATCACTTTCATTTTCAATCTTCTCCCCTTTCCCAGAGTCGCATTTTCTTCTTTTTAGTATACTCAATTTCTCCGGTTTCCGCAAGGAAAACCCCTTCATACCACTACCGATATGAAGGGGTTCTCTCATTCTTAATTATCATCTTTTTTTCTGCGTCCCAAGATATAGCCGCCCGCTAAAATCATAGATGAGAAGATGCCCAATACGCTTGTCGGATCTCCTGTTTTTGCCGGTTTCTTGCTGTCTGGCTTGTTCTTATCCAGCTCAGTCTGAGTTGTTGTTTCCTTCAATGCACCATATGCTGCATTCAACACTTCTAATGCTTTGTCAACACTGCTTTGTGTCGCATTTTCATCTGCCAATACCGCTTTCGCATCTACCAATGCTTTTGCAAACATTTTCCAGCTGTCCGGTGTATAGGCTTTTTCCTCTAATTTACTGTAGGCATCTACTTTTTCCTGCAATTTAGATTTATCAACTTCTGGTTGAGGGTTCGGAGTCTCTGCTTCTTTCAGATTTTCACGCGCTTGCACTAAATCCTGAAGCATTGCATTCACAGTATCCTGTGTTACGTTTCCATCTGCCAATACTGCTTTTGCCTTATCTAATACTTTCACAAATGCCTCCCAACTATCTGTTGTGTATGTATTTGAATCTAGTTTGCTGTACTCATCCACTTTCGCCTGCAATTTCGTTTTGTCTACTTTTGACTCCGCTTTTTCCAGCTTTCCGTATGCTTCCACTAAGCTTTGAAGCATTGCATTTACTGTCTCTTGTGTCGCTTTGTCATCTGCTAACACTGCTTTTGCATCTGCCAATACCTGTTCAAATATCTCCCAGCTGTCTGCCGTATATGCATTTGGATCTAATCTATCGTACTCATCTACTTTCGCCTGTAATTCCTTTTTATCCACTTCTGGTGTTTCAGGTTCGTTTGATTTTTCTTTCAGACCTGCAATCGCATTTTTCAAAGTCTTTGTACCTCTGTCCACAACTTTTTGTGTAATTGCATTTTCTTTTATATTTTGCGCATTTTCATATGCTATTTTAAATGCATCATAAGACTCTTCTGTATATTTGTCCTGTTCCTGTTCTTTTGTTTTTGCAATCGCAAACTGCTCTTCTAAGGCTTTGTAATCAATCTCTTCTGTTTTTTCACCTTGAACAACGACATTCACACTTGCTTTTTTGTTCTCAGTATTTACAATATCATTCAGACTCAACATTCCGTCAACAGTATGTGTATCTTCTGTGCCCATATCTACATTTCCAGCTTTCCAGGTTACTGGAACAAGTACCTTCATAGGATCTTTCATCTCTTCGACTGTAACCCAAACTCCATTTACAGTCGGAAGCTTCGCATTATCAAATGCACTGTCTTTCTGAACGAAAATATCCATGTTTCCAGATACACTTTGAACGCTCGCATTTTCATGTACATATCTTCCGATAACTTGTGCATCATTGATTCCAATGCCATGACCTGCCGCTGCACTATTCATCTCTTTGAAAAGCATTTTCACATAGCGGGCAGAAACCGGCGTCTCAAACTGAATATCGTCTTTTGGATGCGCCTCACCATCGTGTTCTCTTGTTAAGGTTTTTACCGTCGTCCAAGTCTTGTTGTCATTTGATACTTGTACTTCATAATTTATCGGATATACTTTATTAAAATACGAAACTTTCAGTCCATCAATCAAATTGGTCTGCTCACCAAGATCAATCGCAAACCACGCTTCCTCACTTGTGGCTTCCTCTCCTTTAATGAGATCACTATCCCATTTTGTAGTTTCGTCTCCATCATTAATGGACTCTGGCTCACCATTGCTTGTTCCCGATACTGTCACTGTTTTTTTCAGACCAATATTCTGCTGTTCCGTAATTTTCAATTGAAGTGATTTTAATGCCTCCTGCAATTTTACGGTTGCCTGCGTCACTTGATCCTGTGTCGCATTTTCATTCTCTGCAACCTTCTTCGCCTCTGCAATAACTGCTTTCAAGCTTTCTTTTGAAGCTTTTGTGTAGTCTTTTGACTCTACTTTTCCCTCAGCTTCTTTGATTACCTCGTTGAGAGTAATTTTATCTACAGCTTTTATTTCACGTCCGTAAATCTCAATTTCTTTTACACCAACACCATTTCCTGTTGCCGCTGTATTGAGCGTATTAAAATACAATCTCACATATCTTGCGGTGAATGGTGTTTCAAAATCAATCGTTTCCACTGGGTTGACCGGACCATCATTATTTTTTGTCATAGTCTTTGTAATATCTTCCCAGTGTTCCCCATCCTCAGATGTCTGTACAATCCATGAGGTCGGATAAATTTTGTTATGGTAAGAGACTACAATTTTATTCATCTCATACTGCTTTTCTGAACCAAAATCGAGATAAATCCATGCATCCCCGATATCCTGCGCTTGTTGTCCCTGTCCATTCTTAATACTATTGCTATCCCACTTTGTATTTAAATCATTATCATTTACATTGTTTTTGTCTCCATCCGAATGACCTGATTCTTCTACTTTAGCAACTGATGCAATATTTTTGTATGGTTTTTCACCCGGTTCAACAACTATCGGATCTACATATGTTCCTATGTCATCTGATGTATTTTCCCCAAATACAACATTAATTTCATGTAGTGAAACTTCCTCTTCCTTTTCCCACTCGATGCGAATGGATTTTATCGGTTCTTTTTCTTTGACATCCATCACAGTAACACTCTTATCTAATGTACCGAGAAGTTTCTTTCCATTCTGTGTTACCGCATATAATTTGCCAGATCCAGCTGCCCCCTGCAAAACAGAAATCTGAGTTATATTCGTATTTTCCGACAGTCTGTATTCAACATAATCCTTTGCCTTTACTTTTGCTGTAACTAAAGATGATATATCTTTATCCACAATTGCATTGAGATTCCCTTCAATACTTCCAATGATTGTATCTGCCTGCTCACCAGTCTCTACCTTATCATTAATCTGAATTTCATGTAATTTCAATTCATTGTTATTTGCTCCTGTAAAATAAATTCGCATATATCTTGCACTTGCACCTTTTCCATTTCCCCTTACATAACGATATGGCACTTCAAATACGGAATCATCATTCACAACTGTTGCTACATCTGTCCACGTTGTATTATCTTCCGAAATTTGGATTTTCGCATTATAAAATCTTTGATCTCCGTCTGTCGTCACAGCAGTCACATCGTGGATCTCCATCATATTCCCAAGATCAAATGTGACAAAAGTATCTTTTACTTGCTTTCCCCTTGTCAAGGCATATGTAGATAAATCACCGTCAAAAATATTATCATAGCTTCCTTCTGCCAAGCCTTCTGTATTTGTTGCAAGAAATGTTGGTTCTGCATGCAATCTTCGTACAGTCATTCCTATTTTTTTGATGTCTGTCTGAACTGCTGCATCTGTTTTATTAACCAAACGCAAATATTTTACACCTACATCTCCATTTGCTTTTGAAACATCTGTCCAATCTAATGCATTGTATGAATATTCCAAAGCAAGTCCTGTCTCTTGGGTAAGCTCTTTTGAAAAAGCAGTGGCAATCACCGGCTGTTTCAATTTGATTCCTACATACTGTCCTTTGTTCAATGACACTGTATTCAAATCTCTGACACTTATTTCTGAACCATCCAAAGTTAACGGAGTAGCTTTCAGTGACTCCACATTTGTATAAACCCTATCTTTCGCCACTTCCTTTTTATTGACTGTAAACTCTCTTACATGAGTCCAATAATTAGGCTTAGAACCAAGTCCAGTCTCTACAAGATAATACCTCACATATCTTGCCTTTATATTTAGATTATCCACACTAATGGAATGCCCGTCAGCTTCACCATTGGAATTATCAACAAGTGTTTTCCAATTCTTTCCATCTTCTGAATATTCCAAACGCGCCTTATGGAAAATATCATGATCTTCACCATTATTTCCTTGAAGAATGGAAATATCTTTCACATTGATTACACCGCCAAGATCAAGTCCGAAATAATCTCCACTTTGCTGATTCATATTCCAAGTTACAGCTGTCTCAGAATTTCCATCATACATTTTCTTTCCATTTGCATCTAATGTTTGTTCTGCTCCGCCAATTCTTGCATATAAAGTAGGTTTCAACATTTCACCACTTGGATCTAAAATTGGCGCAAGCTTATTTTTCGATGCAGTGATTAACTTTTCTACAAATGGCGCAATTCTTTTAGACCCCGACTTGGCAATACTGTTAGATTCGTTCTTATACGTATAAGATGCCTCGTAACCTTTGCTCGCACCACTTAATTTTTCCCATGCCAAAGAAGGATTATTGTCTTCTAGTGCGATTAGACTTTCAATTGCCTTTTGTCCTGCCTGTGTCAAATCATTAAGCGAGTTCAGCCATGGTTCTAGTTCTTTTACCAAGTCTTTGTTGGTACATTTTTCTTTAAACTCCTTTACTGCAGCAACAATATCTTTAAATTCTTGTGCCACTTGTTTTACTGTTTCATTGTCCTTGATAGTTTCTTCTGAATCTACTAATGCCTTCACCGTATCAAGTTTTTCTTTCAAATATTCTGATTCTGGGAATCCATTCGGTATTCTGCCAGACCCCGGACAGTTCGCAACATTACTTGCAATTTTGAAATAAGCATCTCTTACTTCTGGCTGCAAATAATTAAATGCACTCTCCCAAATTTTCTGTGCATTCTCCGTATAATTCGCATTATTCCAAACTAGAGCCGCCAACTGATATAAGCCAACCTCATTTGCATAGGCATATCTACTCGGGTTAGAATGGAAACCTGCAAGCCCTGTTACTCCATTATTTGCATAATGTGTGATATCACCAAGAAAGATTCCTGATCCTGCGTGCTCATTAACCGGATAATTCAACCAAAAATCCGGGGCATGATTTGTCTTTTCTTTCAAAAAGTTTACCGTCTCCTGCGTGATTGGCGCATTTACATCAGCTCCAGTCCAATAGATATTAATATCTTCATCTAACTTTTTCATCGCCTCAAGTTCTTCACCTTTTCCAGACCACGCCTGATTATAGCCTTGTGGACAGTAAGTCAAAGGCTTACAGCCTTTTTCTTTCAAATATTTATTAATTTTATTCAACACTTCCACAACTGTTGCATGAGAACCACCACCGAAGTCATCATTCAACACGTCAATTCGCTTCACACCAATTCCAATTAACTGATCTAACTTATCCGTCAGTTTTTTGTACTGAGTTTCAAAATTAGGATCTGATGTACTTGTAAACGTTTTAAAGAAAGAGCCTAAATGAATAGACCAGGCAAATTCGACCTTCGTCTCCTTTCCTTTTTCCACCAACTTCTTTAACTCATCTAATGTGTCTTCTGGGTATTTCTCAGCCCACTTACTCGTATGGTATTCATCCCCCTTTGCTGCATAGACATAACTGTTCATCTTATAGTCTTTTGCAAACTCCATCAGATCAGCGCGCTCTTTAAAATCCCATGCACCGTAAAATCCTTCGATATAGCCTCTAGTCGCAACTGTCGCATAATCTTCAATATGTGCATCTAAGAACTTCTTCCCCGAGAACGAAGAAAACATCATCTGCAAAGTAGAAACACCGTGGAAAGTAGCATCTGTATCTTTTCCCTCGATTACAATTGTTTTTGTTTTTGCATCAGCATCTAAAATGTAAGCATCCGACTTCTTAAACAACTCTTTGTCATTCTGAGAAACAGACTTTTCTTTCATATATGTATCAGCTGCACCGTCTGTCTTTTCCACACCAAGGATAATATTCGTATCTCCAGATTGTACATTCTGAGATTCCGAAGGTGTGATTCCATACTCTTTCAAAACCTCTTTCACATATTTTTTTGTATGTTCATCGACACCCTTTTCTGTTACAATTGTCACTTTTTCCTTATCTAATGTAAACTCCTGTTTTTGTTCCGGATACGTCACTTTCTGTGGAAGTGGATAGATTGCATAGGCATTCGGGTCTTTGGAACAATCATTTTGCTCCGCAGGTGCCGCTGGTGTTGTTTCCTCATTCTTCTTTGCAGCAGCTGCCGGAAGAACAGAGGTTGCTGTCATCGCACAAACTAACGCTGCACTTGCTACACGTAAGGATTTTCGTTTCTTTTTCATATTTTTGCTCCTCTCGTTTCTTTTTTCACATATAGTTCATTATAGCATATTTACAATTTCTTCCAAAGAGTTTTTTTCTTTTTAGATATATTGTATAAATACTTTTTTTATTTTTTGCTATAAACAGACAAAAGACAGATTACCGTGTAACAATCATCATTGTCTTATCACACAGCAATCTGCCTTTTGTCATTACTAGAGCAAATTAATCGTTCTCTTTACATAAGATGTATGTAAAATCTCATGCGCTTTATGACTTCCCGGTCTTCCCAAAAATTCTTCATATAATTTCTGAATCGAAGGATTCTCATGGGATTTTCGAATTGCTTTTTTTGCATCATTGTCATACAGTACTTTCGCACGTGCCATTCTCACATCGGTAAAGTTTCTTACATCCGCAGAAACTTGTGGCTGTCCACCGCCATTTACACAGCCTCCCGGACATCCCATAATCTCAATGAAATGATAGTCTGCTTCTCCTGCATTGACTTTGTCAAGCAGCTCTTTTGCATTTCGCAGTCCGGATGCGACTGCTACTTTCACATCCATTCCCGCTACATGGTAAGTCGCTTCTTTAATTCCATCTGTTCCTCGTACATCTTCAAAGTCCACTTTTGCGAGTTCTTCTCCCGTAAGCGTCTCCACCGCCGTCCGAAGTGCCGCTTCCATAACACCACCGGTTGCTCCAAAGATTACTGCTGCTCCTGTTGATTCTCCGAGCGGATCATCAAAATTCTCTTCCGGAAGTCCTGTAAAATCAAGTCCTGTACGTTTGATCAGTCTTGCAAGCTCTCTTGTTGTAATAGCAATATCCACATCCGGTACGCCCGCCGCATTCTGGTCCTTGCGTCCAATTTCAAATTTCTTTGCAGTACAAGGCATCACACTCACACACACGATATCCTTTGGTTCCAGCCCCATCTTTTCGGCATAATAGGTCTTTGTAATTGCTCCAAACATCTGCTGCGGTGATTTACAGCTCGACAGATTCTCTGTCATATCTGGAAAATAATGTTCACAGTATTTGATCCATCCAGGTGAGCAGGAAGTAATAAGTGGAAGTACACCACCATTTTGTACTCTGTCTATAAATTCATGCGCTTCTTCCATAATAGTGAGATCTGCACTGAAATCCGTGTCAAACACTTTGTCAAATCCGATTCTTCGAAGCGCTGCCACCATTCTGCCCTCCACGTCAGTTCCAATCGGATATCCAAACTCTTCTCCCAACGCCGCTCTTACGGAAGGCGCTGTCTGCACTACAACATGTTTTTCCGGATCGGCAATCGCCTCTAACACTTCATCTATATAATCCTTTTCTTGAAGAGCCCCAGTCGGACAGACTGCAATACACTGTCCACAAGACACACAGCTTGTATCTCCAAGACCCATCTCAAACGCCGATCCAATACTCGTTGCAAACCCTCTGTGATTCGGTCCAATCACACCGATTCCCTGTACTTTCTCACAGACTGCCGAACATCGTCTACACAAAATACACTTATTGTTATCCCGAATCATATGTGCCGCCGTTACATCTAATTCATACTCATTTTTCTCACCATCAAAATAGTCTTCCTCTGCAACTCCAAGTTCACGGCACAACTGCTGCAATTCGCAGTTCCCACTTCTCACACAAGAGAGACATTTTCTGTCATGAACAGACAAGATTAACTGCAGAGTCTTCCTTCTTGCCTCCAACACTTTCGGTGTATTCGTCCATATCTCCATCCCATCACTGATTGGATGTACACAGGATGCAACCAAAGTCTTTGCACCTTTTACTTCCACCACACAGATTCGACATGCCCCGATTTCATTAATCTCTTTCAAGAAACAGAGAGTAGGTATTTTGATTCCAGCCAAATGTGCTGCTTCCAAGATTGTAGACCCTGCCGGCGCCGACACGGCTCTGCCGTTTAATTTTATCGTTACATTTTCCATCATCTTACCTCCCCTATTACTCTTTGTAAATAGCACCAAACCGGCATTTTTCCATACATGCTCCACATTTGACGCATCTAGACTGGTCAATCATATGTACTTCTTTTACCGATCCAATAATCGCATTGTTCGGACACGTTCTTGCACAAAGTGTACAGCCTTTACATTTATCCGCATCAATTTTGTATTGCAGCAACTCTTTACAGACTCCCGCAGGGCATTTTTTATCTACGATATGTGCAATATATTCGTCCCTGAAATAGCGCAGAGTAGAAAGTACCGGGTTTGGAGCCGTCTGTCCAAGCGCGCAGAGCGAGTTATCCTTTAAGTGATAACAAAGTTCCTCCAATTTATCCAAATCTTCCATGGTTGCCTGCCCCTTTGTAATCTTATCCAAAAGTTCCAGCATACGTCTTGTGCCGATACGGCAAGGTGTACATTTCCCGCAAGACTCATCTACCGTGAATTCCAAAAAGAATTTTGCAATATCCACCATACAAGTATTCTCATCCATAACAATCAGACCACCTGATCCCATCATGGATCCAATTTCCATCAAGTTGTCGTAATCGATCGGAACATCAAGATGTTCTGCCGGAATGCATCCGCCTGACGGTCCTCCCGTCTGAGCCGCCTTGAATTTCTTTCCATTCGGAATTCCTCCGCCGATTTCTTCCACAATCTCACGAAGTGTCGTTCCCATCGGAATCTCCACAAGTCCGGTATTATGAATTTTACCACCTAACGCAAACACTTTTGTTCCTTTTGATTTTTCTGTTCCCATACCCGCAAACCATTCCGGCCCCTTTAAAATAATCTGCGGAATATTTGCCCAAGTCTCCACATTATTTAAAATCGTCGGTTTTTGGAATAAGCCTTTCAATGCAGGGAATGGCGGACGCGGTCTTGGCTCACCACGATTTCCTTCAATGGATGTCATCAATGCCGTCTCTTCTCCACAGACAAATGCTCCCGCTCCCAGCCTCAAATCAATATCAAAATCAAATCCGCTTCCAAAAATATCTTTGCCAAGCATTCCGTACTCTCTCGCCTGACGAATTGCGATTTCCAAACGTTCAATTGCGATTGGATATTCCGCACGCACATAGATGTACCCTTGTGACGCCCCGATTGCATATCCTGCAATTGTCATTGCCTCCAACACAACATGAGGATCCCCCTCGAGCACCGAGCGATCCATAAACGCTCCCGGATCTCCTTCATCGGCGTTGCAACAGACATATTTTTGATCTGCCTGATTGCCTTTTGCAAATTTCCATTTCAACCCCGTCGGGAAACCTGCTCCTCCGCGTCCTCTCAGTCCACTGTCCAAGATAACCTGAATGACGTCATCCGGTGTCATCGTCGTCAAGACTTTTCCAAGAGCCTCGTATCCGCTCGTCCCTATGTATTCTTCAATATTTTCCGGATTGATCACGCCACAGTTGCGAAGCGCAATTCGCTTTTGTTTCTTATAAAATTCCGTCTCTTGAAGCGGCAGTATTCCATCTTCACTGACCGTCTCCTGATATAAAAGACGAGTAACAATTCTTCCGTTTAACAAATGTTCCGATACGATTTCCGGAATGTCCTCTTCTTTTACCATGGAATAAAATGCGCCCTCCGGATAAACGATCATAATCGGCCCCAACGCACACAGCCCGAAACATCCTGTTTTCACGACTCCAATCTCATTTTCCAGACTATTTTTTCGAATCTCTTCATGCAGTTTTTCAATAATTTTCTTGCTGCCGGAAGAAGTACACCCGGTACCTCCGCAGACCAACACATGCTTGCGATACGGGTTATCTTCTGTCCAGACTCCGTCTTCTGAACGAAACTCTACCTGTCCCTGCATCTTTTCTTTGATTGCTTTCAATTCTTCCAGTGACTTCATGCATATCCTCCATTTCTATTTTCATACGATCCTAATCATATTTTGCTAAAATATCATCTATGTCATCTACAGTCAAACGTCCGTAGACATCATCATTTACCATCATGACCGGCGCAAGACCGCATGCCCCGACACATCGGCAGGCATCCAGTGAAAATTTACCGTCAGGTGTACACTCCCCACCCACGATTCCAAGCTTTTCCATCAGATAATTATAAATATCCCCGGAACCTTTTACATAACATGCCGTGCCAAGACAGACTGAAATGCGATATCTTCCTTTTGGATTGAGCGTAAACTGTGAATAAAACGTTGCAACTCCATATATTTTCTCCAACGGAATCTTCGTCTCATTTGAAATCATTGTCTGCACTTCTATCGGAAGATACCCGTATATTTCCTGAGCCTTTTGCAAAATGGGCATCAAAGCACCTTTATCATCCTTCAATTCCGCAATCACCTGCAATAACGCCTCTTCCTGCTCTTTTGTTCCATGAAACGGAACCCCTCCTGTTTTAGAACACATCCTGAAACCTCCTTTTACTGTAGTTTTCCGTTCTGCACCTTGTGCATCTCGATATACCACTTCATATTAACACAGATTTGTGCAAAAATCTATATTTAAGCACTTTTCTTTTATGTATTTTTACTATTATTTAAATTCATTTTTGATAATTTTTGTAATTTTATACAAAATCCTGAAATTAGACAGGCTTTAAAAGACAATAATAAAAAAAGAAACCTTGTACAAATCTTACTAGAAGAATCTACAAAATTTCTTTTTAGATAAAAATAAATTATGATCAAACTATTCCGGATGCTATCCGCCTAAAGTTACATCTTGTTTGTCATACCACCTGATTGCTTTATCAAAATCTCTTTCTTTATAATCCGGCCAAAGATTTTCTACCACATAGAAATCTGCGTAGACTGACTGCACAGGCAGCATCCCCGACAATCTTCTCATATTTCCCCAACGAATTACCAAATCAATTCGGGAAATATCCTTCGAATGTATTTGAGTCATTACATTATTCTCTTGCTCCATACCCTCTTTTCTTATCGCGCTCAAATCCCATTCCCAGCCGTAATTCACAAGAAAATTCACCTTGATATCAGCAATTCCGATTTCCTTTCTCTGTGTATATTTCAAAAGTTCTTCCGGGAAATGTACTGAGCTCGAATCTCCCACAACCAAAAGCGATACATTCCCTTCTTTTTGAATCAGCCGCACTGCATCTACGCACGCTTTTTTAAATGCATTTTGCTGCACTTTCGGCCGTTTACAATTGTCCACAGTAAACCCATAATACGTAATTTCCGCGACTCCATACTCCTTTGCTTTGCGCAGCACTTCAAGTCCCGGGTTCAGTCCGTGCTGATACCCATCTTTTTTCTCCATCTGATGTTGTGTCGCCCATCTCCTATTTCCATCCGGTATAATTGCAATATGTTTTGGAATTCTCAACGCAGTCCCTCCTAAATTTTGATACAAGGACTATTCCCATAATAACCGATATTTATTCCAATCACACAGAAAAGCCCCGGAACTTCAAGTTCCGAGACTTCATTTTTCACCGTCTATTTAATAAACATCGCATCCCCAAAGCTGAAGAAACGGTATTTTTCTTTCACAGCCTCCTCATAAGCCGAGAGCACCTGTTCTCTTCCTGCCAATGCAGATACCAACATGACCAATGTAGACTCCGGTAAATGAAAGTTCGTGATCAGGCAATCCAACACCTTAAATTCATACCCCGGATAAATGAAAATCTCCGTCCAGCCATTCGTCGCATGAAGTTTTCCATTTTTATCTGCAGCAGATTCAATTGTGCGACAGCTTGTTGTTCCGACACAAATTACGCGATGCCCGCTTTCTTTTGCACGATTAATCTTTTCAGCCGCCTCTTCCTCAATCTGATAAAATTCTGAGTGCATGTGATGCTCCAATATATTATCGACTTTTACAGGACGGAATGTTCCAAGTCCTACATGTAAAGTCACACGTGCCATCTGCACGCCTTTCTCTTCAATCTCTTTTAACAACTCCGGAGTAAAATGCAGTCCGGCTGTCGGAGCTGCCGCAGAGCCGGAATGTTTCGCATATACCGTCTGATATCTGTTTTTATCTTCCAATTGGTGTGTGATATACGGCGGCAGCGGCATCTGTCCTAATTGATCTAAAATTTCCTCAAAAATTCCTTCGTATTCAAAATGGATCAGACGATTGCCTTCTTCTACGATATCAACGACTTCACCGACTAAACGACCGTCTCCGAAACTGATTCGAGTTCCCACTTTCGCCTTTTTCCCAGGCTTTACAAGCGTCTCCCATACATCGTTTTCTTTTCGTTTTAGCAACAATACTTCTATTTTTGCATCCGTGCCGATTTTGGAACCAATCAGCCTTGCCGGAATTACTTTTGTATCATTGATAACAAGACAGTCCCCTTCCTGCAGATAATCTATAATCTCCCGGAACACATGGTGCTCCACCCTGCCAGTCTCTTTATCCAACACCAAAAGTCTTGAGCTTGAACGGTCCTCCAATGGATCCTGTGCAATCAATTCTTCCGGTAAATCAAAATAAAAATCTTCTTTTCTCATCTTTTTGAAACTTCCTTTCTTATCCAATGCCGCCATATAAAATCCCCAATATATAGACAACAATCGTCAAACCAACAAAAATATATTTTGTCATTGGCTCAAACCATTTTCCAATCTTTTTCTTTCGTCCCATCTGTACCTGCTCTCTTGCAAACCCAGGAGGGCATACCCAGAAAAACATAATTGCGGCAAGCAATGCTCCCAGTGGAATAATGTAAATTGAAACCACATCCATCCATGTGCTTACCACATCACCGGATTCAATGACAACTCCAACCGCCACAGCCACAACTGCCACAATTGCGACTGCTATCTTTCTCGATACTCCAAAGCGTTCCTGAATCGCCTCCACCGGCGTCTCAAACAAATTGATCAACGAAGTGACTGCCGCAAATAGAACTGCCACGAAAAAGAGAATACAGAAAAATGTTCCGACCGGCATCTGCTGAAATACTTTCGGCATCGTAATGAACATCAACGCAGGTCCTGCACTTGGATCTAATTGGAACGCAAACACTGCAGGCAAAATCACAAACGCTGAAAGAAGCGCTGCCAATGTATCAAAAATCGCCACGTTTCTCGCACATGCAATCACATCTTCATCTTTTTTCAGATAGCTTCCATAAACTATAGTTCCTGAACCTGCTAATGAAAGCGAAAAAAATGCCTGCCCAAGTGCATACACCCAGGTTTTTACATTTCCAAGTTCACTCCATTTTGGCTTTAGCAAAAAGGAATACCCAGATGCAGATCCTTCCAGAAAGAACACTCGCACCGCCAGTATCAGGAACAGGCAGAAAAATGCAGGCATCATAAACTTATTAACCTTTTCAATACCTTTTGCAATCCCAAACAGCATGATCGCAAACACAATCACCAAACCAAGCAGATGCCACGGAATACTTCCAAATGAAGCAGATATCTCTCCGAAGTACTCTTCCGATTTTGTTTTCATCAGACTTCCCGTCACAGATCCGACCAAAAATTTCAAAATCCATCCCACAACAACCGAATACCCGATTGCAATTCCAAGCGAACCAAGTGTCGGCACAAGTCCGACGAACTCGCCCCATCTTCCGCCTCTCATCTTCGATGCTCCGCGAAACGCCCCGATAGGACCAGCTTTCATCGCACGTCCAAACGCCATCTCACCTGCAACACCCGCAAATCCGAGCACAAAAACAAATATAAAATACGGTATCAAAAATGCAGCACCGCCACCTTCGCCTACACGATATGGAAACAGCCAGATATTCCCCATTCCAACAGCAGAGCCGATACATGCCAGCACAAAGCCAAACCGATTTTGAAATGTCTCTCTTTTTTTGTTTGTCATCTCTTTCCCCTCTTCCTCATTTGCATTTTCGCATATATAATTACATTATATATGCTTTGTTCTAAAAACGCCACCCCTTTTTCAATGAATCATCTGATTCACCAGCAGCCAGTTTGCCCGAAACGGACGCATCAAGTTCCAATACCCGACGCCACGGATATCCTTTTCTGCAGCCAGCTGCAATTTTGCATAAATACTTCTCACATCTTCAAACCAGACTTCATATCTCCTTCCACCAATTTCATAATAGAAAAACGGACTTTGATAACGCTCATCGTACTGAATCTCCACACCTCGCTCTGCCGCGATGACATTCGCCTCAACATTTCCAATCAATCTTGCTTTTGTCACCCCCCGCTCATATGGAAGTGGCCAACTGTACCCATAATTAGGAATCCCAAGCACAATTTTTTCTTTCGGAATTTCCGTGAGGGCATACTCCAACACCTGTCGGACATTTGGCAGCGGCGCTACCGGAAGCGGTGGTCCGTATGTATACCCCCATTCATACGTCATCAGAAACACCGTATTTGCACTTTGCCCCAACAGATGATAATCCATTGCCTCATACAACAGCCCTTTTTGATAAGAAGAGGTCTTCGGAGCAAGCGCCACCGACACCCGATATCCATTTTCATTCATCGTCTCCCGTAAACGATTCACAAAATCTGCATACCCTACCCGATCTTCCGGCCGAATATATTCAAAGTCCACATCTACACCTACATACCCCTTTTCTCGTACTGTCTCCAAAAGATTTTCAATCAAATTGTCCTGAACCGTCTCATTTTCCGATAATATTTGAATCAACCCACTGTTAAAGGTCCCCGTCTCCGCAAACGGCGTCAGCACCAGAATCGGTTCCACCTGCTGATTCCAAGCCTCCTGAATCACCCACGTCTCGTCAATCTGAGGTGGTATCAATTCTCCTTCTGCCGTAAATCCATAAGAAAAAATAAGTATTTCATCTATATAAAGAAGTACCTCACGCAAAATATACGGCTCAATAAACGGATATGCATACCCGCTGATCCTACCTTGCATAAGCGGTTCTCCCTCATAAGAAATGACCAAACTCTGTCCCTCTAACAAATAGGTCTGATTCAACAGAAACGGATTGTTTTGATATAGATTTTTGACCGTGATACTATATTCTTCCGCAATCTGCTCCACCGTCTGTCCTTCTCTCACAATATGAACCCGACTCGGCATCAGAATCAAAAGAGCTTGCCCCGGAACAAGATTTTGCTGCGCTGCCAGCTCATTGTCATACACAATCCGGTCAGCTGAGACATCATATAGCTGAGCGATCGAATAGATTGTCTCTCCACTTTTTACAACATGTATCGGCATGGTTATTCTCCACTTTTATTTCTTTACTTTTAATATATTCATCTATCGATAACCCCAAAACCGACTCCTGGATTTTTTCCCGATAAAATATAGTCTTTCAAAGCTCTTTGAAGGCTTGTTCTTTCTGGGTAAGTTTCTTTCTCTTCACGTATTTCTCCAAAAACTCTTTCCTCGGCCTGACGAACATGCATATTCACTTTCTGTATTTGAAACCGCTTTTGAAATTGAATAATACTTGTATTTTCATCCAGCATTTCCAAAAGCGCCGGTGATAGCAACCACGATTCACAGTCATATGTGCGGTATGATTGATCAAAAAATTTATCCGCCTGAAAAAATGCATCATCACAGGCTGTTTCAGACAGCGGTTCTCCCTCTGGCACATGTACATGAATCTGCTTTTTCTTCTCATCCAATTCAAACTGAAGCCGCCCCAACCGAAATAGTTTCATTTTCAAATGACATTTCAACCATCTTTCCTCTGTAAGTCCAATCATCTTTTTCTCTTTCACGCAATGCCAATACCAAATAGTAAAATCTGAAAAAGTATTCCAAAATATCTTATCTGATATTCCTCTTTTTACATACTGCGGATAGAGCTCTATCGCAAAACGAACGTACAGATACAAAATAAGCTGTTCTTTCTCTTGCTCCTTCTCTAGCTTTTGAAAAAATACTTGTTCATTTTCGTAAAATAATGACTTCCATTTTTGATATATTTCCCTTGTCATTTCGTATTGCAACACACATCTTTTTCCTTCTTCTGGCAATTTAATTTGTTCCATAAAATTACTAATCTGTTTTTGCATATCCACTTCACATTTGCCCATTCTCCTCTTCCTCCTACATCTAGTTTCGTCTTACACAAAAAGTACCGCCATCCGACGGTACTCTCCTTCTTTTATTTACTGTCTTAATTCAATTCCCATTTCTTCCAATGCCTTCAAGATTTTCGTCATCGCAGAAGTCACATCTGCCTCTTCCAACGTCTTATCCTTTGCACGGAACACAATAGAATATGCAACAGATTTGAATCCTGCTTTAATCTGCGCTCCCTCATAAAGGTCGAATAATTTGTAGCTTTCTAAGTAAGCGCCGCCTTTCTTCGCAATCACTTCCTCGAGCTGACCAACCAAAATTTCTTTCGGCACAACCATACTGATATCACGAGTCACTGCCGGATATTTTGCAATTCCTTCATATTTTCTGTCAAATGTAGCAAGTTCCACTACCTCCGGCATATCAATCACTGCAACATAAGCTCTTGTCCCGATTCCGTAAATATCTGCCACTTCTGGATGTACTTCTCCCAAGTATCCTACTACTTTTCCACCGTAAATGATATTTGCCTGACGTCCCGGATGCAAGAATGTCTTTCCTGCGTTTGGATCATATGTCTCTTTTTCATGCATACCGATTTTTTCAAAGAATTCTTCTACAACGCCTTTCATGCTGAAGAAATCACCTTCTCCATACATACCAAGTGTGAACTGCATACGTTCTTCCGGAAGTTCTGTGACCGGAAGCTGTTTTGGAAGATAAATATTTCCAAGTTCATACAAACGAACGTCTTTATTTCTTCTGTTATAGTTTGTCGCAAGCGATGTTAACATTCCATTCAAAGAAATTGTTCTCATAATACTGTAATCTTCTCCAAGCGGATTCATAATCTCCACCGCTTCACGGAGTTTTGAGTCCGCCGGAAGCAACAGTTTATCAAATACTTTTGGACTTTCAAAAGAATATGTCATTCCCTGACTGAATCCACAGAACTCTGCAATATTTCTGGCTACTTCCTCCACACGAAGTTTGAATGACAATTTTCCTGTTGTTGCCTCTCCCCTTGGAAGTGTTGTCGGAATATTGTCATATCCGTAAAATCTTGCAACTTCTTCTGCAAGGTCTGCAAGTCTGAATAAATCATGTCTGAATGTCGGTGTGATCACTTCTTTTGTCTCTGCATCATATTCCAAACCGATTTTTTCAAAATATCCAAGCATTTCTTCTTCTGAAATATCTGTCCCAAGCATCACATTGATTTTCTCTGCATCAAATGGAACGCGAACCGGTTCTTTTACTTTTCCATATACATCAACGGTTCCTCCGACAACTTCACCTGCACCTAATTCTTCAATCAACTGGCAGGCTCTGTCGATTGCCGCTTTCGCATTGTTCGGGTCAAGTCCCTTTTCAAATTTTCCGGAAGCATCTGTACGAAGTCCGACTTTTTTGCTTGATTTACGGATATTTGTTCCATCAAAACATGCCGCCTCAAACAATACGTTCTGCACATCATCTGTAATCATAGAGTTTTCTCCACCCATGATACCCGCGATGCCAACTGATTTTTCTCCGTCGCAGATCATTAGGACAGATTCGTCCATCTCTCTTTCCTGTCCGTCTAATGTCACAAATTTTTCTCCTGCTTTTGCTGTCTTTACAACAATCTCATTTCCGGCAATCGTAGACAGATCGTAAGCATGCATTGGCTGCCCATACTCTTCCATCACATAGTTTGTGATATCAACAAGGTTGTTGATCGGGCGGATTCCAACAGAAGCCAGTCTTCTTTGCATCCATCTCGGAGATGGTCCGATTTTTACATTTTTCACAACTCTTGCACAGTAGCGTGGGCAAAGCTCTGTGTTCTCCACAGTTACTTTAATATAATCATTGACATCTTCGTCATTTCCAGTCTCTGTCACAACCGGAGGGCAGAATTCTTTTCTAAAAGTTGCCGCTGCTTCTCTCGCAATTCCCACTACACTAAAGCAGTCCACACGATTTGATGTCACTTCGTATTCAAATACAACATCATTTCTTCCAAGTGCTTCAATCGCGCTGCTTCCAACTACTGCCCCTTCCTCGAAAATATAGATTCCGTTCTCTGGAGCCTCCGGGTACATATCTGTTGTAGATCCAAGTTCTTCGATGGAACACATCATACCAAAACTTTCCACTCCACGAAGCTTTCCTTTTTTGATTTTGATTCCGCCTTCTACAACTTTCCCATCATGGCTTCCCGCTACACGTCCACCGTCTAATACAACCGGCACCTTTGCCCCTTCAAATACATTCTTCGCTCCGGTTACAATCTGAACAGTCTCTGTTCCAACATTCACCTGGCAGACAACCAGTTTATCCGCATCCGGATGTTTCTCAATTTTATCAATCTGACCAATTACAATTTTTTCAAGGTCTGCATCCAACACCTCAAATCCCTCTACTTTTGTTCCGGAAAGCGTCATCGCATCTGTGTATTCCTGCGCTGTGACATCAAGGTCCGGCACATATGCTTTTATCCATGATAATGATGTATTCATTTTCTAAATCCTCCTAAAAATTTCTACTTTTTGGCATATCTTATCTAGCTCCAGAATTCAGCCTCTTCGATGCTGCGCAGTACGCTGTACTGCTTTCTAATTCTGTCGCGCCGCTTGCACACAGAAGTAAATACTTCGCTTCGCTCGTGCTTCCTTCTCGTGTGTGCTCGCTAGAATTGCTTTAAGAATCTAATATCGTTTTCGTATAATAATCTCATATCGTCGATTTCGTATTTCAACAGTGCAATACGTTCCAATCCTACACCGAATGCGAATCCGTTGTATTCTTCCGGATCAATTCCGCACATTTCCAGTACATGTGGATGAACCATACCGCAGCCTAAAATCTCAATCCATCCGGAACCTTTACAGAAACGGCATCCTTTTCCGCCACATTTAAAGCAGGTCACATCCACTTCAGCGCTTGGCTCTGTAAATGGGAAGTGATGTGGTCTGAATTTTGTCTTTGTCTCTGGTCCGAACAATTCTTTTGCAAATACTTCCAGTGTTCCTTTCAAATCTGCAAATGAAATGTTTTTGTCAATCACAAGTCCTTCAATCTGATGGAAGGAAGGTGAGTGTGTCGCATCCACTTCATCCGAGCGGAACACTCTTCCCGGTGCGATCATACGAATTGGAAGTTTTCCCTGTTCCATCACACGCGCCTGCACCGGAGAAGTCTGTGTACGAAGTACGATGTCTTTGTTGATATAGAATGTGTCCTGCTCATCTTTCGCCGGATGATCTGCCGGAATATTCAATTTCTTAAAGTTGTATTCGTCATACTCTACTTCCGGTCCTTCCACCACTTCATAGCCCATGCCGATAAAAATTCTTTCAACTTCTTCCAGCGCAATTGTATTCGGATGACGATGCCCAACCATGTTTTTCTTAGATGGAAGTGTAACGTCAATAACCTCTTCTTTTAATTTTGCTTCACGGATCGCTTTTTCCATTGCTGTCTTTGCATTGTTAAGAGCTGTCTCAATCTCTTCGCGAGCTTCATTGACAAGCTGACCAACCTTCGGTCTGTCCTCAGCCGCTACATCTTTCATTCCTTTTAAAACAGCTGTAAGCTCTCCTTTTTTCCCAAGGAACCTTACTTTTACATCATTTAATTTTTCCGGCGCATCTGCTGCCTGAATCTGTGCCAACGCTTCTTCTTTGATGCTTTGTAATTTTTCTTTCATCGTTTTTATCTCCTTTAATTTTTTTACTTATAAAAAGAACCCCGCCCCCAAAAAAGGGACGAGGCTATATCGCGGTACCACCCTACTTCTCACAGAAATCTCCGTGAGCACTCGGACTGCGTAACGTGCAGATACGTTATCTTCTACTTTTCTTTATATCGTTCAAAGATACAGCTCCCGTGCGAAATTCGATTCCCATTTGAACTAAAGGAAACTTCCAGCCGATGATTTCCTCTCTCTGTTAGAAAATAGTGCTCTACTAAACACGTTCCATGCCTTTTTCTATTCAAAATTCCTTTTCATTTTAACACATTAATTCGTAATGTCAAGATGTTCCTCAACCAAAACATTAATTTCTCCGCCCAAAAGCATGACATACATACAGAAATATAGCCACAGCATAATCAATACAATCGTCGTCAAACTTCCATACATATTGGAAAATCCTTTGAAAATATCCATGTAAACCGAGAAAATGAAAGATGCCAGCGTCCAACCAAACGCCGTAAACACAGCCCCCGGAAACTGATACTTCATCTTTCCCTTATGATTTGGGAGAAAACGATAAATACAGGTAGAAAATACAATCAGCACTAACAGCGTCGTAACCGTTCGAATTTCAATAATAAAATCCGTCACATACCGGAAAATCGGAACATGTTCGTTGACAAACATACTAATACTGTTACCAAATCCAAGCAGGACAAGAGACAACACAATCGCAATGATAAAAAGTACCGTGTAGAAAGCTGCCCGGATTCTCAAAAAAATATAGTTTCTTGTCTCAATTTCCTCATGAATGCAGTTCAGTCCGTTTGTGATTGCAAGCACCCCGCGCCCCGCAGACCACATCGTCATAAGTGCTGTCAAAGGGATTACCGCACGTGATTGGTTATACACTTCATTCACAATAGAAATCATTGTCGCACGAATTGTCTTCGGAAACACTTCATAGACCGCCGTCATCACATCCGCTTTTGTTACCGGCGTATATCGCACCAAAGTCAGCAAAAGCAAGATGATCGGAATCAAAGAAAGTACAAGAAAAAATGCAGACTGTGCCGCATACGCCCCTACATGGTCTCTTCCTACTTTTTCTAAAAACTCATTTACTTTTTTCATCAAGACTCTCATAAAACGATTCCTTCTCTTTTTTATCTTACGCAATCATATCACGAAACATTCTTTTCGTAAAGTGTCTTTCACCCCACCGTCACTCCCTGATAAAACAATTGTAAGATCTCTATGTATGTTTTCCCACATTTCGCCATCTCATTCGCCCCGTTCTGACTCATCCCAATTCCATGTCCGTATCCACCTCCATTTATAATATAATTTCCTTCACTTTTCTCTATTTGGAAAAACGCGCTGGGCAATAAAGTTTGACTGTCCACCACTGTCCCGTCTTGTTTTTCAATTTTGTATCCTTTCCCTCCCAAAGCTCTTCGTATCTTATTTTCGGTATCGACAGTCACGCTTCCATCATCTCCCTGTGCCACTATCTGAAGTGCCACACCTCCTGCTCCCTGCTTTGTGACCGACACATTCTGAAGCGTTCCTATTTCCGTTGCTGTGTTTAGTTCGATCAGATTAGACAATACCCCTTCCGGCACTACCGCCTTCCATCTATACCACGGGAGTTCTGCTTCATATGCATTTCCATCTTCCTTGCAAATCTCCACACTTTGCAGATACTGATTTTGTTCATCCGGCGTCGTCCCCCACGCTTCAATCCCGGTTGATTTTCCGCAGGAAGTAGAATAGTAGTAAGCAGTTACAACCTGATTCTGATACCATAATTTTTGTCCCTGCGTCTCATTTACCGCTTGAATAGCCGACTCCTGCTCCTTAGAATTCCCATACACCTGAAAAGAAGTGCTGTCATCTACATGTGCATTATATTCCGGATAAGACAATCCTTGTGTCTGATTATAAGCATAGCTTCTCGCACAGACCGCCTGTGCTTTGAGCGCTTCCAACTCGTAAGACGCCGGCATCTCACTTGGAACGACCGCATACAGATATTCCTCCAAAGGAAGTTCATTTACAAGAATCATTCCTTCCGCACTGGAAAACAATTCAAAACTTCCCCGATATGACGGTATTCCATACCCTCTATTGAGACTGGAAACTGTAATTTTATCTTCAGGCACAACAGATTCTACTTTAATCGTGCCTTTCTGAAACATCGCATCATCAGGTGTGACAGCAAACACCTCGCCTTGACCATACTCCCTTCTTTCATCTCCTGCAGTCGCAATAAGTCCCCCTTCTGCCTGAAATTTTATTTCTGCATGTGCAATTTCTTGAAATCCATTCGTTTTGATCACTACTCGAATCATCTGCGCCTGTTGCTGTGCCTTTGATTGTGCCTCCTCTTGTTGTATCTTCGGAAGCTTCGACTCAATATCAAGTTCTGTTTCTCCTTTTTTTCTTTCTGGTAACATAATCACAAGAAAAATTGCAACAACAAAAAGCATTATTCCATAATACATATATTTTTCATTCCATTTTTGTTTCACAAACTACCTCTTGTCCACTCTTTTTTATAATATATACAAAAATATCTTTTTTTATGAAACTAGTGTACTGGATTCTTTACACTAAAATAAGCAGCTACTTTCATAGCTGCTTTTCTCTTTTGTAGTCCCCCAAAATGCCGTTTTCCATATTTTGACTCCTAGCAAACGCTAGGTGGGCAACCGCATCTGCTTTTCTGCCTTCCTCTGCAAAAACCGGAGGCTTGACATATTACAGAGATATAAGAATCCCGTTTAAAGTACTGTAGGTTCAAAATAATGGAAGTATCGCACATCTCAGGTTCTTTCTAAATCTATTATAAGACATTGTGTAGCATTTTTCAACTATATTTCACAATTCTATAAAGAAATACCATACCAGTATTTCCACCAGATTTTTTTCCACAGTGTAACATCAGCAGACACTTCTTTTTTTATCTTGGAATATAGTTTTTGACACATTTGATACTCTTCTTTTTGGATTTTTTCATTCCCAAAATTTTCCCGGTAAACAAGCTCCAACATCTGTTCTGCTTCCTCTTTTTGAACACTCGGATATGCTTCACAAAGTTTCTGAACAAATTTCTCATCAACCGCCTGACTTTTTTCAATCTTTCTGGCGAGAACAAGCAATTCAAACATTGAATAAAACAAGTCTCTCAGGCGACCTCCATATCCTTTTTTTCTTCCTATTTTTCGATTTCTTCGGAGCCATATCCTCCGTCCAACAAACAGAGCAGATACCGTCAAAGGTATTATGATAACTATTCCAAAAGCAACATACTGCGGATATCCAGACGCCTCATTTTCTTTTGGCAAACCAACCCCTACTGTATTCTTCTTTGCATCCGTTTCTTCTTTCTCCTGTTCCACATTAGTATCCTGTTGCGACTCATCCTGTTGTGGTTGTTGTGTTTCTGTCTGCTCTTCTGCCTCGGCTCTGGCATCTTCAGAATAACCTGGTGTCGTTTCCACCGGAATCCACCCCCATCCCTGCACATATGCCTCCGCCCAGGCGTGTGCAGAAGCGCCCGTGACAACAGCCTCATACCTTCCCTCATCGTTCTTAACAAACGCGCTCGGTTTCACCACATATCCCGCAACATACCGAGCAGGAATCCCTCTCATGCGAAGCATCAGTGTTGCAACGGTTGCAAAATGTTCACAATATCCCTTTTTATTCTCAAAATAAAAATATTCTGCGACATCTTTCCCCTTTGGTGTCTTTCCAGGTCGAAGGCTATAGTCCGCCTGCTTGTCCAAAGTCTCTTGAATCTCTTTCATCACGCCCCAGACATCTCTTCCCATTACATGATTTGTCATCTCATTCTGAAAACTCTGTTCAATATATTGCGACACTTCTGTATCGTATTCCGATACATATTCCAAATATGCACTTTCCAGAGATGTTTCTGTACTTTCTAATTCTTGAAAGTTGAAATCTCCAAGTGGGCGATATTGAATCTCATAAGATTTTGTGTCTCCTTTCACATATAGATCAGCTACAATTTCATCTTCCTTTGTATAATATCCCCCATATGGAATATATTTATACTCTTTATTTGCACCTACATTTTTGATATGAAGTACCTCTTCTTGAACAAAATTTTTTAAGTTCTCATACAAAAGATTTCTTACTTCCTCTGTCTGCACCTTTTGTCTTGTAATCCAGCTTTCAAATTGTGTTTTCTCATCTACTTTCCATTGATTATCCTCATATACAGTGCCAATGTAACCTTGCAAATATATTTTTTCTTGCGGTTTTGTGTTAGTTGTAACTATCAGTTGTTTTTTGTCATCCTTAGCAAAAACCCCAGCTCCTCCAACCTCTCCGTCACTGACTCCTCCCTTTGCTTCTCCAAAAAGAGCCAATGATTTTTCTTCCAAGAATTGAGAAATCTGTTTGGGAACCCCATTCTTATCCTGTAAATAATCTTGAATCTGAGTCCCTTGAAAAAAACTTCCCACTCCAAATGCAACTACTGCAAGAGCCATTCCAATCACTCCCGGCTGTCTGTTTGCCTGAAATTTTCTCCCCATTTTTTCTGACACAATTCCTGGAATCACAAACAGACAGAGCGCCGTCTCTGCTATCTGCGGTACTTTTCCCACGGCAAACGGAATCAAAATACTGCTTCCTAGCAGCACAACAGAGAACCATGAATGTCTCATACACACAATACCACAGGCAAGTAACACTCCTATAATTGCCCCAAACATAAGCATTCCAAAATCTGCCGTTCCAGACACATTTCCCTTACTTCCCAAATAAATTTTCAAGTAATCTTCAATTGCTGTCAATACCTTCTCTTTTATATACCAAAATGACTCATGCACACTTTCTCTCTGTACCAAATATAAAACTAAAATACTTCCAAATGGAACAATCCAGACAACAAGTTTTCCAATCTTCTTTTTCATCAGAAAGAGCATGGTTGTAATTCCACTAAAAACCAACACAAATGAAAATACCTTCGCTCTCTGATATTCCAACTCAAACGCGTTTGTAACTGCAAGAAGTACTCCTAACACTCCCATATAGACATAAAGCAGCATCGCATAATGATGTTTCCACTTTCTCATATACGTCCTCCTATACGACAATTTCAACTGTGTGAAAAAAATTCTCCAATCCATCTTGAAGCATGTTCATTTTTTCTTTTCCATTAATTTGCAGTTGCATTCCTGTATCTATTTTCACCATTGCTGCATAGGTATCATTTTTATACGTATAACGATACTGTTCTTCCACATTTTGTTCCAGACAGTTTTTAGAAAATTTCAAAACTTCCATAATACATTCATATAAATCTTCTTCCGTTCGAACAAGAACCCTCGTAATTCCATTCTCATCTTTCTTTTTCCATACTATATAATGCACACATTCTCGTTCTAAAAGCGCTGTCGAAATGGATACTACTGCCTCCATGAACAGATTTCCGACACCATTTCTTTGCCCATCTTCCTCCAACAGCAGTACAACCGCCGCTCCTAAGGGATAACTAAATTCTTTTATATACAACGCATCTTCTCTGGCACTTAATTTCCAATGCACTTTTTGCATCCGGTCACCCGCCTGATATTCCCGAACATCATATATCTCCGCACTATCCTCTCCACTTCTATCCTGCGCATACGATTCACCATCCACCGGAAACCACTTTGTCCGGCTACTCACGATCAGGCTTACTGGATATGTTTTCGGCATCACCGTTGCAAGTAACTTTTCCTTTGACCTTTTTGCAATTGCCCAAATACCAAGCACATCATAGCAGACCATTTTTTTGATCTGAATCTCTATTTTTCCGCAGTATTCCGGAGTAATCTCACACATCAAGTGCTGTTCCTCCCTACCATTCATATACACACGATACACCGTTTTTTTCTCTTTTTCATCTGCCACATAGCGATAGCAAAACTGCACTTTGACCGGAACAGGAAATGTCATTCGATTCTTCAGACTCATCTTTACATTACACATTTCTTTTTGTTCCAACATGATTTTATCCATTGTTATATGCCCGGTAATTCCTCTTATCCCAAGCACTGCCATTACCAAGCAAAACAGTAGAAATACAACTTCTGCCATTAATACTGCAATACCAGACCGCCACTCATATAGCAAATTCAGATAAACCGTAACAGCTAGTAGCAATATATACATTCCTTTTTTCATCTGTTCTACTCCTTTTATCTATGCTTCGGATTAGGAGCTTGTACATTAATCAAAATCTCCTCTATGATTTCCTGTACCTTCACACGATTGAGCCTTGCTTTTGCATTCAACTGGATGCGGTGTCTTGCCACATTTTCAAAAATCTCCTGTACATCCTTCGGAACACAATAACTTCTTCCATTCAGGTACGCAATTGCTTTTGTCATTTTTGCAAGTGCTACAGTCCCTCGTGGACTGATACCAAGCTCAATCATTGGATGCTTTCTCGTCTCTGTGACCAATTCACCGATGTAATTATAAATCACATCGTGAATATACATTTCTTCCACTTCTTCTTGCAGCAGCGTAAGTTGCTCCGCTTTCAAAACAGATTTAATCCTCTCTGTCAAATTCCCACTTTGATTTCCTTTTACAATTTCAATCTCCTGCTCCATATTTGGATACCCAATTGTAAGACAGATAAAAAAACGGTCAAGCTGCGCTTCTGGAAGCATCTGTGTTCCGGCCGAACCAATTGGGTTCTCCGTTGCAATTACAATAAACGGATGCGGAACTTCTCTGGTTACCTTGTCAATTGTAACCGTTCCTTCCTCCATAACTTCCAAAAGTGCTGACTGTGTCTTAGGTGATGTTCGGTTAATCTCATCAGCCAAAAGAAGATTGCACATCACCGCCCCTGGTTCATAATAAAATTCTCCTCTTTTTTTATCATACATCGAAAATCCCGTGATATCCGCCGGAAGCACATCCGGAGTAAATTGTACTCTATTCTGTACAAGACTCATACTCTTCGCAAATGCAAGTGCCATTGTCGTTTTTCCCACTCCTGGTATATCTTCAATCAAAATATGACCACCTGCTAAAATTGCAGCCAAAATTTTTTTCACACATTCATCTTTTCCGATGACTGCCTTCTTTACTTCATCCATAATTGTCTGTGCCACTTCTACATATTTTACCATTTTTTGACCTCCTCTATATACTCCCAATTTTATATTTATCTTATCATGTTCTCGCATTTTATTCTATAGCACAGATGCGAAAAAACCGGGTATGCGAGGAAACATACCCGGTTTTTTATCTACCTATATTTTTATAACTGTGGACCAGCAGAAATAAGTGCTTTACCTGCCTCATTGCTTTCATATTTTGCGAAGTTCTTAATGAATCTTCCTGCAAGATCTTTTGCTTTTTCTTCCCACTCTGCAGCATCTGCATAAGTATCACGTGGATCAAGAATATTTGTATCAACTCCCGGAAGTTCTGTAGGTACTTCGATGTTGAAGTATGGAATCTTCTTTGTAGGAGCTTTCTCGATATCTCCGTTCAGGATCGCATCAATGATACCACGTGTATCTTTGATAGAGATACGTTTTCCTGTTCCATTCCATCCTGTATTAACAAGATATGCTTTTGCACCGTTTGCTTTCATCTTCTTAACAAGCTCTTCTGCATATTTTGTTGGGTGCAGTTCCAAAAATGCCTGTCCGAAGCAAGCTGAGAATGTCGGTGTAGGCTCTGTGATTCCACGCTCTGTACCTGCAAGTTTTGCTGTAAAGCCAGATAAGAAGTAGTATTCTGTCTGTTCTGGTGTCAACACAGATACTGGTGGAAGTACTCCGAATGCATCTGCTGACAGGAAGATTACATTCTTCGCTGCTGGAGCTGCTGATACAGGACGTACAATTTTTTCAATATGGTCAATTGGATAAGATACACGAGTGTTCTCTGTTACACTCTTATCATCAAAATCAATCTTTCCATTTGCATCTAATGTTACGTTCTCAAGAAGTGCATTTCTCTTGATTGCGTTGTAAATATCTGGCTCAGATTCTTTGTCAAGATTAATAACTTTTGCATAGCATCCACCTTCAAAGTTGAATACACCATTGTCATCCCATCCATGCTCGTCATCACCGATCAGAAGACGTTTTGGATCTGTAGACAATGTTGTCTTACCTGTTCCTGAAAGTCCGAAGAAGATTGCTGTATTCTCTCCGTTCATGTCTGTGTTTGCTGAACAGTGCATAGAAGCAATACCTTTCAATGGAAGATAATAGTTCATCATAGAGAACATACCTTTCTTCATCTCTCCGCCGTACCATGTGTTCAGGATAACCTGCTCACGGCTTGTAATGTTAAACATAACAGCTGTCTCAGAATTCAAGCCAAGTTCTTTATAGTTTTCAACTTTTGCTTTAGAAGCATTGTAAACAACAAAATCCGGTTCGAAGTTCTCAAGTTCCGCTTCTGTTGGCTGAATAAACATATTCTTAACAAAGTGTGCCTGCCATGCTACTTCCACGATAAAACGAATTGCCATACGTGTATCTGCGTTCGCTCCACAAAATGCATCTACTACGAATAATCTCTTATTAGAAAGCTCTTTAATTGCAAGTTCTTTACATGTATCCCAAGCCTCTTGAGATGCTGGATGATTATCATTTTTATATTCATCTGAAGTCCACCATACAGTATCTTTTGAGTTCTCATCCATAACGATAAATTTGTCTTTTGGAGAACGTCCTGTATAGATACCTGTCATAACGTTGACTGCGCCAAGTTCACTTTCCTGTCCTTTTTCAAAACCTTCCAACTCTGCTTTTGTCTCTTCTTCAAATAACACTTCATAAGAAGGGTTGTAAACTACCTCTGTAGTTCCACTGATACCATACTTGCTTAAATCAATTTTTGCCATCTTACTTCTAACCTCATTTCTTAATATAGTAGTTTGAATTTCTCCAAGTTTCACTGATTTTAATTATACATACTTCACTCATAAAGTCAATACTTTCTTGAAAGATATAACGCGTATCTAATTCATTTATTTCTATAAAAACATTAAATTTCTATAAAATAAATCTCAAAAATGCAAGATTAAAATATATTTCTTGCGTTTTTAATCCATTTTTATCTGTTTTCAATTATATTCCATTAATTTTTCAACTAATTTTGCAATTTGTTTGTCAAAAATTTCACGTTCCTATAACCCTGTCATAGATATCACTCTAAAAATGCAAACAGTCCTAAAATCACGATTAAACTTGTGATTTCAGGACCTCTCTATAGTGAAATAAATTAATAATATTTTTTCTTTAATTTCAAACTCATTCTACTGAATACAATCAGTTCAACTATAAAAATTATCATCATTACAATGTTTATATAAAATACATCTGTAATAAAACTATTAATCATATCCACCAAACCAGATAATGTCGTAACAATTGCAAACAGACACAAATGCGGGAACATCTCTTTAATATAGGCCTCTTTGTCTTTGCACTTTTTAAACTGATACTCTCGCCCCAAAAGAATATTTTGATTAATTTCACCTTTTGTCTTCATCATAATCGTCGCATATAGACAATAAATTCCACATGCAAAAACCACAATTCCAACCCAGCTTGTAACATCCGCCATGAATCATATCCTCTTTTCTTATACACCCAGTATATCTTTTACAGTATTTTCCATCTTGTCCGCATCACATTCTCTTGTATGAACAATCTTGGCATCTCGAATTTCTTCAATTGCTTTTGGAATCTTGACACATGAAATCTTTTCCAGTTCCGATATCAAGTCAAATTCTTCCAACGCATCATACTTTTCATCAATGGAAGTCATCACACTTCTTGCAAATTTGTACGGACTTGCAGTAGATGCAATCACTGTTTTTCTCTCATCTTTGTTTTCCTCAAGATATGCTTTCCCAACCGATGCCGCAACTGCTGTATGCGTATCGATCACATATCCTGTAGATTTATAAATCTCAGAGATTGTCTTCTTCACCTGGTCTTCCGTTGCATATCCTGCCGCAAAATCATCCAGGTTGTCCTTCATCTCTTTTGAGATCTCATAAACACCCTGTGATTTTAATGCGCGCATCAAATCCTGATTCTTTACAGCATCCTGACCTGCAATGAGATAAATCAGACGCTCTAAATTGCTTGAAATCAAAATATCCATCGATGGCGATGTTGTCAAAATAAATTCTCGATTCTTATCATACACACCTGTTTGGAAGAAATCGAACAAGACTTTGTTCTCATTCGATGCGCATACAAGTTTTGCGATTGGAACTCCCATCTGTTTTGCGTAATATGCCGCCAAAATATTTCCGAAATTTCCAGTAGGAACAACTACATTAATCTGTTCTCCCTCTGCAATTTCTTCATTTTTAAGCAATTTTGCATATGCATACACATAGTATACAATCTGTGGCACAAGTCGACCGATGTTGATAGAATTAGCAGAAGAAAATTGATACCCCGCAGCATCCATCTCTTTTGCAAGCTCTTTATTTTCAAAAATTGCTTTCACACCACTTTGCGCATTATCAAAATTCCCATGTATTGCAACAACCGATGTATTGTCGCCTTTTTGTGTCACCATCTGAAGTTCCTGCACCTTGCTCACACCGTCTTTTGGATAGAATACAATAATCCTTGTCCCTTTTACATCCGCAAATCCTGCAAGCGCTGCCTTCCCAGTATCTCCGGAAGTCGCTGTCAGAATCACGATCTCATTCTTTACATTATTTTTCTTCGCAGAAGTCGTCAATAAATGTGGTAAAATGGACAATGCCATATCTTTAAAGGCAATGGTTGCTCCATGAAATAACTCTAAGTAATACATACCATCTGCTTTCACAAGAGGCGCAATCTCTTCAGTATCAAATTTTGAATCATATGCTTTTGTGATACAGCTTTTTAATTCTTCTTCCGTAAAATCGGTAAAAAACTGTTTCATCACCGCATATGCAGTCTCTTGATAAGACATCTCTTTCAGTGTCCCCATATCGACATCCAGCTTTGGAATCATCACCGGAACAAAAAGC
Source organism: Faecalimonas sp. LCP19S3_D12 (assembly GCF_052121495.1). GTDB lineage: Bacteria > Bacillota > Clostridia > Lachnospirales > Lachnospiraceae > Faecalimonas. The sequence goes on along the minus strand of NZ_JBQKED010000007.1, from coordinate 14,786 downwards.
CCTCCGTCATCTGCAAGACCTTTTAAAATTGCCTCGGAAGCTGTCACTGTTTTTTCTGCGTTTCTTGTACTTTTATACAATAAATTCATCTCAACCACCCTTTTTCACATTTTTTCACTATAGATATAAATATATCACAAAACTCGCGACTTCGCAATTTCGTTTTTTGCTGCGACGGACATTTGTCACTCTGCTACATACGTTTCCGTTCTTTTCGGAACAAAATAAAGCAGATTGCACTAATCGCCATGAAAATCGGATAATACAGATACGGTATGATCTCAAACGGTGTAAGCGCCGTTAATGTTGCTGCGGAAAGAAGTTGTGCTCCATATGGGATCAACCCTTGTCCCACGGATGTAAAAATATCCAAAAGGGAAGCTGAACGTTTCGGATCAATGTCAAACTCTTCGCTGATTTCCTTTGCAATCGGTCCCGCCATTACAATTGCAACCGTATTATTCGCCGTACATGCATCAACCAAAAGAGAGAGTCCGGCAATTCCAAGTTCTCCACCTCGTCTTCCGCTGATTTTCGATTTGATCAGATTTAAAATAAACTGAATACCGCCATATTCCTTTACAAGCGAAACAATACATGCCACAACGATTGAAATCACCGTAATATCGTACATTCCTGTCACACCATCTCCAATTACGCTGAACATCTCAGACACTGCAAGTGTTCCTGTCGCCACACCTACAATAAGAGACAAAACGGTTCCACTAATCAGCACTACAAATACATTAATTCCAATCAGGGCACCGACCAAAACAAGAATATATGGAAGTACTTGCCATAAATTATATGTAAGCTCTTCAGTTATTTCATAATTTCCATTCCTTGTAATAATCAGGAATATGATAATTGTAACGATTGCTGCTGGAAGTACAATCAGAAAGTTCGCCTTAAATTTATCTTTCATCTCACATCCCTGTGTCTTTACTGCTGCAATCGTAGTATCTGAAATCATCGATAAGTTATCACCAAACATCGCACCACACACAACTGCACCAATGCAAATTGCCATCTCATAACCAGTCTTTTCACTGATCCCAACAGCAATCGGTGCAAGTGCTGCAATCGTTCCCATCGACGTTCCCATTGATACTGAGATAAAGCAACCAATAACAAAAAGACCGACAACCGCAACATTGGACGGCAATACTGAAAGTCCAAAATTAACTGTACTCTCCACACCACCTGCTGCTGTCACCGCCCCGGAAAATCCTCCGGCACACAAGAAAATAAGACTCATCGTAATAATATTCTCATCTCCTACGCCTTTTGAAATGACTGACAATTTCTCCGCAAATGACAATTCTTTGTTTTGCATAAATGCTACTGCCAACCCAATCAAAAACGCTACGATTGCAGGCATCGCATAAAAATCTCCTGTTACAATACCGGAACCTAAAAAGATTACCAGAAATGCTCCTATTGGGAGCAGGGCTACCACCCTTCCTTTGTTCTCTACTTGATTCATTCTTTTCCTCCTTTTTCGTAAAGTTGCCTTATTGTATCATATATTTCCCCGGCAATCAAATACCCCGGCATAAAAATCTAATGCCGGGGTATCTTTTTCTATTATTTTTTCTTACTGTTTGTATAATTTACTAATCCGCCTACCTCAATCAGCTTCTGCATAAATTCCGGAAATGGTTGTCCCTGAAACTCTGTTCCTTTCGTACGATTATAAATCTTTCCGCTGTCAAAATCCACTTCCACTTCGTCTCCTGCTTCAATCCCATTCGCTGCTTCCGGACATTCAATGATCGGAAGTCCGATATTGATTGCATTTCGATAAAAGATTCTGGCAAATGTCTCTGCAATCACACAGCTTACACCCGCTTCTTTCAGGCAAAGCGGTGCATGTTCTCTTGAAGAACCACATCCAAAATTTTTATTTGCGACAATCATATCACCCGGTTTTACTTTTTTTGCAAATTCTGGATCAATATCTACCATCGCATGGCTTGCTAATTCTTTTCCGTCAAAAGAATTTAAGTATCTTGCCGGAATGATTACATCTGTATCTACGTTATCTCCATATTTAAATACATGTCCTAATGCTTTCATTATTTGTCACCTACTTTCTCTGGATTGGCAATGCATCCTGCAATCGCGCTTGCCGCTGCTACTTCCGGAGATGCCAGATAAATAAGTGAATCTACATGTCCCATTCTTCCCACGAAGTTACGATTTGTTGTAGATACACATTTCTCACCTGCTGCCATAACTCCCATATGTCCTCCCATACAAGGTCCGCAGCTCGGAGTATTGAACGCACATCCCGCCTCAATAAATGTTGTCACAAGTCCTTCTTCAATACATTGTAAATAAATCTTTTGTGTTGCCGGAATTACCATCACACGTACATCCGCATGCACTTTATGTCCCTTCAAAACCGCTGCCGCTCTGCGCATATCTTCCATTCTTCCGTTTGTACAAGAGCCAATCACTACCTGATCAATCTTAATCGGTTCCATCTTTTCTACTTCGTCAATTGTCTTTGCGTTGCCCGGCAAATGCGGAAAAGCTACTGTTGGTCTCACCTTTGACAAATCAATCTCTACCACTTCGTCATATTCGGCATCCTCATCAGCAGTATAAACCTTATACTCTTTCTCGGAATGTTCTTTCATATAAGCTTCCGCTTTTTCATCTACGATGAAAATACCATTTTTAGCACCGGCTTCAATCGCCATATTCGCCATTGTAAAACGGTCATCCATAGAAAGATTCGCAATACCATCTCCTACAAATTCCATCGATTTGTACAGTGCTCCATCAACTCCGATTTTTCCTATAATATGTAAAATAATATCTTTTCCGCTGACATATTTCCCCGGCTTTCCGGTGAGCACAAACTTGATTGCACTTGGCACTTTAAACCACAATTCTCCTGTTGCCATACCAGTTGCAACATCCGTCGTACCTACGCCTGTAGAAAACGCTCCAAGTGAGCCATATGTGCAGGTATGAGAATCCGCACCGATGATACATTCACCTGCAACTACAATTCCTTTTTCTGGCAGAATCGCATGTTCAATCCCCATTTGCCCGATTTCAAAATAATGTGTCAGGCACTGACATTTTGAAAACTCACGGATTGATTTTGAATTTTCTGCTGATTTAATATCTTTATTTGGCGTAAAATGATCCGGTACTAACACTACCTTATCTTTGTCAAACACTTTATCTGCCATCTGATAAAACACCGGAACCGCCATCGGTCCTGTAATATCATTTGCCATAACCACATCTAGCTTGGCTTCAATCAATTGTCCTGCAGTTACAGATTCTAATCCTGCATGCGCGGCAAGAATCTTCTGCGTCATAGTCATTCCCATTTGGATGTCCTCCTTTTCCTGTTCTGTCTGATATTCTATCATATTAAAAAAGGATGTGACAAGGTGCGATATTAACCTATTTCTTCTTTTCCTTCATTCTCCACATACATAAAATCGCTCCAACAACCCCCATACTCATACCCATGCCATACCATATTTTTGACATTTCATCTCCTGTCTTAACCGCTTCTTTCTTGGGTTTTTCACGAATCGAAGTATGCTTTGGAATTACTTCAATCTCATAAATCATCTCACCACTTTGCTCATTCCATGTTGGCATCGCAACAAGAAATGGTGAAATACAATCATAATCTTTTGTCTCTTTTGCCGTAATCAAGTACACACCTTCACTGAGATCTTGTATCTCCGCTTCACCATTTCGATCTGTCTGAATGCTGCCATCCATTCTCTCACAAAGTTCCCCCAATTCCGTCGCAACTTCTTCCAACTGCTCTGCGGTTTCAATTTGATCCAAATCTATATTGGATGTTGCAAACCGTCCTCTCATCTCGTAACTTCCATCTTTCCAATCCGCTACTTTTATATAAGAAAATTCAACTCCTTCTTTTTTTGTTCCCTCTTTTCCATCTGTTAAGATAATATGAATTTTCCCATAGGTTTCTCCTTTTGCTGCCTCTACACTGCCCCCCATTAAAAATAGTGCAGACACAAACACTATTAATATGTTCTTCGTTTTAAACATCTTCTCCTCCTGTTTTTTTCTTAGGTATAAAGACAGATATAAAAAATGCAATTGGGAGACATGCAAAGCACACTTCTCTTATAGAAGGAACACTTTTTCTAAATTGCAGCCCTTCCTTTTTCTGGTAAGCTACTCTTCTTCCTGTCACTACAAGGCGATGTGTGTTTAATCCATACGGGGTACATGTGACAAGTGAGACCAAATCTTCACCTCGTTTAGGTTCTATGGCTTGTATATCCTCCGGTTCAATCACTTCAATCTCTGATACCTCATAGGCAAGAGTCTTTTCACAGACATCTAAAAAAAACAAATCTCCTTCTTTCATTTCATCTAGTCTGGTAAACAACTTGGAACTTGGAAGCCCTCTATGCCCGGTGAGCACACATCTTGTATTCTCCCCTCCAACTGGAAGTGCTGTACCTTCCATGTGACCTGCTCCAGCAGCCAAGACTTCCTCTTCTGTTCCGTGATAAATGGGTAGCTCTACATTAATCTTAGGTATTGAAAGAGTTCCCATAATTCCTGTTTGAGAAACATTCAAAAGCGTTTCATAATGTTCCTTACGAAGCACTTTTTCCACCACTCCCGCCACAATTTTTCCATGCATCTGTGCTAGCATTTCGTTATAATATTGTGCCGATTCCCACACTAATTGCATATCTATTGTCTCTTTTACATCTTTTTTGTATGTTGCAATCGCTTTTTTCTGCCTATTATGCTCAATTCGACTACTCACAATCGGATAAGAGCAAAGAAACAATCCAGTTACAAAACACAATACCGTTATTATTTTTTGTTTCATATTTTCAATACCTGAATTTACTGATTTTTACAATTGTCTGATTTTCTATGACGATAAATGATAGAACTTGCCAATAAAAATATACCTGTCCCGGCTAAAAAAAGCATAGCTGATGACCCAGTCACTGGTAATTTTTTTCCTGCCGTATTAATGATATTTAAGTTTACTGCCCCATCCTTATTATCCGTCACAAGCGCTGTGTGTCGTTCTTCCAATGCTCCGTCTAAAAATTCTTTTATATATACATTTGCCTCTAATTTCTTCAAAATTTTTTCGGTGCCACCGTCTCCCTTCATATAACTATTTCGCCCTTCCGTGAAAATTGCTTTCAATTCCAATACGATCGGATCAAGAAGTGGACGGTATCCAGTCGGTGCCTCTGTTTCCTTCAGATAGTACGTTCCACTATCTAGACCAAAAATCACAAAATTGCCACTTTGATCTGATTCCATCTCAACAGCTTCTTTCGGAACAGTATTTCCCGCTAAATCACGATTGATCACACAATAGCCCGATGCTATTTTCTTTACGTACACTTCGTTCTTTAACCCTTCATCTGAATACAAACGAAACTTTGCTCCTTCTAATTTTGTTCCCTGATCGTTCGTTTTTAATCCATTCAATTTATAAGTAAAACATACGACTGTGTCCCACGGAGTATATCCTGTACTCCCCTCTCCATTAGAGTCTGGATCATTTGAGAACTCTAAACGTACATCGTTCTCAAATCCGGGTCTACCTGTATCTTCCACCGCTTTCTCATTTAATGTTGCTTCATATGTCAATACTACTTTCTGCCCATATACATTTTCATTCATCGCATTTTTCCTGTCAAACTCTCGATCTACGATTAATTTCAGATCTTTGATTTCTATTTTAAATGTCTCTTCATTTCCCGGATTTGTAAATACTTGAAATTCATCTCTTCCTAATGTGTAATATTTTGATTGAGAACTAGATGTCGCATATATTGTAATGTTGACAGAATCCTCATGGAATGTCAGTTCTTCATCCATGCGATCATGCCAGGCATAATAGTACGTATTATAACCATTAATATTTGGAATATTCGATTCATATCTATACGGAACAGTCTGCCCAATTTCATAGTCTGCGATATCATTCCATCCATCATTTCCAATAGATTCTCTTTTGTCATCTTCCTGAATCTTTTTTGTTACACTTGGATAATCAGATTTCACATTCATATCTGCATCTGGATTCGCTGTTGTCACAATACAAAGAGACGAGGAGGCATGACTTCCATTTACACTACTTATCTCATCGGCCATGTAGTACCCATAGTCTAACCCTCCGATTACAATCGAGTTATCTTTTCTCGTCTCTGTTACCATCACCACATCTGTCTCCACCTGATCTTCCACAATCTGATCTCTCAATTTTTCAACAAAATACCGATAGGAACTATAGCTTCCTTCTAACCGCTGCTCTGCGTCTGCACCTTCTATCTGATTATTGTTCAGTGACTGAATATAATCAATCACCTCATACTCTGTCACTTGTGTTGCATTCTTATTAAGCGCTTTACCTACAACTATTTTCACTGATTTCTCGTAGTTTGGATTGAGTGTATATTGGATAGATTCTCCACCAGATGCATTTTCTGCGCGAAAGAGCTGATATATACGAAATATTTTTCCACGGAGAGACTGTCCACCATTTCCTCGAATTGTGATACTGGCATTTCCTCTTTCAAAATCAGCTGTTCCTGTCGGAGTCTCTACAGAATCGCAATTCTTTGTTTCTGTTTCACGTGATGCCAACACTTTCGTAGTTCCAACTCCTCCCGAAACGAACAACATGGTCATACAAATCGAAATACACATCACTTTTATTATTTTATTTTTCATGATTCCATTCTCCTTCTTCTTTTTTGCTGTCCGACTGCAAACAGACACAATACCCCACCGGTTGTTACAATCGGAATCATCCATTTTGAACCTGTATCGGGAAGCTTCATACCTGTTTCATTGATTACTGTCACATGAATTTCCCTGTCTGCTTTCGTTCCCCCTACGGTAAACATGCCATTTTGATCCGATGCATCATATTCTTTTCCATTTACATAAAAGATAAATCGATCTTCTGTCGGAATACTTTCTACCCGAAGTTCATATAGCAAAGGTCTTCCTAATAAATCTGTAGGGATACGATATCCGTCTGGTGCTTTTGTCTCCTTCATATAATATAGCTTTCCAATCTCCAAATCTTTTAAATCTAAAATTCCATTTACATCTGTCTTTCCTTTCATCACTTCGTTCTCACATGTTTTCTCCGTGTACAATGTAAACTCTGCTCCTTCCAGACGTTTTCCTTTTTGATTTTCTTTGTGAACCAAAAGAGAAAACGGTGCCAGTGGATCTTCCATTTTGACAATCATATTTCCTTCCTTTGTCACTTCTATTTCTGTCTTTCCAAGAGTATTGTCTATTTTGGATGTAATTCGAATACGGTTATTGGACGCAACGTGAAATTCAATTACATTCCCATTCAACAGATAGCCATCCATCACTGCAATTTCCCGTATTCGATGTGTACCATACTGTAATCCCTTCAGTGTCAATTCTCCATTTTCATCCGTTTTCACGACTTCCTTTGTTCCATCTGGCTTTTCATGTTCAAAATCTACTCCTGGAATTGGAATATCCGACTCTTCCTGCTTTTTAACCAAATCCAATCTCAAAATTTGTTCTGAAACTACGGGTGTCTCATATGTGTCTACCCATTCTGCGTCTCCCTCTGCTGTAATTTGGCTTACGAATACTTCCGAATTCAGTAAGTATCCTTCTGGAGCTTTCGTCTCCTGAATCGTAAGTGTCCCAATCGGAACCCCTGGTTGTTCATTCAAATTCTCATATAACTTATCCCCCGACACTAGATACTTCTTTTCATACGAACATTGTCCATTTTCATCTGTCTCAAACACCCATGTTCGCTTTGGTATTTTACCTAACTTTGCCGGATCCATATTTTCCCCCCATAATCCATCATAATATTTTACAGTGAATCTCGCTCCGCGCAGTGTGGCATTTCCTTGTGGTCTGTTTTCCCCTGTATTCATATCTACTTTTTTAAGAAGTACCTTAATTGGGCAAAGTTGTGGCACATCTGCAAACCGCACAGTGCTTTCACTCCCCGCCGATACAGTCACCATTTTTATATCTCGATTTAATGCATATCCTTTTGGCGCCCTAATTTCTTTCACATAATAAGTGCCTGCAGACAACGTGAGTTCATTCGAAATTCCATTTGCATCCGTTTGAAGTATACCTACTTGCTCCTCCGCCGAACAAGATTCCTTGCTATATACACCAAATTCTGCACCTTCCAGAGAATAGCCGCTATTTTGATCTGTCACAATAGGATTCCCCGATTCTTTTTCTAATTTTACAATTCCAAATGGTTTATATGTTCCACCCCACTTGCTCAACGGCTGACCTGAACCTTCATAAATTGTTCCATATGCATCTTGGAAGTACTTATAATTATTTTTTGCCCATACCATTCCATTTGCCATGTATTCACTTTTATGTGTTGAAATCAAATGTCCCCAATTACAATTCACACCATTACCAGTCTCTATTACAGCGTTGCCATACCAGTGATGTACTTCATTCAACACCCACCAGACAGCACACTGCTTAAGCAGATATCCATAATTATCACTAATTCCACCACACATATAATGATCATAATAATAAAACATTGCCGCAATCATCTGAATCGTGGTCTGATTATAATACCTTGAAGCATCTACTGCAGTCTTATAGCCCGAACGAAACGAAAGTGTTGGATTTGCACAGTACAATGACTCTCCACTACTAGCTCCCAATCTCCCTTCGTTCCAATGCTCTAAAACTACCCACGGAACACCATCCGGCGCAGTCTGATTGTAATCTACAATATCAATTGCACCTACATTCGCCTCCAACACCTGCGTATAAATACTGCTTTTGGTTATAAATTCTGGCTTTGAAATTTTGTCGCATCCCTCCACGGTGCCGACTCCTACCTCTCGCAGAATTTTCCGTATTTCCTCGGCCATCCGAAGCTTTTCTTCCACAGAAGGGGAATTCTTCGTGTCCTTGGCATAAACACTCAGTGCACCAAAAACAATTGCGCAGATTAAGACAAATGAAAAAAGTCGTTTCATTTTTTTCAAACTTTTTCCTCCAATCTAAAATTTGCCTGTTAATATAGTTTCTCTTGTGCGATCCTCCTTTCCGTTTTCAAATTGTTCTCGTTTTGGATACTTGGGATGATCATCCCTTTTGAATAATTGAATTGCTCTTAGACGAGTGCCTTTATCATAGTCTCATTCCATCCATTTGTCAACAGAAAAAAATAAATAATAAAATAAAAACTAGAAACGTTTCTTATTCTCTGATAAAATAAATATATTTCAAAAGAAAGAAGGAATTTTATTATGGCTATACAGTCTTCTGCAGCCCTGCAGACTTTATTAAATCAAATACACCGTAAAAGTTATCCAGCTTACAAAGAAACGAAAGGTATCTATCAGTTCGACCACTATGTGCTCTCTATCGACCACGTGCAGGGAGACCCGTTTGCCTCCCCATCCAAAGTGAGCATCCGTGTTCTCGGAAAAGATGCTTGTTTTCCATCTATACTGTATGACAGTTATGAAAAAAGGATTGCACTTCAAGATTGCCTGACTCGCAAATTTCACCAGGGGATTGACCGTTATAATTTTAAGGCAAAGGGTTCTGGGAAAAGCGGATTATTGTCCATCAGCCAATGCAGGCAGGAAATTTTAGAGCGTACTGCCTGCACAATTCAGCCTAAAAACGGAGATATTGTACTTCGAATGGAAATCGGATTCCCAGCAAACGGACGAACGATCAATGCACAAGAGCTCATTCGAATCTTGTTTGATTTTCTTCCTAACTGCGTGTATAACACCTTGTTTTATGCAAAATTGAACCACCAGAAATTACAGCAGATCCATGATCTCGCAGAAGATCAGGCATACATTCGTCACGAGCTAAAAAGACGAAACCTCGTAGCTTTTGTTGCAAACGGATCGGTTCTTCCAAGAGAATCTGGTATTTCACCACAGCCGCTGAAAGATGCCGTGCCTTTTTCTTCTCCTGCTTCTCTTGAAGTTACGATGTCTCTTCCACATAAGGGCGAGCTTACCGGAATGGGGATCCCAAAAGGAATTACATTGATTGTAGGCGGTGGATATCACGGAAAGTCAACACTGCTCAACGCTTTGGAACTCGGTGTCTATAATCATATAGCAGGTGACGGCAGAGAGTACGTTGTCACAGATGACACTGCCGTAAAACTCCGTGCAGAAGACGGGCGCAGTATTAAACACACAGATATTTCTATGTTTATCAACAATCTGCCAAACGGCAAAGATACTGTTTCTTTTTATACTGAAGACGCCAGCGGAAGTACTTCACAGGCTGCCAATGTCATCGAGGCGATGGAGACCGGTTCGTCACTGTTTCTGATTGATGAGGACACCAGTGCAACAAACTTTATGATCCGCGACGAACTGATGCAGCGCGTTGTCAACCGCAACAAAGAACCAATCACACCATTTATTGAGCGTGCCCGAATGCTCTTTGAACAATATGGTATTTCTTCCATCATCGTAGCCGGAAGCTCTGGATCCTATTTTCATATTGCAGATTTGATTTTGCAGATGGATCAATACGTGCCATTTAATATCACGGACTTTGCCAAGCAGGAAGCAAAAGCCTTTCCATTGCCACATTATGACCATTTGGCGATTCCTAATGTGCCGGATTACAAACGTATTCCCAAACCAAATTCTGGATTTCGGTCGCAGGGAAAATGCAAGGTTAAGACACTTGGAAAAGATGCTGTACAAATCAACCGGGAAACGATTGATCTGCGCTACGTGGAGCAGCTTGCCGACTCCGAACAGACAACTGCACTCGGATACATCATCAAGCATTTAGAAAGTAATGCAATTGACGGAAAAAAGAACTTGCAGACATTAGTAGATACTCTGTATCAAACATTTGAACAAAACGGATTTTCCAGCATTGCACCGAACACAAACATGGCACTTCCGCGCAGACAAGAAATATTTGCGGCATTGAATCGTTATCGAAAACTAAATTTATAGATTTGTTTGTTTTTAACTAGTTTCCTTTTATTTTTCGACATTTTTTTTATTAAATGACTAGTAATTGTGAAAATTCTGTGATAAAATTATAAAAAATTTTTCCAAAAATAAGGAGGATAACTTATGAAAAAATTTAAAAATGTGATTGTAGCTTTATTGGTACTGATTATGGGAACTCTTTCCGGATGTGCTGCTTTTCAAAAATTTGACGCATCTGGATACACAAAGGCCTGTTTGGACGCAACGTACAAAGGTGAGTTTGATGAATATATAAAACTCACAAAGCAGACAAAAGAAGATGCCGAAAAGACCTATAACCAAAACTTAGAGCTTGCCACACAACAGTTGACAGCTGTTGGTGTTTCAGAAGAATTATCTGAAAAATATATGCAACTTTTCACTGACTTGTTTAAAAATACAAAATACACTGTAAAAGAGGCAAAAGAAGACAAAGATAAAAATTACACAGTAGAAGTTGAGATTGAACCTGCTCAGGTATTTGAAGGTGTGTTAGAAGCTACACAGGCTGAAGTTGAAACACTTGTTACTGCACAGGCTGAAAGCGGTACAATTCCTTCTCAAGATGAAATTATTGAACAGACTTTCCAAATCTTATATGACAAAGTTTCTGCTAACATGAAGAATATAACTTACGGTGAAAAACAGGTTATAGAAATCAGTGTAACAAAAGATTCTAATAATGTATATTCTATTTCACAAGAAGACTATTTAAAATTAGATGCAGCAATGTATGACAAAAATAATTTATCTCTATAATATAACTTATCTCTATAATAACAAGGACGGGAAAATTTCCCGTCCTTATTCATTACATTCTTAAATTCTAATTGCAGATATCTTCCAAATCTCTCAACCAGATATTCGCGCATGCGTCACTTGGCATTCGAAGATCCCCACGCGGTGACAGTGCAACACTTCCTGTCTTCGGTCCATCCGGCAGGCAGGAACGTTTGAACTGCTGTGCAAAGAATCGTCGATAAAATGTATTGAGCCATTTTAAAATCGTATTCTTGTCATACATTCCTTCAAATGTCTGTCTTGCAAGACGATAAATCTTAGAAGGTGCATATCCAAATCGCATCATATAATACAGATAAAAATCATGCAGTTCATATGGTCCCACAAGATCTTCTGTCTTCTGTGCGATTTCCCCTTCTTTTGGCGGAAGGAGCTCCGGACTTACCGGCGTGTCTAAAATATCCACTAACACTTCCTGTAACTCTTTGTCTTCACAAGTATCTGCACAATATTGCACAAGGTGTCGAACCAGTGTCTTCGGCACAGAAGAATTTACCCCGTACATTGACATATGGTCTCCATTGTAAGTTGCCCATCCAAGCGCAAGTTCGGACATATCCCCTGTGCCAATCACCATTCCGCCTGTCTGATTAGCAATGTCCATCAGCACCTGTGTTCGCTCACGTGCCTGCGCATTTTCATACGTCACATCATGTTTCTCTTCAGAATGACCGATATCTCGGAAATGTACCCTCACTGCATCCTGAATATTTACTTCACGAAGTGTTGCCCCAAGCTTTTTCGTCAAGACACATGCATTTTGGTATGTTCTGTCAGTTGTTCCAAAGCAAGGCATTGTGACAGCTTCTATGCAGCTTCTGTCTATTCCCTGCAAATCAAACGCCTTTGCCGTCACAAGCAACGCCAACGTAGAATCCAATCCTCCTGAAATCCCAACGACTGCACTCTTACAATTAGTATGATTCAGACGTTTTTTTAGTCCCATCGCCTGAATCATCAAAGATTCTTCACAGCATCTATTTCTCAGACTTTCATTCTCCGGCACAAATGGCAATTTTTCAAAAGTTCTTGTAAGTTTCGTATCTTCCACCTTAATTGAAAATGGAACACGAATAAATCGATCTAAGTCTTCCTCCATCTGGAAAGTCGTATTTTTTCTTCTTTCACTGACGATTCGATCCACATCGATCTCACTGTAAATAGTCTCATTCATAAAGCGTTCTGATTCGCTTAAGATGCTTCCATTTTCAGCGATAATATTGTGTCCACCGAACACTACATCTGTGGTTGACTCTCCATCTCCTGCATTTGCATACACATATCCCGCAATGAGTCTTGCAGACTGTCCGGAAATCAGCTGCTTGCGGTACGCATCTTTCCCAACTGTCTCATCGCTTGCAGAGCAGTTTACCACAATTGTTGTACCGGCAAGTGCCGCCTGAATACTCGGCGGAACCGGAGACCACACATCCTCGCAAACCTCAGCTGATACAACTAAATTCGGAAGTTCTTCACACGCAAATAAAATCTGCGGTCCAAATGGAATCTCTTCCTCCCCATACGGAATCCAATCTGCCTTTTTAGGTCCCGGCTGGAATTGCCGCATTTCATAAAATTCACTATAGTTTGGAAGGAACGTCTTCGTTACCATCCCAATCACTTCACCATCGCATACTGCTGCCGCAACATTATACAACTTATTGCACACGACATATGGGAGACCGACAAAAAATAATCCGTCTTTTCCTGTTGTGTAAGCGGCAATCTCTTCCAGTGCCTTTGCTGACTGACTCAGCAAAATGTCCTGTGAAAATAAGTCTCCACAGGTGTATCCGGTAATACAAAGCTCCGGAAACACTACAATCTTTGCTCCATTTTCAATTGTCTCGTCAATCAGACGAAAGATCTCCCGCTTATTGTGTTCCACATCTGCAACTTTCGTGTTCAGTGTTGCCGCAGCCACTTTTACAAATCCGTCTCTCATCTCAACGGACCTCCTCTCTCATTACCTGCTTCTTTTTATAATCTCTTTCAGTTCATCTACTGTAAATTTATAATTCGTATTGCAGAAATGGCAGTTGACTTCAATCTCTTTTCCGTCATCGATCATCTCCTGAATATCTTTTTTCCCGATACTCACAATCGCTTTTTCTACTCTTTCTTTTGTACAGTTACAGTAAAATCTAGTTGGAACCGTATCTGTAAATTCTACATCCATCCCCTCAAGAACCGTCTCTAAAATCTGCTCCGGTGTGTAACCTTTATCCAGCATTGCTGTCACAGAATCAATTTTTTTAATATTTTCTTCCAGTTTATCAAGCACTGCATCTTCGACAAAAGGCATGACCTGAATGATAAAACCACCTGCCTGTTTGACAGTATTATCTTTTTCCATCAGCACACCAAGTCCAACAGACGACGGAACCTGCTCTGATGTCGCAAAGTAGTAAGTCAAATCCTCCGCAATCTCACTCGTCTGCAGAATTGTCTGTCCTACATATGGCTCTTTCAATCCCATATCTTTGATGACACTCAAAACTCCCAGATCAAGCGCTGCAGCCACATCAAGCTTTCCGGCTTTGCTTGGCGGAAGCATTACATCCGGATTCTCCACATAGCCTTTTACATTTCCATTTACATCGGCAGTCACAGTAAGACCTTTGATCGGTCCTTCACATTTGATCTGGATCGTCAGCAGATCCTTTTCGTTTTTCATCATGGTTCCCATCATGGCTCCCCCGGTCAACAGTCGTCCGAGTGCCGCCGTTGCCACCGGGCTTGTATTGTGATTCTGTCTTGCAGTCTCCACAACATCTCTTGTTGTCGCAGCAAACGCTCTGATCTGGTTATTTGCCGCTGTTGCTCTTACAATATAATCTTTCATCGTTTTATCCATTCCTTTCGCTTCGCTCAGGCACAAAACGTAATGAAAATGTTTCCCTGAGCTTATTTTTTCTTTATAATTCTTCTTGTAGGGAACTCGGTATACTACAAATCACG